>NZ_JACIVF010000001.1 GCF_014145585.1 Limosilactobacillus agrestis
ACTGGTAAGACTGGAACTAGCGTAACTATTGGTAACGGAAATGGAGAAACTCCATTACAAGTACCAACTGGCTATGAAGTAGTACCAGGAACTGAAGTTCCAACCACTGTACCATTTAACGCAGATAGTAAAGATAATGGTGACATTACTGTTCAAGTACAAGCTAAGAAGGATACTGATGATGGACGTAATGATAAGGGCAACAAAGATGTTTACCGTGAAGTAACCAGAACAATTACAGTAAACATTGAAGGTCAAGCACCTCAAACTGTTACTCAAACTCTTGCATTCTACAGAATTAAGACCACTAATGAAGCAACTGGTAAGGTAACTTACACTGACTGGACTTCAAACATGGAAGATGGTGCAACAAGCTTCCCAGAATTA
>NZ_JACIVF010000010.1 GCF_014145585.1 Limosilactobacillus agrestis
ATCAGTGTTGATTGGATTTGGTTCTGGAGTGTACTTATCAGCATCATCAGTAACAGTGATTGTAGTAGTTACTGTATCTGTTGTCCCATCTGGGTAAGTTACGGTAATAGTTACTGGTTTAGTACCTGGTGTATTTACATCTGGTTCACCGTTTGCCCATTCGTACTTAGTACCATCTGGCAAACCATCCTTATTCTTAATACCGTCTCCTGGGTTTGGCATTACACCCTTGTCAGTATTAATTGGTTGGCCTTCTGGAGTGTACTTATCTGAATCAGTTGGGTTCTTAGCTGGTTCCTTAACAGTAATAGTTGTAGTTACTGTGTCAGTTGAGCCATCTGGGTAAGTTACGGTGATGGTTACTGGTTTAGTACCTGGTGTGTTTACATCTGGTTCACCATTTGTCCAAGTGTACTTAGTGCCATCTGGCATCTTATCCTTATTGCCAATTCCTTCTGATGGATCTGGCATGTGACCCTTATCAGTGTTGATTGGATTTGGTTCTGGAGTGTACTTATCAGCATCATCAGTAA
>NZ_JACIVF010000011.1 GCF_014145585.1 Limosilactobacillus agrestis
CACTTCAATATGAGCAGAATCTAGTTGCCTAGAAAAATATTTATTCAATTTTAAAGCAAGAACATACAGGTTCCAACTTTAAGGGTACACGTCAAAATGGTGTTTATCAATCAGTTTTATTTTGGAAATAATTCTTTCCGTAACGATGCATAAATAGGTTGTCCGCCTAGTAAATTACTGGTGATATAGGCAATGAAAGTTAGAATCGTCATCGGTAGAATTTGGTCAACAGACCCAACCATTTCTGTTAGTAAAGTAATTGCAGTAAAAGGAGCCTCTTCGATTGCCCCAAAGTAGGCTGCCATTGAAATAACGATAAGGTTAAGATAGCATGTTGCGGGAATGATGTTTTGGTGGATCATAATTACACTTGCAATTGCGCCGATTAATGACCCTAATACAAGAATTGGCATGAAAATTCCACCAGGAACAGAAGCGCCATAGCTAATCATGGAAAAACAAAAACGGACGATGAAGAAAATAACAAAAAGTCCCAAAAGACTTGTTAAATTTTTATGTTGGTTAAGATTGACGATGTAAGAAATGAAATCATGACTTCCTCCTAAAATACGAGCATTCCACAATCCGATTGGAATTACGAGAAATAGAGGGATTGCACTGTGATAAATACTAGGAAACTTAATCTTACTGTACCACCAATGCAAGTTTAAAAGAGTATATTGATAGCCAAAAGCGAGTAAACCAATTAAAATGCCAAGAAGAACTAACCAACCATAGCAATCTTTTGGGACATTTGAATGGACTGGTATATAGAGGCAGGGACGAACTCCAAAAAATAAAATTGTCACAAAATCAGATGTGATTGCGGCTGCGAGGGCAGTAATACAACCCTGGGGATGAAAATCAAAGGTGATTTCTTCTAAAAGAAAGATAACTCCTGCTAGTGGGGCACTAAATGCAGCTGAAAGACCAGCGGCAACACCGCACTCTAGAAGGAATCTTGTTTCTTTTTTACTTATCATAAACTTTTCTCCCAATAATTGACCGATACAAGCTCCCATTTGAATACATGGACCTTCACGACCGAGAAAAAGTCCTGGACAAATTGCTAACAATCCACCAATGAATTTGCGCCATAAGACACTCCAAGCATTCATTTGATGTTCATTTAATAAAATAGCTTCAATTTGTGGTACTCCTGATCCAACTAAGTCGAGTAAGGAGGGCTTAAGGATTCTACTAAGAATGAAAATAATTAAAACTGTAATTATAATATAAGGGATAAGGAGTTGGGGATGTTGAGTCATTACCGGATAAATAAACATTAATAATTTTAACGTATGATCAATAATCCATCGAAAAATACTTACAATAAATCCGGTCAAAGCCCCAACAATAATGGCTTTACCTATTAATGAGATAAATGCCATTGACATCGGTTTCGATAAGACATCACGGGCACGTTTAATGTTAGACTGGCTATTTGACACAACAATTCCGCCTTTCAAAAATTTAAGGGTTATTTAACTTGTATTATACACGTTCTAAATAATATTTAGTGTTGATATGGTAAAATCGAAAATATGTTGCACAATAATTAACTTGGAGGAAAAGAAATGGAATTTATTGCAGTATTAGCAGGTTTGCTACTAGCAACACAAATTGTGGCGCATCTATGCCGGCGGGTTGAGATACCTGAAGTAATTGGACAGATTCTGGTAGGAATTATTGCAGGCCCTGCTGTTTTAGATTGGGTTCATCTAAACTCAATGATGAATGAATTTCAGGAAATTGGGGTTATTATCTTGATGTTCATTGCAGGGCTAGAAAGTGACTTGTCTCTATTAAAAAGATACTTGAAGCCAGCTGTTGTTGTAGCAATTCTGGGGGTAATTATCCCTATTGTAGTTATGGGACCAGTAAGTTATATATTTGGCTTTACTAAGCTTGAATCACTATTTATCGGGGTTATTTTTGCAACAACATCCGTTAGTATTTCAGTTGCAGTATTACGTGAATTTAATCGACTCGATAGCCGAGAAGGAGCAACAGTACTTGGAGCAGCAGTTGCCGATGATATTATTGGCGTTATTTTATTGAGTGTAATGATTAGCGTGATTAACGGAAGTAGCAATAGTGGTCACGGTAATGGGCAACCTTTGGGGATTGTCCTCTTGATGCAATTAGTATTCTTTGGTGGTACCTATCTATTGATCCGCTGGTTAGCACCTTACCTGATTCATATGAGTGATCGCCTATTAACGGTTGCTTCAACATCAGTAATGGCGATGATCATTTGTTTAGGAATGGCGGCAATTGCTGATTATGTTGGTTTGAGTGGGGCTGTTGGTTCCTTCTTTGCGGGAATTGCGGTTGCAAATACAAAGCATAAAGAAGTTGTTGACCGCAGCTTTATTCCAATTGGGTATGCAATGTTTATTCCGCTATTCTTTGTTAGCGTAGGCCTAAATATGCGCTTTGATAACATTAGTGAATCGCTTGTTTTTGTAATTGTAATGACAATCCTTGCGTGCCTAACAAAACTACTTGGATGTGGAGCGGGTGCTAAGTTATCTGGATTTAGCATGCCAAGTTCTTATGTTGTCGGCAGTGGAATGGTTGCCCGTGGGGAAATGGGCTTGATTACCGCTCAAATTGGTTATGAAGCTCATCTTCTTTCACCAATGTATTATTCAGATGTAATTACTGTGATTATTATCGCAACTGTATTAGCGCCATTTATCTTAAAGCATGCATTGAAACAATCAGCAAACGAACTTGAGTAAAGGGGACTTTTGATGGAAAATCATGAACGAGAAACGGAACAGGCACGAGTTGATAATGTTGAGAAGCAAATTGACCAACAAGTAGCTGCAACCACTAAAGCTGTTGAAGATGCTCATCGTGAAACACGAGCAGTTGAACGGAATTATAGTGAAAATGCGTCTATTAACCGTTATGAAGTTGATGATATTGCCGAATCCCGGTCAATGATTGAACAACAACGCCAATTAGTTTCGCGAGCAGCAGAAAGTGAATCAATTCTAAAACACCAATTAAGAACGCTAAAAAATTTAAAAGGATCACCGTATTTTGGACGGATTGATATTCAAGATCCTGGTGATGATAAGAGTGAAACCCTATATATTGGTACTTCATCTTTAATGAATGAAGATAAAACAGACTTTTTGATTTACGACTGGCGAGCACCAATTTCTGGAGTTTACTATAATGGTACCCTTGGTAAAGTAAAGTATGAAACGCCTGCGGGGATGCAAACCACAGAATTAAAAAAGAAACGGCAATTTACTATTAAAGATGGTAAGATCACGAACATGTTTGATACTAATGAAACTGTTGGTGATGAAGTTTTGCAAGCGGCTCTGGGAAAACAAAATGACCAGTATATGCATAATATTGTGGCAACAATTCAAAAAGAGCAAAATGATATTATTCGAGATACGCGTAGTGACCTTTTGCTAGTACAAGGAGTTGCCGGTTCGGGGAAGACTTCAGCAATCCTTCAACGAATTGCATATTTGCTTTATCATAGTCGAACAGAATTGAACGCTGATCAGATTGTTCTCTTTAGTCCTAATAAGTTATTCAGTCACTATATTTCTGAAGTTTTACCAAGTCTAGGGGAACGAAATATGCGGCAAGTAACACTGGAAGGATTTATTCGTCGGCGTTTTGAAGGATTGCAAGTAGAAACATTATTTGATCGCTATGAAGAACGGCAAAAACCTGAAAATACATCGCACGTTGTTGCCGACTTTATTGAAAGTGAATCTTTTATGACATTGATTGCACGTTACGTAGAAAAGATGACAATTGATGATTTGCAGTTTGCTGATATTCGCTTTAATGGTCAAATCTTCTTTTCTGCTGACCACATCAAGGCTCTTTATAAAAAATTACCATTGACGATGGCTCCTGCTGATAAGTTAGTTCAGTTAAAGAATAAGTTAATTCGTGAATTACAGCGGCGGGTTAAAGATGAGGCCAAAAAGGATTGGGTGGCTAAAGAGTTAGATTCACTTGATTTACAACAATTGCATAACCTTTATGGTAAGAAAACAATTGATGACTTTAAGAATGAAGATGAGCAATATGCTTACCTTTCACAGCGGTGGACTAAACGACGCTTACGTGTTATTGCCGATGCAATTTATAATAATTATTTTCTGGATTTTTATAATCAATATAATAAGTTTTTGCATAAGGTAGAAGTGCCTAAGACAATTAGTCAGCGGGAATGGGCGACAATGATTCTTGCATTTCAAGACGAGATTGAATACCATCGGTTGGAATTAATGCATGCAGCACCTTTGATGTATCTGCGTGATTTGATTTCCGGTACGGGACAAAATCGTTCTTTTCAATATGTGTTTATTGACGAGATGCAAGACTATTCAACCGCAATGTTGATCTATTTAAAACACGCCTTTCCCCAAGCTAAGTTTACGGTCCTTGGTGATAGTGAACAGGCTTTGTTTAAACCGTTACAATTACCGGAAGAGTTATTAAATAAACTTAGTGGGGTATTAAAGGCTAAACGGCCTAATTTAATTGCTTTACGGCGGAGTTATCGTTCCACGACGGAAATTACTAATTTTGCTAAAGCATTGTTGCCAGATGGTGATAAGATAATTTCGTTTACCCGTCATGGGAAGAAGCCGCGCCTATTAGTACGTTATTCTGATAAAGAGAGCCAGCAAAGTTTGTTAGATGAGACTCTTAAATTAGCTGGTGAACATGAAACGGTAGCTATCCTAACTAAGAATCAAGCACAAGCAACTGCTATTTATCAATTGCTTCATCGGCAAAAGGTTGAAAATATTCACCTCTTAGATAAAAATACAAGTGAATTGCCAAAGGGAATCTTAATCCTTCCTATTTACTTAGCAAAAGGACTCGAATTTGATGCAGTCCTTGCTGCTGATGTCTCTGCTAAAAACTTGGCTAACACTGATGAAGTCGGTATGATTTATACAATGGCATCACGAGCAATGCATGAATTAGTACTTTTGAGTAATGGCCCGGTTAGTGATGCTGTTAATGAAAAGGCAGGGCGACTCCTGACGATTGAGTACCAACTACCAAATAAAAATTAATATGTCTATTAACTAAAAACGCTTTCAAGAAGTGGTGACTTATGATAGTCTAAAGGTTGTAGACATAGAAAAAGGAGATGCTTCGCCATGGTTAAAGACGAATACACACTTGTACTAGTAAAGCCTGATGGGGTAAAGACTCGGCATATTGGTGATATTATTACCCGGATTGAAAGAAAGGGTTATAACATTGAAGCACTTAAAATGATTGAACCATCAGAGGAAAAGCTTCGTCAGCACTATTTTGATAAAGTTGATAAGCCATTCTTCCCTGAATTGCTAGAATACATGACAGAAGGGCCAATTGTTGGGATAGTTGTCTCTGGTACTAATGTGATTCAAGCAATTCACAATATGGCAGGTGCTACTAACCCTGGTGAAGCTGAATGGGGAACAATTCGTGGTGACTATGGTCGGGAATGGCCGGATGGGAACTTACGAAATATCATTCATACCTCAGATAATGTTGATAGTGCCACTCGTGAAATTGGTATCTGGTTCCCAGAATTTAATATTAAAGATAAGCAATAAATGAAGAGAGTGAGAATAATCTTCTCGACAAGGTAGTAAGCAAAGTTAGGACGATGTAGGCTAATTATCGTTCGTGCTTAGACTTGGGCCTTGTGGTGAGACGAAGCTAGTTCCACGTTATTTTGCTATTGTTCGTAAAAGCAGTAGGGGTTGGGATATAAGTCAGGTTCTTTTCACAAAAGACAAATAGCACACAAAATGGCCGCCAACGCTCGGTAAAAGCCGAACATTGGCGGCCTATTGTTGCTTGTGAGGGGGCTCTTAGAGGCTAACTTCGCGTCGAAAAACAAAGTCGCGAGTGACTTCTGTCCCGCTCTTTTTATTAAATTTCTCCCTTGTGCCTTTGAAGTTTTCGTTGAGCAGCAAGAGTATTGCGTTCCCAAAAAACACCATCAGTATAGCCTTGGATGGTACGATTATCTTTAACTTGATTAAGACGATACTGTCCCCAGGCACAATATAGCAGGCTCTGTTCAATTCCTAGATAATGTCGGTCTAGTTTAGCGGCAGTTACGAGACTTGAACCTGAGCCAGCGAAAGGATCAAAGATAAAGTCATTTGGATTCGAGCTAGCAAGGATGATTTTGGCAAGAAGTTTTTCAGGCTTTTGAGTTGGATGTCCAGTGTTTTCTGGCATTGACCAGTAAGGAATTGAAATATCATCCCAAAAATTAGAGGGCATTGTATCGCGGAAATTGCCATTTTTAGTTGCTTGCCAATCTTTAGCTACTCCGTCTTGTCGGTACGGGGCAACTACTTGACGACGTTGTTTAACTTGGTTGACATTAAAAGTGTAATTATCTGCATCGGTGGTTAAAAACCAAATATCTTCCATCCCGTTTTTCCAATTTTTCTGTGATCCACGGCCCTTTTCGCGCTGCCAGGTGATACGATTCTGAATAGTGAAATTTTGTTCGAGGACTGGAGCGAGTGCAATACTAGTTGCCCAGTCAGAAAAAACGTAGATACTAGCGTGTTTTTTTAGTAAAGGTCTTAAAAGATTAATCCATTTTTGAGTATAAGCTTGATATTGGCTAGTAGACATTTTTTTGAAGTTTAAACCGTCATAGTGTTTATTAAGATTATAAGGAGGGTCAATAAGGGCAAGATCAACCTGGTGAGGGGCTAGTTTAGTCATTACCTTAAAGGAATCCCCGTTGATGATTTTATCGGATGTTTTCTGAAGATTATCAGTAGGTTGAATAATTTGATTGAGGAGTTTAGCTGAAGCTTCCTCTAGCGTAAAATCGATTGTTTTATTTCTTTTTGAGCGCATATTGACCACTCCTGTTCGACGTTTAATATTATTATACTTGTCATATTCAGGATTGTCTTGCCTTTTTAGTAGGAGTTGGATTAAAATTGAGTATATTAAGTAGCACGAGCCATAGCGAGGGACGGTCGGTGAAAAGGTCCCCAAAGTGCGAAATGGTCACAACAAAATATATAATGAGTGGCAATGATGATTGCAATTTAGGTGGTACCGCGCGAAAAGCGTCCTATTTAGTTTATATGACTAAGTAGGGCGTTTTGTAATTTAGGAGGAATTTAAAATGGCAGAAGAAAAACACGTTATTTTAACTGGTGATCGACCAACAGGTAAGTTGCATATTGGACACTATGTAGGTTCATTAAAGAATCGGGTTGAATTACAAAATACAGGTAAATATGATACCTTTATCATGATTGCTGACCAACAAGCATTGACTGATAATGCCCGTGATCCTGAAAAAATCCGTCATAGTCTCCATGAAGTTGCCCTTGATTATTTGGCGGTTGGAATTGACCCGAAGAAATCAACAATCTTGGTTCAATCACAAATTCCAGCACTGAGTGAATTAACGATGCACTACCTTAACTTAGTAACCGTTGCGCGTTTACGCCGAAACCCAACTGTTAAGACTGAGATTAAGCAAAAGAAATTTGGTGAAAGTGTGCCAGCCGGATTCTTTATTTATCCAGTAAGCCAAGCAGCGGATATTACGGCATTTAAGGCTGATACAGTACCGGTTGGTGATGACCAAGAACCGATGCTTGAACAAACTCGTGAAATTGTGCGAACATTCAATCGTATTTACCAACAAGATATTTTGGTTGAACCTGAAGGGGTATTCCCACCAAAGGGTCAAGGACGGATTCCAGGACTGGATGGCAACGCAAAGATGAGTAAGTCCCTTGGCAATGCAATTTATCTTTCTGATGATGCTGATACAGTGCAGAAGAAAGTAATGTCGATGTATACTGACCCAACACATATCAAAGTTAGTGATCCTGGTCATGTCGAAGGCAATACTGTCTTTACTTACCTTGACATCTTTGATCCAGATAAAGAGCAAGTTGCTAAATTGAAGGAACAATATCAAGCTGGTGGCCTTGGAGATGTTAAGATCAAACGCTACTTAAATGAAGTCCTTGAGGCTGAACTTGAGCCAATTCGCAAGCGGCGCGAAGAGTATGCAGCTAATCTGGATTATGTTGATCAAGTTCTTAAAGAAGGATCAGCACGGGCAAATGAAGTTGCTAATCAAACACTTAAAGAAGTTCGTGATGCAATTGGGATTAACTACTTTGGCTAAAAATATAAACTGAAAAAGCGAGGTTGCTAGGAAAATAAGTTTTTCCTTGAGCCCCGTTTTTTTTCGTGTCTCCTATAGCAGAACATGGTAACATAAAAGAGATGTATTTATACGAAAAATAATTAATTAAAGCGGAGGTGAAAATGGTGGAAAACCTCGCGATTGTAGACCTCGGCTCAAACTCGGCCCGAATGGCAATAACAGAAATTGCTCCAGATGGACGATTTCGTGAAATTCGACGTGTAAAAGAAAATACACGTTTATCTGAGGGAATGGGACGAGAAAAAATGTTACAAGAGAGTGCAATCGAACGAACGATTACGGCTCTAAAACGATTTAAAAAAATCTACCAAGAGATTCCGAATATTAAGGTTCGTGCGATCACAACTGCAGCAGTTCGGCAGGCCCGAAATCGCCAAGAATTTTTGAATCGAGTCCAACGGGAAGTCGGTATTCATCTACAAGTTTTATCTGGTAAAAAAGAAGCCTATTATGATTACTTAGGCGTTGTTCGGACATTGCGACTTAACCACTGTTTAATTCTAGACGTTGGTGGAGCAAGCTGTGAATTGATATTGGTGCAGCAGCGAAAAGCACGTAATTTAATTTCTATTCCGGTGGGGGCTGTTAATTTATCAGAACAATACCACTTAAATGGCTATGTTCGTTCAGCTGACCTTTTTCGTGCTCAGGTAGCCATAAATGAACGATTGACTAAAATTCCGTGGTTACGATATGCGACACGTGTTCCGATTGTTTTGTTAGGTGGTGCTAACCGGACTTTGGCGCGTATGACTCAATCCTATCATCACCATCACCGCCGAAACGGTTCGATTCATGGGTATCAGCTTTCCTCACGAGTAGTGTTTGCTACTTACCGTGAATTATTAAATCGTAACTTGGCCCAGCGTAAACGTATAACTGGTCTAGAACCGGAACGAGCAGATATTATTATTGGTGGAATGCTGCCTCTTGTAACCCTTTTGCAACGCAATAGTGATGGTCGGGTTATTTTTTCGGAGAGTGGTGTCCGCGAAGGGATTATCACTGAATATGTAAATCAAAGGAAGCGACACCATGACTGATTGGCAACACGGTTTTTATAAATTATCTGCCGATGATCGACGGCAACAATTGACAAAAGCTCGTCAATTATCCCCCCTTGAAGAACAAGTATTAGCGAATACTAGTTCAGATTTAGGAGATGAGCTAGTCGAAAATTATATTACTGATTATTCTTTACCTGAAGGAGTAGCCTTAAATATAACAGTAAACAATCATCAGTATGTTGTACCAATGGTGATTGAAGAGCCTTCAGTCATTGCTGCTGCTAGTAATGGTGCGCATCGGGTAAGCAGGTCGGGAGGATTTATTGCCCCTCAGCAGGTCCGCCAGTTAGTGGGGCAAGTTGTTTTAGACGATGTAACGGATAAAGCAGCGGTTAAATCATGGTTATTGGCACACCGAGATGAAATTTTAACGATTGCAAACCAGGCTCACCCCTCAATGCAAGCACGTGGCGGGGGGGCAAAGTCGCTGAAAGTGCGTAATCCTGGTGACTTCATTAGCATTGATTTAGGGATTGATGTTTGCCAGGCGATGGGCGCAAATAGCGTTAATACGATGGCAGAAGCGGTTGGCAACTGGTTAACAGATCAAGGCTTCCATGTTATTACCGCAATTTTAAGTAATCTTGCAACGCGGAGCCTGCAAACTGCTACTTGTAAAGTAAACTTTCGATATTTAGCCACTACTGAGATGGATGGGGAACAAGTTGCACAACGAATAGCCCGACTTAGTGATCTTGCACAAGTTGATCCTTACCGCGCAGCTACCCATAATAAGGGGATAATGAATGGAATAGACGCAGTTATGATTGCAAGTGGAAATGATTGGCGGGCAATTGAAAGCGGTGCCCATGCCTATGCTGCTCGCGATGGTCAATACCGAGGCTTAAGCACTTGGAAAATCCAGGATGACTACTTGGTAGGAAAAATCGCTCTGCCTTTACCAGTTGGTGTAATTGGTGGATCAATTGGGTTAAATAAAATGACCAAGATAAACTATCATATTAGCCAAATTAAAAGTGCCGAAGAATTAGCAGCCGTAACCGCGAGTGTAGGCTTAGCACAAAATCTAGCTGCTTTACGGGCATTGACAACCACAGGGATCCAAGCCGGTCATATGAAACTTCAATACCGCTCATTAGCAGCAAGTGTTGGAGCTACGCCAGCCGAAGTTCCGTTAGTAGTGGCTCAATTAAAGCAGCAACCGCATGTTGACCAAGCCCTTGCTAAAGAAATATTATCAACGATCAGAAAGGACCAAGCTAATGACTGAAGAAAGAATTACACTAAATAAAGAAAATCAAGCACTCCTCGATCAGGTTAATAACCTTTATCCTGAGGGCAGTGTCTTTGTTCAGTTTCATGGTGATAAGTCGGGATACGTTCGCCATGACCAGGCAACTCAGCAAACTATTCCTGGTGCCTTGGTTATTATTGTGACTGACTTGACTGCTCCAAATTACACTGCTTCCCATGAATTATTGCACCTTTTGATGTTACTCAAAGGTTTTCCACAAATCTTTTTCCAGCTATCTCTTGGGGATAAGGAACTCGATGAGCAAATGATGATTATGTCAACGGACTTGTATAATATTGCAGTGCATCGAGTAGTGGTTGCAGAACAACGTAAGCATGGTTTTATTACTGATGAGATTGAAACAGAGTATCTAAAGGGAATTGAGCATACGTTAACTCCAGAAAAAGAGGAAGATGATGAACGGACTTTACGGCTGTTAACTCTTTTGGATGCCTTAGTCTTTTATGGTGCTCACATTTCAAAATATGAAAAAGTCTTAGAAGAAAAGTACCCTCATGCATTGGCGGCAGCCAAAAAGATGTATGCTGAGATTACAAAGAAACCAATTAAGTCACCGTTTGATATGCGGCGGTCAATTGTTAAGATCTATTCTTTGTTTGACCAACAGATGCAGGAATGGGGCTTGCCAGCATTACATAATAATGAATATACAACCGTCTCTCCCGTATTAAGTGCCCGTCAATTACGCTTAGAGATGCGCCAAGTTTTTGAAATCTATCATTCTGATATGAAAGAACGAGGAACAGATAGGCGTGCATATGTTGGTCTTCGGCGGAGTGATGGGCAAAATTCATTTACTCTTCCGGCACCAGCCCAGAATGCGCCAGAAGCCTTTAAGAAGATATATGATCAATCAGTAAAGGAATTCCTTGAACAGAATAGCATTCCATACATTGTAAGGAAGTGAGCTAGATGGATGCGACGATTCAAAAAACATTTGACGACGCAAAAAATATTGTCTTTCTAACGGGAGCCGGTGTTTCAACAGCTTCTGGTATTCCTGATTTTAGGTCAGCAAACGGTTTATATACGCAGAATCGTAATGCTGAATATTACTTAAGCCATCGTTATTTTGTTAGTGATCCAGAAGGCTTTTATGAATTTTGCAAAAAAAACTTGTATTTTCCAGATGCAAGGCCAAATGTAATTCATCAAAAACAGGCAGCATTAACACAACAGGACCGTGCTACTGTTATCACCCAAAATATTGATAACTTATATGAAGAAGCCGAAACAAAACACTTGATTGATTTTCATGGAAACCTCTTCCGAATTTATTGTGAAAAGTGTCATGAAACAGTGTCGGTGCGTGAATATTTGAAGAGTCGCTTGCATCAAAGGGATAATGGTCCCTTGCGCCCAGATATTGTGCTATATGATGAAGGAATTAAGCAAGAAGATATTGTCAATTCGGTCAAGGCAATGCAACAAGCTGACTTAGTTGTGGTTGTGGGCACTTCGATGAAGGTATACCCATTTGCGGGACTACTAGATTACCGTAATCCTAATGCTAAGGTGATTGCTGTTAATCAGCAGATATTGCAGTTTCCTTTTGATTTCCAAATGGTTCAAGTTGATGCAACAAAATTTTTTGATGAACTAAAAGTATAAAAAAGAAGCTGCAGTTGTCTGAGGACAATTTCCAGCTTCTTTTTGCTCCAGTGTTTATTCAAAGGGAATGACCTTCCTATCAATATTGAATGGTAGGGCTTAAGAGCGTTGAAAAATGAATATAGATTTATTTTTGAATGTCGAAGAATTTGCTAAATGATTTGATGAGGATTTTCAAGGGATAAAAGGGAGGATTAACGATGAAAATAACGATGGGGATGACAACGTGGACAGAACATCCGGTGCTTATTCATGATGAGCAACGCCCGGTAAGACTTGATGAGTATGCTCAATATTTTCCGGTGGTTGAGGTTGATACTTTCTTCTATGCTTTACCTCAAATATCAACAATTCAAAACTGGCTTGCTACGGTTCCCCCAACTTTTCAATTTATAGTTAAAGCTAATCAGAAGATGACATTGCATCAGCGGAATCAGGAACGTGGCGAACTGGAACAAGTATTTCAGCAATATCGTCGGATAATCACCCCTTTAGTAGCCACTGGTCAATTAAAGACAATACTATTTCAATTTCCCCCATATTTCGATGCAACTGTGCGTGACTTTTCCTACTTACGATTAATTCGAGAGTGGTTAGGGAACTTACCAATTGCAGTCGAATTTCGTAATCAAACTTGGTATAAGAAAGAAATTTTACCGTCAGTCTTAGATTTCTGTCGGGAACTCAACTTTACATTAGTGGCCGCTGATGAACCCCATAATACACCAACATCAGTACCATTTGTACTTGCAACAACTAATCCTGACTTAGCAATGTTACGTCTTCATGGGCGAAATCGAAAAGGCTGGGAAAATCAAGGGAAGGAATGGCGGAAGACACGGACTTTGTATCGCTATTCCACGGAAGAACTCCAATGCTTTAAAGAACAAATTGAGTCAATACAGCCGCAACCTAAAGAACTCTGTGTTATCTTCAACAATAACTCAGCTAAGGATGCAGCACCCAATGCATTGAGTCTGCAAAAAATGATGAATATTGAATTCGAGGGGCTGGCACCTAAATCGCCAGAACAGCTTGATCTGTTTTAGGATGGAGCAAGTCCCAATAAAATGCTATACTAAATGTTAAATCTTAATTAGTAATATCTTAGAAAGAGGGGCCTCATATGGCTGAACAAAAACCAACTTATTACATTACAACACCAATTTACTATCCATCTGGTAAGCTCCATATTGGTAATTCATACACAACGATTGCGTGTGATGCAGAAGCACGTTTTAAGCGTCTGATGGGTTATGACGTCTTCTACTTAACAGGAACTGATGAGCATGGCCTTAAGATTGAACAAAAGGCTGAAAAGCTCGGCATGAAGCCACAAGAATACGTTGATCAAATGGCTGCCCAAATTAAAGAACTATGGAATAAACTTGAAATTACAAATGACAAGTTCATTCGGACAACCGACGATTACCATGAAAAAGCGGTTCAAAAGATTTTTCAACAATTGCTTGACCAGGGAGATATTTATAAGGGTAAGTATACTGGTTGGTACTCTGTTGATGATGAAGAATACTTTACGGAAAGCCAGCTAGCAGAAGTTTACCGTGACGAAAACGGCAATGTGATCGGTGGAAAAGCTCCATCAGGTCATGAGGTTCAATTAGTTGAGGAAGAATCATACTTCTTTAAGATGAGCAAGTATGCCGACTGGTTAATGGACTACTATAAGGAACATCCTGACTTTATCGAACCACAATCACGGATGAATGAAATGATCAATAACTTCTTAAAACCAGGACTAGAAGACCTTGCAGTTACGCGGACATCATTTAGCTGGGGCGTTAAGGTACCTAGTGATCCTAAGCACGTGGTATACGTATGGATTGATGCATTATCAAACTATATTACTGCGCTAGGATATGGCAGTAATGATGATAGCCTCTTTAAGAAGTATTGGCCTGCGGATGTCCATATGGTAGGGAAGGAGATTGTTCGGTTCCATACGATTTACTGGCCAATCATGCTTCATGCACTTGGCTTACCATTGCCAAAACATATCATCGGTCATGGCTGGTTAACAATGCGTGACGGTAAGATGTCAAAATCAAAGGGAAATGTTATTTATCCTGAAACGCTTGTTGATCGTTACGGTCTCGATGCTACACGTTACTACTTATTGCGGGCAATGCCATTTGGTAACGATGGAGTCTTTAGTCCAGAAGACTTTGTTGATAAGGTAAACTATGACCTTGCTAACGATCTAGGAAACTTGCTTAATCGGACTGTTGCGATGATTAATAAGTATCAAAACGGTAAATTGGTTGGCACTAATGATGCAACCACTGATTTTGATGCTGATTTAGAACAAACTGCTAGTGATGTAATCGCTGAGTACAAAGAATTAATGGATAAAACACGATTTGCTGAAGCGTTGGCAACTATTTGGAAGCTAGTTAGTCGTGCTAACAAGTACATTGACGAAACTGAACCATGGGTATTAGCAAAAGATGACAGTAAGAAGGCTGTATTATCTGATGTGATGACCCATCTAGCAAAGAGTTTGCGAATTATTGCAGCCTTAATTCAACCAATTATGCCGAACGCACCAAAACAAATTGTTGAACAACTTGGAATTGAAGGGACTAACTTGTCATTAACTGATCTTCAATTTAATGATTTCCCAGCAGAGGCTCAGGTTGTCGCTAAAGGAACTCCGATCTTCCCACGCTTAGATGTAAAGGCTGAAGTTGAATTTATTAAGAGTAAGATGACAGCAAATGAAAAGAAGAAGGGAAGAAAGGCAATGGCTGAAGCAAAAGAAAAAGCTCAAGAGACAGCGCAAGAAGAGAAAAACGATGGTAAAAAGCCAATTC
The DNA here is from genome assembly GCF_014145585.1 of Limosilactobacillus agrestis. GTDB lineage: Bacteria > Bacillota > Bacilli > Lactobacillales > Lactobacillaceae > Limosilactobacillus > Limosilactobacillus agrestis. Next base: position 15,016 of record NZ_JACIVF010000011.1, read on the forward strand.
GGATTGATGTCTTTGACAAGGTTGAATTAAAAGTTGCGCAAATTACTGCTGCCGACCATGTAGAAGGCGCTGATAAGCTTCTTAAATTCCACATGGATGATGGGACGGAAGAAGGTCGCCAAATTCTTTCTGGAATTGCTAAATGGTATCCAGATCCTTCTGTTTTAGTAGGGAAGAAAGTTTTGATTGTTGCTAACTTGAAACCACGGAAAATGCGGGGAGAATTAAGCCAAGGAATGCTCTTATCTGCTGAAAAGGACGGTAATGTGCAAGTAGTAACTGTTCCTGATAATTTAGTGCCTGGAATGGGCGTTGAATAAAGTGAGCAATCATCAACACCAGCAGCTGGTTTATGATTCCCATACCCACCTAAATGACGATGTGTTTTATGATGATGTGCCTGCATTTATTAACCGTGCTGCTCATTATGGCGTGACGGAGATGAATATTGTTGGCTCTAATCAGCTGTTAAATACCCGTGCTTTAAAGTTGGGACACCAGTATGATAACCTTCACCCAATTATTGGTTGGCATCCAGAAGACATTGCTACGTGGAATGGCGAGACCAAGAAAGAGTTAGAGCATCAATTAACAGATCCCTTAGTGGTGGGAATTGGCGAGATTGGCTTAGACTATTATAATGATGAGCATTCTCCTCACAAACGGCAACAAGAAATCTTTGCTGAGCAGCTTGAATGGGCGCGCAAACTTAAATTACCAGTCTCAATTCACTGCCGGGATGCGTTAGCTGACACGTATGAAATTTTGCGTAATGCTCATGTTGATGAATTTGGTGGGGTGATGCATAGCTTTAACGGGACACCAGAATGGGCAGAGAAATTTATGGGTCTCGGGATGATGATTTCTTTTAGTGGTGTCGTAAGCTTCAAAAACGCAACAGAAGTCCACGAAGCTGCATTAGCTGTTCCCCTTGAAAAGATGATGGTTGAAACAGACGCTCCTTATCTTACCCCCTTCCCATACCGTGGAAAGCAAAATGAACCCGGCTTTACTAAGTTTACGGTGGATGCAATCGCTAATTTAAAGCAAGTCGATGCGGGAAAGGTAGCATATAAAACATTTACGAACGCCCGCCACTTATTTTTAGAAAATAAAGAAAGAGGCCTATGATTAGAATAAAAGAAGTTATAGTTGTTGAAGGTAAAGATGATACGAAGCAAATCTTAAAGGCTGTTGATGCAGATACTTACGAAACAAATGGGTCGGCAATTTCAACAGCTGACTTGGCAAAATTGAAAAAATTACAAACCAGTCGGGGCCTAATTGTTTTTACTGATCCCGACTTTAATGGGGAACGGATTCGAAAGATAATTAGTGAGGCAATCCCCGGAGTGAAACATGCTTTTATTAGGCGAAAAGACGGTGTGCCAACCGAAGCCCATGGCAGCTTAGGCGTTGAGCATGCAGCGCCGGTAGTCATAAAGTCAGCTTTAGAGCACCTTTACACACAAACAACGACCCCCCAGCAGGTTTTCAAGCGCGAAGACTTGCAAAAAGAGGGATTAACAGGTCAATCGGATTCCCGAAAACGGCGTGAAAAGTTAGGACAATTACTTGGAATCGGCTATGGAAATGGGAAACAATTGATTCACCGCCTAAACATGTTTCAAGTTGATCGAGCAACATTTGAACAAGCAATTAAGCAAATAAATCAGGAGGAAGATCATGAGTAATTCACCAGAAATTGGTAGTCGAACGCGTACGCGCGCGATAATGGAAAAGTATGGAATCCGAACTAAGAAGAGTTTCGGACAGAATTTTCTTACTGATTTAAATGTCCTAAAAAATATCGTTGAGGCGGCGGAAATTACAGCTAATGACAATGTAATTGAAATCGGTCCTGGTATTGGTGCTTTAACAGAGCAATTAGCACAAGCAGCTGGGGAAGTTCTAGCTCTAGAAATTGATCAGGATTTAATTCCGGTCTTAAAAGAAGTATTATCACCATATGATAATGTCAAAGTGATTAATCAAGACGTGCTACAAGCTAATTTGCCAGCACTAATTAAACAAGAATTTAAGGATCCTAGTCGTCCGATTAAGGTGGTTGCTAATCTTCCGTATTACATTACAAGTCCGATTTTAATGAATTTACTGGCTAGTCCTGTTGAGTGGGCAACAATTTGTGTAATGATGCAAAAGGAAGTCGCTCAACGACTCACGGCTAAACCAGGAACTAAACAATATGGAGCTTTAACGTTGGCTATTGAATATCAAATGCGGGCAAAAATTGCTTTTGATGTTTCACGGAAAGTATTTGTGCCGGCGCCTAATGTTGATTCCGCGATTGTTGTATTAACGCCACGGACAGAACCGCTTCCCGTGCAGCCTTTTGATAAGCAAAAACTATTTGGCTTTATCAGAGGATGCTTTGCTCATCGTCGCAAGAGTCTTTGGAATAACTTGCAAAGTGTAATTGGTAAAGATCCAGCAGTAAAAGAGAAAATAACTACTGTTTTAACCCAGTTAGGCATTTCCCCACAAATTCGTCCGGAAAAGTTAACCCTCGAACAATTTGTGGAGCTTGCGAATGCTCTTCATCATCAAAAACTCTTGTAAAAAGAGAGTTGACCGTTATAAAATAGTATGGTAAAATTTTGATTTTTGTAGAAAAAAAGAGTATGCTAATCTACAGTGAGGTGAAGAGGTCGTGCCTAATAGCATTGTAGAAATTAAAAAGAAGCTAGATGAACGGATTGGCAAGCATGTTTTAGTAAAAGCGCAAGCTGGACGTAAACGTATTACCACCCATCACGGTATTTTAAGCAAGACTTATCCTGCAGTATTTATTATTCATTTAAACGATGAACAGGGAACATTGGATCGAGTTTCCTATAGTTATACTGATTTATTAACGCAAAATATTTCAATTGACTTCGATGAAGCAGAATAAGCCAATAAAAATTAAAATTCATATTTAAAAATAATAGGAGTGATTAAAAAACACCTTTCAAAGGGAAGGCATTTTTTAATCACTCCTTTTTGCTTGCAGATTAGTTAGGAAACAGTGGTTGCAAGGATTATAGTTCCGTTAGTATAATTTAACTAACTAAATTATTACAAATAAGGAGGGATGCCGGATGATAGTTACAGAAAAAGCACCAGCAAAATTGAATTTGAGTTTAGACACGCCGATGCGATATTTTGATGGTTCTCCTCAATGGGATATGGTAATGGTCTCGGCAGACCTGGCTGATTATGTAACTGTTGAGACACATCGGCGCCCTGCAACAATTAAAGTCTATACAAACAGTAGCTTTTTACCAAATGATCAACGTAACCTAGCATATCAAGCGGCTCATATTTTACGCAGTCGTTTCCATTGTAAAGATGGCGTTACGATTCGGATTAAGAAACAAATCCCGGTAGCTGCCGGATTAGGTGGTGGCTCTTCAGATGCAGCAGCGGTTTTGCGAGCGTTAAATAATATTTGGCGGTTGGGTTTAAGTTTATCGGAACTGGCAAAGATAGCATTAACGATTGATTCTGATGTTCCATATTGTATATACAACAAATTAGCCCACATTACTGGTCATGGTGAAAAAATTGAATTATTACCACCGCAGCCGCATTATTGGGCAGTGATTGCAAAGCAAAAGATCAGTGTATCCACACCGCAGATCTTGCGGCAAATTAATTATGAAAAACTCCACCATCTTAATAATGAGGCTTTGCTTGTAAAGTTAAAAGAAGAGGATTGGCAAGCAGCAACAAAATATATGGGAAATGTTTTAGAGCCCTTAACGATGAATGTCTATCCGGAAATTGGCCGCCTAAAGAATAAGATGAAAGAATTGGGGGCTGACGTTGCGCAAATGAGTGGGACCGGCCCAACTGTATTCGCAATCTGCCATACGGAATCACGAGCAAGACGGATTCAAAATAGTATTCGTGGATTTTGTCGAGATGTTCATGTTGTAACTTTGCTTTGATCATAATAAAGGACAAGGAGAGAGGAAAGAAGGGCCTCTCTCCTTGTCCTTTTGTTTTTATAGTTGCAATCGAACATAAAATTCGATATGATATTCATTATTCTAAATAGTAACTGTTACGATTAAGAGAGGAAAAAATGAAAAGATATCTTATCGGTGTTAGTAGTATTGTTGCTTTGTTGGTTATAATTCTTGGCTTATCTTTTGTTCCGTGGAAATCACTGGGGAAAAATCAGAAACCGATTAGGGTGGTAACAGGATTAAATTTTTATGGTGAAGTAGCACAAAAAGTGGCCGGCAATCATGGTCAAGTAGTTTCGTTTATTGACAATGCTTCAGTTGATCCTCATGATTATCAACCCAATACTAAGCAAGCACGGCAAGTTGCGAAAGCCAATGTAGTAATTGAAAATGGTCTCGGCTATGATAGCTGGGTAAACAAGCTCGTTAAATCAAGCAGTAATCATAACAAGGTTAAGGTAATTAATGTGGCATCCTTAACCGGAAAGAAAGCTGGCGATAATGAGCATATTTGGTATGCACCTGCGACAGTCGAAAAGTTAGCAAATGATCTTGCAACTCAATATGGTAAACTTGATCCACAACATGCTAAAGATTACCAAAAGAACGCGCAAAAATATTTAGCTTCTCTTAAACCGCTTAATGAAGAGATAGCAAAAGTTAAGCGCCAGGTAAATCCTAGCTCTAATCGCGTGGCAGTAAGTGAACCAGTTTTTGATTATGCCTTAGAAAATGCTGGTTATCAAATTATGGACAAGCATTTTGAAAAAGCTGTTGAAGATGGAAATGATCCATCTCCTAAAGATATTGAAGAAATTCAACAAGCGATCATTAATCACCAGATTGCCTTCTTCGTTGATAATTCACAGACAAATGATAAGGTTGTTGATAATTTAGTTAAACTTGCCCATGAACATGATGTTCCAGTATTAAAGGTAACGGAAACAAAGCCAAATGGGGATGACTATAGGCAGTGGATGCTCAAACAATACCAAGCATTATCACGCATTCAACAAAAGGAGAATTAAGAAAATAATGGCAGTTGTATCAGTTGATGATTTAACGATCGCTTATGGGAATCATACGGTAATCGATCATTTAAGTTTTTCCGTTAATGAAGGAGACTTTTTAGTTGTAGTCGGTGAAAATGGGGTGGGGAAAACGACGCTTGTTCGCTCGATACTTGGGTTTTTAAAACCAAAAAGGGGGACAATAAGTATTCCACCCAGTACCCGAATTGGCTATGTTCCTCAATTTCGTAATATTGATGAGGAATATCCGCTTTCTATCCGCGATTTTGTTGCTTTAAATACTAAACCACGTCTTCTGCCATGGCTGACTAAAAGCGAACGAAACCGTGTTGACAGGATGATTCGTGAAAACAATCTAATAAAGATTGCTGAACGTCCGCTTGGCTTGGCATCAGGTGGTGAGAAGCAGCGGGCATATCTTGCTCAAGCTTTATTGCCTAACCCGAACCTCCTTATTTTGGATGAATCAACGGCAAGTCTGGATAATGAAATGAAGTATGAATTGCTCGATCTGGTAGCTCGTTTCCAACAAAATGGCCTAAGTGTAATGTTTATCACTCATGATTGGGACCTAGCAGAGCAATATGGGACACGTTTTTTGTACCTCTCTCCCGGTACTTATTCCACTGGGCCAATTAACGAGTTGCCCAGTCCGGTAAAGGGGGATAAAAATTAATGTTAACTTTAAGTTTTATGCGTCACGCATTTGTCGCCAGTACATTTATTGCAATTATTTGTGGAATTATTGGAGTCTTTGTTGTTGCCCGAAATTTATCGTTCTTAACGCATACTCTGTCTGAAATTGGGTTTGCTGGTGGTGCTTTTGCTGTTTTTGCTGGGTGGTCAGCGTTAAATGGAATGATTTTGTTTACGATGTTAAGTTCAGTCATTGTTGGCCAAATGAGTATAAAAGAATCACGACGAGAAGCGGTTATTAGTGCGGTTTCTGCCCTATTCATTGGTTTAGGAATCCTTTTCTTATCTTTGAGTAGTCAGTCAGCTAGCTCAGCAACAAGTATTTTATTTGGAAGTGTGGTTGGAATTAGTTTGAATGAGGTATGGCAACTTGTCTACCTGTCCATCCTTGTGTTGATTATTTTGTTGTTGATGTATCGTCGACTTAAGTTTGACTCTTTTGATGCAATTGGGGCGCAAGTCAGCGGAATAAATCAAACAGTCATTTCGGTTGTTTTTTTGTTACTCCTTGCGTTGAGCGTTAGTGTCGCCGCTCAGATAGTTGGTTCCTTGTTAATTTTTATTCTCCTAACATTACCAGCTGCTAGCGCTAAATATTTTACACATGGTGTAGCACGGATGATTATTCTAGCGATTTTATTTTCACTGTTAGGAACATGGCTAGGCCTTTTTCTTGGATATTTGACAGATTGGCCAGTGAGTTTCTTTATTGCAGTAATTGAAGTTATTATCTATGCAGCAGCTTTGGTTTATAATAAGTTTATCGAATCAAATTAATTTAATTATTGGGAAGGTTGAAGTGTTATTTCAAACTTCCTTTTTTCTCAGTAAACACTAAATTTTTTACCGAAAATCCGAACATTTTATGTTAAAATCAATGTTAATTAATCCTTTTTGAAAGGCAGAGAAAAACATGAAAATTAGACGGAGTAACCGACTAGTGGATATGACACGTTACTTGCTTGAACATCCGCGATCATTAGTATCGTTGAAGTTTTTCGGTGAACGTTACGGTTCTGCTAAGTCATCAATCAGTGAAGATTTAGGGATTGTTAAACATACCTTCCAAACTTGGGGACAAGGACGATTAGAGACGATTCCTGGAGCAAGTGGTGGCGCGGTATTAACGCCTTTTTATTCTAAAGAAAATGCTCAAGTGGCCATTGATAACTTGGTTGACCGAGTTAATGATGACTCACGTTTGTTGCCAGGCGGCTATGTTTACTTATCAGATTTAATTGGCCAACCAGAAATTTTGCGGCAGATTGGTAAGTTAATTGCTACTCAATATGTTGATACTGATGTTGATGTTATTATGACAGTTGAGACTAAAGGAATTCCGATTGCCCAAAGTGTTGCGATGTACATGAATAAACCATTTGTTATTGTTCGTAACAGTTCGCATATTACTGAAGGGCCTACTGTGAGTGTTAATTATGTCTCCGGCTCTGTCCAACGAATAAAGAAGATGGAATTATCCCGGCGGACGTTATCAGCCGGGGCTAATGTTCTTGTTGTCGATGACTTTATGAAGGGTGGCGGCACGATTAATGGAATGAAATCGTTGATTAAAGAATTTGATGCTAACTTAGCCGGGATTACTGTTTTTGCAGAAGGCCGTCCAGTAAACGATCAACGGTTAGTGGATAATTGTACTTCATTAATCAAAGTGGAAACCAAAGATGGTACTGGGAAGAAGATCGCAGCCCAAGCAGGGAGTTTCATGGAAAACGTATTTGATAAGAAAGTAGAGAATTAGGAAATGACAAAACGTAATGCAATTATTTTAGCTGCTGGTAAAGGTACACGGATGCGCTCAAAGTTATACAAAGTTTTACACCAGGTTTGTGGTAAGACGATGGTTGAGCATGTTTTAACCCAATTGGAAAAGGCCCAAATTGACAATATCATTACGATTGTTGGTTTTGGTGCTGAAACAGTTGAGCAACAATTAGGTCATCGTACTAAGTATGCTCTCCAAGAACAACAACTGGGAACTGGGCATGCAGTAATGCAAACAAAAGACCTTTTGGCAAATGAAGATGGCGAAACAATTATTGTTAGTGGTGATACGCCTTTATTTACTGCCGAGACCTTTGAAAAGCTCTTTGAATATCATGAACAGCGGCATGCGGCAGCAACTATTTTAACTTCTATTGCGCCTGATCCAACTGGTTATGGCCGGATTGTCCGCAATGATGTTGGAATTGTCGAACGAATCGTTGAACAAAAGGATGCTACTATTCAAGAGCAAGCAATTAAGGAAATCAATACTGGGGTTTATTGTTTTGATAATAAGAAATTGTTTGCAGCCCTTAGTAAAATTACGAATGATAATGCGCAAGGTGAATATTATTTAACTGATGTTATCGGTATTCTAAAGCAAGAAAATGAAATCGTAACAGCCTACAAGATGGATAACTTTGATGAATCGATGGGTGTAAATGATCGTGTTGCCCTTGCCCGCGCAAATAAGGTAATGCGTAACCGGATTAATACTCATTGGATGCGTGAAGGAGTTTCAATGATTGATCCTGAAGCAACTTATATCGATGCGGATGTTAAGATCGGTCGCGATACAGTTATTGAGGGTGGCGTTGTAATCAAGGGCCATACAGAAATTGGTAATGATTGTTATATTGGTGCTGGTTCGCGAATTACTGATTCCAAGATTCACGATGGGGTGAAAATTATTTCTTCTACCCTTCAAGGAGCAGAAATGCATAATGGTAGTGATATTGGTCCTAATAGCCATCTCCGTCCAGAAGCAGAAATTGGTGAAAATGTTCATATTGGTAATTTCTGTGAGGTTAAGAAGGCTTACATCGGTGAAGGAACAAAGGTTGGTCACTTGACTTATATTGGTAACGCTACTTTAGGCAAGAATATTAATGTTGGCTGTGGAGTGGTCTTTGTTAACTACGATGGAACGAATAAGCACCATACCAATGTAGGTGACCATGCATTTATTGGTAGTAATAGTAACTTAGTAGCTCCGGTTAATATTGCTAAAGATTCATTTGTAGCTGCTGGTTCGACCATCACGGATAGTACGGAACAATATGATATGGCAATTGCCCGGGCACGGCAGATTAATAAAGAAAATTATGCTAAGAAGCTCCCGTGGTAACTTGCTTTTTGCCTCACTAATTTATATTATGTAAATGGTAGTAGTATAACTTTTATTAATCAGCGGAGGACCTAATGACACAGCAATATTTTGATCAAAATTTAAAAATCTTTGCGTTAAATTCAAACCGTCCCTTAGCAGAAAAGATCGCTAAGCATGTCGGTGTTGATTTAGGAAAATTATCTGTTAATCGTTTTAGTGATGGTGAGATCCAAATTAATATTGAGGAAAGTGTGCGGGGAGACAATGTTTATGTCATCCAGTCGACGTCGGCACCAGTTAATGACAATTTAATGGAGTTGTTAATTATGGTCGATGCGCTGCGTCGTGCTAGTGCCAAGACGATTAATGTGGTGATGCCATACTATGGTTATGCCCGTCAAGACCGGAAAGCACGGAGCCGTGAACCAATTACTGCGAAGTTAGTTGCTAATATGTTGCAAAATTCCGGTGTTGATCGGATTATTGCACTTGATCTTCATGCCGCACAAATTCAAGGGTTCTTTGATATCCCTGTTGATCATTTGATGGGTGCTCCTCTTTTAGCAGAGTATTTTATCAACCAGGGTGTTGCTGAAAATGCAGTTGTTATTTCTCCTGATCATGGTGGAGTAACACGGGCACGAGCACTTGCTGAGTTCTTAAAGTCGCCAATTGCGATTATTGATAAGCGGCGTCCACGGGCGAACGTTGCGCAAATCATGAATATTATTGGGGACGTTAAGGGCAAGAAATGTATTATGATTGATGATATGATTGATACTGCAGGAACTATTAGTTTAGGTTCGCAAGCATTGATAGATGCAGGAGCAGAAGAAGTCTACGCATCATGTACTCATGCGGTATTATCTGGCCCAGCAATTGAACGTTTACGGAATGCGCCACTTAAAGAAGTGGTTGTGACGGACTCAATCCAATTGCCAAAGGAAAAACAAATCGATAAAATCAAGCAGGTATCGGTTGCTCCACTAATCGGGGATGCAATTAAGCGGATTAACGAAAATCGTCCTGTTAGTCCACTCTTTAAGCAAGTATTCCAAAGTGCACAGTTAGTGAAGAAGTAATTTTAAGTAAACTGGAATTTGAATTTAGTAAATAGAGTGAGGTCGAAAGGAAAAACATTTTCGTTTTCTTTCGGCCGTTCTTGTTTTAAAAGAATATAAAGTTTGAGGAAAGACAAACAGTCATTATCAATTCATGTTATAATACGATGTGAAATAAGGAGGAGAAAAATGACAACAATTAAGTTTTTCAAAAAAGCAATGGTTGGAACAGCGGCGGTCGCTACTATCTTTGCCCTAGCTGGTTGTGGTAAACAATCTGCGTCAAGTAGTGATACAAGCTCTTCCAGCACATCGTCTGTCCGTTCTTCCGAAAGTAAAGCTTCAAAGGCTTATCGTACAGCTAATAAGCTCATTCAAAATCATGATTATGAAGGAGCATATGAACAGTTAAACCAATTAAATGATCATAATGCCCAAACGGAAGCACTTGCTGATGATTTACAAAGCTACATGGATGCTCAAAAGGCATATGAAAACGGTGATTATGATAGTGCTAAGAATAGTTTGAAGTCACAAAAATCAACTAGTACAGCGATGCGCAATGCATATGCTGACTTACAAAGCAAGGTAAGCTCTGCCCAAGGTTCTAATAGCTCACAAACTTCATCATCTACTAATAAGAAGGCAGGTTCTACAAACTCATCAACTCAACAATCGACTCCTGCTGCTAACCAAGCTGCATCTGATGCAACTAGTGATAATGTAGTACAACAATTTGCTAATAAGATGGGCTTCAGTGGTTCTCAAGGTTACCAAATTATGCCAACAGGTAAGGATGGTAATGTTTATAAGTTTGAAGTTCGGCAGAACAATAGTGATAATACTGTTGCAAGCTTAATTGGTATTTACCAATATAACAGTCAAACTGGGGCAGTAACAAAAATCGCTTAACTAAAACGTAATGAAAAGTAAGAGATAGGGTTTGTAAGGGCTTATCTCTTATTTTTTTAATTAAGAAAGGATGGTTATGCACCAGGAATTGTTGTTTAACCAAGCTAATTATAAAAATATTCCGTTAGCTAATCGAGTTTGCCCAACCAACATTGATGGATTTGTTGGGCACCAACATTTACCTGAAAAAGGGAAGGTTATTCGTAAAATCATAATGAGTGACTAGCTGCAACCATTAATTTGGGACTACTTGGAACAAAGTTGCCAAACATTTTATCATCCTAGTATCCAGGGCCGAGAGCCACGTTTTCAGGCGCAAATGGAGTGGCATCGAGAACATGATTAAAAAACGGTGGGGCTATGACATGAGTCAGGTTCCTTTCACAAAAGACAAATAGCGCAGTACAACAATGGCCTCCAACGCTCGGTAAAACCGAACATTGGAGGCCTATTATTGCTTGCGGGGGCTTCCCAAGGCTAGCTTCGCATCGGAAAACGAAGTCACGAGTGATTTCTGTCTCGTTTCCACCGTTTATTTTACTTTAAGACATATTTTGCGATTGCTTGACCAACGCCATCATGATTATTATCACTAGTTGTAACATCAGCAATTTTTAGGGTATCCGGAATTGAGTTTCCCATCGCTACTCCCAAGCCAGCAAATTCGATCATTGAATCATCGTTTTGCGCGTTACCGAGAGCCATTACTTCTTCTTTTTTAATTCCTAGTTCTTTACTAAGTAATTGAAGGGCATTTCCTTTACTTGCTTGTTTATTCATAAATTCCAAATAAAAGTCTTCGCTGCGGACAATTGAAAAGCGATCACGCATTTCTGCCGGAAACTCTGTCCATGCTTTGTCAATTTGTTCTTTAGTATCAACCATCATTGCTTTGGCGATAACGTATTGATCTTGCATTTTGGAAAGTTCTTCAAAGGTGCGGTAACGGATTGGCATACTTACAAGATCTGACTCGTAGACGGTATATGGACTTAGATCTCGATTAATTGTGTAGATGTAATCTCGGGTTTCAATTTGAGACTTGATGCCTTCTTTAATACAATAAGTTTGCCAGTCGGCATAGTCATTGAAAGACATTGTGTAATTAACCAAGACGTTGCCACTGGTTGATTGAGCTAGGGCACCGTTGAAGCTAATAACAAATTCGTTATCTGAATCATTTAAGCCCAATTGGTTAAGGTATGCTTTTACGCCGGTCATTGGGCGGCCAGTGCATAGGACGATCTTTACTCCTTGTGCGCTGGCTTTTTTTATTGCGGCAACAGTTTGTGGTGTGATTTCACGCTGGTCATTGATTAATGTTCCGTCGATATCGATTGCGACTAATTTAATTGCCATTATTTTTGCTCCTTTGGGTTAATAATATGATTATTCTTGATATAGCTTTGAAATTCTTCATAGATTGGTTCGAAAATTTCGATATTGTTTCGCATTTCAAGCATCTCTTTTGGGAAAAAGAACCGTTGATCTCCGGCTTCTCGTCCTGATACGCTAGCGACTAAGGTGCTAACTTGGGATAGTTCGATAAAATCACCGTTGGGTTGGAGAAGCTCGATTTGGGTTTGAGCATTAGAATCTTGAGGATGATAAGTATCGTATGGAAGTTTAAAGCTATCGTTAACTGCGGTGTAATACTGACTATTAAATCCAGCGGTTTGGATTAGTTTTCTTAAAGTTGGTAAAAGCTTTTGTGTATTTTTATCATAAATGACTGATTTAAATGGGCGACGGTTAAGAAAACGACTAGCAAGATCACTTAAAATTTCATCACGGGAATGTGTCCAATGAATAAAATAAGTGGTTAAAACACCGTCATCAAGCGCTAAATAGTCATCAAGGGTGAATTTACCATTAAAAAAAGGCATAAGCATATGGGGGGTAAAATCAGGCTCAAAGTCATTCGGGTGCTGGTAAATATATTTTGCCCGCATTAAGAGGTGGTCTAAGATAACTTCCATCGAACGCGAAACAGGATGAAAGTAGACTTGAAGATACATTTGTAGCCGACTGATAATATAATCTTCTACTGCGTGCATTCCCGAAATTTCAAATGCAATGCCACTTTTAACGGGGCGCATAACGTGGAGAACCCGATCAAGGTCAAACTTTCCGTAGTTTGTTCCCGTATAATATGCGTCACGTTGTAAGTAGTCCATCCGGTCCGCATCAACTTGACTTGAGATCATCTGAACTACTTGAGGATTCTCATAAGTATGGTCGATCACACTAGCAACTTGGTGCGGAAAGTCAGGTGAGACACGTCGCAGTATTTTGTTGATATTAGTGCTACTATCAGTGATCAACTGCCGAGTGATTTGTTCATGGTTGGTATGGAAAATATGCTCAAAGGTGTGGGAATAAGGACCGTGCCCTAAATCGTGGAGGAGGGCTGCGCATAAAGCAACTGGCCGTTCATGGTCATCCCAAAGCCCATCATCAGGATGTTGACAAGGGTAATTACGCTGAAAATAGTTGCACATTTGGCGAGTGATTTCATAGACTCCCAAGCAGTGACCAAAACGGGAATGCTCAGCCCCATGAAAGGTAAAAGATGATGTTCCTAGTTGCTTAATTCGTCGCAATCGTTGAAACTCGGGAGTGTTAATTAAGTCCATAATAATTTGATTATCGACAATAATTTGTCCGTGAATTGGATCACGAAAAACCTTTTCACGGTGTAGCTTTTCGTCATAAAAGTAATTCATATTAACCTTCTTTCTTTAGACGTTCTTGTAAACGTTCCATGCTGATTAGTTCTCTATTGAGGGTAGATATAAAATTAGGTGACCACATTAAATTATTAAGACTATCAGGAGCAGTAAGTGGTACAACTGCTTGGATTTGTTGAATTACGTCGGGGACATTTAATTGAATGTTGAGAACTTTAGAAATAGTTGTCATTGCTCCTGGCCAAACGTCTGGAAAATGCCACTTATTTTGATTTTGTTGCAGGCCAGTATCGTAAAAATCACGAATTAGTTTTCCACGCTCTTGTTGATTACCGCAAATACTTAAGTAGAGCATTACCGTAACGCCCATTTTGTTCCGTCGTTGAGAAATACCACCGATTTTTTTGCCGTTAACGCTGATATCGAAACTTCCCGGGCAATACGAATGGGTGATTTCACCAGTAGCAATTTTTAAGTTTGGGATGGCCTCCTGGATTAGGTTAACCATTCGTTGGTAGGCTTCGTCAATAGTTAATTCATGATCCTCAAGATGCCAAGGATAGAAAATTGACAAGTTTAAGATACCGTCGTCACTAACAACTGCCAATCCTCCTGAATTACGTATAAAATAATGAAAACCACGATGAGTAAGCAAATTAAGGGCTGTTGATAAATGGGGCAATCGTTGGTCCTTTAATCCTAAAATAACCGTATCTTCTAATGTCCAAAAATGAAGAAGGGGGAATTTAAGGTCGTTGGCTGAACGTAACAAAGCGTTGGTATAGATGAAAGATGAAAGATTGTCTGAGGGAGATAAAGGTTGAATAAACTGTTGAAAACATTGATTCTTAAAATTAGGCATCGTACTTCTTCTTTTCTGTGAAATAATATATCTATATTATACAAGAACTCGTGAGAACATGGACGTTTCACGGGGTATTTATTAGTAAAAAGAGTATAATAATGGCGATGAGAAAAGCGAAAGGAGGAGTTTATTATCAAAAGCGTAATTCCTGTCCATGTAGATCTCTCAACGATCATTGATCAGAATGGACAGCAAGAAAAATTTACCTTTACCGAAGAAGGTACTTTTGTTGAAATGAATGGTAAGTATTATTTACGGTACATTGAACACCAAGACGGGCAAGAAACTCCTGTGCAAATTAAATTTGAAGATGAGTTGATCCGTTTAAGAAGGCGTGGAAATGTCGAAACAAACCTATTTTTAGACCCAACACAAGAAACCATCATGCGGTATCAAACAGGATACGGCATGATTAAAATTGAGGTGTTAACAGAAAGTTTGGAAAAATACGTTGATGTAAAGGCCCCAGCTGGTCACCTTTCTGTTAAGTATCAACTAAAACAAGCGGGACAATTAATAGGGAGTTATCAACTAGAATTGCAATTTAGCGCTTAATATTGTATGATGTAGTTTAGACTTTTTGAAGGGATGTGCACCAATTTGGATTTAAAGGTTTTTGACGGTCAGGACAAATCAGAACTTTCAATGATTGAAGTCGCACACGCTATTTTAGCTCACCATGGAGAAGCAATGGCGTTTGTTGATTTGACCAACGAGGTTCAGCAATATCTGGGTAAGAGCGATGAGGAAATTCGTGAGCGTCTTGCACAGTTTTATACTGACTTAAATGTTGATGGCAGTTTTATTTCCCTTGGTGACAACACGTGGGGTCTGCGTGCTTGGTACCCATTCGAATCTATCGATGAAGCCACGGTTGGTGAAAACGAAGAAGATGAAGAGGATGATCGTCCAAAGAAGAAGCGGCGTAAAGTCAATGCTTTCCTCGCAGACACCGATGACGATGACGATGTAATTGACTATGATAATGATGATCCTGAAGATGAGGATCTTGATACTGACGATGACACTGATGACGATGAAGATTATGATGATGACGCTGATGACTTCAGTGATGACGATGATGATCTTGATGATGGTATCGAAGGTCAACTGTCAGAATTACATGATGAGGAAGACGATGACGAGGATGATGAATAATTTTCAACTTTGAGCTTGACTATTATTTGTTGACCCTGTATTATCTTTCTTGGGCGCCTGTAAAGACAGGCCAATAAGTTCGTAGATAAATAAGCTCCCTGTTTCATTGCTTTATTTGAAATAGGGAGTTTTTCTATTATCGCACCCACAAATATAAAAAAGGAGTAGACGACAATGACGAAATACATTTTTGTAACTGGTGGAGTTGTATCATCATTAGGAAAGGGAATCGTTGCTGCCTCTTTAGGACGATTATTAAAAAATCGGGGCCTAAAAATTGCAATTCAAAAATTTGACCCTTATATCAATGTCGATCCCGGTACGATGAGTCCATACCAACACGGTGAAGTGTTTGTGACTGATGATGGAACCGAAACAGATTTGGACCTTGGTCACTATGAACGTTTTATCGATAATGATCTAAATAAATATTCAAATGTTACAACGGGTAAAATCTACTCTGAAGTTCTTCGCAAGGAACGCCGTGGGGATTATCTTGGGGGAACAGTACAAGTTATTCCCCATATCACTAATGCTATTAAGGACAAGATTAAGCGTGCCGGTGAAAGTACCGATGCTGAAGTTGTAATTACCGAAATTGGTGGGACTGTTGGGGATATTGAATCTCAACCATTTATGGAAGCAATTCGCCAAATGAAAGAAGAAGTGGGCAGTGAAAATGTACTGTATATCCATACTACCTTAGTACCATATCTTCGGGCTGCTGGTGAAATGAAGACTAAGCCAACCCAACATAGTGTGCGCGAATTACGTGGTTTAGGAATTCAACCTAATATTTTAGTTGTGCGGACAGAACAACCAATCACAGATGATATGCGAAAGAAGATCGCCTTATTCTGTGACGTTGATCCTAAGGCTGTTGTTGAATCAATGGATGTCCATACCCTGTATGAAATTCCATTGAACTTACAAAAACAAGGAATGGATCAATTAGTTGTCGACCACTTTGGTTTAGCTGTACCAGAAGCTGACATGACAGAATGGACAGAAATGGTAAATCATATCGAACATGACTTAACGAAGACCGTTAAGATTGCGATGGTTGGTAAGTATACTGACTTACAGGATGCTTATATTTCTGTTAATGAATCATTGCGTCACGCCGGTTATCCTGTAAATGCTAAGGTGAAGATTGACCACTTTAATGCTGAAAACATTACGCCAGAAAATGTTGAAGAGACCTTGAAGGATTATGATGGTATTCTTGTTCCTGGTG
This sequence comes from Limosilactobacillus agrestis, assembly GCF_014145585.1. Classification (GTDB taxonomy): domain Bacteria; phylum Bacillota; class Bacilli; order Lactobacillales; family Lactobacillaceae; genus Limosilactobacillus; species Limosilactobacillus agrestis. Next base: position 31,752 of record NZ_JACIVF010000011.1, read on the forward strand.
GTTTCGGAAATCGGGGAGTCGAAGGAATGATCACTGCAATTCAGTATGCGCGGGAAAATGATGTTCCTTACCTCGGTATTTGTTTAGGGATGCAGACAGCATGTATTGAATTTGCACGGGATGTGTTAGGCTACACTGACGCAAACTCAACTGAATTTGATCCAAACACTAAACACAACATTATTGACTTGATGGCAGATCAAGCTGATATTGAAGACATGGGAGGGACACAACGGCTTGGTGCATATCCATGTAAGCTTAAACCAGGAACGGTTGCTGCAGCGGCTTATGGTAATCAATCAATGATCAGTGAACGGCACCGTCACCGTTATGAATTTAATAACGACTACCGTCAAGAAATGGAGAATCATGGCTTGGTTATTTCCGGAGTGAACCCAGATCGGAATTTAGTTGAAGTGGTAGAAATTCCTGATAAGAAGTTCTTTGTGGCAGCTCAATACCACCCAGAATTCAAATCTCGTCCTAACCACCCTGAGGGATTATTTGCTGCATTTGTAAAAGCTGCTGTTGAGGACAAATAAAAATTTAAAGTGTATAATATATTTAATACAAGAGATGGGGGCAAAAACGTCACTTCTCTTGTTTTTTAATTTAGTATAATTGTTAAATTTTAAGTTAAATATGCTGATTTTGGGCCTGACCTTATGATTTTTTTTAAGATTGTTTATAAAAGGTTGTAATTCTTTTGATATTTCATTATCATTACAGTTGACTGTTTTGTAACTGAAATAATCATTAACTTAGCTTAAATGAAAAACAGACTAAAATTTTTAAGTGAGGAAACGCAGAAATGAAGAAAATGATCATTCAAGGAGGAAACCGTCTTTCTGGCGAAGTCACGATCGGTGGTGCCAAAAATAGTACAGTTGCTTTAATCCCAGCTGCTATTCTTGCGGATACCCCTGTAGAGTTTGACACGGTTCCAGATATCTTGGATGTTCACAATCTGATGATTATTTTGGAGTCAATGAATGTAAAGTCCGAGTTTAGTCACGGAGTTTTAGATATTGATCCAACACAAATCGTAGAAGCTGAACTTCCAAGCAAGGCAATTAAAAGTCTTCGGGCTTCCTATTACTTTATGGGTGCATTATTAGGTCGTTTCCATCGCGCGACATTAACATTTCCGGGAGGCGATAATATCGGCCCCCGCCCAATTGACCAACACTTAAAAGCATTTAGAGCACTTGGAGCAACCGTTAGCGAAGAAAAAGGTACTGTCCATTTAGATGCGCCGAATGGCTTACATGGGTCTCGGATCTTTTTAGATATGGTATCAGTTGGTGCAACGATTAATGCTATCTTAGCAGCTGTTCGCGCAGAAGGAACAACGATTATTGAAAATGCGGCTCGTGAGCCAGAAATTATTGATTTAGCAACGTTTTTAAATAATATGGGCGCTAAAATTCGGGGTGTAGGAACCGATACGATCCGGATCACTGGAGTAAAGACTCTCCAGTCAATGAATACTCATACAATTATTGCTGATCGAATTGAAGCAGGAACATACTTATCATTAGCAGCAGCGCTTGGTGATGGGATTATGATCCATAATGTTATTCCTGAACACTTAGAATCATTTACTAGTAAGATGATTGAAATGGGTGTTGAACTTCAAATCGATAGTGATAAGATTTATGTACCAAAGTCCAGTCACTTACACCCAGTTACTGTTAAGACAATGCCATTCCCTGGGTTTGCTACTGATTTACAACAACCGCTTACCCCGTTGATGTCGCGTGCTGACGGTGATAGTACGATTGTTGATACTATTTATCCAAAGCGGGTAAAGCATATTTCCCAATTACAAAAAATGGGGATGAAGATAGAAGCGCATGATGGGATGATCGTCGTTAAACATACGGAAAAGTTACATGGCGCAGAGGTCCTTGCAGGTGAGATTCGTGCAGGAGCAGCTTTGACGATTGCTGGATTAATGGCAGATGGGCAGACTATAATTAATAATGCTGGAAATATTTTACGTGGTTACGATCGGATTGTATGGAAGCTTAATCGCCTTCATGCTAATGTTTCTATTGAGGACGATTCTTCAGTAAAAATTGGTTAGAAGTTGCGTACTTCTTTAAATCGTGGTATCCTGTTAAAGTTGATTATCTATGTTTCAGGCAATGATTCATGGCAAAAGGAGCGTAATAAATTATGAAACAAGGAATTCATCCAGATTATCATCCAGTAGTTTTTGAAGATTCATCTACTGGTTACAAGTTTCTCTCTGGCTCAACAGCCACTTCAAGTGAAACTGTTAAGTGGGAAGACGGTAACGAATATCCATTAATTCGGGTTGAAGTTACTTCAGATTCACACCCATTCTATACTGGTAAGCAAAAGTTTACTCAAGCCGACGGTGCTGTCGACAAGTTCAACAAGAAGTACGGTCTCAAGTAATCGAACTTCTTAATAATAAGAAACCGGGAAAACTGATTGTTTTTCCGGTTTTTGTTTAATAGTTATTTATTGAGATTACTTGGAACCTTTAAGTGTGCAGGATACTATTTATGTATAATGTTAATAGTTGCGAAAGTTAGGTCTACTTATGTATGAAAAAATAATTAATCGAGTTGTTTCGCTTCATCATTATTCTTTTGTGAGGATAATACGCCAAACATTGATTATAATTTTTCCAATTGTTTTTATTGGAACAATGGCGAAGATGATTTTAAAAACATTTTTTAAACCAGATGGCTTTATTTATAATATTGCTTTCCTGGATAGAATTCCTCAGAGTGTATTACGGCTCATTGATTTTATGTTAACAAGTATCGGCCAATTAACGTTAGGAATTTTAGGAGTCTATATTGTTTATATCGCAGCTGATCTTACTGCTAAATTATATCAACGCGATGGTAAATTTGCGGGAATTACAGCAATTTTAACCCTTCTTTTAATGGCATACCGATATGATAAGTTACCATCGTCTCCTTCCTTTAATTTTTATCAGCGCCTGCTTAACGGTAATAGCCTTTTGTTTGTATTGGCTCTTGGATATGGGATCGGGCAGTTTTATCGCGTGCTAACGCCTTCTCAAATAACGTTCCCGCAAAATGGAAGTAATCCTAATTCATTACGATTGTTGCAAAAACGAGCATTTAGTTCTATATTGCCTCTGATTATTAGTATTAGTTTTGGGGTAGTAGTAGCAATATTCTTAAATTCTAATACAATCTATCATGCATGGTTTAATAGCTATTCTTCATTAGTTAGTGCTGCGCAAGAGCATCGTCAATTATGGTTAACTTTATTAGCATCAATCGGTATAACGTTAATGGATTGGCTAGGATTAGGGGTTCCATATAGTACAATGGCAATGTCCGGTGAATCATTTACTGTTAACTTAAACTATGCTCTTGCCCACGGAACCCCATGGAATGTTCCTTATAAGTATTTAGGAAGTTCCCTCTATAATTCATTTGCTAATTTTGGGGGTGACGGTTTAATCCTTGCACTGATTGTAGCAATCCTTTTGACTTCTAATGGATCGTATATGCACCGAATTGCTCGTTGGACAGTTTTACCCACGCTTTTTAATTTTAACTATGCGACAATCATTGGGTTACCAGTTCTATTTAACCCCCTCTTTATCGTTCCATTTATATTTCTGCCGATTATAAATATTTTACTTGCAAGTTTAGCGATTGCCATTCACATAATACCGTCAACCCCTTATCCGGTTCTTCAGGGAACACCAGGCCCACTAATTGGATTTCTTGGGACAAATGGTAACTGGGGAACACTTATTTTTACTTTAATTTTGCTTTTGTTAGATATTGTTGCGTATCTTCCCTTTGTAAAATTAGCATTAAAGGTTGAGTACCGTTTGACGCTCGAAGAAGAGGATGTGGTTAGTCATGGGAAAAATAACTAAAATAACTCTCCATAGTCACTTAGTCTTAGTGTGCTTAATGGTTCTTTTGATTCTTATGGCTATTCCGGCATATTTTTGGATGAAAGATACGAATAAATCTTTAGCTGCCCAGCATAACTCGAGAATGTCGCCAGTAATTATGGTGCCAGGTAGTTCAGCTACTCAGAATCGTTTTAATCCGTTAATTAAAAAAATTAATGAGGACAGTCCCAAAAAACATAGTGTATTACGATTAAAAGTCAAAAATAATGGGGAAATTACTTCAGAAGGATGGATTAATCGGGGAGATAATGAACCAATTATTGTTATTGGTTTTGAAAATAACCATGATGGTTACCAAAATATTAAAAAGCAGGCTAAAATGGTTAATCAAGTTATCGAGCGGCTAACTGAAGAATATAATTTCAATAATTTTAAGGCGTTTGGTCATTCTAATGGTGGTCTGGTTTGGACATATTGGCTTGAACATTATTATACTGAATATAAGGATACAATCATAATTAAAAAATTGATGACCTTGGGTACACCATATAACTTTGCAGAATCTTCTGTGAATCACCCAACGCAAATGTTTTCTGATTTTGTAAAATATCGAAATCGAATTCCCAAAAATTTATTAGTTTATTCTGTCGCTGGTACAGAAACTTATACTTCAGATGGGTTAGTCCCAGAAGGAAGCGTTGATGCCGGCAAGTATATTTACCAAAAACAAGTTGCTCATTATACAAGTATGACTGTTACTGGAAAAGATGCCCAACACTCTAACTTGCCAGAGAATAAACAGGTGGTACGGTTAATTGAAGAATACCTACTAGATCTAAATGATAATGGTAACCCTAATTCACAAAATAAGCAGGGGACTACTCAAAGCTAATTAAGCAAGCTATACTAAATTTATAATAAAAAGTAAGGGGCTCAATATCGTGAAAAAAGATAACAAGCGATCATTTGAATGGTTACGGTGGACAACGGTTGTTATTCTGTTATTGATATCAGTTGTTTTGATTTTTAACCAACAGATTAAGTCTTACATAGTAGGGAGCTATAAACCGGAGATTACTCGCCAAACGGTTCAAAGTAACCAAAAGAAAAAGGCAACCTATGATTTTCAAAGTGTTAAAGATCTTAACCTCCAAACAGCTGCGAAGGCTCGTGCAAATAAGCAATCGATTAATACCATTGGAGCAATTACAGTACCCGCTATTAAGATGACGCTTCCAATTGCCAATGGGGTTGATAATACAACGCTCGCATTAGCAGCAGGAACTCTTCGTCCAGACATGAAAATGGGGGAAGGCAACTATGCGTTAGCTGGTCATAATATGGCCCACGGGAGTAAAATCCTCTTTTCACCATTGTACTATCATGCTAAGGTAGGCCAGATGATTTATATCACAAACATGGATCGCGTTTATGAATATAAGATTTATCAACGTCAATTTATTGCGGCAACCCGTGTGGATGTGGTAGACAATACGCCTGAGAAGATTATTACTTTGATTACCTGTGATGCAACTGGTGCTAATCGATTGATGATTCGCGGAAAATTTGTTAAATCCGAGCCATTTACTCAAGCACCACAGAAAGTACAGAAGAATTTTAGTGAGAAATATACGACAGGTCGTTAAAAATAAGGGGGGAATGAGGCAGAAGTCACTCATGACTTCTGCCTCGTTCTCCCGCAAGCAACAAGAGGCCTCCAATGTTCGGTTTTACCGAGCGTTGGAGGCCATTGTTGTACTGCGCTATTTGTCTTTTGTAAAAGGAACCTGACTTGTGTTACAACCTCTCAGCTGCTTTCACTAATAACAGCTAGATAACGTGGAACTAGCCTCGCGTCGGTACAAGGCTCAAGTTTGAACGATAATCCGTCCTTACCGGTTTATTCTTAATCTACTACCTTGTCGAGGAGTTTATTTTTGCTTAACCTCTTCTCCTTTTTTATTGACCAGTTTTTGCCAATATTTGTAATTCATTTCAAACTAATAAAAACACAAGGACTTTAAAATAAGTGTGAAAATTTATATAACAGCGCATTGATGAAGATCCAGCTAATAGATGGGGTCGTTGAAATTTCCGGATTCAATCAGTTGTTGTTAGTGTAATTCTTTAGTAATTTTATCCAGCCATAATGGTAATGTTTCATTTAGGCTATTGTAAGTATCTTCAAAGCGGTGAGTATACCATGGATCGGGGATTTCTTGATCTGCTTTGTCTGGAATTACTTCATATGCTAAATGGACTTTATCCCGGTCCTGAGCTGGGGCAATGCGTTGCAAGTTGTACTTGTTCATATTATCCATACAGATGATGTAATCAGCCCAATTGAAGTCTTGCCGCGTAATCGGACGTGAAATTAGGCCATCTGTTGATAAACCGTGCGCGTGCATTGTCCTTGTGGCACCTGGGTGAGGACCGTTTCCTTCTTCTTCGTTACTTGTTCCAGCAGAATCAACATTGATTTTGCCATTTAATCCTGCGTCATCAACCATTTGCTTAAACAATGCCTCAGCCATTGGTGACCGACAAATATTTCCTAAGCATACAAATAAAACGTTCATGTAATCACCTCATTTATACTTCTATCATACCGAAAAAGATAATATTTTGCTAAAATCTTCGGTAAGCTTCACACTATCCTTAAGTTTTTGGTAAAATTAAGGATAAATATTTTTTAGAGGAGGAACAAAAATGACCCTTATTATTATAATTGTTGTCATTGTCTTGCTGATTGCTATTTATGCCGGCCTTTACAACAGTTTGATTCAATTGCGGACACACGCACAAGAATCATGGAGTCAGATTGATGTTCAATTACAACGACGTAACGACTTGATCCCTAACTTAATTTCAACAGTCAAGGGCTATAGCAAGTATGAAGCGGGGACCTTGGAAAAGGTAACAAAGCTTCGGACAGAATTAAATAGTGTTCCAGATAGCGATCATGCTAAAAAAATGGAAGTTTCTAATGAGTTAACGGGAACTTTACGGACCCTGTTTGCGGTTGCGGAAAATTATCCCGACTTAAAGGCAAGTGCTGAATACCAAAAATTAATGGAAGAATTAACCAATACTGAAAATAAGATTGCCTACTCACGGCAGCTTTATAATAGTACTGTTGCTGCTTTAGATGCGAAGATTCAATCTTTTCCAAGTAATATTGTGGCTAAAATTCATCATTTTCAACAAATGGATTACTTACAAGTTCCAGGAGAAGCTAAGGCTGTGCCAAAAGTTTCATTTGATGATTTAGGTGATTAAGCATGTTATATCAGCAAATTGCCCGTAATAAACGAAAAACAATTTTAGTGATGTTTGGGTTCTTTGTATTGCTTGCTTTAATTGGAGCAGCAATTGGATATTTATTTGCGCGGACAGCGATTGGTGGCATGATTATTGCTGCAATTATTGCGGTAATTTATATGTCCGTGATCATTGGTCAATCGACTGATGTAGTAATGCGGATGAATAATGCGACAGAGGTGCGGTCAGCGAGTGATGCGCCAGAGCTTTGGCATATTGTTGAAGACATGGCTTTGGTAGCACGGGTACCGATGCCTAAGGTTTATATCATCCATGATCCAAGTCCCAATGCTTTTGCGACTGGTAATGATCCTGAGCATGCTGCCGTGGCCGCTACTACTGGTTTAATGGAGAAGATGAATCGTGAGGAGCTAGAGGGGGTAATGGCCCATGAAATGACTCACGTTCGTAATTACGATATTCGCCTGCAAACAATTGCGTTAGCCCTAGCATCTGCAATTGCAATGCTTGTCAATTTTGCTGGAAACTTCTGGTGGATTGGTGGTCGTAGCAGTAGTGATGATCGAGATAATCCGTCAAGTATTTTTGCAATTCTTGGTTCGATCCTCTTGATTATTTTGGCGCCGTTAGCAGCAACCATTGCTCAGATGGCACTTTCACGTAATCGGGAATATTTGGCTGATGCTGGTGCTGTTGAATTAACCCGTAATCCACAAGGGATGATTAGTGCACTAGAAAAACTGAAAACTGCTATCCCCATGAAACATGTGGATCCCAGCAGTTCGGCGTTATATATTAGTGATCCAGAAAAGAACGCGAAACATCATCCCTTTTCAAACCTATTTGACACTCATCCACCGTTGGATAAGCGAATTGAACGGTTACGTCAAATGTAATAAATTGATCGAATGAGACTGGGAAAAGCAAATTTTTCCCCAGTCTCATCGTTTTTAATCGCCTTATACTAGTGAGGGTGATATAATTAAAAAGCTAGACCAAAGTATCAAAAGAAGAGGTATCTTTTTCATGAAAATGAAATTAGCGGAAATTGCCAAGGCAATTAACGCACAAAATGACATTGAACAATGGAAAGACGTAGAAGTGACTAGTGTGTCATTTGACAGTCGACACTTAGATCAGGGGAGCTTATTTATTCCGTTGCAAGGTGCCCAGGATGGCCACCAATACGTACCGAGTGCTTTTACCAATGGCGCTGTGGCTAGTTTATGGGCTAGTGACCATGAGATAACAGATCTGACTCACCCGCTATTAGTTGTTAACGATCCACTAGCGGCTCTTCAACAACTTGGTAAGTACTACTTACATAAAATCAATCCAATTGTCGTTGCGGTTACAGGAAGTAATGGTAAAACGACGACTAAAGATATGATTGCGTCGATTTTAAGTACTCAGTTTAATGTCACAAAGACATATGCTAATTTTAATAATGAGATTGGGGTTCCAGTAACGCTTCTTAATATGGAGTCTAATACAGAAGCGATTGTAGTTGAAATGGGAATGGATCGTTTTGGTCAACTTGACTTCTTGAGTAAGCTTGTAAATCCGGATATTGCTGTGATTACAATGATTGGGGAAGCTCATATAGAATTCTTCGGGACTCGTGATAAAATTGCCGACGCAAAGATGGAAATTACCCATGGCCTAAAGGAAGATGGAACATTAGTATTTAACGGTGATGAGCCTTTATTAGAGGAACGGGTAAAAGACATTACTCAACGACAGATGCGCTTTGGTCGGCAACTAAGTAATAATTTGTATGCAACAAGTGTTCACGATGAACCACGGCAGTTATCATTTACTGTAAATGAATGGCCGGATGAAGAATTTACCATTCCAATGGTCGGTGAATACAATGTTAATAATGCCTTAGCTGCAATGGAAGTTGGGAAGATTCTGCATATTACTCCCAATCACATGAAGCAAGCGTTGGCAAATGTTGAGTTAACGGAAAACCGTGCTGAATGGGTTAAGGGGAAGAATGGAGAACAAATCTTAAGTGACGTTTACAATTCAAATCCTACCGCTGCCAAGGAAGTTCTTAAGACAATTGCAGAGACTCCAGTAAACGGTCGCCGAATCGCCGTGTTAGGAGACATGTTAGAATTGGGAGATGCCGCGCCTGAGTTGCATGCTAGCTTAGTAGAAGAGATTGACCACCAAAAGATTGCTAGTGTTTACCTTGTGGGTAAACAAATGAAAAATCTTAAAGATAAGTTAATCCAAGAAGGTTACCCAGCTGAAGATATTCATTATTATGCTGCTAGCGACCTTCAACAATTAATTGCTGATCTGACATCTACTTTGACAGGTGAAGATATTGTTTTATTGAAAGCAAGTCACGGCATTCACTTAGAAGAAGTTTTGACGGCATTAAAAGTAGAATAGTTAATGTATTTGCCAGTCGATTGCTGATGCTTACATCATAAATCGACTGGTCGTTTTTAGGAGGAAAATTTTTGAAGTTTAGTGAATTAGGCTTATCAGATAGCCTATTAAAAGCAATCAAACGGAGCGGATACGAAGAAGCAACGCCAATCCAAGAACAAACAATTCCAATGGTTCTTGATGGTAAGGATGTGATCGGCCAAGCGCAGACAGGGACTGGGAAGACTGCTGCTTTTGGGTTACCCATCATTGAAAAAGTTGATACTGATAATCCAAATATCCAAGCGATTATTATTTCGCCAACCCGTGAATTAGCAATTCAAACCCAAGAAGAACTGTATCGTCTTGGTAAAGATAAGCATGCTCGTGTGCAGGTAGTATACGGTGGTGCAGATATTCGGCGCCAAATTAAGAATTTGAAACAGCACCCCCAAATTCTTGTTGGTACGCCTGGACGGTTGCGTGACCATATTAACCGTCATACGGTTAAACTTGATCACATCAAGACCCTTGTCCTCGATGAGGCAGACGAAATGTTGAACATGGGATTTTTAGAAGATATTGAATCGATTATTAAAGAAACTCCAGATGAGCGGCAGACATTGTTATTTTCGGCAACAATGCCACCAGAAATCAAGCAAATTGGGGTTCAGTTTATGTCTGATCCAGAAACTGTTCGAATTAAAGCGAAGGAATTAACTACTGATTTAGTTGATCAATATTATGTTCGAGCACGTGACTATGAAAAATTTGATATCATGACTCGCTTAATAGATGTTCAGGATCCCGACTTAACAATTATTTTTGGCCGTACTAAGCGCCGGGTAGATGAATTATCTAAGGGATTGATTGCTCGGGGATATAACGCAGCGGGGATCCATGGTGACCTTACACAGGATAAACGGTCTAAGATCATGTGGAAGTTTAAGAATAATGAACTTGATATCTTGGTTGCAACAGATGTAGCTGCTCGAGGGTTAGATATCTCAGGTGTTACTCATGTTTATAATTATGATATTCCTTCTGATCCTGATAGTTATGTTCACCGAATTGGACGAACTGGTCGTGCTGGGCATCATGGTGTGTCATTAACTTTTGTTACTCCGAATGAAATGGATTATCTCCATGAAATTGAAAAATTAACACGTGTACGGATGCTGCCACTCAAGCCACCAACGGCCGAAGAAGCATTTAAGGGCCAAGTTGCATCGGCTTTTAACGACATTGATGAATTGATTGCACAGGATTCAACTGATCGATATGAAGAAGCAGCTGAAAAGTTATTAGAAACTCATAATGCAACCGATCTTGTAGCAGCGTTGCTAAATAATATGACGAAGGAAGCAGCAAGTGAAGTTCCGGTCAAGATTACACCAGAGCGACCACTTCCACGACGCAATAAGCGGAATGGTCACCGAAATAATTCGCATGGTGGTAATCACTATCGGCGGAAGAATTTCCGTCGTCATCACCATAGTGGTCACCGGAATGATAACCATGGTAAGAGTCATTCGAGTCGTCATTCATTTAATATCCGTCATCGGAAAGAAGATTAAATTAATTAGTCGTTTGATAAACTTAAGCTAGTTTAGGATAAAATAAAAGTGCCCCGCTCTTATTTAGGAATGTATAAATAAGAGCGGGGTATTTCGTTATCTTTTTATAAAAATATTTATGCTAATTATTTGATTTATTTATAATGTATTTGTTACGATTATTACAATGATTGGTATCTGAGAAGATGAGCTCATATAGATATTCGACTATTATTCCATCATGCAAAATTTAAGCGTAAAGGGGGAATAATTTTTCTTGTTTGGTACTTGAGGAGTTGCAGGGTTATTATGCCTTGTGAGAGAGAGGTTTGGACGATGCAAAAATTAGAGCAATTGATTGATAAAAACTTTGCTGAAACAGCTTATGGTAAGGTGGCAAACTATATTCCGATATTAGGAATTGTTGATCCGCAGCAATTGGGCATTGCAATTTATAACGTTGATGAGGACGAAATTGGGACTGCAGGAATGGCCGGAACAAGATTTGCGATAGAGAGTATTGCGAAGGTAGTAGCCCTAATATTAGCGATCAAGCGATTAGGGCATAAGCGTGTATTGGCAGAACTTGAAAATGGTTCAGTAGATTATAGTCTCGGTTCAGCGCTATTGGATGATGAATTAACCGGACAGGTCCACCAAGTAAATTACTTTAATAATTCCTCCGCCTTGTTGACGACCGCCTTAATTGACCAGTTGATGGGTCAAAATAGTTTCAATGCGTTGCTTGGTTTCTGCCGGGAAATCTGCAATGATCCATGTATCAGTTTAAATGAGCGTTTGTTTAGGTCGGCAATTATGAATGATAAAGATTTTCATACCCTAGCTTACTATATGAAAGATAAAGATATTTTAGAGACCGTTGATCAAACACTGATAACATATTTTATGCAGAGTTCGATGATGGTGACGGCACAGAGCCTTGCTAACTTAGGAGCTGTCTTGGCAAACGATGGAATTAAGCCTTGGGATAATGTGCGTCTTCTTAGCCATGAAGATAACGAATTGGTGAAGAAATTACTAACAACAGTTGGTTCATTTGAAGAATCAAAAGAATACACAATTAAGATCGGACTTCCGATTAAAAGTGGAACTGGCGGTAGCTTATTAGCTTGTGCTCCGCAAAAATGTGGTATTGGTGTTTTCAGTCCAGCTCTTGATCAGTACGGTAATAGTTTGGCAGGAATGAGCTTACTACAAGATGTTGTCAACCAATTAGATTTAGTAGTTTAATAAAGAGGTTGTGACATAAGTTAGGTTCCTTTTACAAAAGACAAATAGTGCAGTACAACAATGGCCTCCAACACTCGGTAAAACCGAACATTGGAGGCCATTGTTGTTTGCAGGAGTTCCCAGAGGCTAGCTTCGTGCCGAAAAACGAAGTCACAAGTGACCCCTGTCTCGCTTCCTTTATTAATGTAATTTTTCTTGGAACTTTTGTAAGTTACCGGGAGTTGGGTTTAGGTTAGTCCACTCTGGTGAGAGGAACTTACTATTAATTTGATAATGTGGTTGTGGTTGCTTGTTGGAAATAAAACTATTAGTAGCTTTATCAACCTTTACCCAACCAGCCCAACCGATATGGATGGTATCTTCCATAAATCCAGGTTTATCACCATCATGAGAAAGATCCAAAATATGATTAAAGCCTTGTTGGCGAAGTTGAAATTTAATTTTTTCAACAGACTGGTAATACATATTCATGTCCATCCCCGTGTACTTTTCCCACTTTGAATTAACCGGTGGAATGATGAAGAGAACATTTGAATTAGTATTCTTAAACTGATTCAAGACTACTTCCAAATCGCCATATTCTGGTGACTTCGTATAGTTAAAATTACGTTGTGATCCCTTTGTTTTTGCTAAATTTTTCTTCACCCGCTGCGTATAGAAGCTGTTTTTGATACCAAAACGGTTGTTATTAGTATCACGTTCCGCTTCGTTCATTGCATCATCATAAAGTTCATTGTAATTATAATGTTGAGGAAGCTTTTTAACGTTTGGGAGGATATGCTTACCATAGTTGTTATTCAATTGAAAACCGGAGAAGAGGGCATCTTCATGGACAAGCATATTAAGCCGGAAACGAATAACGCTCATATCAAAGCTATTAAGGGATTTTCCTTCTGCAATCTTTTTGGCATATGAAGAAATAGTCCCATCTTTACCAAGCATCGCCACTAATCGCGTTGCAACGTAACGATCGTATGGTGATTTAGGATTAGCATGCTGAAGCCAATTAAGGTTAGCGAGTTCACCATTGTAGTACTTGAAAGCAGGTGGTTGAACACCCTGCTTAGTAAACCACTGTGGTGAAATAATATAGACTGCTTTATTATTTCTCATCTGCGTTTCCATTGAGTTAATATTAAAAAATTGCGGAAGAGACTGGGTACCCCGAGAGCCAAAGAGGAAAGGGGTGTAGTTATGATAACGAGCAGCCATTACAGAAGGATGGAAACGATCCATTCGCCGTAATTCACTAGAACCAAAAAATGGAACATAATGAGTATGCTTATCACTGAGCGCTTGTTGTTTGATTGATTGGTTCTTAAAAACAACGGGGCTTAGTGATACTGCAGCTTTATGTTCAATCGCCGCTGAGTGCTTTTTACTAATCGGCAGTGAAAACAAAAGAACTACTAATAGACAAGCGACAATCAGCGGGCCAAAGATTGACCACAGCTTTTTGCCATTATGCATTTTGGAGCTCCTTTACCCGTTCTTCAATTTTTTCAATAGTATCCCATTGGCTACGGTCAAATTCTGAAACTGGTACTTGAACACCGAAAGCATCTTGTAAACCAAGCAGAAGGCTAACAGTTGCCATTGAGTCTAAAAGACCACTTTCAAAAAGATTTTGACTTGCATCACTAAAGTCTGCTGTGTCCCGACCAGTTGCATCAGCTAAAATATTAATAATTTGTTCTTGCATAATTAAAATCCTCCTAAAATTATTTGAATAGATAAGTATCTAAGAACCCACTGAAGATCAAGAAGGTAAACATTACAAAGTTAAATGTGACAAAAATAGCAACTCCAGTAGTGAACTTATTATGTGGTAGCTGTTTTAAGTTTTTACGCTTGAAACGGAGCCACCAGTCATTGACTACTAGGCCCAGACCTTGGAGAAAACCATATAGAATATAGTACCAGGTAATTCCATGCCAAAAGCCCATTAGTAACATATTAAGCATATATGCGGTTGATGACAAGGTATTTCGATTCTTAAACCATCGTTTTTTGGTGGCAAGAAACACGAACCGCATAAAGATATAATCACGGAACCAGAAAGAAAGGCTGATGTGCCAACGATTCCAGAACTCTTTAAGGTTTTTCGATTTGAACGGTTGCTTAAAGTTCATTGGGGTACGTACACCCATAAAGTAACTAATAGCAACTGCAAACAATGAATAACCAGCAAAGTCAAAGAATAAGTAAAGTCCGTAAGTGTACATGACACCGACTAAGTTCCAAGAAGGGAATGATGGATCAGCCAAGGCCGCTTTTTCAAAGAAGGGGTAAAAACGCTGACCAAAGAAATAACCGATGACAAACTTGTACAAGAAACCAAGGAATAAGTAGAAAATTCCGGTGTTAATAAGATTTAAATATTCCTCTCTAGTCGGGACCTTTTTATAATCTTTTTCAAAACGCCGATAACGATCAATTGGTCCCGAGGTAATGGTTGGCATGAAGAGAATGAAACGAATGAACTTCCATGGGGAAATCTCTTTGATCATGCCGTCACGCGTTTCAATTACTGTTCCGACTGCCCTGAAAGTTAAATAACTAATTCCCAAGAACCCAAGGAGGGAGTTATGACCAACCATTGCTGGTGAAAGCTTAACAATTACAATCGGCAAAATTGATAAGGCGGCAGTGAAGTAAAAAACACCACTCGAATTATTATTTTGCCGGTAGCGATGATAAGCCATTACAATAATTGTCTGGTAAATAACATAAGCAATTAATGAAATTCCTTGTTGCCAGCTTGAACCATCGAACATTAAGAAGATAAAAATGAAACTAATTAATGCTTCATACCAGCTAAACCTCTTCCCAAAGTAAAGGCCGATTCCCAACGGCAAAATAGCAAGAAGTAAGTAGAAGAAGTATACCGGGGTTCCATAAGCACTGAAATTAGGAAGGTTTGAAATCCAATCAATCATTACTTGTTAGCCTCAGCAATCATTTGTTTAACTGCAATCTTGCCATTTGCAGACATTGG
Organism: Limosilactobacillus agrestis; assembly: GCF_014145585.1. Lineage (GTDB taxonomy): Bacteria > Bacillota > Bacilli > Lactobacillales > Lactobacillaceae > Limosilactobacillus > Limosilactobacillus agrestis. The sequence goes on from NZ_JACIVF010000011.1 coordinate 47,110, forward strand.
GAATGATTCACGGTAAACGAATTGGGTAGGCATCATATATGGCATGATTAAGCCGTCTAAGCTTTCACGAATTTGTTTTGTTAATCCGGTCTCATCTTCAGTGGGTTCATTTGGAATAACGTAGGCAATCAGGTGCGTAACTTTGCCGTCTTTATTATATTTTGGAACCGCAACTGCTTGTTTGATTAGGGGACTCTTTTCAAGACTAGCACGAACTTCATCAAGTTCAATCCGGTAGCCATGTAATTTAATTTGGAAATCCATGCGGCCTTTGTGGTGAAGTAAACCATCACTATCAAGAGTACCCGCATCCCCGGTCCGGTAAGCAGGTACACCATCAATTTTAAAGAATGACTTGGCTGTTTTTTCTGGATTATTCATGTAGCCACGTGCCACACTATTACCACTAATTACAATTTCACCTTGTTCATCAGGAGAAGTGATTTCCTGATCGCCATTCCAAATGGATAAATTAACTCCTGGTTTTGCATAACCAACTGGTAAGCGATCATTATTTTCAATGATTTCAGGTGTGATTTCAATGCCTGAGACGGCGACCGTTGTTTCAGTAGGACCGTAAGTGTTGAAGATTTTAGCATCTGGGAACCGTTGGTGTAACCCTTTAGCAGTCTTTACTGTTAACTCTTCACCACAGAAGAGAAATGTCTGTAAGCTTGGCATTTTTTGTTGGTTAAATGCCGGGCTAAGCATTAACATATCAGCAAAGGATGGTGTCCCTACAAATACCTCAAGATCAAGGGTTGGTAAGGCAGTAAACATCTGACCAAAATTCTCAACAACTTCATGAGGAAGTGCCTTGATTGTCCCGCCATTAAGTAGTGCCGGTAACCAGTACATATTTGAAAGATCAAATGAATATGGTGGCTGACCTAAGAAATTAGCATGCTCTTTGATTTTAAATTCATCACTTAACATCCAGTCAACAAAGGTCATAAAATTGTTGTGACTAACCTCGACCCCTTTTGGTGAACCGGTAGTTCCAGATGTGAAAAGAACATAAGCTAGTTCGTCACCATTAATCATTGTTGAAGTATCAAAAGTTTGCGGTGTTGCTAAAATTTTTTCAAGCCGTTGATGATCGACAATTGGGGCATCAAACTGGAGATCATTACTTGGAAAATCATTAACAGCAATAATCATCGCTGGTTTAGCAGTATCCAAGATTGATTGCATCCGTGGAATTGCAGAATCGTTGGACACGGGAATATAAGGATGACCAGCCTTTAGTGCTGCTAAAAAGCTAATAATCATTTCAACTTGATGATCACCATATACGAGAATCGGACTACGATCAGACAAAGATTGAGTACTAAGCCATGCCGCTAAAGTATCAACTGCTGAACTTAAGTCCGCATAAGTGGTCGTTTTACCCATTTCATCATATGCGATCCGTGTTGAGTTGTCTTTGGCAATTTGTTCAAAGACTGTAATAATATTCTTACTCATGTATTATCTATTTCCTCCGCATTAAAATTCGTTGTAGATAAATGGCTCTTGGCCTGCTCCATAATAACCATAAAGGTATATTAATAAAAGAAGCACTACAAAGTAAAATAATGTTTTTAAGATGAATCGTAATGCAGGATGGCGTTGAATAATCTGAGCCATAGTTCTCCTTCTCTCATCTTTATAAATTTGTAATTGACATTCATATCAAGAATACCATTAATTATTCATCCCGGCTAATACGGTGATTTACTTTCACCTTAATATAGGATTCTTAAGAAAAAATTAATAGAATGTTCAAAAATAAGAATGTTTATTGCCTTAAAATTATAACTTTTTCTGAGCTAATTGTAACTATAAAAATATAAACTTTATTTATAATTTTATTTGATATGACAATGATGGACTAATGTAACAATAATTGCAAGAAGGGCCTATTTTCGATAAGATTAAGCGGTAGATATATAGTGAGAACTAAGGAGACGAATTGCTAGATGATTAAGGGAATTGGAATCGATATAACCGAGATTGAGCGAGTTAAGAAGGCGGCGACCGCGCATTCTCAATTCATCCAGCGTGTATTGACACCGGCTGAACAAGAACAATATAGTCAGTTTAGTGGTCAGCGATCAGTCGAATATCTTGCTGGTCGGTGGTCATTAAAAGAATCTTTTGCTAAGGCATATGGAACAGGAATTGGTGTTAAACTAGGATTTCATGATATTGAAATCATTGATAACCAGTATGGTGCGCCGATTGTGACCAAATCGCCGTATAATGGTAATGCTCATGCTTCAGTGAGTCATACTGCCACATTAGTAATGACAGAAGTAATTTTAGAAAGTGAGAATAAATAAATGGTTAATGGTCGTTTGCGAGATACATCATTAATAGTAGACTTAGATGCCTTACGTCATAATATTCAAGAACAGAAAAAAGTATTGCCAGAAGATAGTAGAATCCTTGCCGTTGTAAAAGCGAATGCTTATGGCAATGGATTGATTCCTGTTGCTCAAACAGCAATGGCTAGTGGTGCAAGTGGTTTATGTGTGGCAATTTTAGATGAAGCCTTAGAATTACGGGATAGCGGGATTGAAGCCATGACGCTTGTCCTGGGAATTACGCCAGTTAAAGATGCATTGATTGCTGCTCAAGCCGGAGTTTCGTTAACAGTCGGCTCCTTAGATTGGCTTGAACAATATCATCGGCTAGCACAAGTTGCCAAGCCTAAAAAACCATTAAAGATTCATCTTGGGATTGATTCAGGAATGGGACGGATTGGTTTTACAGAGGTAGATACATTTAAGCAAGCTGTTAAGTTGCTTGATAGTCCCGAATTTGAATTTGAAGGGATGTTCACTCATTTTGCAACTGCTGATAGTCCTGATGAAAATTACTTTAATCAGCAGGTTCAACGTTGGCATAAATTTGTTGCCGGCCTTAATGAGCTGCCACCATATGTTCATATGGCAAATTCGGCAACCGGTTTATGGCATCGAGAGACAATCACTGCTAATACAGTTCGGATGGGTATTTCAATGTATGGACAAAACCCATCTGGCCGTGACTTAAAACTAACGCTTGATTTACAACCAGTTAGTTCTTTAGTATCATCCATTAGCTTTGTTAAGCAATTAAAGGCGGGACGGTCTGTCAGTTATGGGGCAACTTATACTGCTAAGCAAGATGAATGGTTAGCCACCTTGCCCATTGGTTATGCTGATGGCTATCCACGGTGTATGACTGGTTATAAAGTATTAGTTGACGGTCAATTTTGTGATATTGCAGGACGAGTATGTATGGATCAAATGATGATTCGCCTTCCTAAGTATTACCCAGTCGGTACTCCAGTAGTATTGATGGGCAAGTCCGGCGATCAAGAAATTACAGCAACTGATTTAGCTGAACAGGCCGGAACTATTAACTATGAAATCCTAACTAATATTAGTAATCGGGTTCATCGCATTTATCGCCAAAGTAAATAATTAAGGGAAGCGAAGGTAATGACAAAACGAAAAGTAAAACGGGGTGACATCTATTACGCTGACTTATCCCCGGTAATTGGATCGGAACAGGGTGGCGTTCGTCCAGTCCTGATTCTTCAAAATGACGTGGGAAATCATTATAGTCCAACAGTAATCATTGCTGCGATTACGGCCCAAATGCAAAAAAAGAAGATGCCTACTCATGTCCAATTAAAAGGTAAGTCGTTACCGTTAACTCATGATTCGGTCATTTTGTTGGAGCAATTACGAACGATTGATAAACAACGATTGAAAGACCGAATTGCTCATTTGTCGTCAGAAACAATGGCAAAGGTGGATAAAGCATTAACAATTAGTGTAGGGTTAAATGCTGCCTATGATGAAAATAAATGAGTTTGACAATTTGCGTTAGAACTCGTATACTCACTATTAAATTAATCACGGTTCTTTTAATGTAGCCCAGAGAGACTACAAAAGACAAAATAATATAAGCATAGTGGGCATAAAACTATGCTTCCTCTTTTGTAAAGCTCTAGGACCATTAAAGGGACTAGAGCTTTTTTAAGTCTAAGGAGGACATCTTGTGAAAGAGCAAAAGGGGACAACAATTTTTAGTATTCCAATGCAGAGCAGAAAGACTAATACTTGGGATATGTTTGCCACATGGGTCGGAGCGAATGCTAATAATGGTACATGGTTTGTCGGCGGAGTCCTTGCCGCCTGTGGATTTGCGGTTGCTATGAAGGTTTTAGTACTGTCATCCGCCTTATCATATGTATTCTTGAGTTTAGTTGGTTACATTGGTTATAAGACTGGGGTATCAACGATGAGTCTAAGCCGGGCTTCATTTGGTGAACGGGGCAGTTATCTCCCATCATTAGTTAATATTACCCAATTTATTGGTTGGACAGCAGTTAATACTTTTATCGCAGCCCAATCAGTAAGTATTCTTTTCCATGACTTGTTAGGATGGCCTGTGTGGGGACAGCATGGTGGCTATTTAGGGTTAATAGTCGGGATTATTATCATGAGCGTGCTCCACATTATTAGTGTTTCTAGTGGATCACGTTCGGTTCAAATGATTGAACGCTTAGGAATAATCCTTGTTCTTGTGTTCGTCATTTGGGAGTCAGTGGCTGTTTTTCGAACTGTTTCCTTTAGTCAAATTGTAAATTGGCATGTTCCTGCGCAATCAAAAATGGCAGTCGGCGCGGCGGTTGATTATGTAGCAGCTTTTAATTTAGCCTGGGTAACTGCCGGTGCTGATTTCACCCGCTTTACGGCTAAAGAAAAGAACGCAACTTTGACGCCATTCCTCGGTGCGTTACTAGGGGTTGTATGGTTTGCTTTTATCGGCCTGATTTCGACAATTAGCATTGCAGTCACAAGTGGTGTTTATAATGCAAATAACTCCGATCCGTCAACGATTGCTAGTAAGTTAGGATTAGGAGTAGTTGCTCTCCTTGTTATTATTTTGACATCGATGACGGCTAATGCTGTTAACTTATTAGCGGCGGGTTCAGCGCTATCAAATATCTTCACCAAGCTCAAGTTAAAGTATTCATTATGGATTGTTGTGCTGTTGGCGACAATTGTGACCTTTATTCCGATGTTTGTGGGGAGTTTCTTGAGTGCTTTTGAATCGTTCCTTGACTATGTGGGGATGGTATTAGGACCAACAATTGCAATTATTTGTACTGATTTTTATTTCCGTGCTCACCGGCAATATGATATTGATGAATTAGGTAAAGTTGGTGGAAAATATTGGTATCGCGGCGGAGTTAACTGGGTAGCAATTATTGTCTTTGCTATTGGGGTAGCCTTCTTCTTGAGTGTTCACCAGATGTCGATCTTTGTAAATACGATCGGAGCAACATTCATTGATATGTGTTTGAGTGGTATCCTATATTATGTAATTATGTTGCTGGTTGACCGAAAGGAAGATGAATTATGCTATTAAAAAATGTCCATGTTGATAATCATGAAGAAGTAGTCGATGTTCGAATTCTCAATGGAAAATTTAGTGAAATTAAGGCTAACATAACACCTCGGGACGGTGAAGAGGTTATTAATGGTAAAGAAAATTTACTTTTACCACCGTTTGTTGATTCGCATGTTCATTTAGATGCGACGCTTACTGCTGGTCAGCCAGAATGGAATGAAACCGGAACTCTATTTGATGATATTCGGATTTGGAGTGAACGGAAACAAGATTTAACTAAGGAAGATGTTAAATCGCGTGCGAAAAAAACGTTATTAAATATGGTGGGCCATGGAATTCAGCATGTAAGAAGCCATGTTGATGTTACTGATCCCCATTTAATTGCGGTCCGTGCTCTTTTGGAATTGCGGAAAGAATTAAAAGACCAAATCGACTTGCAATTAGTTGCCTTTCCTCAAGAAGGTATCCTTAGTTATCCTCATGGCCGGGAATTAATGGAGCAGGCGGTTAAAGAGGGCGTAGATGTCGTTGGTGGTATTCCTCATTTTGAATTTACAACTGAATATGGTTGGCAATCCGTACACTTCTTAATGGCACTAGCAGATAAGTATGACCGGTTAGTGGATGTTCACTGTGATGAAATTGATGATCCTGCTTCCCGTAATCTTGAAGTTTTAGCAACCGAAGCTTATGAACGAGGAATGAAGGACCGGGTTACTGCTAGTCATACTACCGCAATGGGTTCTTATAATGATGCTTATACCTATAAATTATTCCGGCTATTAAAAATAAGTGATATTAACTTTGTATCTAATCCATTAGTTAATGTTCACCTTGGTGGCCGTTTTGATACTTATCCAAAGCGGCGAGGCGTTACTCGGATTAAGGAATTAACGGCAGCTGGAATTAACGTTTCCTTTGGTGAGGATGATATCCAAGATCCATGGAATCCACTAGGTGATGGTAACATGTTAGATGCGGTGACGATGGGAGTTTACATTGCTCATTTGATGGGTTATCATCAACTTCAAGATGCCTTCAATTATGTAACTTATAATGGTGCTAAGACATTGCACATTAGTGATAATTATGGGATTGAAGTAGGGAAACCAGCAAACTGTATCTTACTGAATGCTCACGACTTCTACAATGCCCTTAATAAGCATGTTGAAGTTCTTTATAATATTCGGCACGGAAAGATCCTTGCTCAGACAAAGCCAGCTGAGACAAAGGTTAATATCAAATAAGATTAAAATAATTGAATTGAGAAGCTTAGAAAAGCATTGAGGAAAATTAATATTTTGAAAATTAAAAAGCGATCTGTGGTTAAGTTAATCACAGGTCGCTTTAATTCAATAGCTTTGGTGCAAGTCTTCAATTTCTGAAACTTCTAACCCTTTTTTCTCGAGCCGCTTAACAATTCTTTCCATCTTTTCCTTAGTGATATCAGCAGGTAAGGTATATAAAACGCGCTTCATTGTTTCATCGTTTGGATCGAGTGAAATAACATTTACGATCTGACAAAAACGCGTAATTTCTTTTGCAGCTGTTACGAGTGCTCCCCGTTCATCAGGGGTAATGACGGTTAGAACATAGCTCCCGTTGTTGACATTCCAGCCGGCAGCTAGCATTCGTAGAAGACTGTTGTGGGTTAAGATTCCGTAAAACTGGTTATTGTTGTCTAGTACCGCAATATATGGAAGGTCACGAATAGCAAAGAAGATGGAGAAGAAAGCCGCGTTAATTGAGATGAATTTAGTGGCATTCTTTAATAATGCTGTTACTGGTAAATGCATATCCCCTTGGCGTGCTTTATGTCGGTAAAGGTGCATCTTATAAATATTTCCCCGAAAAATCTTTCCTGACTTATCTAGAACTGGAACACACCGATAGCCGGTATCCTCCAAGACAGTTAGCGCCTCATCCAATGTTGCTGTTTCTGGAAGAGTTGTTAAGGTGGCCTTTGGTTTGATTAATGAATTGAAAATCATAATTAACATCCTTTTTATCGATTAAATGCACTCACTATAATAACACATTTCTATCAAAAATTAGAAAAAGATTAGAGAATTTATATTGCTAATCCAAATTAGTATGCTGAAAAAAGTAACATAGGGTATAATACTAGTAAAAATTTATGCTGGACGGGAAGAGAAACCGTGCGGCTTTTTTGCGTGAAAGGAATGAAGGATAATGAAAATGATTGTTGGTTTGGGAAACATCGGAACGCGATATGATGAGACCCGTCATAATACTGGTTTTATGGTGGTTGATCAACTAGCACGGGATTATCACCTGGGAGCATTCACCCACCTAAAGCAGGAAGCGGTAGCAGTTAGTGGAGTAATTAATGATGAAAAGGTAATGTTGGTAAAGCCGACAACGTTTATGAATGATTCAGGACGAGCAGTTGGACCACTAGTAAACTATTATGATATTGACTTAGATGATCTTGTAATTATTAATGATGACTTAGATATGCCAGTTGGCAAGGTACGCTTAAAAACGCATGGAGCTTCCGGTGGTCATAATGGCCTTAAAAGCATTATCAGCGCGTTAGGGACCAAGAACTTCAACCGAGTAAAAGTTGGGATTGACCATCCACAACAAGGAACGGTGGTTAGTCATGTCTTAGGTAAATTTTCTAAAGACGAACGACCTAAATTTGATCAAGCGGTTGAACAAGCTGAGCATGCATTAGAAGATTGGATTAATGGGGAAGACTTTGCTAAGTTAATGAATGATTATAATTAAAATAGAAAGGTGGCGTTGATGGTGCAAATAGAAAATTTAATCGAGAAGACGCCATCATTTAAACAAATTACGGCCGACCTCCAACCAAAGAACCATCAATTGATAACGGGGATTTCTGGATCGGCACGAACCGAATTACTAAGTGCGCTTTCTAAAGAAGGACAGCAACCAATTCTAGTAGTGACTGACACAATTTCACATATGCAGGAATTAGCTAGTGACTTAGAGAACCTTCTTCCTGCCAATCGTGTTTACCAGTTTCCAGTTGAAGAGGTTTTAGCAGCGGAAGTAGCAACTAGTTCTCCTAACTATCGTCTTCAGCGGGTGCTAGCCTTAAATGCATTGCTTAATAAAGAACCGGCAGTTGTTGTTGCGTCTGCTGCGGGTTTACGACGCAATATTATTTCACCCGTATACTTTGGCCACGCCTCCTTAAAGGTTAGGACTGGTGGGGAAGTGGATCCGGCTAAAATGCGGCAACAGTTAAGCGCAATGGGATACCAATATCAAAAAATGGTCTTGCGTCCTGGCGATTTTGCAATTCGTGGATCGATTATTGATGTCTATGCCTTAAATACTGATAATCCTGTTAGAATTGATCTCTTTGATACAGAAGTTGATTCACTCCGGTATTTTGATGCTAGTACCCAGCGAAGTATCGATAATGTTGAGGAAGTTCAGATACTGCCAGCAACAGATTTTATTATCCCCTCAACTGAATTTTCCCGGGTGACTGAAGCGCTTGCGGCGGAATATAAAGGGGTGTTGAAGAAGTTAAGCGCTGAAGATACGGATATTAAACAACAGGTGGCTAACCGCTTTGAACCATTATTAAACGCTCTTAAGAATCAGCACTTACCTAATGAACTTTTAGAATTTAGCAACTTAGTTTACCCGACAAAGTATTCATTATTTGATTACCTTCCTAGTAACGGGACGATTTACTTTGATGACCTGACGCGGATAAAGCAATTTGCTAAGCAGATGACCAAAGAAGATGCTGGTTGGTTTAAGAATAAGGTTGCTCATCATCAATTAACAGCAGTTCCTGACCTTAGTAATGACGTATCATCAATAATAAAAAAGGACCAGCACCCACAAATTTATGGGGCCCTATTTAAAAAAGGTCTCGGTAACATTAAACTTAGTCAAATTACCGACCTAAAAACCAGGACGATGCAGCGGTTCTTTGGGCAAATGCCCCTGCTAAAAGCTGAACTGCAACGATGGATTGACCAAGGCCAAACGGTAGTATTAATGGCTAATAGTCCAGAGCGGCGAAAGCAAATTGCCCAAACGCTAGCTGATTTTAAGATCACTGCTACGGAAACTGACTTAACAAATATCAAGCCTAATGTTGTCCAAATTATTGCTGCTAACTTAAATAATGGATTTGAAATGCCGCTTGCCGGGCTGGTTGTTATTACGGAAGGTGAGATGTTTAAGCAGGTAAAGAAGGTTCATCATCGCCCACAAAAACTCGCCAATGCGGAACGGTTAAAAAATTATACCGACCTTAAACCGGGTGATTACGTGGTTCATGTCAATCATGGGATCGGTATTTTTAGTGGAATCAAGACGATGGAAGTTGACCATGTTCATCAAGATTACATGATCATTAATTATCGGGATAATGCCCAGATATATGTTCCAGTAACTCAGCTAAACCTTGTCCAAAAGTATGTTTCATCAGAATCGAAGGCTCCGCATATCAATAAGCTTGGCGGTAATGAGTGGGCAAAAACTAAACACCGCGTTTCTTCAAAAATTGAAGATATCGCCGATGAATTAGTTGACTTATATGCTAAGCGAGAAGCAGAGAAAGGATATGCTTTTCCGAAAGACGATTATCTCCAAAAACAATTTGATGCGAACTTTCCATATAATGAAACTCGGGACCAGCTACGAAGTATTAATGAAATTAAAGAAGATATGGAAAAGCCCAAGCCAATGGATCGATTATTAGTTGGGGATGTTGGCTATGGTAAAACCGAAGTAGCAATGCGGGCAATTTTTAAGGCAGTTACTGGCGGGAAGCAGGTTGCCTTCTTGGTACCAACAACTGTTCTTGCCCAGCAACATTACAACACCCTCATGCGCCGGTTTGAGGGATTCCCAATCAATATTGCCTTGATGTCACGTTTTAAGACGCCAAAAGAGCTCAAAGAGACAGAAGCAGAGCTAAAGGATGGAAGTGTCGATGTCGTTGTCGGGACTCATCGAATCCTATCAAAAGATGTTGAATTCAAGGACCTTGGGCTGTTAATTGTTGATGAAGAACAGCGATTTGGGGTAAAACATAAGGAAAAACTAAAACAATTAAAAAATAATGTTGATGTTTTAACCTTAACGGCAACCCCGATCCCCCGAACCTTGCATATGTCAATGCTGGGCGTACGGGACTTATCGGTTCTTGAAACACCACCCGCTGGCCGTTACCCAATCCAAACCTATGTAATGGAGCAAAATAGTGGAGCGATTCGCGATGGGATTATTCGTGAGATGCAACGTGGCGGACAGGTTTATTATCTTCATAATCGCGTTCATGACATTGAAGAGACAGTGGCATGGTTACAAGACCTTGTTCCTGAAGCACGGATTGGTTATATTAACGGTCAAATGAGTGAAAATGAATTGGAGACGGTTCTCTATGAGTTTATTCAAGGAAATTATGATGTATTAGTAACCACCTCTATTATTGAAACGGGGGTTGATATCCCGAATGCTAATACTCTCTTTGTTGAAAATGCTGATCGAATGGGATTAGCTCAGCTATATCAGATTCGGGGACGGATTGGTCGTAGTAATCGGGTGGCTTATGCTTATTTTATGTATCAACCTAATAAGGTTTTAACGGAATTAGGAGAAAAACGATTAGCAGCAATTCGTGATTTTACCGAGTTGGGATCTGGCTTTAAGATTGCAATGCGTGATCTTGCTATTCGAGGAGCTGGTAATCTCTTGGGGAAGCAACAACATGGCTTTATCGACTCTGTGGGTTATGACCTATATTCGGCGATGCTTAGTGATGCGGTAGCCAAAAAGCAGGGTAAAAAGCAAACGATTCACTCCAATGCAGAAGTTGAGTTAGGTATTGAAGCTTACCTCCCAACGGAATATATTTCAGACCAACGGCAAAAGATTGAATTATATAAGACGATTCGCCAAGCTAAAACGGATGACGAAGTGATTGATATTCAGGGAGACTTGATCGATCGGTTCGGTGATTATCCGGCACCTGTTGGAACGCTGTTGTTGGTGAGCCAATTAAAGAATCATGCTGACTTGGCTATGATTGCTGAGATTAAAAGGCAACGGGATAATATTAATATTAAGTTTACCGAACGCGCTAGCCGCTTGATTAAAGCACCGGCAATAATTAAGGAGTTAGCTAATACTCGCTTTAAAGCGACAATTGGTGAGGATGATCAGCAAGTAACGATTCGGCTGGTTATCCAACCTAAAATGACAACTGAGGATTGGCTTCATCAGCTACTACAATTTGTGACGGCTTTGGGAAATATTATCCAGGCCGATGAAAAAGGAGAAGGAAAATGAGATTAGATAAATTTTTAAAAGTATCACGGATTATTAAACGTCGATCGGTTGCTAAGGAAATTGCGGATCAAGGACGGATCTTAATTAATGGTCAACCATCAAAGTCATCCAGTCGGGTAGCGGTTGGTGATACTCTAACAATTAAGTTTGGTAATAAGACAGAAACAGTTAAGATTAATCGGATTGTTGAAACAACGAAAAAGAGTGAAGCAGAAGATATGTATGAAATTGTCGATGAAACTTATGCGGAATCCTTTGATCAACTATAATGTCTTTTGAGATATAAAAAAGTTGATAATTATATAGACATTTTCTGCGGTAACTTGCTATACTTAAAAAGTGATAAGTTAAAATGGAGGGGAATGTCAGATGAAAGGACAATCTGATAGCAAAATTTCACAATTAAATACCCCATATGCCCGCAAAGTTTCGAATGAAAAAACATATAATCGGCATGTTCATAAGCGCCGTTGTCAGCGAATCATTGCCGTTTTTTTGGTTATTTTCTTAATCTTTGGAATTCAAATATTTCAAAGCAAACGGACATTAGCGGATATTAATGGCAATATTCGGCAGGCACAATCACAACTAACAAAGCAAAAACAAAAAAATCGACAACTAGAACGTCAAATTAAGCTGTTACATAATCCCGAATATATTCAGCAGGTTATTCGTGCCAAATATAATTATTCTAAAAAAGGCGAGACAATCTACAATTTGAACTAATGATCACAAAATAAAATGTTTTTTAGTAGGGTTAGAATATTTTAAATGTTAAAATTATAAATGTAATTGGGTGATTTTCAGCTTAATTTTTTAATGAGAAGTTTAGTTGTTTTTATACGTTTTCAAGATGAATTTATGATATACTCAAATACAAAAATATGAGATGGTTCAGGAGGATCTAAAGGTTTCATGGCAATTGAAGTTGGAGCAAAGGTTTCAGGTAAGGTTTCAGGAATCACTAATTTTGGTGCATTCGTTGATTTAGATGATAATCAGACAGGGCTAGTACACATCAGTCAAATCTCTGATAAATATATCAAGGACGTTCATGATGTATTAGCTGTCGGGGATGAAGTTACAGCAAAAGTAACACGGATTGGTGATGACGGTAAGATTGCTCTTTCCATCAAGGCCGCTGCTCCTCGTGAACATCAAGATCATCATGAAAACAACCATCATCGTGAAAATAATCACCGTGATTTTCATCACGAACGGAATAATAATTTTCGTGGTCACAATGATAACTTCCGTGGTGGTTTTAGTGGCCGACACCATAACAGTCACCAACACGAAGACTTTAATGACATGCTAGCTGGCTACTTAAAAGAAAGTGAATCACGTTTATCTACTTTAAAGCGTCAGACTGATGGCAAGCGTGGTGGCCGTGGCGGTCGGCGGAGTTAATATGTCGGATTTACAACAAGCATTTGAGCGACACCTGGTAAGGAGTCGCTTTTTTGCTACTCGAGATAATGTAGTAGTGGCAGTATCAACTGGGGTGGATTCGATGGTCCTTTTAGATCTTTTGCAGCACTTGCCGTTAAAGTATCGACCACAAATTATTGTTGCCCATATGAACCATGAGTTACGAAAACAAAGCCAATTAGAAGAACAGTTCATCCGGCAATATTGTGAACAAAAAGCTTTAAAACTAGAAGTAGCACATTGGTCACAAACACTTCATCCACCAACCGGGGTCGAAAATGCTGCTCGACAAGCACGTTACCAATTTTTCCAGAAAGTGATGGAAGATAACCAAGCAAGGATCTTACTAACGGCACACCATCAAAATGATCTGGCAGAAACGATGTTGATGAAGCTGACTCGTGGTGGACAGGTGAGTCAACTAGTGGGGATCCGTGATCAACGACCATTTACTAATGGCACTTTAATTCGTCCTCTTTTGCCCTTTAGCAAACAGCAACTAATGGAATATGCTTTACAACATCATCTAAGGTGGTATGAAGATCAGACCAATAAAGACTTGGATATCCAGCGAAATCGATTTCGTCATAGGATAATTCCAATGCTCGAAAAGGAAAATGCCCAGTTGCTCGCTCACCTTGAAAACTATCATCAACAGTTAACGGAACTCCTTGCCTGGCGAGATCAAGAGATTGCCGACCGATTAGCAGAATGTATTGATCGACAAGGCAGGATGATCCTAGCAAAGTTATCGGACAATAAAGAATTTATTCAAAAAGAGGTTCTCCGCCAGTGGCTTAATCACCAAGGAGTATATGATATTAAAAATCACCAACTTGACGAATTACTGCAGGTGTTAACAAACGAGAAAAAGCCACAGCAAAGTATTAAGTTACCGCACCAATATATTCTCGAAAAAGACTATGTTACTTGTGTAATAAAAAAAATGGCGAATCCGTCTGAGAACCTACAAAAGCTCCAAGATCATGTGATAGAATTGGAACAATGGTATCCAGTAGATCCAATAAACTTAATAGCAGTGTCAACTGAAAGGCTATTTTTTGGAGATGAGGGGCAGCCGTTTTTACAATGGCTGGCTTTTGATCAATTTCCACTACGGCTACGCAAATGGCGAAAACAAGATCGGATTCGTCTGAAAAACGGCCATCACCAGTTAGTTAAACGGGTACTAATTGACCAAAAAGTTCCCCAAAAACAACGGGACCAACAAATGGTACTGGTCGATGCTCATGATGAGGTAGTCTGGATAGTCAATCGAAAGTGGAGCTGGTTTGAACGTCCAATCGACTATCAGCAGTCGTGGCGACCATGGTTTATTGGAATAAAAAATAAGGAGAAGAAGGTAAATGAATAACGATATTGAGCGTGTCTTGTATAGTGAAGAAATGCTAGGCAAAAGAATGGACGAACTAGCAGCAGACTTAACGAAAGATTATCAGGATAAACGGCCAATTATTATTTCCGTTTTAAGTGGCGCAGTTTTATTTACTGTTGATATGATTGAACGGCTAGATATTATGGCGCAAATTGATTTTATTGATGTTTCTAGTTATTTTGGTGGCTTAGGATCGACTGGAAAAGTTAAGCTTATTCATGATTTAAAAACAGATGTTAAAGATCGGCATGTTCTAATTATGGAAGATATTGTTGATACTGGTCATACATTGAAGTACTTGATGGATCTGCTAGCTGACCGGGGAGCAAAGAGCATAAAGGTTTGTTCATTATTAAATAAGCCAGAAGGTCGAGAAGTAGACGTTGAACCAGACTATGTTGGCTTTACGGTTCCTAAAGAATTCTTGGTTGGATATGGCCTTGATTACAAAGGATTCTACCGTAATTTACCATATGTTGGAATTTTGAAGCCGTCTGTGTACCAAAATGACTAAAAATGTTGGATAATATAAAGTGACGGAAAAATCAATATTAATAGACGATATTTTAAAGATATTCTTAATTAACGTTCTTTTTATGGATCCGTAAATATGTAGTGTGTATTATTAATAGCATTGGTGATAAAACTATTAATTCTTCTGTAAAATTAATGGTCAATATATGTCAAATATGCTATGATAGTGACTACAATTAAAAATATCGTTGCTGGTAGATAGGAGGTTGTTATGAACAACAATCGTAAAAAAAATAATTTTACTCATAACGTTCTCTTCTATGCCGTGATGTTCTTGTGTATTATGGGAATCGCCTACTTCTTCTTTGGGGGTAACGCCTCAACAGGACAAAGTAAGACAGTTTCTCAAAGCGAGTTTATCTCCGAACTGAAGAGTAATAAGGTTAAGAGCGTTCAGCTACAGCCAAATGGTGGTGTATATAAGGTTACGGGTACTTACCGTAAACCACAGTCAAATAATAACAATTCCGCCAATAATACTGGTTTTGCTCTTACACCACAACGAAACAATAAGGTAACTCAATTCCAAAGTTCTGTTTTGGAAAGTGATGTAACAGTTAGTCAACTTCAAAACTATGCTAATCGTCATAATGTAAAGATTAGTACTCGTGCTGAAGAATCTAACAGTGTCTGGATGAACCTATTGTTGACTGTTTTGCCATTAGTCATCATGATTTTCTTCTTCTATATGATGATGGGCCAAGCTGGTCAAGGTGGTGGCGGACGTGGAGTAATGAGCTTTGGTAAGACTAAAGCTAAGCCGTCTGATGCTAAGAAAAACAAAGTTCGTTTCTCAGATGTTGCCGGTGAAGAAGAAGAGAAACAAGAATTGGTTGAAATTGTTGAATTCTTGAAGAATCCAAAGAAATTCACCAAGCTTGGTGCTCGTATTCCATCTGGTGTTTTACTAGAGGGGCCTCCAGGTACTGGTAAGACCTTGCTTGCAAAGGCGGTTGCCGGTGAATCAGGAGTACCATTCTTTTCAATCTCTGGTTCTGACTTTGTTGAAATGTTCGTCGGGGTTGGTGCTAGTCGTGTTCGTGACTTGTTTGATCAAGCTAAGAAGGCTGCTCCGGCAATCATCTTTATTGATGAAATTGATGCCGTTGGTCGGCGTCGTGGAAACGGCATGGGTGGCGGTCACGATGAACGTGAACAAACATTGAACCAATTGCTAGTTGAAATGGATGGATTCCAAGGTGATGAAGGAATCATCGTAATGGCAGCTACTAACCGTTCAGATGTCTTGGATCCTGCACTTTTGCGTCCAGGACGTTTTGACCGAAAGATTTTAGTTGGTCGTCCAGATGTTAAGGGTCGTGAAGCTATTTTACGAGTTCATGCTAAGAACAAGCCGATGGCAAGCGATGTCGATTTGAAAGAAATTGCTAAACAGACTCCTGGTTTTGTGGGGGCTGACTTAGCCAACCTGTTAAATGAAGCGGCCTTACTAGCTGCGCGGCGGAACAAAACTGAAATTGATGCTGCAGACTTGGATGAAGCAGAGGACCGGGTAATTGCTGGACCAGCTAAGCATAACCGTGTCCAATCTGAACAAGAACGAAAGACTGTTGCATACCACGAAGCAGGTCATACAATTGTTGGTCTTGTATTAAATGATGCCCGAGTTGTGCATAAGGTTACGATTGTTCCACGTGGTCGTGCAGGTGGATATGCGATCATGCTTCCACGTGAAGATCAGATGTTAATGTCGAAAAAGAATGCGATGGAACAAATCGCTGGTCTGATGGGTGGACGGGCTGCTGAAGAACTTGTCTTTAAGTCACAATCTTCGGGAGCTTCAAATGACTTTGAACAAGCAACCCAAATCGCACGTTCAATGGTCACCCAGTACGGAATGAGTGATAAGATTGGTCCAGTAGAACTGCAAAGTTCTGGTCAGGTCTTTACAGGTCAAGGCTATGACCAGTCACCTTACTCTGAAAAGACTGCTGCTTTAGTTGATGAGGAAGTACGTCGAATCTTAACTGAAGGGCACGAAACGGCCTTACACATTATTGAGACGCACCGTGAACAACATAAACAAATTGCTGAAGCATTACTCAAGTACGAAACGCTTGATGAAAAACAAATTCTTAGTCTTTATAAGACTGGAAAAGTTCCTGATAAGGATGTCGCTGCTGAGGACGAAGAAGCCCGTGCACAAACCTTTGAAGAATCTAAGCGTGAACTTGAACGATTGGAAAATGAGCGTCACGATGAAGCAAAGGATAATCAGAATGATTTATCTGATACGCAGAGTGATAACTCAAATGATTCACAATCAAGTGGTGATTCAGATAATTCTGAAGACAAATAAACTATTGAAAAGACGGAAGATACAAAACCTGACTGGTAGGTGGTGGTCTTCCGTTTTTTATTTATGTTAAATTTTAAGGAGGAATCTAAAATGGAAACAACAGATTATTTAGTAAAATCAATGACTAAGGATGGAAAGTTTCGGGCTTATGCTGTAAACGCTACGCAAGTTGTTCAAAAGGCTCATGAGATTCATGATACATGGAGTGCTTCTTCTGCTGCCCTTGGTCGAACGTTAATTGGAACGATTCTTTTGGCTACTTCTAGTTTACAAGGAGAAGCAGGAATGACGGTCAAGATTCAAGGAAATGGTCCGGTTGGCTTTATTATTGCGGATGGAACTGCTGAAGGAACTGTAAAAGGCTACATGGGTAATCCACACGTTTCGTTACCAGCAAATGATAAGGGAAAGATTGATGTCGCAAAGGCAATTGGTAATCAAGGGACCCTTTCTGTCACTAAGATGGCTCCAGGCGACAAGACACCATATACCGGTGAAGTAAATTTAGTTTCTGGTGAACTTGGTGATGACTTTACTTACTACCTTGCGCAATCTGAACAAATTCCTTCCGCGGTTGGTCTTTCAGTATTCGTCAACCCAGATGAAAATATTGACGTTGCAGGTGGGTTTATGATCCAAGTGATGCCTGGTGCTACTGATGAAGAAATTAGCAAACTTGAAAAGACGTTGAAGGACTTGCCATTAGTATCGCAAATGTTGCGCGATGGTGATACGCCAGAAGATATTTTAAAGAAGATTTTTGGAAATGACTTAAAGATCCTTGAAACAATGCCAGTTCGTTATGCGTGTGATTGCTCAAAGGAACGTTTTGCGCACGCCCTTGCAAGTATCTCTAAAGATGACATGAAGAAGCTGATTGACGAAGACCACCATGCAGAAGCTGTTTGCCAATTCTGTGGGAAGAAGTACGAGTTTGGCGAAGATGAATTAAAGAAGATTTACAATGAAATGACGGCAAATGATAATAAAAAATCAACAGATGAAAAGTAATTTTTGGTGCTAAGCGTGTTGATATGCTATGATAGTTGAGTTATCGGACAATTAAAAATGAAACTGGACGGCCAGCACAGTTTCTTAAGCAGTAATGAGGTGAAAAAATGAAATGGAAGATTGGTAACGTTGAAATTCCTAATCAAGTTGTTGTTGCACCAATGGCTGGAGTAACTAATTCCGCCTTTCGGGTTATCTGTAAAAGATTTGGTGCTGGCTACGTTGTCTGTGAAATGATCTCAGACCGTGGCATTATGTACCATAACCAACGAACTTTGAATATGATGGATGTGGATCCTGAAGAACATCCGATGGGAATTCAAATTTTCGGTGGAACCAAAGAAACATTAGTTGAGGCTGCCAAGTATGTGGATCAACATACTGCCGCTGACGTGATTGATATAAATATGGGGTGCCCGGTAAATAAAGTTGTTAAAACTGATGCGGGTGCGCGATGGTTACTAGATCCGAATAAGGTATATGAAATGGTGTCATATGTTACGGATGCAGTAAAGAAGCCAGTTACCGTTAAGATGCGAACGGGATGGGATGACAAGCATATTTTAGCAGTTGAAAATGCGTTGGCAGCGGAACGGGCAGGAGCTAGTGCGATTGCGATGCATGGTCGAACCCGAAAACAGATGTATACGGGACACGCAGATTGGAATATACTAAAAGAAGTAGCGAGTCAATTGAAAATTCCGTTCATGGCTAATGGTGACGTAAAGACTCCAGAAGATGCAAAGAGGATTCTTGATATGACGGGAGCGACCGCCGCAATGATCGGCCGGGCAGCGATGGGTAATCCTTGGATGCTAAAACGGACTGAACATTATTTGGAGACTGGTGAGCTACTGCCAGAAGCTACCCCAGAACAAAAGATTGAAATGGCAAAGGACCACCTTAATCGTTTGGTTGCTTTAAAGGGTGAATATGTTGGCGTTCGTGAATTCCGTGGATTATCTACTTACTATATCAAGGGGATTCCGCGTGCTGCTCGGACTAAGGTAGCATTAGTCGAAGCAGAAACGCTTGATGAAATGAACGATATTTTTGACCGCTTTGCTGAACAAACTGCAGAACGAGCTGCGAAAAGACAGCAAGCCTAATTACGAGGAGGAGAACTTAAGTGTCACAAGAACTAGATCAAATGCGCGTCCGGCGTGAAAAAATGGAAGAGTTAAAAGAAGCGGGGATTGAACCATTTGGCCGCCGCTTCAAACGAGACCATCTTGCCCAAGACTTGCATGATAAGTTTGATCAATACGATAAAGAAGAATTAAACGAGATGGGTGCTAAAGTAATTATCGCGGGTCGAATGACAAGAAAGCGGAGTAGTGGTAAGGCTGGTTTCGCTGACTTTGTTGATCGGACTGGCAAGATTCAAGTTTACGCTCGTAAGGATATGGTAGGGGATGAACCTTACCATGTTTTCAAGCGGTCAGATATTGGTGACTTCCTTGGAATTGAAGGGGATGTAATCAAGACTGATACAGGTGAATTAACTGTTCGTGCGCATAAAATCACCTTCTTGTCAAAGGCATTGCGCCCGCTTCCTAATAAATGGGATGGGGTTACTGATCCTGAAACTATCTATCGTCAGCGCTACCTTGATTTGATTTCTAATCCAGAAAGCTTCAAGCGTTTCCATCAACGGACGGCAATCATCAAGGCTGTTCGGAAGTATATGGATGATAATGGTTTTACAGAAGTTGAAACACCAATTTTGAACACCCAAGCTGGTGGTGCTAATGCACGTCCATTTATCACTCACCACAATGCACTTGATATTGATATGTATTTGCGAATTGCTACTGAATTGTACCTCAAGCGGTTAATTGTTGGTGGTTTTGAACGGGTATACGAATTGGGTCGTATTTTCCGGAATGAAGGGATGGATCCACACCATAATCCTGAATTTACTACAATGGAAACTTATGCTGCTTACTTTGACTTCCAAGATGTTATGGATGAAACGGAAGGAATCGTTAAGGCAGCGGCTAAAGTTGTTTCAGATGACGGAAAGATTACTTACCAAGGACATGAAATCGACCTTGGAGGAAACTTTAAACGGATCACGATGGTAGACGCTGTTAAGGAAAAGACTGGTATTGATTTCAGTGATGAATCAATGACAGATGAAGATGCTAAGAAGTTAGCCGATGAACATAAGGTTGAATATAAGCCGTACTGGACAAAGGGCCATATTTTGAATGCGTTTTTTGAAGAGTTCGTTGAAGATACGCTTGTTCAACCAACCTTTGTCTATGAGTTCCCAGTTGAAGTTTCACCATTAGCAAAGCGGAATGCTGATAATCCTGGGATGACTGATCGTTTTGAATTGTATGTTGATGGTAGTGAATTGGCAAATGCCTTTAGCGAATTAAACGATCCAATTGATCAGAAGGAACGCTTTGAAATGCAAGCAAAGGAAAAAGCTAACGGTAATGATGAAGCTGAACCGGTCGACTTAGATTATGTTCAAGCCCTTGAATACGGGATGCCACCTACTGGGGGACTTGGTATTGGAATCGATCGTCTTGTAATGCTCCTTACTGATGCTAAATCTATTCGGGATGTTATCCTCTTCCCAACAATGCGTCCGGAAAAGGAAACTAAGAACAATTCCAAGAAAAAGAAGAACAAGAAGAAGTAAACTGAATAGTTAATATAAAGACTTTGAGGACTCTTTGATGATTAAGTTTAATTCTTTGAAAAGTCGGTAATTATGGTGTAGCTACACCAGGTATTAGTTAATAAAAAAGCTAGTATAAACAGATAACTCGGATTCCATTTTTATGGGGTGCGAGTTTTTTTGTTTTAGCTATGATAGAATAACTATTAATTCAGAGGAGAAATGAGGGAGATTGATGGGAGAATTAGAAAAGTTAAAGCAAGACTGTATAGTAAAACAAAAGCGAGGGCTGCATATAATAATTGCTTCGATCGTAGTATGGGGCGGTATTCTTGCAGTAGAACTACTTAATATTCCCATCCTTACTAAAAACTTATTCGTATTTGTCTGTACGGCCTTACTTTTACCGATATCCTATTTTATATCTCAATTGATTAATGTGGATTTTCAAAATAAGACAAATCCGTTAACTAAGTTAGGGATGTTGTTTTCGATGAATCAGCTTTTGTATCTTTTAATTGCAATGTGGATTTATCCGACTATTCCCAATAAAATGTTAATGGTGTTAGCGATAATATTTGGTGCTCATTTACTGCCATATAGTTGGTTGTATAATTCTAGGACTTATTTTGTTTCATCGATAGTAATTTCGATATTAGCTTTATTGGTGGGAATTAATTTCGAACCGTTTATTTTAGCATCAGTTATGCTTGCCATGGTAGTAGCATTTTGTATTACCTTAATATTAGAAAATCATCAACTTAAATGAAAGGCTCTGATCCGTAAAAGGCGCAATGTCTCGTCAAGTATACCGAGCAAATAGATAAAATTTTTAGGTGGCTTAATTGCGGAATTATTCCGCGGTCAAGCCGTTTTTGCTTGTGTAAGCGCGTTTGGTATTAAAGTATTCAATAGCTCCTTTGACGAGTTGCCTCATCTGTTTGTGATATTGTTCAACCAATGAGTTTTTAACTTCTTTAGAGTAGCTTTGATTATGATGATTTGTTTGAAGTCCTGGCATCCCTTGATACGTATACAGAAAAATTCAACGCCTGATAGATTTTTGCTAATCTTGTACTTAGTTATTACATTATGGATTCCATTCCGTAAAACTTCACTGAGGATTAAGAGCTTTTCCTCTGCTGAATATTTAGATTTTCTTCCCATAGAAAAAGCCCTTCGAGTATAAGGTGGATTTTCTATTTTATCTGTATACTCAGAGGACCTTATAGGTGAGAAGAAGAGCGAAGCCATTTTTGGTATATTATTTTAATTCTTGCAGACCTCCTAATAGTAGGAAGTAATTGCCGAGAAAATATAAGACTAATAGTCAGTGAGATGATTCAGATATTAATGCCAATTAATGTTCTTAATAATCTATCCAAGAAGATAAAAAATGAATGGGTAAAACTATTGGAAATAATATAAGTAAATACATCGATCTACCACTGGATTTGAATATTGATGCTTTGAAACTAGTTTTTCATATTAGGCAATTTAGAGATAGTAAAGAAGTCCTAATTGGCAAAGCTGGTGGAAACGGATAGACAACCTTATTAAAGGAAAAGTGAGTTTAAGAAGCTAATAGATAGTGATTGGAAATAAAATTCGAAAAAAGTAGAAAAAGTTGTTGACGAGAGATTGAAATCCATGTATAGTAGTTATCGTTGTCAAAACAGTTAAGTGCTGTTAAGATGGTTTGACAAAAAATTAAAAATAATTGTTGACATCTACTTGACGACATGATATATTAATAAAGTTGCTGATTGAGTTATCGATCAAAGAAATTTGAAATTAATTAAAATT
>NZ_JACIVF010000012.1 GCF_014145585.1 Limosilactobacillus agrestis
TACGGCCAAGCAGTAAGTCAGGATGTGAGTCAAATGTTTACATCCGTGTTGACAAGCTGTGATGGGGAGCGAAATTTAAGTAGCGAAGTTGCCGATGTCACACTGCCGAGAAAAGCTTCTAAGGAGTAGTTAACTGCCCGTACCGCAAACCGACACAGGTAGTCGAGGAGAGAATCCTAAGGTGAGCGAGAGAACTCTCGTTAA
>NZ_JACIVF010000013.1 GCF_014145585.1 Limosilactobacillus agrestis
TTACTGATGATGCTGATAAGTACACTCCAGAACCAAATCCAATCAACACTGATAAGGGTCACATGCCAGATCCATCAGAAGGAATTGGCAATAAGGGTGACTTGCCAACAGGTACTGATTACACTTGGACAAATGGTGAACCAGATGTAACCACTCCAGGTACTCGTGAAGTAAGTATTACAGTTCATTACCCAGATGGCTCAACAGATGTTGTAACAACTACTATTACAGTTGTTGATGATAAGACCACTACTCCAGAA
>NZ_JACIVF010000014.1 GCF_014145585.1 Limosilactobacillus agrestis
AACTGAGCTAATCCTCCAAAAGTGACCCGTGCGGGATTTGAACCCACGATACCAGCGTGAAAGGCTGGTGTCTTAACCACTTGACTAACGGGTCATAACAACGGAGAGTAAGGGATTCGAACCCTTGATACAGGCTTTAACCCGTATACATCATTTCCAATGATGCTCCTTCGGCCAGCTCGGACAACTCTCCAATATCCAAGCCCTGGCACAATTAAGACCAGGTGCCAAAGCTTGATTTTGCGTGGCAACGTCCTATCCTCGCAGGGAGCGATCCCCCAACTACTTTCGGCGTGTTGAAGCTTAACTTCTGTGTTCGGCATGGGTACAGGTGTAT
>NZ_JACIVF010000015.1 GCF_014145585.1 Limosilactobacillus agrestis
AATTTCAGTTCCTGGTACTACTTCATAGCCAGTTGGTACTTGTAATGGAGTTTCTCCATTTCCGTTACCAATAGTTACGCTAGTTCCAGTCTTACCTGTTAAGGTTTGAGTTCCAACAGTGTTGCCATTATCTACAAAGACGATCTTTCTAGTTTGATCTGCCTTCTTGTAATCTACAGTTACAGTAATGTCATTTACTGGAGTTCCATCACTCAAACCACTTACTGAAGCTACGTAATCTTTACCATCCTTGGTAGTGATTGTGCCACCTGTAATAGTTCTAGTGTAACCTGCTGCACTTGGAATTTCTAATTCTGGGAAGCTAGTTGCACCATCTGTCATGTTTGAAGTCCAGTCAGTGTAAGTTACCTCACCAGTTGCTTCATTAGTGGTCTTAATTCTGTAGAATGCAAGAGTTTGAGTAACAGTTTGTGGTGCTTGACCTTCAATATTTACTGTAATTGTTCTAGTTACTTCACGGTAAACATCTTTGTTGCCCTTATCATTACGTCCATCATCAGTATCCTTCTTAGCTTGTACTTGAACAGTAATGTCTGGGTTATCAGTTGCGTTAAATGGTACAGTC
>NZ_JACIVF010000016.1 GCF_014145585.1 Limosilactobacillus agrestis
AAGCGAATTGACTTCGCAAATGTTTTTGCTTCAAATCACATCGTGATTGAAGACCCTACACATTTGATTCGTCGAAACTTTGTTCAGTTTTCAAAGATCTACCTGTTAACTAACTAAGTAGCCAATCAACATATTAATTATAACATGTACCAAATTGGCTTGTCAAGAAGAAATTTTAATTAATTTCAAATTTCTTTGATCGATAACTCAATCAGCAACTTTATTAATATAT
>NZ_JACIVF010000017.1 GCF_014145585.1 Limosilactobacillus agrestis
TTCGCTGGCACTTACTGAGGCACTTGTGGATTCGCTGGCGCTTACTGAAGCACTAGTTGATTCGCTGGCGCTTACTGAAGCACTAGTTGATTCACTGGCACTTACTGAGGCACTGGTGGATTCGCTAGCACTTACTGATGCACTGGTGGATTCGCTAGCACTTACTGAAGCACTAGTGGATTCACTGCCACTTACTGAAGCACTGGTGGATTCACTGGCACTTACTGAGGCACTAGTTGATTCACTAGCACTTACTGATGCTGAAGTTGATTCACTGGCACTTACTGAAGCACTAGTTGATTCGCTAGCACTTACTGAGGCACTTGTGGATTCACTGCCACTTACTGATGCTGAAGTGGATTCAGATGCACTTACTGAGGCACTTGTGGATTCGCTGGCGCTTACTGAAGCACTAGTGGATTCACTTGCACTTACTGAGGCACTAGTTGATTCACT
>NZ_JACIVF010000018.1 GCF_014145585.1 Limosilactobacillus agrestis
TATTCTTCAACAGCTTTAAGTTTAGTTTTAACGCTAATTTTGGTCATATAAAATACCCCCAGAGTTGATTTCCAACTCTGGGGGTACACGTCATTTGCCGGCCTGTTTATTGTTGTGATAAGTATTTTTCAACAATTTTAAGAATCTTTTCGCTCGCGTGCCCATCCCCAAACGGTACTTCCGCCTGTTCCATCTGCCGATACTTCTTTTCATCATTTAACAATTCAAAAACTGCTTGTTGAATCGTTGTCGGATCAGTCCCAACAATTTTTACGCCTCCCAGACTGACCGCTTCTTGACGTTCTGTTTCATCACGTAAAAGCAAGAGTGGCCGGTGCAGTGCTGGGGCTTCTTCCTGCAAACCGCCTGAATCAGTTAACAAAATTGAACTTCGGGCAGCAATGTTTAAGAAATCATGGTGATTTAATGGCGCAATAAGATGAATTCGGTCATGATCTCCTAAAATATCATTAGCCAGTGATTCTTCTTCTGGATGAGGATAGACAGGGAATATCAAATCAAGCTTGTTGTTAGTTTCCACAATATCACGCATTGTATGAAAGACACGCTTCATGGGGGCACCGAGGTTATCTGTGCGCCGCATTGTCATTAATAAAATCCGATGGTCTGCTGAGATAGACTGTAGTAAAGGATGCGTAAAATCTTCTTGTAAATTATGTTTCACGCTATCAATTGAAGTATTTCCAGTAACGTAGATTCGTTTTGCCGGATGGTGCTCTTGCAATAAATTATCGCGGGCACTGGTCGTCGGCGCAAAGTAAAGATCGGCTAAATTATCTGTAAGACGACGATGCATTTCATCAGGGAATGGCGAATACTGTTCATAAGTACGTAACCCCGCTTCGACATGGCCAAGTGAAATATGATGATAAAAACTAATCAAACTGGCAGCCAAACTTGTGGTCGCATCACCAGCAACAAGGATCATATCTGGTTGTCCAGCATTAATTACATTATTTAAGTTATGCAACAGTTGGCTCAATAGTTCAACTTCATTTATGCTTGTTACGTTCGATGAATCAACACTGAAATCAATTTGAAAATCCAGATATGCCAACGTGTCGTTTAATAATTGGGAATTTCCCGTTGCAACAAGGACTGGTTGCCAGTTTGCTGGATTTCGTTGCATTAATCTAATAATCGTCGCCAGCTTCAAAACCTCAGCCCGTGTACCAAACAAAAACATAATCTTATATGGTGGCTGCATTAATGATGCGCTCCCTTCAGTTTATTAATAAAAAAGACGCAATCACTAAACAAAGCAATCACGTCGACAGTGCATTATCAAATGGTCCCATCCGGATTTGAACCGGAATCGACCGCTTAGGAGGCGGATGTACTATCCAATTATACTATAGGACCAAACTAAAGAATATTATCGCATTTACAACGGGTTTCGTAAAGACGATAATTATTCTTTTTTAATTTTCGTTGTTTTTACGCCGATGCTTCAAACGAATTCCTTTATTTTTGCGATTCTTTTTCTTTCGCCGTTTCTTTGGCGTAGAGAATCCACTGAAGGTTTGATTCATCTTTTTATGAGTTTCCCCACTTAATTGTTCTTTTTGTAAGTGGCGACTAGCCTGCTTTTTAATTGAAACCACCCGTTGACCTTCTTTCGGTTTCTGGTTGGTTAATTTATTATCACCAATGTAGAGCTTAGTTATTTCATAATCACTATCAGCAAGCAGTTTCTTAAGGTCACGAATATCATGATCATCACCTAAACTAAGTGCTAGCCCTGGCTCTCCTTGTCGCCCAGTACGACCAACCCGATGAATATAGGTATTGAGCGCTGTTGGTAAATCAAAGTTAATAACAGCTGGCAGTTTAGGAATATCAATACCCCGGGCCGCTAAATCCGTTGTCAGCAATAACTTAATTTGCCGCTTTCTAAACATCCGCATCGCTTTTTCACGTTGTACTTGCTTCTGTCTACCACCCAAAGTACTTACCGGAACATGTTCGTGCCGCAACCGACTTGCAGCGTAGTTCAGGGTACGGGTACTATTAAAGAAGACCAGTGCCCGAAAATCTTTAATACTCGTCAGCCGGCGTAAAGTTGCTGTTTTCTGCGCATTAGTCCGTGCACTTAGGTAACCGTGTTCCACTGGTCCTTGAGAAGTATCCTCATCACGAACATCAATAGTTTCAATATCGCGACCAAACATCACATTCAATTCATCCAGAACAGGAGATTTAGTAGCAGAGAAGAATGCTAATTGAGTAGATAATGGGGTTGCACGCTCAATATCTTCTACGACAGCTAAAGTATCATCTTGAAGCATGTCATCAGCCTCATCAATAACCATTGTCATTAGATGGCCGAGCTTTAAGTGGTGGTTATCAAGCATATGAAGTACCCGTCCAGGTGTCCCTACCACGACATCAGGATGTTGGTGCAAATTCATAACTTGTCGCCGTAAATTTGCCCCTCCTGTCAGTGATTGGACGCTAACACCAATTAAAGTTGCCCATTCACGGATTACCTTCGTTGTTTGAATTGCCAACTCTTGTGAAGGTGCGAGAACCAATAATTGAGTTCCCTCGCCTGGCATAATCTTCGGCAAGAGTGACAACGTAAAAGCAAGGGTCTTACCAGAGCCAGTCGGTGCTATTCCAAGGACAGATTGGTCAGTTTTTAATACCGGCGCAACTGCTTCTTGGATTGCTGTGGGCTGCTTGTATTTTTCATCAAAGTGTTTTTGAAATTGTTCGATCAAATTAAATCATCCTATTCTTGATCGTTATCAGATGGGAAAACTAGTTGCGCAGATTGACGAAGGGAGTACATAACTGAGTTGACCGTCTTAGATAATTCTAACCAATGCTTGTACTTCTTCATTTCCTCTTCATCATCAGGATTGTTAAAGAGGTCTGCGAAATCATTCATTTCATCAGTCATTGAATTTTCTTCAACTGGTGCTTCAATTGGGTGTGCATTTTGGTCAGCATCATAATATGTTACTTTGGTAGTATCAAAAATACTATCAAATACTAATGTATCCTTTAGCCCGTAAACTTCTGAGTATAAGTGCGAGTTAGCGGTCTTACCAAAGTTTAATGTAACTGTAAATTTATCATAGTTTAAGATTGCAACACCTTTTGCATCCACACCAGTCTTTGCAAGTGTTGGGAAGTAAACTACTGAATCTGGCTCACCGTAAATAGTAACAGCGCCATAAACAGCATAAACACCGAGGTCCATTAAGGCTCCACCAGCATACTTAAGGGTAAAAATGTTAGGATATGGTTTCTCACCATCAAGAACCTTATCATAACGTGATGAGTATTTCATTACCGTTAAAGTAGCGCCTTGAACATAATGTTCTTTCATTTCGTCAACTTTCTTTAAAGCCGCTTGATAAATCTTGGTGTGGATATGACGAGCAGCTTCGACCAACCGTGCTTTAGGATGCGCAGCAAGTAAGGACTCAATTGCACTGTATTCGTTTGGGTTAACAAATGCCGGCTTTTCAACAATGATAAATTTATCATTTTCAATTGCCTTTCGTACTTGTTGATAGTGCAAACTGTTTGGTGATGCAACATACACCACCTCAAAGTCACCATCTTCAAAGAAACGGTCTAGGTCATCGTAAAATTCAGTTGCTCCATAAGGCTTTCCAAATTCTTCGGCTCGTTCTATGGTTCGTGAGTAAACCGCCGTCAACTTATACTTACCAGTTGTTTTTGCGGCATCTAACATTTGATCAGTAATAATATGGGTTCCAATAACACCAAGTTTTAGCATAAAATCAACTCTTCCTTTTCAATTATTCTTTGGCTACATCTAATTTTAACAATTATTGCGTGTTTTTAACAGAAATGAAATCTTCTGATAATAGAAATGTGTGTATAATTAGTTATATTATAAAATGACTTATCACTTAATTGAGGAGACTGATAAAATATGAGGAAAAAAGGAATGTTACTTTTCGGCGCGGGACTAATGGCTGGACTCACTAGTACTTTAGGGTTCAGTCGTGCAAAGAAAAGCAATAATACAATCTCGTTACCTATCTTTTATGCTGGCACATGGCAATATTATGATAAAGAACGAGATCGCTCTCATAAAATAACAATCTCTCCTGAATTAAAGCTCGGTATCGATAACCAAATTATTCCGGCAACGGTTCAACAAATCAAGCCTGATAAGTTAGTTTTCCTTGATCGGTTTGGTTATCATATTACTATTCGAGCAAATGAACAACGGCCCGTTTCACTTATTGACGAAGCTGATGACCAAGTTTATACCATTCAACCTATAAAGTAATGCTGGCACTATGTATCAGCATTTTTTATTTTTAA
The DNA here is from genome assembly GCF_014145585.1 of Limosilactobacillus agrestis. GTDB lineage: Bacteria > Bacillota > Bacilli > Lactobacillales > Lactobacillaceae > Limosilactobacillus > Limosilactobacillus agrestis. Next base: position 4,333 of record NZ_JACIVF010000018.1, read on the forward strand.
ATTTATTTAGTATATTGACGATGTGCTGGTGCCTTGTAGTTTTGCATAAATGCTAATATCTGATCAAACTGGTCACTAAAGCAAATGCTATTTAAATAGGGATCTTCAATAAAGCCGGCCTTATTCATCCGCCTAAAGAGCTCATTCAACGGAGTATAGAAACCATTAAAATTATAAAATGCAACAGGCTTTTTATTGTCCCCAATCGTTGTCCACGAAGCAGCTTCACTAATTTCTTCGAGCGTCCCGAGGCCACCGGGAAACGCCAATAGGCCATCTGCAAGGTTCATCATCGTTTGCTTGCGGACATCCATATTAGGAACGACTCTTACATCCGGTAAATCTTTATATATTGCGCCACGCTCAGCTAGTTCAGTAGTAATTACCCCGTGAACAACACCCCCGTTTCGTAAAACTGTCCGGGCAAGTGTTCCCATCAAGCCAAACGCGCCAGCACCATAAACTAATTCAATATCGTGTTGGACCAACCATTCACCCAATCGTTGCGCTTCATGATTAAATGAAGGGTCATTGCCATCACGCGCACCACAATATACTGCAATTCGTTTAATCATATACCTACTACTCCCCTTTAATATTTTTTAGAGAATCCAATTGATGCTTAATTGTTGTTGCCGCACTCTTGATCTCTTCTTCTTCTAAAGGATAAAGCTTTAAGAGAAGAAGATTACCAATTCCTTGCCGACCAATTAACGCTGGAAAGCTGATATAAGTTGCATACTGTGGCTGATAAATTGCAACTGGCAACGCTAATTGCTCATCCGCAAAAATTGCCGTAATAATTCGTAAGGTCCAGGCAGTAACAGCACTAACATTATAACCTAATCCATCGAGGGTATACCAATTACTAAGATTTGCCTTAATTTTAAGCTGACTCTGGTCTAAGTGGTGACCATTGATGGCTGCCGTTAAGGGTTGACCATTAACCCGAACCGTTGACCAGGCAAATACTTGATGACCATCATGTTGTCCATAGACAAAGCCCGTTACATTTGCAGCAGCTACATTGGCGGCGTCTGCAATTGCGTGATAAAGACGAGCAGTTTCAACCACCGTACCAATTCCAATTACTTGCTTTTGCGGTAAACCAACCTGTTGCTGGAGAACAGCGGTAATTGCTTCATTGGGATTAGTAAGGTTAATAAGGATCCCACTAAAATCACTTTTAAAAATCTTATTGCCAACTTGTAAGGCCTGGTGATAATTAGTCCCCAACTCGGCCATTGGTTGTTGCTTCATCAAGGCACTCTTTCCAAAGGCCGTAATAAGAATATCTGCATCGACCAAGGCTGCGTAATCTTGAATAATTATTTTTGTATGAGTCGCCAAAACTGTTTGGGCATCGTTTAAGTCCGCTTGAATAGCAATTGCTAGTTGATCTTTTTCGTCAATTAAAACCAATTCATCAACTTTCCCATTCATTACTAGTTGGTTGGCTAACATTTCACCAACATGCCCTAAACCAATAATTCCAATCTTTCTCATTTTTAGTTCTTCTTTCTATTTCCCGGGAAATAACGAACCTAATAAACAACTTCACAGCAAGACAATTGTTCTATACGTTACCCCTACTCTAAAAAATATAGGAGGCTGGGAAAAAACTTTCGTTTTCTCTCAGCCTCAACTATTTTCACGAATAATAGCAGGATAACGTGGAACTAGCTTAGCTCACCGCCTTGTCGCGAAGGTTATTTTCCACTCTCTATTTTACTTTTCCTGAAAATTCCGAGCCTCTGGAAAATTACTAAAAATTACATCACGGGCGCCCTTTGAAAGGTCAAAAGTTGCTTGAGCATTATAACTTTCTTGGTGGTCCCCCACGTGTAATACTACTTGCGTTGGTTGTAAATCTACTTGAACTCCTAATTCAATTGCTGCCTTAACTAATTGTTGTACATCATCTGAGTAAACATCGCTAATTGCTTGCAAAGGATGATGGAAATTAATATTTTTTGTATAACGATCATTAGCAATCTTCAACCCAAATGATAATAAATCACCATTTTCAAGCTGGTCCGCTAACTGACCGCTAAGAGTTAACGAAGGATCATCCACCCGTCGTTGAACAAACTTTAAGGCAAGCTGGTATTCCCGTGGAGCATTAAACTCAACAATAAAGTTTTGCAACTCGGCAATTAATTGCATTGCCTCTTCGTGCATCCATGGTAATTGTTCCTTAGGTTTTTGTAAGGCTACTTCATTGTTCCGCTTTTTTGCTTCTGTTAACCGTTTCTCTAAGTTATCAGGTAACGGTGTAAGAATACTATTTAACAGCATTAATTCAAGGAAGTTAATTGTATCATCACTAATCCCTGTTCGTGATAACGGATCGAGGTCAAAATTACGAAATTCAAGATAATCAATTCCTTCATGTAAGGCTCCATCAATATCATGGATATCATGATTATGCCGTCGCAATCGTATTGGGCCGAAAAATTCCTTCATACTATAGTAGGTCCCATTATCAATGAAGTGTTTTAGTTCCGCAAAATGCTGATCATAAGAAGCGTAGGTAACCTGCTCATTGACTAAGTTGTCATCCCCGTAATCACTGCACCGCAAACTCCTTACTGGTAATTGCAAATCATCAGGAACGCTGTTGGGCATATCCTTTGAAATTGGACTGGCCCCATATAAATAGGTAAATAACCATTGATACAAATAGAACTTTTGTGCCAACTTGAAGTAGAGATGATTTTGAAAATCAATGCGATTTGGAAACTGATCTGCATAAAAACGGTGATAAAGCTCATTAATCAATTCACCATCCAAGCTGAAATTAACATGAACATCTCCTAAGATCTCTTGGACAATCCCATATTTTTTACCAAGATAATCATGAGTTTGTTGATCCCATGTTTTTGTAAAAGCAGTTTGTAGATATTCCAGGTCATGTTGATAAATCGGTCCTGGCGCCATACTCAAGGGCCATAAGCGTTCGTCACTTCTTAAATGTGAGATGACAATTTGCTCCAACATTTTTAATTGCCGGACTGCATTCTTAGCCCCAACAACCGGATCCGTTTCAAAGTCCATCATGTCATCCGTATACCCTGAATTCAAATAAATATTATATTGCCGTGAACGCAGATCTTCAGGATATGGATAACGACTTGCCCGCCCATTGGTCAAGATTCGGTGCTTCTTTACCTCTAAACCAAACTGTGAAGAAAAAAGTTTGGCATTTAATGACGGTTCTTTTAAAGCTGCTTTAAGTTGATCATAATCGGTTCCCATCCAAGAATCCCTCCAATCAATCATTTTATTCAAATTCAACCATAACACTTTTGAAACATAATAGACAATAATTACTTGATTATTTTATTGGATAATCACTTCAATATAGATTAAATCTTTTGTCCATTAATTATAATAATCTCCGCCACCAGGGAACATAAAATTGCTGATACTCTTTAGTCTTAGCAAAAAAATGATTAATTCCTTTATTTTTATAGTGATGTGCTTTTAATGAAGTAACATAATCAACATAAATTTTTATTCGTTGTATCTCAGGGACACCACGCCATGCTAAAACATCTTGCGCATTTTTTATTAAATCAACATAATTACCACCATCATCATAATCACGGGGCGCCTGCCAATATTTTTTAGCATCCCGGCGCAACTGACTATCGGCCGGTTGCCTAATATCAAGGCGTTGATGAGTGTGTTGATATTTACCAAGTACATAATATTCTCCATATGGAATGCCATAATTAAAAGATTCTGTATCAGCAATTTGTCGTAATTGATCGCTAGAATAATGACTAGGATCAGTATCAATCATCCCTTGGCCAGCAAAGCGATAAACATTCCATTGACTAACAAAATGGCCTTGATCAATATTAACAATAAATTCAATCATCCGTGCTGAATTGGCATGCCAACGATATGAATTCCGGAGCAGTTGAACTTTCATATTACGGGGATAAGTAAACGCGTCATGATAACGATTATGATAATTGGCCCCCGTTTTAAAGTCGAGCTTGAGATGATTGTCATGGGCATAAGCAAGTAATCGCTGAAAATCCGTTGCTCCTGGTAAAAGCATTGGACTTTGATAGCGACGAATAAAGGCAAGATTTTGCCAATCAAGATAGCTACGAAATAAATGAATTTTTTGCCCTAACAAATCAGCCCTTAACCCTTCATCCCCTGAATAGGCTGTTACGACTAAATCGCGAAAATAAGGATAAAAGAAACTGACAGGTGCTAACTGGGGTGAAAATTGATATGCGGTTGGCGGCAATTGAAGGAAGCCATATTTATCAATATATGCTTGCAAGTGGTGATTAATAATTAAATTGAGCTGTTCGTGGGCACTAAGACTACTTTGCTTTAACGCCCGTACGTAATCAATCGACCCAATTAGTTTTGTTTTCATTAATTTTTCTGCCATAAGCATCGTTTAATATCGACATGATCCTCATCTCTAAAAGGGATCCCTTCTGCTAATAACATTGGGCGTTGATCAAGCCAACCAGGGACCAATCGACCGGTACTTGTTACAACTCGATGACATGGATGTTTCTTATCTGCTTTTCCTAATACCTTACCAACGAGGCGGGCATTTTTCGGATGACCAATAATTCTGGCAATTTGCCCGTATGTTGCGACCCGACCAAGGGGAATTGTATCGACAATAGCAAATACTGCTTGGATAAATTGTTTATTAATTTCCGTAATTACCGCTCTCTTCTTTCTTTAAGGGTTCATGGATCATCATCACGTGCTCACGTTCTGCTTCAATAAAATGATCACCGACTGCTTTGAAATCATATTTTTGGTAAAACTGTTCAACATAAGCTTGCGCATGAATAACTATTTCAGTGTGCGGAAAATTATTGGCAATGCCTGTTAATAAGTGTTCAACAATCTTTCCTCCGAGCCCAATTCCTCGCGCCTGGGAAGCTACAACTACGCGTCCAAAAGTTATAGCATCGTTCTGCTTAAAATAGCGAGCATAAGCAATCACTTTTCCATTATCAATTGCAAAAACATGGTGAGCATGCTGATCGTTATCATCTGGATCAGGATACGAACTCTGTTGCTCACCATTAAAAACCTCAGCTCGTAACTTAAGAATGGCAAAAAGCTCCCCAACCGTTAATCTATTAAATTCTTTATCAAACCACTGCATCATTTATTCCTCCTGTATTTTTATTTATTATCTATTATACGAAAGTCCACAAATAAAATCTGGCAATTGAGAGTAATTTCCCTGCTAAATAATTTTATTATTAAATTTATGGAATATAATAAAGATAACAGTATGTTTATGAATGGAGTGTTTTATCATGGATGATTTTTCACCTAACCGTCAAAATACTATCGATATTACTGAGCAAAATAGATTTTTATCAAAGATGTATGGTTTAATGACGCTTGCCGTATTACTTTCCGCATTAACTTCTTGGCTCGTGATGAACGTTTTTGCTCATCAATTTACTGCTTTTATGATCAATAATCGCTGGGGTATGTGGTTAATCATCCTTTTGCCGATTATTCTAACATATGGGATTAGTTTTAATGCTACTCGTAGTCCTGGTCTTTGCCTGTTCCTATTAATTTTAACGGCGATTGTTTATGGGATTACCTTTGCATTTATTGCAGGCGCTTATACTGGTACCGATATTGCAACGGCCTTTGTATCATCAGCAGGTGTTTTTTTAACGATGGCGATAATTGGAACTTTTTCACACCGTGACTTTACTAAAATTGGTTCCTATGCTAGTGCAGCTTTAATCGGGTTGATCATTGCCATGCTAGTCAACTTTTTCGTACAAAGCCCACTAATCAATTATCTCCTTTCAGTAGTTGCCATAATTATTTTTACAGCATTAACCGCTTGGGATGCTCAACGAATGAAAAATATTTATCTCGAATGTAACGGGCAGGTATCTTCCAATGGTCTGGCCGTCCTTGGTGCATTACAACTTTATCTTGATTTTATTAACCTCTTTGTCAGTTTCTTAGACATCTTTGGATCAAATAACGAAAGATGAAAATATCACAAAGTATAAAAACTAAAACAAACATCCACTAATTACCATCAAAACGCTCCCTATTAGCAATTTCGTTATCCATAATACGGCCGGTAGTAATTTCACCAGCATTTCTGAATAAGTAGACAAAATAGGATTTTTATTTACATTTGATTGTAATAAGCCTGAACTAATTCAACAAAATCATTAATGTTATAACTTGTTCCAAATAGTTTACGGGCCGATGTTGACCAATAAGAAATCGGGTCTTGATGATCAGTTCCACCAAGATAACTTGAAATCATTGCATGTGTCCAGACAGTTCCACCGCCATCTTTTGTTCCTTTGATGACAGGCAAATTATTCTTTTTTAAGATATAGGCTGTATAGTAAGCGGCGTTGCCAAGTTGGTTTGCAAAAGAAGTGGCAGTATATTCGTGAGGCATTTCAAACTGAACAAAGTATGGATTAGCAGAGGAGCCAGCCCCTTCAGCCATATATTTTATATCAGCAATATTAATAATTTGTTGATTATCAATAAATGTATGAACAAACACCCTAGTTGAACTATAATTTTGCTTCATATAAGAGACTTCACTAGTAATCGTCGAATTTTCATTTCCAGTATCATGAATTACGACCCCTCGCGGCTTTCCTGATGAAGTACTATAACCCCGCCGTTCAAATATACGTGAAATTTGTTTAGTAATTTTAGCGTGTGGAAGACCAGACTGAGCAAGGTAATTATTGATTTCGTTGTTCATCTTTAATTCAATATTGGTAGCCCGAACAAAATAATTTTTCCCATTATAGTTAATTCGTGCATAAGTATCATCGTTATCATTAGCAGTCAGATAGTAACGATTGACCTTAACTAATGCTTGTTCAGGCAGGTGAGTGCGTTGCATTGTCGAAAGTGAATCATATACTTTTACTCCACTATTTAAAGTGGCCGTTTCACTAACAGCATATGAATTACTAACATCCTTTGTATAATGAGAAGAAAACAAATTTCCTCCGATAACTGCTATTACGATTAAAATAAATAAGAAATATATTAAATTTTGCTTTTTCTTTTTAGCTTTTCTTTTTGTCATAGTTATTATTGTAGCTGATAAACTTAAAATTTGTAAAAAACTAATTATTCATAAGTAATACTAAAAAAATCCCTTGCCAACAATATCGAAAGCTTGGGATTATTTTTATTTACTTTGAACACATCTTAATAGCGATAAATTATAATTCCTCACTTTTTCACTAAAAGAATCGCCTAGCCATTTAACAGTATCTTTAATTACAAGATAATTAAGTTCATTTTCTTTAGTTAAAATGTAAAATTTCATTTACAGGGCGGCGCTCAGAGTGATAACTGTTAATCGTCGTATCGGCTGGATAGCCAAGTGAGATTCCCACGATGAAACGTTCATCTTCTGGCACAGCTAAGATTTGGTGAAGAAGAGCTGGGAAACGGACACTATTATAAGTTGGGATCGTCCCCAGTCCTTCAGCAGTAGCGGCCAACATAATATTTTCTGCAAATAGGCCCGCATCGAAAATCGACCAATCTGGTGAGGCTTTAGGAATAGTAATATAAAGAATGACTGGTGAATCATATAAAGTATTGCTAGCATTTGTCATCTTTTCATGAGCCTCATCAAAATTAGCAAAATGATGAACAATTCCATGACGCCATTGACTCATATTAGCCTGAGCTTGGGGCGCCCACTTTTCACGACTCATTACCGGCAAATCTGAATTCCCTGTTTTTCCCGCAAGATCTTGTTGATGATAGGTATTCTTAATTTTTTGTAATGTATTACCCATTGCACAATATACTTGCCAAGGTTGGGAATTTACCCATGATGGAGCACGTTGCGCTAATTCAATAATTTTGGTAATCATCTTTTTTTCAACTGGTTTATCCGTGAATTGACGAATTGAATGACGTTGATTGATTGCATCTTGTACTTTCATTGGCCTAAAACCTCCTTTAGCTAGGTTTGGGTTAAATTCTAGCATAATTAATTTTACAACAAAGGCGTTAACATTTGTTCTCCACTTTCATAAATTTAAAATATAAATGTTAAGAACTGTAAATTTCAACCTTAATCTTCAGGTTTCCAAAAAACATAAGCATCTGGATCAGCACACTGGCCACCTAAGTCATGTAGCTGACTAATCGTGGTCATTTCTTCCGTAGTCAGTTGGAAATCAAAAATATCCATATTTTGTCGCAGCCGATCTTCATGAACGGATTTTGTTAGAGGGATAATCCCTTGTTGAAGAATCCAGCGCAATGCCACCTGAGCATTAGATTTACCATACTTAGCACCAATTGCTTGTAGGGTTGAATTTGTCAAAACAGTTGCGCCTTTCCCACCAAGCGGTCCCCAAGCCTCAACTGTTATCTGATGATTCTGGAGGTATTTTACCGTGTCTGCTTGGGGCCATCCAGGGTGAACTTCAATCTGGTCCACCGCCGGTACAACCGTTGCTGTTTTTAGTAAGGTTTCCATATGATGGGGAAGAAAATTACTAACACCGATCGAACGAACTTTGCCAGCGTGGTACAGTTCCTCTAAAGCCCGCCAAGTATCAGCATTGACTTGGTCGGCCTGATCCCCATAGTGGGCTGGTGTTGCCGGCCAATGAATTAGATAAAGATCCAAATAGTCAAGCCCGAGGTTATCCAAACTTTTTTGTACCATTTTCTTTGTTGAATCATAGCCCCGCTGGTCATTGGGTAACTTACTAGTAACAAATAAATCCTTACGATCAATTCCTGAATGATGAATTGCACGGCCCACTGCTTGTTCATTGCCATAATCCGTCGAAGCATCAATATGCCGATAACCTACCTTCAATGCGTTACTAACAGCTTGTTCCGTGACATCAGCTGGTGTTCGAAAAGTTCCATAGCCAACAACGGGGATCGTCAAACCATTATTTAACTTCACCGGTGAGTTAATACTATCAAGATTCATCATTAATTCCTCCTGTCCTTAATTCATTCTTATTTTAATCGGATACCAACCAAATTCCAAATTATTACCGTAATGGTTGTCCACTTCAATAACTATTAGAATGCTTTTCCAAAGTTCCTATTCAAAAAATGAATAAGAGAGAAAGTAAATGATCTGGTGTTCAAAAAGGATATTAGTCACCTAATAATCATTGCCTTATACTATAAATACCAATTAAGAAAAGAGGTATGATTATGACAGTTGATATTACCAAAGACATGCGCTTTAGTCCTGCATTTAAATACATAGATGATGGAAAAGAGCACGGTGTTTTAAGCCCCTTTGCCCCCCAAACTATGCATCTTAAAAAAGGGGAGATTATTGCTGAAGGATTTAAACCCTTAGAATGCGATATTAAAATGCTTAAGGATGTGGCAGTAACTCTCCGAGACGGTGTCACTATCTATGTGGATATCTTCCTTCCTGAACATGCTACTAAGGTTCCCACCCTTATTGCTTGGAGCCCATATGGTAAAAGTGCTGGAACTGCCCCTCGTTATAAAAATCTTTTTAACATGCTGGGAATGGGCAACCAGTGGAGCTCTGGCCTGACCAAATTTGAGGGACCCGATCCTTCTTATTGGTGTTCACACGGCTATGCAGTTTGTAATCCTGATATGCGTGGTATTGCACATAGCCATGGTAATACAACTATGCTTGGTTCCCAAGAGGCTCAAGATGGCTACGACTTAATTGAATGGATTGCTAGTCAGGACTGGTCAAATGGTAAAACAGCCTTAACTGGTACATCTTATCTAACCTGGTCCCAATGGTTTATTGCAGCGGAACAACCACCACACTTAACCTGTATTAATCCAACCGAAGGATTATCAGACGCTTACCGTGACCTGGCTTTTGTTGGAGGAATTCCAGACAAAAACTTTATTAATCGTCTTCAGGTAAATCACGTCAGTGCTACTGGTGCTAAACGAGAAGATATGACACTCGAAATGGATTCTTATCCTAATGCTGATGCTCCTATTTGGCAAGATAAAATCGCTAAGGCCCAAAATATCACTGTCCCTGCTTATGTGATTGCTAGCTATTCTAACACCCTTCATACAATGGGAACCTTCCGTGCTTGGCGAATGTTAGGTTCTAAAGAAAAATGGTTACGGATCCATGATCGCCAAGAATGGCCATTTTATTACGACGAAGCCAATCGTGAAAAACTACGGCTTTTCTTTGATTACTATCTCCTGAACAAAAAGGATAATGGCTGGGACGAGACACCTGCTGTCCAATACACCGTAATTGATTTAGAAGGTCACAATGAAACAGACATCCCTGCTAAAACTTTTCCTCCCCAAAATAGTCATCTAAAAAAATACTACTTTGATGCCCGAAGTAGGACCTTATCAGGAAAAGCTGCTCTCGAAGACCAACCAATTGCTATCCCTACCGATGGGCTTCCAGGACGTGTTTCCTTCCAAATGACTTTTGATAAAGAAACCACATTTGTTGGCTATCCAAAGGCAAAACTTTTCATGGAAGTAAAAGACTACGATGATATGGACGTCTTTGTATGGGTACAAAAGCTTGATGCACGAGGGAATGTCCTCAGCGAATTTGTAGTACCAAATCATGGTGCAGCTCTCCAAGACTTTACACAAGATGGAGCATCTACCTTACGTTACAAAGGTTCTTGGGGTCGCTTACGTGCTTCTCGCCGTCACTTAGATGAAAAATTAAGTACAGATGAGATTCCGGCCTACTCCTTTGACCGAACAGAAAAACTCAGCCCAAATGAAATTGTTCCTTTGGACATTGTTCTAAGTCCTCTCGGTTTACGTTACTATCCTGGCGAAACTCTTCGAATCGTTATTAGTACCAAAGATGAACTTGGCTCTATTATGCCAGGTACCCCAGGATGCACTCCTGATAATAAAGGAACTCATATTCTTCATACCGGTGGTAAATGGGCCTCTTATCTTCAATTACCACTTATACAATAAATGACTAAAAAATTGTACTATAATTATAGTACAATTTTTTTATACATAGGAGGGCTTATGAAAATATCGACATTAAAATACTTTGTTACTATCGCTGAAGAATTAAGTTTTACCAAAGCAAGTGCCAAACTATTTGTTTCCCAACCCAGTTTAAGCCGTCATATTCACGAACTAGAGCAAGAACTTGGAACTAAGCTCTTCATTCGGCATAGTCATTCACTCTCATTGAGCCCAGACGGAGAAGCCTTTTTGCAGGCCACAATTAAAACCCTAGAACAGTTCGAACAATTGTCAACTATGTTTCAACCCAAATCCCATCCCGAACCTCTTCTTGAAGTTGTTCGTATCGGTTTTCCTAAAAACTTCAATCGAACAAAGCTGACTCAAAAGCTTGAGGTCTGTAAAAGACATTTCCCCCACTTGCAAATAATTGTCTCAGAACTATCGCCACTTGAACTCAATGAAAAGTGGCAAAGCGGTCAATTAGACTTACTTATCAACTTGGAAACCTATATTCCCGAGTCTATTCGTGTCCAAGCTACTTTTTTAAAAAATCATCTAAAAATCATTATGTCAAAAAAGAACCCCCTCAGTCATAAACAAAAACTATCAATGGCCGACCTAAAAAACGAATCCTTCGTTCTATTAGAACGTAAAGAATCCCCATTGATTGTCGACTATGTTATCGGTCAGGCCCTTGCCAGTGGCTTTCATTTTAATGTAAAAACCTATGTTTCAAACCTAGCGGAAGGTCTTTCCCAAGTTTCTCTTAATAACCAACAGGTTTCTTTTATCTATTCTGCAATGGCCGATAGTAGCTTAGAAGAGCAATACCAAGTAAAATTTGTAAGTCTTGATGCTCCTAATAACCATCAAGACTTAGTCCTCGCTTCCCCACGAGTAAAAACTCCTACACTTGAAACACTTTCCCAAATTCTAACAGAGTAGCTAACAATTCACAGAACTCTTAACCTTTTAGTGGATTTCTATTTTTTAGAAAAAAGCGTATCTATTTGTAAAATTAAGTTGGAAAAATAAAAAAATCTCTTCAAAATCAGAGAAGAGATTTTTTAATTTATTATGGTAATAACAGTCCGGCAACCTTATCTCCTAAGGTTGGATAAATCGTCATCACTTTTTGCCGATATTCGGCCCCACTAATATCCAACCCAATAATTGGCAAGAAATTATTAACATCATCAGCTGCGTAGTCACCAACCTCACTAACACCCACTAATTGGTGGTCTTTAAAAACTAGTGTAAGGGTACTAATTTGATCATTTTGACCAGCGTAGAGACTGCCGTACTTTAGTGAAACCGTTTTAACTTGGTATTGCGAATCATCAATAACCTCATCGGCATTAACACCAGCCCGAGCAACCTCAGGGAATGTAAAAGCCGCTTGACCAATCGTTGGGTAAATAATCTTTTGTTCTGTTTTATTAGTTAAATAATCAAAAAGATATTGCCCTTCAAATTCAGCAACCGGGGTTAGCTTAGGTTGTTTGCGACTAATAACATCCCCAATTGCATAAATACCATTAACGGTTGTCATTAAGTGACCATCGACCTGAATTCCATGACGATCATACTTAATATCAGTATTTTCCAGCCCCAATTTTTCAATATTTGGATGGCGTCCAGTAGCGGCAAGGACATAATCTGCTTGAATTTCACCATGGTCCGTAGTAACAACTAACCCATTTTCCCCCTGGGCCACTGCTTGTGTTTCAGTATTAAAACTGAATCTTATTCCTCGTTGCTTCATAGCCTTAACCAATGCTTCATCTTCTTTCGTGGTAAATTCACGAAGGGCACGGTCAGAATGAACAACGATTGTTACTTCAGCACCCGCAGCAGCTACAAGTGTCGCTAATTCTAAGCCAACAAAACCTGCACCGATTACCGCAATGCGCTGAGGGAGTTTCTTTAACGAAAGTAAATCATAACTGGTATGCAGATATTCTTTGCCAGGAATATCTAACAGGTTCGGTGCTTGGCCAGTTGCTATAATAATATGATCTGCTTGATATCGATGGTTATTAACTTCTACAGTACGATTATCAATAAAATTAGCATAACCGTCTTCAACATCATGCGTCTTTTTAATAATTTCCCGCGTTTCGGCTGGCCAGGAATCAAAACGATTTAGCTTCGTCTGCATCAAGGCTTCCCAATTTAATTTTGCCGGTTGACTAATTCCCCGTCCAAGGAGTTGCTGAGATTGAAGAACAGTACGCGCAGCCCCTTCCAGGAAGATTTTCGGCTCACAACCATAATTAGGACACGTGCCCCCATATTCGAAACCCTCGATTACTAACACTTTACGATCAGTTTTTGCTAAGAGATTAGACATCTTGTAAGCGGCTGGTCCTGATCCAATCAAAATATCATCATACTTTTTCATGTTTTGTCCTCCAAAATTTCGTAATATTAAATTAATTTTAACTTAAATACCAGCTAGGCTCCAGAAAAGAGAAAATAACCTACAATTAACAAAAAGCTATTTTCCCCTCCCAAATTGCAGCTAAGGCATTATACTCAAGCACATGTATTTTCAATACCATAATAGTGACTGCAATAGCATCAGTAAAGGTAATTAAGCATTATTTATTCATGTTATACTCACTCCATGATCTATTTATTTCAATAATTAAATTACTTACTTTTACGACCTTTTCATTAGCTCATATCTTGAAAGCCCTTTAGATTCTGATCAATAATCTCATAATTATGACCGCTAGCATTCTGTAATTCCGCATGTTCAGACCCCCACTCAGACATTTCTAATAAAATTTTTCTGAGAGTCTTCCCATGTTCGGTCAAACAATATTCAACTCGCGGAGGAACCTCTGGATAAACTTTTCTTTTAATAATTTGATCTGTTTCAAGTTCTTTTAGCTGCTTAGTTAGAATTCGCTGACTGATTCCTGGAAGCCTTCTTTTTAGTTCACCAGTTCTCATTGGGGCTGTTCCTAAATTGCACAAAATTGATGTTTTCCATTTTCCAGAGATTGTCTTCAATGTTATATCAACTGCTAATTGATAAATTTCTTCTGCCATTACTGTCACAACTCCTATTTTATTCAATTATTACATTTTTGTACTCAACAGACTTCATTGTACCTGCTTACTTTTTTATAGCAAATTAAGTAAACTATCATTAATCAATTTAATGCGGAGGTCCACAATGAAAATATCTAAAATAAAATTAGCTTTATTTGCGATGGCAACAACATTTTTTGCTGTCGGAGTTACAGAATTTATTAGCGTTGGTGTTTTACCTGCTGTTGCTCATGAATTTAGCATTTCAACCAGTACAGCCGGTTTGATTACCACTTTATACGCCCTGGGGGTAGCAATTGGTGCACCTATTTTAACCCTTTTGACCAATAATTTAGCAAAGAAAAAGGTTATCCTTAGTGCTCTGTTAATTTTCTCTCTCAGCCATTTGTTAATCGCGGCCGCACCTAACTTTCTCACCGTACTTATCGGGCGTTTTATTGCTGGAGCAGCACACGGTCTACTGTTCGCCCTCAGTTCAATTATTGCGGCAGCACTGGTCGGACCATCCAAGCAGGCCAAGGCGATTGATTTATTTTTTCAGGTTTTACAATTGCTACTGCCCTGGGAGCGCCACTCGGAACTTCCATTAGTACCTTTATCAGTTGGAGAATTCCTTTTTTAATAATCGCCTTTCTCGGAATGATTGCCTTAGTAATGAATACTTTTGCGCTACCAAATAAAAAATCACAAAAAGAGAAAATTGATATCAGCGAACAATTGCGCATTTTTTCGGAACCACACATCTTACTGACGCTTTTAATTACTATTCTAGGATATGATGGCACTTTTGCTACCTTTACTTATCTGTCACCAATTTTAGAAAATATTACCCTCGTGAAAGGAAAATATATCAGTCTTATTTTAATCATTTATGGTATTGCTATTGCCATTGGAAATAGTGTCGGCGGCAAGCTTGGTGATTCTAGACCAGTCAAAATTTTATTTGCCATTTTTCTGATCCAGGGCATTTTTTTACTAACTTTCTACTTTTCTTCAGTATCATTAATACCGGCCATTTCTAATATTATCATTCTTGGCCTATTTGCTTTTATGAGCGTACCAGTATTGCAGGCATATATTTTGACCTTAGCTAAAGACTATCGACCACAATCAATGGATATCGCGTCCTCGCTTAACATCTCTGCATTTAGCTTTGGGATCGTGCTTGGTTCATTTGTCGGCGGACAAGTAATCAATTGGTGGAGCCTACGTGAAACTGCAATTGCTGCTGCCAGCTTACTCCTGATAACCGAACTTTTAATGGTTATCGAAGCCCATTTAGAGAATCAACGGCGGCTATCTTGTTCACTAGGATAATCCTTAATGCATCCAATTTTGGGTGCTTTTTATTTATCAGAAATTATTATTTTTTCATACTGAAGTAACTTAACTTTACGGTTCAAGATAATCTTTTTCTGTTGTTTACCATTATATTGCCAACCATGCGCTTCGTAAAATTTGATTGCTGGTTTGTTCTGTACTAACATCCACAACACAAAATGTGAATATCCTAAGTATTTTAAACCCTTTTCGGCGTTTTTCAATAAAAGTGTACCGATACCTTTTCCTGCTTGATTAGGCAAGACATAAATAGCCATTAGTTCACCCATACCATCCTCTACAGCACGAGTCTTCCCATAAACTAACAACACCTAAAATTTTGTCTTGACTGGTCATCACAAGATTATATCGACCGGTAGTTAATAAACTTTTTTTGCCAAAGCCGCTCATCAAGTTGAGTTAATTGGTCATTGGGCAGGATATCCCGGTAGGCAATTTGCCAAGATTGTTTAATCAACCTGCTTGTTGCTACTATCTGTTGCTCCTCTAAGGGCCTTATTATTAATTGCCCATGCTTTATCATTCTTACCCTTCTTCGCCTTTTATTATAAAATCACCATCTTTGAGCCTTCCATAACGCCCAGAGATGGTGATTGGGATATTTTAACTATAGAACTTGTTTGGTATCAGCAATTTGAATTTCACGCAAGTTTACCCCCTGCGGTAATTCATAGGCAAACTTAATTGACTTTGCGATATCATCAGCAGTAATTGTTCCCATACCTGCTGCCTTATTTCCAGCAACATAATCATTTTTAATTTGATCACTAGTGGTATGGCTGAGTAATTCTGTATTAACCGCGCCTGGTAAAATCCGCATAACTCGGACATTGTAAGGAGCCATTTGTTGACGAGCAGTCTCAGATAATCCCATCACAGCGTACTTAGAAGCACAATAAACCGCGTGATGTTCAAAAGGCTCAATCCCAGCCAAAGAATCAACATTCATGATTGTGCCACCTTGACGCTTTTTCATTTGGGGCATGACCGCACGCATTCCGTTCAAGACACCCATCACATTAACATCGAGCATCTTTTGCCATTCATCGGGGTTTTGCGTCTCAATATCACCTAAAAGCATCACGCCGGCAGAGTTAATCAAGAGGTCCGTTTCGCCATATTGTTGTTCAGCGTCATCGATTGCTTTTTGAAAGGCCTCTCGATCCGTCACATCTACTTTGCGACAAATAGTATTGCTCAAATTTAATGCTTCCAACCGTTCTACTCGTCTAGCAAGTAATAATAAAGGGTACCCATCTTGGTTAAACAATTTAGCAAGGGCCATCCCAAAGCCTGAACTAGCTCCAGTAATCACAACTAGTTTTTTCATAATAGTACCTCCGTTATTTTTAACATAATTTTAACATAGATAACCATAATAATTTGATATTTAAAACAAACCTCGACCCGCATTCATCATTCTAATGAATGGAGCTCATTTTTAGCAATCTTACTTATCCGAATTTCGATTAATATTTAATTTAAGTTTTCAATTAAGGTAGTTGTTGCTGCATCAGAGTCACTACGGATAATTAAATCTGCTCGGGCATCAAAATCATTACGGCGGTTATTAATGTTTACCACAGTGACACCAGGGAGAACATTGCCATAGTAGCCGTTAGACCCAATCACGATTACCAAGTCTGCCACAGCCATCCATGAATTTGCTTTGGCATAGGCATTTTCGTCAATTCCAATATGGTGATAAACGGGATCAGGGGATATTAGGCCGCCGCATTCAGGACATCTTGGGACGGATTGGTTTAAGATCTTAATATCATAAATCCGACCACAGGTTAGACAATGGTTAACATTTAACGATCGCCAAATATCAGCCACCTGCTGACTACCGGCAAGCTCATGAAGGTAATCAACATTAGTGGTGATGACACCAGCTAATTTACCTTGTTTTTCCAGCTCAGCTAACGCATAGTGACTCTTGGTTGGCCCATTGTGAAAAATTGGGTCAATAAAGAGCCGGTGAAAGTCGTTATAGAATTCTGTAGGGTTAGCTTCCAAGTAACTTTCAGACGATAATGACCCGCTATCACTACTAGCCAAATGGCGCAGGTCAGGAATACCAGCATTAGTCGAAATTCCGGCACCCGTAATTGCATAGGTGTGCTTAGCGTTAGCAACTAAATCCACTAATTTTTGAATATTATCTAAGGTATCTGAATGATTAAAGAACATCTTTTCCTCCTTAATAAACTGGTACTAAGTGGATGTGAGCATGAAAAACCGTTTGCCCAGCAGCTTTGCCAACATGACTAAATACCTGATAACCTTGGGGATGGTATTGTTTATCTAATTGCTTTTTTGCATCGTTCATCAGCTCAATTACTTTTACCTGCACATCTTCGGGAACATCAAACCAAGTAACATAATGTCCTTTCGGCATAATTAAGAGATGTCCTTTTGACATTGGTTGAAGATCATAAAAAGCTTTTGCCTGATCATTTTCTAATATAAGATCATTAGCTGGTTTATCACAAAAAATACACGATTTTTGCATTCTTAACACCACCTCAGCTAAAATTTAATTTTGCAATTCATTTTTTCAAGAACCGTTGCGGTGAATGATGGATCAAATTTACTCAAATACCTTGGCTTGATAATCTGCTGACTCTTCATCAACACATAGGAAGTAATCGCATCCTTGATTGTTAACTTGTGAGTAAGCAAGTAGTCGGGGGCATAGATTCGTGGAACCATCAATTGATCTTGTAAAATCCACAATTCTGGTTTCGACGAATTAAAAATTCCGGCTTCTTGCCCCGCCCGAAAAAACTCCAGAAGGTGTAAATTATGGTCAACGATTTTCCCTTGAAGCAACTGATATTCATGGGGAAATTCCGCTTTTAAATCAGTTAAGAAGATCGCGCTAAAGTGACTGTAAAAAACCAGTGCTGCTTCTAATTGTTTTTCAACATTAACAATCCAGTCATTTTCATCATGAATGAAGGAAGGCAAATCAAACTGGTCGATATAATTCACATATTCAATCACCACTGCACTAATCACTTTTTGGCGGGAATTAAAATAACGATAAACCGTGGCCCTACTTAAAGGAAGCATTTTAACGAAATCTTCCATTGTTAAGTCGCTAAAGCCCGTTTTGATGATCCGATTTAAGATTAAATAAGTCATTTGCTGTCGCCGTCGCTCTTTTGACATCTTCACCCCTCCTCATATTCAATATTATATCCACTTTTTGTAAGAATGATACTCTTTTAGGAGAAACAGTCTCAAAAAAATAAAATAAACTTATTGCAACGGAGATTACAAATCAAGGTAACTTCACATAGTATGCAGGTAGGCTGACTGCTACTTGGTTAGCCTTCCCTAAAAAAGAATTGAAACTAAAAATGTCATTAAGTTAAGTCTACTTACTGCATCAATTGACTTAACCTAATAACATTTTATTTTCTGGAATCATACATTGTATTTATCATTTTTAACAATCGTGGAACCTAATCGGTATTATCTAAAATAGACTGAATTATCATCTGACCAAGTTCATCAATGGCCGTTAAAGTTTCATATTTCATTCTTTTACCCTTAAATACTTGAGCCAAGTTAAAAGAAGCAGCTACGACTAAGTATTAGTAGCAGGTTATAAGTTATATTTATGGAACATAACATTTAAATATTAGTCATTGTTACTTTTCAGGGCTATGCTTATTAAGTGAAGGTCTTCTAAATAATTTTTAAGCTATAAAGAAAGAGTAAGGTAATAATTATGATTAAACAAATGAAAACAAGTTCAATGAAGCTTAACGGTTCAGAAAAAAATATTTTACAAAAATTAGCAACTCAGTTAGATGAAAATGAATACAAAGTTGTACGAAAATCACTATTATTAAACCACCTAAACACTGAATTATTTGACGATTACGAAACTTTCTTGGATCTATTACAGCAAACAGTAAATGTAATGGAACATGACGAGAGTGCAAAGCAGGAACAAAAAATTTATTCAAAATTATTAGCTGTCGATGATCAGGTAAATAACATTATGACGAAAAACATAATTTACCCCGAGAAAGTGAAAAAAGTTTACAACAAGTGGGAGCAAATTATCCATGAATTTCTCATCCCCTCGGTTATGGAGGAACTAGAAAATAATTTTTAAATCTATTTCGTCATTTTTTACAAAAGTGTTGCATATAAAAAATAAATCATGTAGAAAGCAGCTTGGCGAGTGCCACATTCTTTTTGGTTTAGATGTCAGAATGACTCTTGAGCCAATACTTGATGATTTTACTTAGTAATGCTGGTTATGATTCCGTCAATTATATTAATTTACTTTTGTAATCGTAAAAAGTTATATACGGCAATTCATAAGCACTAAATTTGTCTTAAGTACATAATTTTTGTCAATAATTAAATGAGGGTGGTTAATTTTGGATTTAGAACATCGTTATTTTTATGAGGTCTGTCAGACACGAAACATGACAAAGGCGGCCAAAAATCTTTATATTTCAGAGCCAACCCTTAGTACAGCAATTAAAAAGCTAGAGCAAAAATTAGGCTTACAATTATTTTTAAACGCAACCAATAAAATTCGATTAACGGAACAGGATTTCAATCATCAATTACAGGATTATAAAAAATTAAAACACCAAACACTTCATGTCGGCACCTCCCAATATTTTAATTCATATTATCTCCCATCAGTATTAAAGGACTTTTATCGGCTATATCCGGATGTTAACGTCAGTATTATAGAAAGAAATACTCAATTATTAAAGCGGGAAGTCAAAGTAGGAAATGTCGATATAGCTATTCATTGTGGAAAACAAGATGATTCCCTTCGACACTGGGCTGTACAATCTGATAAGATTTTATTGGCAATTCCGAAAAACTTTATTAGCGATTCCGAATATCAGCAAGCGAGAGCCTTTATGGTGGAACATAAGTTTAACGGTATTCCGAATTTCCTTAAAAAACTGCCCTTTATCACCTTGTCACCTACTAATGACTTAACAATGCTGATTGATCAACTTTGTGACCAGTTAAATTTTTATCCCCACTCTATCCTAGAAGCATATCAATTAGAAACGGCATTTCACATGGCTTTTAGTGGATTAGGTGCAACCTTTATCACGAAACAAATTAAAAATTTCTTTGACAGTACTGACAATTTATATTATCTCAATATTAGTTCACCAGTTACGAGTAGGGAATATTATGCATATATTCGGAATAATGCTTATCAATCTAACTATATGAAACAATTTATTAGACTCTTAAAAAGAAAATAAAGAATCATTTATCCTTTGATTTTAATTCTATTTAAACGTCTGCCGAGCTACCTTATCGAGATATTTGTTTCTCTTCGCAAGAGATGAATTAGTGACACTACCAAAATTTTGCCAGCTTATATTGCTAAAACCTAACTGCTTCAATGTTTTATTAATGAAAATTTTCTTAATCGCATTGCCCAAGAAAAAACGAATATACCAGGTCGGCGAAGTGGAGGTTGTTAATACATAACAATGTTTTACATTAGTTAGTGCGCCCTTAACCCCAGTTTTAGTAACTGTATGGGATTGGTCTACTCCCTCCTTCATTACTTTATCAATAAATCCTTTCAGCATCCCCGGAATATCATTCCACCAATAAGGCCGTAATAAAAATCACGGTCTGACATTTCTTCAAAAGTGATAAATATTTACTTACCAGCGGATCAGTCGTTCCACCATCATGATATAATGAAAGCTCTTTCGCTGAATAAGTAGGATTAAAATCATCATAATAAAGGTCAATCGTATGGTAATTAAGGTGGCTAGTTTGTAAATTCTTCTGTACATGTTCTAGGATTGCATGGTTAAAACTCTTGACGTATGGATGACAATATATGATTAAAACGCTCATTTTAACTCCCCCGTTAACTCCAATAATGTCGTTTTGACTAAATTAGGGTCATAATTGGTAACCTGGTTCTTAATCAAGAGGGCATAACCTTGAATAAAAGACCAAATTTGATTAAAAAAGTCTTCATCGCTTAATCGCCCTGGGTTAACTTGACTAGCTAAATCTCGCGCAAAACTCAAGAAAGGAAATTCAGTGTTTGTTTGGTGATAAATACTCATGACCGTGGGATTAAAGAATAGGAAATCCATTCGCCTAGGATTGGTTTGAAATAGCTCACAAAAATTTTGAGCCATTGCTAACAGTTGGGCAAAAGCATTTTGTTCATTCGAAATCAGCAACCAATCCACTATCTTTTGAGATAAGACAAGCGCAGTTCGATAGAATAATTCATTCTTATTCTTAAAGTGCTTATAAAAGGCCCCAGTAGTCATATTTAACTGTTGGGCGAGTTTTCTTAATGAAATATTTTGATAGCCCTCATTGTCAATCATCTTAATTGTATTATTGATAATCCTTTGTTCGGTAGTATTTGGCATTGAATCACTCCTTTAAGATAACAGTGTTATTTCGAACATTGCCATTATGATAACACTGTTATCTTAGTTAGTCAAAAAATCACCATCTTTGCGGATTAATACAGAGATGGTGTTCGCTAACAATTTCAGTAATTTTAATTAATGTTTCATTTGGAATATTCTCAGAAGTAAAACCACAGACAGTGTGTCGCGTTTTAACAACCTTTTTCTATTAGTTTCTCCCCTAATGTTGACCGCAAAAGGTTTTATTAATAATTTTCCTCGTATACTCCACCAGTGTTAGATTTCAAAGCCTTGGTGCCGTAAGAACGGTGCGATATCCGGCCGTTGTGAATTAGTTAGAAAATCGCTAGTTTTTGTTGTCCAATCACTGGTAATACTATTACTATTCCGATGAGCATAGTAATCACGCATTGTCTCATCATATCCGGCCAAATTCCTACTCAAATTAGTATTATATCGATTATTGAAGACATGATTCTTCAACGGCATTCTTGGTTTCGGATCATTTTTAGATTTTGGTATTCCTATAGTTAGGCCGAAGAGCGGCACGGTATACTTAGGTAGGTCAAGGAGGGTACTTACTTTAGTTAGGTCATTCCGAATTCCACCAATATAGCAAATTCCTAGACCAATCGCCTCAGCAGCTAAAGCCATATTCTCAGCACTAATTGTTGTATCAACTATACTGACCATTAGGGACTCCATGCTGGTAATTGGCTTTACAGCATTACCTTTTTGTTCCAACACTTTTGCTAGCCGATACATATCTGCGACAAAGACAAAAAAGGCACCTGACTTTTGAGCATGTGGAGCACGGGCAATTGTTGCTAATTGATTGCGTATTTTAGGATCAGTAACTTCAATAATTGAGGTTGCTTGTAAAAAATTCGAGGAGGATCCACTATAAGCTGCCATCAATAGTTGATCCTTAATATCTTTTTCCAAGGGTTCTTCCTTAAAATTACGCACCGAAACATGCTGCTCCATTAATTTAAAAAATTCATCCTTCATCATCATCGATCCTTTCATTATTATCCTATGATGGTTGCGACTCGTGATCTGGGCGGTCATACGAGTATATATCGTACAGGTGTCCATAATTAGGGCCAGAAAGTCGGATAAGAGGATCAAGTTGAGTGATATTAGTATAATAACGATCATCAACAATCTTAGGGTCGATGCTGTAATTAACAACTTCTAACAGTAACACAGATGCATCTTGCTTGCCGGTATGATCATTAACAACGACTTCTTTATAAAGCTTAGTTTCTAAACGCACCCTTGATGTCGCTAATGCTGGAGTCTTAATTACGTTGCTGGGAACTAAATTAAGTTCTTGCTCAGTTACCTCACTTTGTCCATATGGTATCGTAGCCGAAGTCGCATTAAGAGTAACGAGATCATCCTTGTTAGGAATATGGACAACTCCTTCTTTTTCACGAAGAAAGTTGCGCACTGTATCTTTGGGAACGCCTGTCTCTTTATTACCAATCCCTAAGGTAATAAGGGGACGACTGCTTGGCACAGACGAAAAGAAGCTAAATGGGGCTAAGTTAACACTACCATCTTCATTTAGGGTACTTACCCAAGCAATAGTACGGGGGATAATTAAACCAGAGAGTAATTTGTAGTTATCACTGGTTGATAATTGATCACTAGTAAAACTATGTAAATTGTTCATTAATCATTCCCCTTCCAGTTATAATTATTTAAAACATTCTTGATTTGTTCGGGTGAGTGATAGCCAACTAACTGCTTAACAACCACTCCGTCTTTTTTGATAACTAAGGTAGGAATGCTCATAATCCCTAAGTTCTTAGCTGTTTCCGGATTACTATCCACGTCCATCTTAGTGAACTTGACGTTAGACAGTTCATCAGCTACCTTTTCGACGGCTGGTGACTGCATTCGGCAAGGGCCACACCAGGTAGCCCAAAAGTCAGTCACTGTTATTCCCGTACTCGTATCTTTAGCAAAAGACTGATCCGTTGTTTCTTGTACACTCATATTAATAACCTCTTTTCATTTTAAGATGCTTACTTACTATTGTTTTCTCCTTCTTCACTACAGGATTGTCGATCCATCTTTTTAATTACCATATCAAAAATATCGCTAAATGCAGTTTGATAATCGATTACGTTTCCTGGACGATTGGTATGATAACGAACCTTCATTAAGATACAATCCAACAAGCAAGTAAATTAGCAACAAAGTAATCCATAATCTTCTGACGGAGCTCACTTTTAGTGAAGGTGCTCCCTCAATCAATGCCTAAGTATCAACTCAATAATGTTCCATTAGTTACCTCCGAGATGATAGTCCGTCAAGTGTTGGAGAATATAGTTGACCTGACTAATTTGCATCGGCCGCGTATGCCCAACAAAGCACCGAGTATTATCTGGGAGCATACTTAACCGCTTTAAACTTTTAATAAGCTCTGTTTGATTACCACCAGGAAACTGCCATATTCCAGGACCATCATTATATAAGACGTCCCCTACAAAGGCGATCCCGTTTTGAGCGTCATAATAAACCACCGAATCAAACGAATGTCCTGGCGCATACAGCAATTCAAAGTTGACGCCCACTTTCGCTAATGATAGATGATCATTATCCTTTAATAACCGGGGAGTTTGATCAATCTTAATCTGTCGATTATTTTGATGAGCTAGATTCAACTCATTGTCAACGAGATACTCTGGTCCTCGCTCATGAATATAAAATGGTATTTTAAGAGCCTTCGTTAATTGATCAACGGCTCCAGTATGATCAAAGTGTCCATGCGTTAATATAATGGCATCAATCTGCCAGTGCCGTTGCCGAACAATCTGCAAAAGTAGTTCCGGCTGCGCACCAGGATCTATCAGGCAGCCATGGCCTGTTTTCTCGTTCATGTAGAAATAAGCATTCGTTTGGAAAACATCCCTAACCGGTTGAATGTATAATTTCATATTAATCACCAAGTTTACTTAGTCGCCTTATTCTCTTTAGCTAAAGCTTCTGTAAGTAATTGCTTAAAAATTTTCTTTGATTGCGCCCCCATGACACCCTTACCGTCAATTACGATGAACGGAACGGCGTTAATCCCACGCGTCATCACAAAGTTCTCGTCGGCACGTACTTCGTCATAGTATTCGTTACTTCCCAGAACTTTCTTAACGCTAGCTAGCTCCAAGCCGGCCTTTTTAGCGATATCTAATAGGACATCATGATCCGCCAGTTTTTGGTTATCGCTAAAGTATGCTTTAAATAGTAAATCCATTACTTTCTTAGTAAGCAAAGGATCATTTAATGACTTAGCATATTGAGTCAGTCGATGAGCATCCATACTATTAGTATTCAACGTGGAGGCATACTTAAATGTTAGCCCCTCTGCTTCACCCATCTGAGAAATTTTATCAATTCGATAGGCAGCTTCTTCTTCTGTTAACCCGTATTTTTTGGCAAACCGGACTACTGTTGTTTCTGTAACGTCCTTGGGCGCATCAGGATATAACTCGAAGCTATGATAGTCATATTCTACTCGATCCGCAATTCCCATTTCAGCTATTAAGTTATCAAGTCGTCCTTCGGCAATGTAGCAGAAGGGGCAAGCGTAGTCAGTCCAAATAGAAATCTTAATCATAATTATCAAATTCCTCCTCATACTATCAAAAAGATAGTGTTTTTTTGATGTTCTTAGTATATAATTGGTATATCCTAAATACAAGTATGCACTTTTAGGATACTTGGTATCAAAAATAATAGTAATGGATGGTGAAAATGGAAAAGCAAGAATTAGTAGCGTTTAAAGAAATTGACATGGAGCCATTTAATGATGCAATGGCACTTATTAGTGGCAAATGGAAGATGAACATCTTATTCTGTCTCTCCGAATGTGGCACAATGCGTTATGGTGAAATTAAAAATGTATTAGGGAATATTACTCACCGGGTCCTATCGAATAAGCTCAAAGAACTAGAAGATAATGGACTAATTAATCGTCACGAATACCCTCAAATCCCACCAAAAGTTGAATATTCATTAACCAAAAAAGGCAGTTCCCTTCTACCAATTTTAAAAATGGTTTGTGATTGGGGAAAGGAAAACTGCCCAGATTATAATAATTAATGGAGGAAGCCAAAATGCCAAACAAAAATAATGACTTAAGTTCAATCAAAATTCTTAATATGCCCGCTGATGGAATGTGTGGACCTGATGGCTGCAATATTGAAGAACACCGTAAGCTGATGGAAGCTAAGAAAAATTCAAATCAGGTTGAGAAAAATAAGTAGCTTTTCAAAATAATAATTCTATAAGTAGCAACTTGGAGAGGTGGTGACATAAGTCAGATTCCTTTCCCAAAAGACAAATAGTGCAGTATAGTACAACAATAGGCCTCCAAACTTCGGCTTTACCGAACTTTGGAGGCCTATTGTTGCTTGCGGGGCTCCCAGAGGCTACCTTCGCGTTGAAAAACGAAGTCACGAGTGACTTTTGTCTCGCTCCCCCCCCACGCTCTTATTGATAAAATTACTTCAATTTTAGCAATGGGCTTGGGGCTTAGTTTCAACAATACTAACAAGGATGACAATAAATGATTAATGTATCCATTATTTTCCTCCTACCATTTGACTGAGGGTTACTTTAACGACTTGGGGAGATCATAAGTGGTGACATCATTTTTGATTAACAGCGAATATCCCTGGATGAAAGACCATAACTGTTCAAAAAATTGCCGATCATTCAGAATTCCTAGATTTACTTGCTGGGCCAACCGTTGAATCATCTGTAAAAAACTAAAGTCGTCGTGACGCGGCTTATCGGCTATTTATCTGTACGTTCCAACACCGTTACTGACTCAACATGCGTTGTCTGTGGGAACTGGTCCACTGGCTGGATCGGCTTCGTTACATGGTAGCCTTGCTCGGCAAACCGCTGAATATCACGAACCAAGGTAGCAGGGTTGCAACTAACATAGATGACTTTCTTTGGTCCCATCTTACCAGTCGCTTCAATTAAGGATTCGGCAAGACCCTTGCGTGGTGGATCAACGATCACGACATCTGGTTTCAAACCTTCTGCTTGCCATTTAGCGAACTGTTCTTCCGCCTTACCAACAACAAACTTAGCATTCTTAATACCATTTCGTTTAGCATTATGTTTGGCATCTTCAATCGCCGCTGGAACAATTTCGACCCCGTAAACTTGCTTAGCGTGCTTAGCTACTGCAAGAGAAATCGTACCAATCCCACAATAGGCATCGATGACGGTTTGATTACCGTCCAAACCAGCATTGTCGATGGCCGTTTGGTAAAGGCGTTCAGTCTGTTGCGGATTAACCTGGTAGAAGGATAGTGGTGAGATTGCAAAATCAATCCCGAGAAGCTGATCATGAATTTCATCAGCACCCCATAATGTTTTATTCTTATCGCCGAGCAAGCGGTTCGTTCGCTTATCATTGATATTTTGTACAATACTTTTTACTTCTGGCACTCCGGCAACGATTTGCTTTTCCATTGGCAGCCGCTTCGTATTCGTGACTAAGACTACCATCATTTCATGGCTGTAATATCCCCGCCGAACCATTACTGTGCGAATCACACCTTTACCAGTTTGTTCATCATATGGCGTAATGTGGTATTGCCGTAATAAGTCACGGACAACTACAATGGTCTTATCAATTTCTGGATCCTGGATATAGAAATCTTCAATCGGGACTAAATTGTGACTCCCCCGCTTATAAAAACCGGTTTCTAATTGGCCGCAAACCATTTTTACTGGTACTTGAGCCTTATTGCGGTAATGATAAGGCTTTTCCATCCCCATCGTTGGCAAAACTTCAATCTCATCGAGGTGTGCTTTGGCCAACAGTTCTTGAATTTGATGTTGCTTGAATTTCAACTGAGCATCATATTTCAAATGGCCAAGGGGCGCAATACCAGTTTGAATATACTTTTTATCCTTAACATCAACGCGGTCTGGACTCTTCGTCTGCCAGTCCATTACCCGTCCCCAGGCAAAGTGGCTCGTTACCTTAGTAATCTTTACCGTAATCTCTTCACCAGGAAGGGCATTAGGAACAAAGACGGGAAAATCATCAATCTTAACGACTCCATTGCCTTCGTAAGATAAATCCACTACCTTCGCTGGATATTCTTCATTTTTATGTACTGGAATGTTTAGTTTCAAAGTTATTCCTCCATTAATTTCAACGTTACAAACTTCTCCTATTATAACAAAACAAACGGCCAACTTCCTCTTTGCGAAGCTGACTGTTTATGCTTTTACACAATGCTTTTCTAAAAAGTACGCAATTGCTATCATTTCTTCTTCAGAATCATCAGCTAAGGTTATCTGAACGATAAATGCCTCACCTTCATCTGCGCTTAAGTGTAATTCCCAACTGTTTTTCTTTAAAAATAATAATAAGCATAAATAAGCTGTTCTCTTATTGCCGTCAATAAAAATATGCTTTTTGGTTATCTTCTGTACTATATAGGCAGCTTTTAGCCAAATCGATGGGTATAGTTCATTATTAAAAACTTTCATTTGGGGTTGCTCAACTATTACAGATAAACCTTCAGGATATTGAATTCCCATATATTTTTGGCCTGTTCGTATTAATACCTGATGATTCACCATTACAATTTCTTCTTTTGTTAAGTAGATCATTTGTCTTTTAACCGTTCCATCAATTCTTTATTTTCGTCAAATAATTGGTTAATTATTGTCAAGGTCTTATCGTCTACATGTTCTTTTTTCTTAAATGTTATTACTTTACCATCAGGCGATATTGTTTTCTCGTATTCATCACCAGGATTAGCATGCATTTTTTCTCGATCATTTTTAGTTAACCGCAAGCCAAAAGAATTACCAGATTTAAAGAATTTTGAACTATTATTTAATTCTTGCATGTTATCACCTCGTAATTACATTGTATCATATTGTAATTACGAAATTTACATTATAACAAAACAAACGGCCAACTTCCTCTTTGCGAAGTTGACCGTTTATTCTATTTCTTTTCACGATCTTTATAATCGTCAATGCCTTCCATAAAGTCTTTTTCGACCCGCTTAAAGTCAGCTGAAGTTGTAATCGCATCTTCTGGAATTTCATCCAAGTTAGCAATTACTTCCAGGTGCTGCTTTAAGTCATGAAACTTCATCGGCGCATCGCCACCGTATTCACCGTCCAGATTAACCATCAAACGATCATTCTCGTTTAATGGAATAACTTCAATATCGGTTGCCTTGGCATAAATAATCCGTGGGTCATCAAGGTGCTTACCTTGAAGGGCCTTTGCCATTAGGCTGAGCATATCAATTACACTACTCTTCTTAACAATAATCATTGTAAACTTCCCATCATCAAGTGAGGCATCCGGCACGATCTGTTCAAAACCACCAACTGAATTGGTTAATGCAATCATAAACATAGATGCACTACCCCGATACTCCTGATCATCATACTTAATAAGCATTTCAACCGGCTTGATTCGTGGCATTAATTCTGCACCCTTCGCAAAATAAGCCGCATAACCAAAGAGAGACTTCATTTGTGAAGGGACCTCATAGGTTAATTCAGTCATCGTACCACCAGCTGCAATATTCATGAAGTAATTTTCACCAGCGCGCCCAATATCAATTTTGAATTTCTTATTTTTCTTCAAAATTAACTTAGCCGCGGCAATCGGATCATCGCGTGGAATCCTCAATGCCCGCGCATAGTCATTAGTCGTTCCTGCTGGAATAATAGCTAATGTTGGTCGGTGTTCTAAGCCGGCAATTCCATTAACCACTTCATTCAGGGTACCGTCTCCACCAGCAGCAACAATTAGATCAAAGCCATCTTTAGCAGCACGAGTGGCTTCATTCTTAGCCGAGTTAGGAGCAGGAGTAGTCGCAAAGGCACTCGTCTCATAACCAGCCTTTTCATAAATCGACAGGATATCAACTAGGTCGCTGCGGAAGGTCTCACGACCGGAAGTAGGATTGTAAATTATCCGAGCACGTTTTCGCACGGTCATCCCTCCCTACTATTTCGCCTTCAAGGACTTCATCAATAATTGAGTTACAACTTGCGGGTTAGCTTTACCACGAGTTTGCTTCATAATTTGACCCATCAAGTAACCAACAGCCCGGTCCTTACCATTCTTAAAGTCTTCAATCGATTGTTCATTGTTATCAAGAACTTCATCAACAATTGGCTGAAGTTGAGCAGGATCAGATAACTGAACAAGGCCATGTTCCTTCGCGTAAGCATTTGGTTCTTCACCATCTAAGATTCCCTTAAAGACCTTCTTCGCCATCTTAGAAGAAATTGTACCATCTTCAATTAACTTCACCATTCCAGCAAGGTTAGCCGGAGTAAGCTTAGTATCTTGTAAGTCAACTTGTTTATCATTCAAGTAGGAATTTACATCATTCATTAAATAGTTGGCAACCCGCTTAGGATCGCCACCGTCCTTAACCGCTTCTTCAAAGAAATCAGACATTTCCTTAGTTTGGGTAAGAACCATGGCATCGTAATCTGTTAAGCCAAGATCTTTAACATAGTGTTCACGACGCTCACCAGGCATTTCTGGCATTTCACTTTCAATTTCGCTAATCCATTCATCGCTAACATTTACTGGTGGTAGATCTGGTTCTGGGAAGTAACGATAATCATCAGAACCTTCCTTTGTCCGCATCAGGATAGTCTCGCCAGTTGCTTCATCATAACGACGAGTTTCTTGTCCAATGTGGCCACCAGCCATTAATACTTTTTGGTGCCGCTTTTCTTCAAATGCCAGGGCCTTTCGAACATAGTTAAAGGAGTTGATGTTCTTCATTTCTGTCTTGGTCCCAAATTTATCAGAACCAATTGGTCGAATTGAGATATTGGTATCAACCCGCATTGACCCTTCTTCCATTTTCACGTCAGAGATTCCAGTAAATTGGATCCGTTGACGTAATGCTTCCAAGTAAGCCACTGCTTCTTCTGGGGAGGCAATATCTGGTTTAGAAACAATTTCGATTAGTGGGGTTCCTTGCCGGTTCAAGTCGACATATGAATACTTACTAGTGTGCGTGTTCTTACCAGCATCTTCTTCAATATGCATTTCTTTGATCCCGATTTTTTTCTTTTTACCGTTTACTTCAATTTCAATCCAACCATCATGAGCGATTGGCGTATCTGATTGTGTAATCTGGTAGGCTTTCGGATTATCAGGATAGAAGTAATTCTTCCGATCAAAGTGCATGTGGTGGGCAATTTGAGCATGGAGAGCAAGGCCAGCCATGATTCCGTCACGAACGACACCTTTGTTTAAACTTGGCAATACGCCAGGATAACCCCAGTCAATGACATTCGTATTCGCATTAGGCTGGTCACCGTATTCAACGGGGGATGGACTGTAGATCTTTGAGTTAGTCTTTAATTCAACGTGGACTTCTAGACCGATTGTTGTTTGAAAGTTCATCTTAGTTTTGACCTCCTAACTTTGGTGCCTTCTTGTGGAAATCAGTTGTCTGTTCAAAGACATATCCAGTGTTATAAACTGTTTGTTCGTCAAATGCTTTTCCAATGATTTGCAGACCAACTGGCATTCCATTCTTAGCGGAGAAACCAGCAGGGATGGACATTGCTGGTAGCCCGGCCATATTTACAGGAACAGTCAATACATCGTTCATGTACATGGTTTGGGGATCATCAATCTCTGCACCAATCTTAAATGCTGTCGAAGCACCCGTAGCCCCAATGATGACGTCATGATCCTTAAATACGTCTTCAAAGTCTTGAGCAATGAGACGACGAACCTTAGCAGCCTTATTAAAGTAAGCATCATAGAAACCAGCAGAGAGAGAGAATGTCCCTAACATAATCCGCCGCTTAACTTCTTCACCGAAACCTTCAGAACGAGAACGAACATAAACATCTTCCAAATTCTTAACATCATCGGCCCGGAAACCATAACGAATACCATCGTAACGTTGAAGGTTAGAAGAGGCTTCCGATGAGGCAAGGATGTAGTATGCAGGAACACCATACTTAGTGTGGGGTAAACTTACTTCATCAATAATTGCCCCAAGAGATTCTAAGTGATCCAAAGCTGCCTTAATTACTGCCTGAACATCTTCGTCTAAGCCATCAAAGTATTCTTTTGGTACCGCAATCCGTAAGCCTTTAACATTCGTATTTTCATTTAATTGAGCTGCCCAGTCTGGAACTTCTTTAAGCGAGGATGTCATATCCCGTTCATCATTTCCACTGATCAAGGCTGTTAATAAGGCGTTATCCTTAACATTTTGAGTTAACCAACCAACTTGGTCAAAACTTGAACCAAAAGCAATAATTCCCCAACGTGATACTCGACCGTATGTTGGCTTCATCCCAACAACCCCATTAAATGAGGCTGGCATTCGAATAGACCCACCAGTATCAGTTCCCAGCGCACCTAAAACATCGCCGGCCGCAACTGCAGCTGCAGAACCACCTGAAGAACCACCAGGGACACGAGTAAGGTCCCATGGGTTATGAGTAGTAAAGAATGCTGAATTTTCAGTAGATGAACCCATAGCAAACTCATCAAGATTGGTCTTACCAACGTTGATGTAATCAGCTGCATTTAACTTTTCGACAACCGTTGCGTCATATACTGGGTTAAAGTTTTCAAGCATCTTAGAAGCAGCTGTAGTTGTTAGGCCCTTAGTTAGGATATTATCCTTAACAGCAAGTGGAACCCCTGCAGTTAATTGATCGGCACTAATACCCTTTGCGTCAATTTCAGCTGCCCTCTTCACTGCCTGTTCCTCATTTAAGTTGATGAAGGCCTTAACCTGGTCCTCATTCCCTTTAATGTGGTCAAAAGTTTCCTTTGTTAATTCAGTTGCGCTGATTTTCTTATTTACCAAGTCATCGTGCAATTGACTCAAGCTTGTTTGGTAAAAATCCATTATTCGCCGTCCTCACTTTCGTCAAGAATTGCTGGAACCTTGATGTAGCCACCATCAGTTTCAGGAGCATTGTTAAGCAAGGCTTCTTGTTCTTCCATAGAACTCTTAACTGCCTTATCTTCACGCATTACATTTACCCGATCGGTTGCTGATGTCATTGGTTCAACGCCATCGGTATCAACCGCTTCGAGGTCTTCAAACATATCAATAATGTTTCCTAGTTGAGTGGTAAACTTACCAAGTTCATCCTTAGGGAACTCAAGCTTAGCAAGTTCAGCAACGTGTTCTACTTGTTGCTCAGTGATTTTACTGGCCATTCTCTCTACCTCTTTTCCAGTAATTTAAAATCTACATATACATTTAACAATTTTAGCACAGAATAGGTTCCTATTTCATCCATGGAGAAATAAAAAAGGAGTTATCAGTTCGCTTTTTCTAGCAACGAATTGATATTCTCCTTTTTCACTCTTAATAGGAATCAAAAATATGCGACTGGAAGTTATCAGAACCAGCATTCCGATAAACAACCGCTTGAATCTCTGAATCAGATTGAATCTTAATATCAATCGGGATTCCATTAGGCAAGTACTTCTTTGCTGCCCGGGTAATGTACTGGGTAAAACTAGTAATTTCAGTTTGACTATAAAACTGAGTCGTAACGGTAATATGCATCCCCGACAAAGTTCCATTTTCATATTGAGCTTGGGCAGTAACCCCACTCAGGTTAGGGAAGAAACTTTGAATCTGACTCTTAAAGTTTGAGAAACTATCGTCATCAGTTTGATCGGAACTATTAGTTGTCGAGGCACTTGCTTTGGGAAGGACTACATTCTTGTAATCTAACTTTCGCCAGTCACTAATCGTATTACCATTGTTCTTACTGTAAGCAAAGAAAGTACCACCAACTAAACTATCATCTGGAGCTTGCTTATATAAAGCGATTACGATTGGAACATTTCCAACACCAGGCTTCTTGCGAATTCGTTGAAGAACCTTTTGTGCAGCAATCTCACCTTGACGACGAACCTCACTATCACTAATCTTCTTGGTTAAAGTTGGTCCCCCGGTTTTAGTTTGGTAGTTATATTCAGAATTAATCCCAATACCAATTGTAATCCCACGTAATTTCATAGAATTACCACTTTCTTGCATATAGTCCTGTTCTTCAATTTGTTGAATATAAACTGGGTTAGGATTGCTCTTTTTCCCTTGAGCGGGGTTTAGCCCTTCAGGATTACTCTTTGTTTTCCGACCAAGCCAGTTTTCAACCGTCCCACTACTAAGGTATTGTCCTTCTTGGAAAATATAGCTTTTTGTCGAAAAGACCTTTTTGGAAACCTGGGTTAAACCAGATTCAAAGCTCTTAAGGTTATATTGATTATCGTTTTGGGAGATATTTACACCCCGAGCCTTACTTGTACGGTAACGCCCATTCTTAATCACACCTTGATATGTACCACTACTTGAACCAGTTGTTGAATAGTTTTTCGATGATGACTTTCCGCCAAAGCCACATGATGCAAGTAAGACAGTGCACATCAAAACGGCAGCACTAACAGCTATTTTTTTTGCCTTTCGCTTCACGATTTACTGTTCCTCCTTCATTGCTTGGCTAAATTGCTGTTCATTCCATACATCAATACCCAAATCTTGAGCCTTTGTTAGCTTACTACCAGCATCAGCACCAGCAATGACAATATCTGTTTTCTTTGAGACGCTTCCGGTTACCTTAGCCCCGTGATTTTCAAGCCATGATTTTGCTTCTCCACGAGTCATTTCAGTTAGCTTACCAGTCAGTACTACTCGCCGACCATTCCATTCGCTATCAGTAGCATTTGACCGTGAGCCAAGATAAGCAAAGTTTACCCCAACTTCTCGCAATTCGTCAATTAATTTAACAACCTGTTGATTAGCAAAATAAGTTACAATACTTTCGCCAATGGTTGGGCCGATTCCATTAATTGCAGAAATTTCATCAGCATTAGCCTTCATTAAGCTATCAAGGTCACCAAAATATTCCATGATAATTCGAGCAGCCTTCGCACCTACATGACGAATTCCAAGGCCAAATAATAAGCGCTCGACAGAATTATTACGACTATTATCGATCGATGTCAATAGGTTAGCGGTCGATTTCTCGCCAAATTTATCTAAAGTTAATAATTGGTCATGATTAAGCCGATATAAACCGGCAACATCATGAATCAATTCTTTATCCCATAGCTGTTCAATAATTTTAGGACCAAGCCCATCAATATTCATTGCATTCCGGGAAGCAAAATGTGCTAAGCCTTCTTTAATTTGTGCTGGACACATTGGATTAATACAGCGTAATGCTACTTCACCATCAAGATGAACTAATTCTGAACCACAAACCGGACATTGCATTGGAATTTTATACTCAACAGAATCCTCCGGCCGCTTAGTTAGATCTACCTTTGAAATTTCAGGAATAATGTCACCTGCTTTATGCAGATAAACAGTATCACCAATCCGAATATCTTTTTCACGAAGGTAATCCGGATTATGCAAAGAAGCGCGACTAACCGTTGTGCCCGCCAATTGAACTGGGTCCATAACCGCTGTTGGCGTTACATTGCCGGTCCGCCCGACAGTCCAGACAATATCACGGACAATCGTTGCTTGCTCTTCGGGAGGGAACTTATAGGCAATTTCCCAGCGTGGCACCTTAACTGTATTTCCGAGGGCAACTTCCGTATCAAGGTCATTCACCTTTTCAACAATTCCATCAATCCCGTAACTTAACTTATCTCGTTGGGCCGTATACTCTACAATATATTGCTCAATCTCTTCACGACTATGAACGACTCGATTATTAGGATTGACATTAAAGCCTAATTTCCGCATTCGCTCAAGTGCTTCTGCTTGTGTCCTAACGCCAAGTTTTTGATATTCAGGAACATAGTACATAAATGTATCTAACTCCCGCTGAGCTGTTACTTTAGGATCTAGTTGACGTAAGCTGCCAGCTGCCGCATTCCGGGGATTAGCAAAAATAGGTAATCCTTCTGCTTCACGTTTAGCGTTTAACTTAGCGAAGGCCTCTTTAGGCATATAACATTCGCCACGAAACTCGATTGACAATGGCTCTGGTAATTCTTTGGGAACCGATTTAATGGTACGGACATTAGCAGTAACATCTTCGCCAATCGTCCCATTTCCACGAGTAGAACCTTGAACCAATCTTCCATTCTCATAAACAAGGGAAAGAGAAAGCCCATCAATTTTTAGTTCGAGATTATATTCGGGCTCAACTTCGACATCCCGATTTTCCTGTTGTCGTTGATTAAAGTCCATTAATTCTTCAAGCGAAAAGACATCCCCCATCGATAACATTGGAATATCATGTTGCACCTTTGTTAATTGGCTTTCTGCTGCTCCTCCTACTCGTTGGGTTGGTGAATCAGCAGAGATTAATTGAGGAAATTGTTCTTCTAGTTGTACCAACCGCTGATAAGCTCGATCATATACGTAATCCTCTACGGTTGGATTATCTTGTTCATAATATTCTTGTCCCCACTTAGTTAGTTTTGCTCGCAATGGCTTAATCTCATCTTGCGCTTGCTGAAGGGTTAATTCTTTTACTGGCGTCTGTTTTTCGCTCATCTCATCCGCCTCATTTCATTATTTTTGTACTTTCGTAATTGGGGCAAAACTTGCCAATAACCGCTTTACACCTTGACTTGGAAAGGCAATATCTAATTCCATATCATTGCCACTACCGTTAACTTTGACCACGGTTCCCTGGCCCCACTTTTTATGTTCAACTTTATCGCCAGTTTTCCAGCCAACTTTATCGGCCCCAGTTCCGGTGTTAGTAATTGGTTTAACCCGCTTGCCAGCACTGCGATATGTCCGCTTTTGTTGGTCACGGTAGGTAGTAGCGGTCGCAACAGCACGATCAAATGGCAGTTTACTATCTTTAATACTATTACCTGATGGGCTATTTTCAAACTGTAGCAACTCAGAATCAATTTCTTCTACAAATCGTGATGGTTGGTTACGTTGGATACGACCATAAAGTAAGCGTGAAAAGGCATTAGTAAGATAAAGCTTCTTCTTTGCCCGCGTAATTCCAACATAAGCTAAGCGACGTTCTTCTTCCAATTCATCATCTTCCATTAAAGCTCGCGATAATGGGAAAATACCTTCTTCCATTCCCACAAGGAAAACAACTGGAAATTCAAGCCCTTTAGCTGCATGTAACGTCATTAAGGTTACAGCAGGTGCTTGTTCATCAACATCATCTTGATCGGAAACAAGTGCTAAATCAGCTAAAAAGTTAATAATTTTTTGCAAATTAGAAACATCATCATCTTTATGTTGTTCATCATATTCTTGTGTAACAGACTTAAATTCATCAAGATTTTCCCGACGAGCCTGGGATTCAAGACTTCGATCATCACTAAGCATCTTATTATAACCACTTAACTCTAAAATCTGTTCAGTTAAATCAGTTAGTGTGAGATATTCGGCTTGTTTAGTCAAATTAGTCATTAATTGCCCAAATTCATCAATTTTATTTCGTGTTCGGGCAGTAATTTCACTAGCAGTATCAACATTTTGCGCTGCCTTTAATAATGTCCAGCCATTTTCATTAGCAAAATTGCGAAGATGTTCCACACTAGTTAAACCAATTCCTCGTTTGGGCGTATTAACAACGCGTTCAAAGCTCATTGAATCAGCCGGGTTAACAATTAAGGTTAAGTATGCTAAAATATCACGAATTTCACGCCGGTCATAGAATTTATGTCCACCGACCATCGTATAAGGAATACTACTCTTCAAGAAAGTTTCTTCAACCATCCGTGATTGCGCATTCGTTCGATAAAGAATTGCAAAGTCATTAAAGTGGTACCCATGCTTCTCTTGCTCTTCTTTAATTTTTGAAACAATAAACTGCGCTTCATCGTGTTCATTTTGTGCACGGTAATATGAGATTTTATCTCCCTGACCATTTTCCGTCCACAGATTCTTCTTTTTCCGATAAAGGTTATTAGCAATAACTTCATTTGCGGCATTTAAAATGGTTTGCGTTGACCGATAGTTTTGCTCCAGCATGACTGTCTTGGCTTGGGGATAATCATGTTCAAAATTCAAGATATTGTTCATATTAGCTCCACGCCAACCATAAATACTTTGATCCGCATCCCCTACTACACACAGATTTTGGTGTTTTTGCGCTAACAAATTAACTAACCGATATTGAGCATCGTTCGTATCCTGGTACTCGTCAACATGAATGTAATGAAACTTATCCTGATAAAATTCAAGCGTCTCTTGGTCACTTTCCAATAACTCAATTGTCTTCATGATCAAGTCATCAAAATCTAACGCTTGATTAGCTTCTAACTCTTGCTGGTAAAGCTTATATGCACGCGCAACCATATTTTCAAACATACTATTAGCTTCTTTGCTATAAGCATCAGGCGTTAACAAAGCATTTTTAGCATTAGAGATTGCACTTAAAATACTACGAGGATCAAATTTTTTAGTATCAATATTTAGCTCTGCACAAATTCGCTTCATTAACGTTCGTTGTTCACTTGTATCAGCAATCGTAAAGGCGCGATTGTAGCCAATTTTTTCAATATCACGACGGAGGATTCGAACACATAGTGCGTGAAAAGTCGATACCCAAATCTCATTAGCACTTTCGCCAAGTAATTTACCAACCCGCTCTTTCATTTCGCGCGCAGCCTTGTTAGTAAACGTAATTGCTAAAATATTCCATGGTAATACACCATTTTCTTCAATTAAATAAGCAACCCGGTGTGTGAGGACCCGTGTTTTCCCTGATCCGGCACCGGCCATTACTAATAATGGTCCTTCTGTAGTTAATACCGCTTCAGATTGCTTATCGTTCATTCCTTCTAATAATGCTTGCCCGTTATTCACGCTATTCCATCCTCTCTAAATTTTCATCGGCTAATATTATACCAAAATTAGGATCTTATTTGGTGCTAAAATCGAACATATGTTAGGAAAAATAAAGAGACTGCGATTTCATCCCCAGTCCCTCATAATTTTATACTCTTAATTTATAATTTTATGATCAAGCTTGATCATCCCAAACTTCAGTGTCATCAACCTGGTTCTTTAAAGCCGCTAAGTTATCGCCACCGGTTACCCAGACAAAGCCTAAGATTGCTTGATCATCGTCCCCAATATCATTAAAAAATCTAAATTGCCAGTTATTTTTAAGCAACCATTGCCGCTGAATGGCCTCTGATTGATATTTGCGAATTACCATTAATAAACCAATTTGTAACGGCGTAATAACATGTAGAGGCATTCCAACAGAGCTTCTTAATTGTTCTTCATATTGATTAATATTTGCTGTGACATCATAAACATTAGCAATTGATGTTAACCCTGGTTCAATATTTTTTACATAAAGAGTACCAGTAGAAGTAACGTAAAAATTAACAGAGAATACTCCCCGATATTCAAGAGAGGACGCCACACTTTTTACAATCCGTTGCATCTCTTTTAACATATCAT
The DNA here is from genome assembly GCF_014145585.1 of Limosilactobacillus agrestis. GTDB lineage: Bacteria > Bacillota > Bacilli > Lactobacillales > Lactobacillaceae > Limosilactobacillus > Limosilactobacillus agrestis. Next base: position 43,586 of record NZ_JACIVF010000018.1, read on the forward strand.
CATGAATATTTGCTGGGGTTGCCACAGAAACTAATTGTCGCTTGTCATTGTAATGAAGCTGAGCAAGTGGAAATATCTCTGTATCTTTTCCATCAGTTGCCGCTGTCATCGTATATTCATTCGTATGTTCAATCCATGATTCCAGTAAATATGTACCAGTATCAATAAAATCAGCTGCTCGCGTAATGTCAGATTGGCGCTCAATCAGCATTGAATTTTCCCCAATTCCGCGTTGGATGGGTTTTAACAATGCGGGATAGCCAATGGAATCAATTGATTGGTAAACATCATCTAAACTAACTACCGTCACATAGGGGGCAATATTAATATTCACTTGATCTAAGAAGGCCCGTTCCATTAACCGATCTTGGACAATTTCAAGTGCATTAATCCCCTGTGGAATTACCGCATATTGACTCAAAAAGTGTAGGACGCGAGAATCGATATTAGGGGTTTGATAAATAATTGCATCACATGCTTCTCCAAACTGGGTTAGCTTTGCTCGGTCGTTCATCGCTCCTACGATTGTAAAGTCAGCCATTTTAGTTACTGATGGCTGTAGATGATCCACATACACCCCAACATTAAAGCCCGCTTTCTTAGCTGTCGCAATTAATGCAGCGCCATTTCGATTAATTCCAATAATTCCTAAAGTACTACCTGGGTAAATAGCATCTCTGCCCATTCTATCACTTCCCTTATTAGTCTTTTACGAATTCAACTTTATTATCACTCAATGATTGAATTCGTGCCAATGATTCGACACGAATTCCACGTTCTTTTAGTTCACTCGCTCCAGGTTGAAAGCTCTTTTCAATCACTATGCCTGCACCAACTACCTGAACCCCTGCTTGATCAGCAATTTCTAATAAACCTTCTACTGCTTGACCATTAGCTAAGAAATCATCAATCATTAAAATTTTATCATTAGCATCTACATACTTTTTAGAAATTGAAATGCGATTAGTTGTTTTCTTAGTATAAGAATATACATCAGCCGTATACATATTTTGATTAAGAGTAAGGCTCTTATGCTTACGGGCAAAAATAACTGGAAGGTTCATTTCTAATCCTGTCATTACAGCAGGAGCAATCCCCGATGATTCGACTGTCCAAATTTTCGTAATACCCTCACTAGCAAAAAGTTTGGCAAATTCTTGACCGATGTGCAACATTAATTGAGGATCAACCTGATGATTTAAGAAGGCATCCACTTTTAAAACATTACCCGGTAAAACAGTCCCATATTCCTTAATCTTTTCTTCTAACTCTTTCATTTTCATCCCCCTATATCACTTATCATAATTATATAATTTATACGCCTTAATCACAGAAATTAATTTTTGTGCATAGTCAGGATCGGTCGCATAACCTGCCTCTTGCAAACCACGTGCTGCTTCCTGATAATTGGCCGCATGGATAACTCGATCATAATTTTGCTGATTGGTATCAGTCCCATTTAACATCAATCGCGTATGATCCTTAATTGAATCACTCCAATTATCATAAACACGGAAGCGCCCTTTAGTAACGATCCACTTACCATTGATGTACTCTTTAGTTGTCATTACCCGAGAATTTGCTCCGGTTCCCTTAATTCCAAACAAATTATGATATTGCGATGCTAATTGACTCGTCCCCCATTGAGATTCAAGAATCGCTTGGGCAATCGTAATTGATGCATAGACATGATAAGTATTTTGCATTGCCTGAGCTTCAGGAGCCACTTGCTGAATAAATAATTGCTTTGCGCGTCGATCCTTTTCACGTGCCTCTTGTTCAATACGTTGCTGATTCCAGATTCGATAAAAATGGTGTCCAACATAAACACCCAAAAAGATAACAATAATAGCAAGGATACTAATAATCCAATTTCTACCCGTATGGCGGTTTTTCCTTCTCCGCTTCCGTTTTGCCACAAGCCTAGCCTCCTCTTTTCTACTAGTTATTAATTGTAGCAAAATCCATCTCGTTTGGGTTAATTTATCGTAATATTTTTATAAGAAGTTAAAAAACGTAGAGGCTGGGAGAAAACTTTTGTTTTCTCTCAGCCTCTACCGCTTTCACAAACAATAGTAAAATAACATGAAACTAACTTCGCATTGCCACAAGGTACTAGTTTAGTCCATCAACTTGTCAAGAAGGTTATTTCTCACTCTCCGCACTTTTACTATTTGTTCTAGATTCTAGTGGAATTGCATCCCACCATCAACAATAATTGTTTGTCCAGTAACATAATTTGAATCAGGACCAGCTAAGAAGCTTACTACATTAGCAACATCTTCTGGTTCCGAAAGGCGCTTCATTGCAATGTTCTTAGCAAAAGTTTCCATTCCCCATTCATCACTCTTACCGGCATTTTGACCAACTTGATGTGCAATATCGTACATCATCGGCGTCTTAACAATTCCTGGAGCAAAAGCATTTACCGTAATATCTTCAGTTGCCAAATCTTGGGCTACTACCTGAGTAATACCTCGAATAGCAAATTTTGTTCCAGAATAAAGTGCAAGATTAGGATTACCAACGACACCAGCTTGAGATGTAGCATTAATAATTTTACCACCGTGGCCAAGTTCCTTAAATGCTTTATGGGCAGCTTGAATTCCCCATAAAACTCCCGCAACATTTACGCCATATACTTTTTCGAATTGTTCAGGTGTAATTGAATCAATTGGGGTAGTAGGACCTAATCCAGCATTATTAACAATTACGTTAAACTCACCAAAATGTTCAACTGTTTTCTCGACAGCTGCAAACACATCTTCTCTATTTGCTACATCTGCGACAAGCGGTAATGCTTCTCCACCGTTACTATTAATTTCATCAGCAACTTGTTGTAGTTTTGATTCATTTAATGCTACAAGAGCAACTGCAAACCCATCTTTAACTAATCTTTCTACAATTGCCTTACCAATTCCTTGGCTTGCTCCAGTTACTAACGCCACCTTTTTAGTCATTAGTAATTCCTCCTTTGTATTAGTCACCATCTAGTATAGCGTATATTTAGTATACGCGTATATTAAATTTCGTTTAAATAAAAAAAGACACCAGTAAAATACTGATGTCTCTGGAAGCGATAATCGAAATATTAACGCTTACTGAATTGAGCAGCCTTACGAGCTTTCTTAAGACCTGGCTTACGACGTTCCTTCATACGAGGGTCACGAGTTAAGAGACCAGCCTTCTTCAAAGCGTCACGGAAGTCTGGATCAACAGCGAGAAGTGCACGGGCGATACCGTGACGTACTGCACCTGCTTGACCAGAGAATCCACCACCATTAACGTTAGCTAAAACGTCATATTGACCTTCTGTTTTAGTAACAGCAAATGGTTGATTAACGATAGCACGTAAGTTGGCAAATGGAATGTAGTCTTCAATTGCCTTGCCGTTCATCGTAATCTTACCTGAACCTGGTACTAAGCGAACACGTGCGGTTGCATCCTTACGCCGACCAGTACCACTGTATTGTACTTGTTGAGCCAATTCCATTCCCTCCTTAGATTAAGTTAGTAATATCTAAAACTTCTGGGTTTTGTGCAGCATGTTTGTGGTCTTCACCAGCATAAACATGTAACTTCAAACCTTGCTTATGACCAAGAGAGTTGTGTGGAAGCATACCCTTGATAGCAGTTTCCAATAACTTCTCTGGTTCCTTTGCTAAGAAGTCACCAGCAGTCCGTTGCTTCAAACCACCAGGGTAATTTGAATGACGGTAGTACATCTTTTGAGATGCTTTCTTACCAGTTAACTTAACTTGCGCAGCGTTGATAACGATAACGTAATCACCAGTATCAACGTGTGGAGTAAATGTTGGCTTGTTCTTACCGCGCAAAATTGATGCTACTGCAGATGCTAAACGACCCATTGGGACATCCTTAGCATCGACAACGTACCACTTGCGTTCAACTTCACCAGGTTTTGCGATGTATGTCGTTCTCACGATTAAGTCCTCCAATTTTGTTTTTCTTTTACATATAATAGTGTACCGAGTTATTAGATGGAAAAGAAATACCAATGGCTAGTATACCTTCTTCTAGCATTTTCGTCAATCCTTTTCATCATTTGTTCCATAATCTACATTAACTAAATACAATCCACTAGCGGGAGCTGTCATCCGTGCTAATGTCCGATCCTTTGCCTTAAGGACACGTGGAACGTCATCTATTGGTCGTTGGTTGCTACCAATTTCCAAAAGAAAAGCTACCATTATTCGAACCTGGTTATAAAGAAAACCATTTCCAGTAAAATCAAAGACAACTTCATTCCTTAATTCATCACGTTTAATTGTAATATTCTCAATTGTCCGGATATTACTCTTTGCCTGGCTTCCTGAGGCAACAAAACTTGTAAAGTCATGGGTTCCTACCAGATCATTAGCCGCTTTTTTCATCTTTTCTAAGTTAAGTGGATATTTAAAATGAGAAGTATAGTTACGTTTAAAGGGATTAACAAATTCGCCCTGATCAACCCGATAACGATAAGTTTTGCGGTGAGCACTATAACGCGCATGGAAATCATCATCCACTAATTCAGCCTTTTTAATTAAAATATCTAGCGGCAAAATACTGTTGAGTGCCTTTCGCATAGATTCATTGCTTAAATGATAGGGAATATCGAAGTGCGCAACCTGATTAAGAGCGTGAACGCCTGCATCTGTTCTTCCCGAGCCGATGACGGGAATTGCTGGAGTTGGATGCTTGGCGATTTTATTTACTGCAGCCTTTAATGTTTGTTCTACTGTTCGCTTATTTGGTTGAATTTGAAAACCATAAAAATTGGTTCCATCATAAGCAAAGGTTATTTTATAACGATACATTGTTTACTTCCTTAATTAATTTAGAAAAATATTCGAATACAAACCAAACCAATTGTTACAATCAACAGTCCTAAACCGGCCCAGGCATCATTATTATGCCAAACTAATTGGCGATAATGAGTTCGTGGCGCATCAGGATCATACCCTCGCGCTTCCATTGCAGTTGCTAACTCTTCTGCTCGTTTGAACGAGTTAACAAACAGTGGAATAAGAATTGGCACTAGGTGTTTAATCCGGGTTAAAAGACTTCCTGCATTAAAATTAATTCCACGGGCCCGCTGAGCTTTCATAATTTTATTAGTTTCATCCATAATGGTTGGAACAAAACGCAAGGCAATTGAAAGCATCAAGGTAATTTGATTGACCGGAACCTTAATTACTTGTAGCGGTTTCATTAGCCATGCTAAGGCATCTGCAATTTGAAAAGTTTGGGTAGTAGCAGTTAAAACAGTTGAGGCAGTGATAATAACAACAAAACGATAAAAAATAATTAAGGAATTAATGAGACCATCACGTGTTATTGCCATAATCCCCCAATGCCAATACATCTTTCCACCACTACTAAATAAAATCTGAAACATAACTGTTATCAAAATAATTAAAAATAGTGGCTTAATCCCCTGCCAATACTGTTTTAATTCAACGTTACTCAACTTAATTGCCACAAAGAGTGCTAATAGAAGCCATATAGCAGTCAAAAAATTATTCACGAAGAAAATTAAGATAACGTAAATAATACACATGATTAGTTTTATTCGTGGATCAAGACGATGAAGAATCGATCTTACAGGTACATAACTACCAAATACGATTTTACTATTCATTTTCTTTTCTCCTCATCGCTTCTGTTATTTCATCTGCCAACCCATCTAGCGTAAGCGGTTCTGTATTTTTTAACGTTACTCCATTTTTACTAAGGAATTGCGCAATTTCAACGGAAACAGGAAGCGTCAAAGATAATTTATTTAATCGTTGAGCATTACTAAATAATTGTTGGGGAGTTGTATCAGCAACAATTTGTCCATTGCTCATTGCAATTACGTGATTAGCACACGAGGCTACTTGTTCCATTTGGTGAGTAACCATTATAATCGTTGTTCCCGTTTTATTAAGATCTTTAATAATTTTAAGTAAATCATTAGTAGCCTGAGTGTCAAGTCCCGCCGTTGGTTCATCAAGAATTAAAATTCGGGGATTCATTGCTAAAACTCCAGCAATTGCTACCCGTCTCATTTGTCCTCCAGAAAGTGCAAACGGTGAGTGTGACTTTAATTCTAAGGGCAAGTCAACCATCTTTAAGGCTTTATTGACTGCTTCTTCAATTTTTCTTGCAGGCCATCCTAAATTACGAGGCCCAAAAGCAACATCTTGAGCAACTGTTTCAGCGAATAATTGTTGTTCAGGAAACTGGAATACAAAACCGACCTGATGATGAATTTTACTTAAATATTCAGGCTTTGTTGTCGCATTAATTTTCAACCCTGCTACATTAAGTTCCCCGCTACTAGGTTTTATTAATCCATCAATCAATGAAACCAATGTCGACTTTCCACTTCCAGTTTGTCCAATAACAGTAACAAATTCTTGTTCTTTAATTGTTAATGAAACATTATTCAAAGCTTCATTAGCAGAATTAGGATATGTATAGTGAAGTTTTTTTACTGTAATTGCTGCTTTAGCCAAATTTTTAGCTCCTCTAAATTCAAATATCTATTTGGAATATCAATCCCTCGTTTACTCAATAGTTCCTGCAACTGTTGACTTGCAGGAACTCCTACTCCAATTTCAAGTAATAGTGCTTTATCTTTAAGAATTTCTGATGGAGAACCTTGTTGTGCAACTTGTGAGTCATTTAATACAATTATTTGATCCGCCAGTTCCATTTCTTTAAGATCATGTGTAATTGAAATAATTGAAAGATTATATTCGTTTTTTAGTTTTTGCAATAAAGACAAAATTTCTCGCCGGGCTAAAGGATCGAGCATACTAGTCGCCTCATCAAGTATTATTATCTTAGGCATTAATGCAAGGATTCCCGCAAGTGCTACACGTTGTTTTTGTCCTCCTGAAAGAGAAATAGGAGCAGTATTTTTATAATCAGTCATTCCCACCATCTTTAAAGCTTTATCAATCTTTTTTTCCATTTTATCTTGGGCTACTTGTCGATTTTCAAGTCCAAAGGCAACGTCATCGGCAACAGTCGCACCCACAAATTGATTTTCAGGATTTTGAAAAACAAATCCTATTTGCTGATGAATCTTCCCTAAAGAGCTTTCGTTAACTTGAATACCATCAACCTCAATCGATCCAGCAGTAGGAGTAAGTAAACCATCAATTAACCGGGCCAATGTACTCTTTCCACTTCCGTTATGACCGATAATTGCCGTCCATGAAAACGGTTCAAAATCAAGATTAATATTTTTTAAAACGGGATATTTACTGTCTGGATATGTAAAGACAAGATCTCGGATTTTTATTCCAGTCACAGCATTTCCTCTTTTCAATATTAGTTAATAAGTATATTTTAGCAAAGTCCACAGAATTATCTATTAAAATTAAATTTAAAATAAAAAAATCACTTACCATTGAAGTGCACGAGGGTTTCCCGCATTCAAGCTAGACTAGGGTTTCCCCACCATCGTAACGCTCTATACTATCAATGATAGTGATTCTTTATTACGTATTTAGTTTTGGTGAACAAATAAATTAGTCCACTAATTCAAGAATAACCATTGGTGCACCGTCACCACGACGAGGCATAGTCTTCAAGATGCGTGTGTAACCACCGTTACGATCTGCATACTTTGGAGCAAGTTCTTCAAAAAGGTTTTGAAGAGCAGATTGTACACGAATATCATCGCCATCTTCCTTAACATCAGCAACAACATTACGTACAAAAGCGGCAGCCTTACGACGGGAAGCTAAATCACCATGCTTAGCAAGCGTAATCATCTTATCAACGGTCTTACGAACTTCCTTAGCACGCGCTTCCGTAGTGGTAATACGACCATTAACGATTAAATCTGTAGTTAAATCACGTAATAAAGCTTTACGTTGTGAACTTGTACGTCCTAATTTACGGTAACTCATAAAGTGGTTCCCTCCTTTGCAATTGGTATACTAATTAGTCGTCTTGGCGAAAAGAAACACCAAGATCATTTAATTTAAGTTTAATTTCTTCTAACGACTTTTGTCCTAAGTTCCGAACTTTCATCATATCAGACACTGTTCTGTCAGTTAATTCCTTAACAGTATTGATTCCAGCTCGCTTCAAACAATTGTAAGAACGTACAGAAAGATCAAGCTCTTCAATAGTCATTTCAAGCATTTTCTCTTTGTGTGTTTCTTCTTTTTCAACCATCACTTGAGCATTTTGAGCTGTTTCTGTTAAATCAACAAACATAGCTAAGTGTTCAGTCAAAATCTTCGCACCTAGACTAACTGCTTCAGTTGGTGTCAATGAACCATCAGTCCAAACGTCCAACGTTAACTTATCGTAATCGTTACGCTGACCAACACGTGCATTTTCAACAGTGTAATTTACACGTTCAATTGGGGTATAGATGGAATCAATCGGTAAAACACCAATTGCTAAATCATCCATCCGGGCCTTATTATCGTTAGCAGAAAGGTAACCGCGACCCTTATCAGCAGTTAACTTGATGTGTAATTCTGCGCCATCAGCAACAGTTGCAATATGCAGATCAGGATTTAAAATTGTAACTTCATTATCACCCTGAATATCACTTGCAGTTACTTCAGCAGGTCCTTTAACATCTAATTCAAGACTCTTTTGATCCTCAGAATCAAGTTTCAAGGAAACTTTCTTTAGATTTAGGATAATCTGCGTAACATCCTCAGTTACACCTTTAACAGTGCTAAATTCATGTAAAACACCATCAATTTGCATACTCGTAATCGCAGCACCTGGTAAAGATGCAATTAATACACGTCTTAACGAGTTACCGAGAGTGGTTCCATAACCGCGCTCAAGTGGTTCTACGACAAATTTACCGTAGTTATCTGTTTCTTCAACTTTGTGAATATTTGGCTTTTCAAATTCGATCATTCTATCCTTGTACCCCTTTCAAAACGTGGTTCGTATTTGAGACAAAAAGGCAATTGATGGAAATAATTGTCTCCAGCAATGTCAATTAAACACGACGACGCTTTGGAGGACGAGAACCATTGTGAGGAACAGGTGTTACATCACGAATAGCAGTAACTTCCAATCCAGTTGCTTGAAGTGCACGGATAGCAGCTTCACGACCTGAACCTGGACCCTTAACTTCAACTTCAACAGTCTTCATACCATGTTCCATAGCTTGCTTAGCAGCAGCTTCTGAAGCCATTTGAGCAGCAAATGGAGTAGATTTCCGACTTCCCTTAAAGCCTAAAACACCAGCTGAAGACCATGCTACAGCGTTACCTTGAACATCAGTAATCATGATCAAAGTGTTATTAAATGTTGAGTGAATGTGTGCGACACCAGTTTCAACATTCTTTTTTGCACGACGCTTACGCGTACCTTTTTTGGTTGCCATATCTAGTACTAACCTCCTTTTTTTATAAAGTTAAATTACTTCTTCTTATTAGCGATAGCGACAGCCTTACCCTTACGAGTACGGGCATTGTTCTTAGTGTGTTGACCACGAACAGGTAGGCCACGACGGTGACGCATACCACGGTATGAGCCGATTTCTTGAAGACGCTTGATATTCATCGAAACTTCACGACGCAAATCACCTTCAACTTGAATTTGATCTACTTGTGCACGAATCTTTTCTTCTTGGTCCGGAGTTAAATCACGAACACGGATATCTTCTGATACACCAGCATTTTCAAGAATCTTCTTAGCAGTAGAATCACCAATACCAAAAATATATGTTAAGCCGATTACAATTCGCTTGTCACGAGGTAAATCGACACCTGCAATACGAGCCATGAGCTACACCTCCATTTCTTTATAAAATAAATTACTTACCTTGACGTTGCTTATGCTTTGGGTTAGCAGAGCAAATAACCATAACACGACCATTACGCTTAACGATCTTGCAGTGCTCACACATCTTTTTAACAGATGGTCTTACTTTCATTCTAAAATCCTCCTATTGAGAGTAATTGATCAATAACTACTTGAACCGGAAAGTAATTCGACCCTTTGTAAGGTCATATGGAGACATTTCTACTTTAACACGATCTCCCGGTAAAATTTTAATATAGTGCATCCGAATTTTACCAGAAACATGTGCCAAAATTTCTGCACCATTTTCCAATTCAACTTTAAACATTGCATTAGGTAAAGTTTCAGTTACTTTACCTTCTACTTCAATTACATCGGCTTTTGCCACGAAATAGTACCTCCTTGCCTATTCTAGATATTACGTAAAAATGGTGGAAAGTATAAAACTTCCCACTACTCAGATAGATAAACCTTGCATAGTTTAGCATATGTTTACAAACTTCGCAAGAGATAACTACGATCTAGTTTAGGTTTGTTAATACTTTCTTGATATCTCCATAAACACTGTCGATATCTTGTTCACCATTAATTTCGTGCAAAATGCCTTTCTTTTGGTAATAGTCTACCAGTGGTGTGTTCAACTTGATATTAACATCTAGACGATTCTTAACCGTTTCAGGCTTATCATCATCACGCTGATAAAATTCATGATGACCACAAACGTCACATGTGCCTTCAACCTTAGGAGCATTGTAAAGCTTATGATACGTTGCTCCACAGTTACGACAAATAAAACGTCCACTTAAACGTTCTACCAATACATCCGGTTCAACGTGAATATTGATCACAGCATCAAGATGCCGATTACTCTCTGCTAACATCTCATCCAAAGCTGCTGCTTGGTTAAGATTACGAGGGAATCCATCCAGCATAAAGCCATCTTTAGTATCATCTTGAGCCAACCGTTCCTTAACGATACCATTAGTAACTTCGTCTGGAACAAGTTCACCTTTGTCAATATATTTCTTAGCTTCAATTCCCATAGGGGTTTCATTCTTCATAGCAGCCCGAAAAATATCTCCAGTTGAGATATGAGGAATGGGAAAATCTTCAACGATCTTTTGAGCTTGAGTACCTTTACCAGCACCCGGAAGACCCATTAATACAAGATTCATACTCATTAGTCATTTCCTCCTTTAGGTTCTCGAATAAATCCAATATATTCGCGCTTCATTGTTAGTCCGTTTAACTGCCGAACAACATCTAAAGCAATCTGTACGATAATTAATAAGCTTGTCCCACCTAAACCAATTGACTGACTTAAGTTCCAAACATTACTTGCAATTAACGGAATTAAGGAAATTAATCCTAAGAATAATGAACCTACTGTACTCAATCGCATTAACAATGAAGAAATATAGTCTTGTGTACCCTTTCCAGGACGCACCCCAGAAATATAACTTCCTTGCTTCTGTAAATTCTCAGCAAGTTTTTCTGGATTAACCTGAACAAAGGCATAGAAAAAGGTAAATACAACAATCAAAAATACATACAGTGCGATCCCAGGACCAGATTGCATGTTAAAAATGGTCGTCATAACTTGATACCAACTATCCCCACCATGATTTTGCTGGAAAGCCATTAAAATAGTTTGCGGAGTTGAGATAAAAGAACCAGCAAAAATAACAGGAATAACACCTGATACGTTAATCTTTAAGGGAAGATAACTACTGGATGGTGAAGTAGTAGTCCGTCTTGTGTATTGAATTGGGAGACGTCTTTCCGCCTGTTGTACCCATGTAACAAATGCTACAATAATCAAAATTGCAACGATAACGAGGGCAACAAATCCAATTCCCATCCACAAAGCAGACCCAGATTCACCGGCAATTTGGTCATCCCATAACTGACGAATTCCGCCTGGCATTTGCGCAACAATACCAGCAAAAATTAACATAGAAACACCATTGCCCAAACCACGTTCAGTAATCATGTCTCCCATCCAAGTAGCAAACATTGTACCTGCAGTCAAAATTAAACCGATTGTTAAATACGTTTGAACACCAGGATGATTAACCAAACGAATAGTACTCAATGCATTAAACCCGGCGGTAATACCGATTGACTGAATAAATCCAAGTACAATCGTTAACCATCGGGTTGCTTGATTAAGTTTTCGCCGTCCTACTTCTCCTTGTTTACTCCATTCAACAAAACGTGGGACAATATCCATTTGTAATAGTTGAACAACAATTTGCGCAGTAATATATGGAGAAACTCCCATTGCAAATAAAGAGTAATTCTCCAATCCACCACCACTAAAGGTATTGAGGATTGATGCTAAACCGGTTGAGGAGATTTCCTGCAAAGCAGCAGCGTTAACTCCAGGAACGGTAATCGCTGCCCCAATCCGATAGACAATCAATACAAACAATGTAAAGAAAATCTTTTTACGGATATCTTTTACTTTGAATGCATTTTTGACGGCTGTGAACAAACTACATCACCTCAGTTTTACCACCGGCAGCTTCAATTGCAGAAACTGCAGAAGCAGAAAACTTATTAGCCTTAACAGTTAATTTCTTTTCAAGCTTACCGCTACCAAGAATCTTGATGCCGCTCTTCAAGTTCTTAACTAATCCACTTTCCATCAACAATTGTGGAGTAACTTCTGTACCATCATCAAATTTGTTTAATGATGTCAAGTTGACAATTGCGTATTCTTTCCGGTTAATGTTGGTAAATCCACGCTTTGGAATTTGACGGTAAAGTGGCATTTGGCCCCCTTCAAATCCTAAACGGGTCTTTCCATGAGCCTTTTGTCCTTTAGTACCACGTCCAGATGTGAAACCGTGTCCTGATGAAAGTCCACGACCTTTACGAAGACGCTTAGAACGAGAACCATCAGCTGGCTTCAATTCGTTTAACTTCATTAGTAGGCACCTCCTTATTATTTAATTTTAATTACTTAACTTCTTCAACAGAAACCAAGTGAGCGATCTTAAAAATTTGACCGCGTGTTGCCGCGTTATCTGGTAAGATAACTGAGCTATTGATCTTACCTAGTCCCAATGCCTTAACAGTACGACGTTGAGTAGGTTGTCGGTGGGCAACACTGTGAATTAAGGTAACTTTTACTTGAGCCATAATTTAGTGCCCTCCTTATTCTGCTAAGTGGTCTACTGAAACACCACGTAACTTTGCAACTTCTTCGGCGTTCTTTAATTGCTTCAAACCTTCAAACGTTGCACGAACAACATTAACAGGTGTGTTAGAACCAAGACGTTTGGAAGTAACGTCCGCAACACCGGCGAGGTCCATAACGTTACGAACCGCACCACCGGCAGCAACTCCGGAACCTTCAACAGCTGGCTTTAACATGATCTTTCCACCGCCGTATACACCAATAACTTCGTGTGGAATAGTGGTTCCAACGATAGGAACAGTAATCAAGTTCTTTTCAGCAGCCGCTTGAGCCTTACGAATAGCTTCTGGAACTTCTTGAGCTTTACCGGTACCAAAGCCAACATGACCTTTACGGTCACCAACAATTACTAAAGCAGCAAAACGCATACGACGTCCACCCTTTACAACCTTAGTAATTCGGTTGATGGCTACAACTTGATCGTCTAAATCCAACTTTGCTGGATCAATGAATTCTGATGATGCCATTGCAGGTTATTCCTCCTTTTTTAGAATTTAAGTCCGTTTTCACGAGCAGCTTCAGCTAAAGCTTGAACACGTCCATGGTAAAGGTATCCACCACGATCAAACACAACCTCAGTAATGTTCTTTTCGTTAGCGCGCTTAGCAATCAATGCACCTACACCACTAGCTTGTTCAGTCTTAGTCTTTCCACTTACTTCACTATCATTTGTGGAGGCACTTGCGAGCGTCACACCCTTTACGTCATCAATTAATTGAGCGTAAATGTTTTTGTTTGAACGGTAAACACTTAAGCGTGGGCGCTCCGCAGTACCAGAAATTTTACCGCGAACGCGTAAATGACGACGTTGACGGATCTTGTTCTTGTCTGGTTTAGAAATCACAATAGTCACCTCTTATTATATTAATTTTATTAAATAAAAGAATGTTAAATAATCTTTTTAGATTACTTACCAGTCTTACCTTCCTTACGGATAATGTGTTCGTTTTCGTAACGAATACCCTTACCTTTGTATGGTTCAGGTGAACGTACGGCACGAACTTCAGCAGCAAAATTACCAAGGTGTTCCTTGTTAATTGAGCTTAATTCGATAGTAGTATTGTCCGGTACGTTAATTTCAACATCTTCTGGCTTATCCATTTCAACTGGGTTTGAGTAACCAACAGTTAAAATCAACTTTTTACCTTTGAGTTGAGCACGGTAACCAACACCAACGAGTTTAAGAACCTTCTTGTAACCATTCACAACACCTTCAACCATGTTGTTAACATTAGCACGAGTAGTTCCGTGTAACATCTTTAACTTGTTAGTATCAGCATCACGATCAAACTTTACAACGTTACCATCAATAGTCATTTTGATTAATGGTGAAATTTCACGAGATAAAGTACCCTTAGGACCTTTAACAGTAACTACATTACCATCTTGAGAAATTTCAACACCATTTGGTAAATCAATTTCTTTGTAACCAATACGACTCATCTTTGCACCTCCTATCTAATATTCATTTTTTACCAAACGTAAGCGATAACTTCGCCACCGATTTTCTTAGCACGAGCAACTTTATCAGTAACAACACCTTCAGATGTTGAAATGATAGCAATACCTAATCCATTAAGAACCTTAGGCACAGCATCTGACTTGACGTACGTACGTAAACCAGGCTTAGAAATACGCTTTAAGCCAGAAATAACACGTTGACCGTCATTGCCGTACTTTAAGAACACACGGATGATGCCTTGCTTGTTATCGTCAACGTATTCAACATCGCGAATGAAACCTTCGTTCTTTAAGATTTCAGCGATGTCCTTCTTCATCTTTGATGCAGGTGCTTCTACTGATTCGTGTTGAGCCATGTTAGCATTACGAATACGAGTTAAGAAATCTGCAATTGGATCACTCATAGACATCGATGTTTTCCTCCTTTTGTCGGTTTTTTGTTTACCAGCTAGCCTTCTTCAAACCAGGAATTTGTCCTTTATGGGCAAGTTCTCGTAAGCAAATCCGGCATAGGTGGAATTTACGGTAAACAGAGTGCGGACGTCCACAACGTGCACAACGCGTGTATTCACGACTTGAGAACTTAGCTGGACGGTTGCACTTAGCAATCATTGATTTTTTAGCCAATTTGTGGAACCTCCTTTATTTAGCAAACGGCATACCGAGTTGAGCAAGTAATTCGTGGGATTCTTCATCAGTTTGTGCAGTTGTTACAATAACGACATCTAAACCACGAACTCGGTTAACTTTATCATAATCAATTTCTGGGAAAATTAATTGTTCATGGATACCAAGAGTGTAGTTACCACGGCCATCAAATGCCTTGTTACTTACACCATGGAAATCACGAACCCGTGGCAATGCCACATTAACTAACTTATCCAAGAAATCATACATCCGTTCACCACGTAAGGTTACCTTAGCACCAATTGACATACCTTCACGAAGACGGAACCCAGCAATTGACTTCTTTGCCTTAGTAATTAAAGGTTTTTGACCAGAAATTAAACCAAGTTCTTCAACAGCTTCATCAAGATTCTTGGAGTTAGTAGTTGCATCACCAACACCCATGTTTAAAACAATCTTGTCAATCTTTGGTGCTTGCATAACTGAAGAGTAGTTAAACTTTTCAATTAATGCTGGACGAATTTCATTTTCGTATTTAGCTTTCAAACGGTTTTCCATTAGAAGTTATTCCTCCCTTCCTTAAAAATTAGTCAAGTGTCTTACCTGACTTCTTTGCAACACGAACCTTCTTACCATCAACGAACTTGTAACCTACGCGAGTTGGTTCATTTGTTGAAGGATCAATCAGCATTACGTTTGAAGCATTGATTGCAGCTTCTGTATCAATAACACCACCATTAGGATTTGAGTTGCTTGGCTTTTGGTGTTTCTTAACGATGTTTACACCTTCAACGATAACGCGGTTTTGAGAAGCGAGTACCTTTTTAACAGTACCTTCTTTGCCCTTATCCTTACCAGCGATTACGCGAACCTTATCACCTGTTTTAATGAACATGTTGATTGTGCACCTCCTTATTTTCGGTAAAATCTTTAGAGAACTTCTGGAGCTAATGAAACGATCTTCATGAAGTCGTCTCCACGAAGCTCACGAGCGATTGGGCCAAAAATACGGGTACCCTTAGGGCTCTTGTCGTTGTTAATTAAAACAGCGGCATTTTCATCAAACTTAATGTATGAACCATCCTTACGGTGAATACCATGCTTAGTCCGTACAACAACGGCCTTAACAACATCACCCTTTTTGACAACGCCACCTGGTGTTGCCTGCTTTACAGTAGCAACAATGATGTCACCAATATTACCTGTCTTAACCCGGGAACCACCTAAAATCTTAATAACTAAGATTTCACGAGCACCGGAGTTATCAGCGACCTTCAACCGACTTTCTTGTTGAATCACGGTTAATGTCCTCCTTCCATTTACAAATAAGAATTAGAATACGAATATTTTTAGAGTTGTCTGCTAAATTAAAGGGTAGCAGCTTTTTCGACAATCTTTACAAGACGGAAACGCTTCTTAGCTGATAATGGCCGAGTTTCCATAATTTGTACAGTGTCACCGGTCTTAGCTTCGTTGTTTTCATCGTGTGCATAGTACTTCTTTGAATACTTAACACGCTTACCATAGATAGGTGCACTCTTGTAAGTATCAATTACAACAGTGATGGTCTTATCCATTTTATCAGAAACAACGTGGCCCTGGTAAACCTTACGTGCATTACGTTCTTCACTCATGCGCTAATCCTCCTTTTCGTATTCTTATTTGTTTAATTCTTGTTGACGAAGAACTGTCTTAACCCGTGCAATGTCCTTGCGTACTTGCTTAAGACTTGCAGTATTTTCCAACTGGCCGGTTGCTAATTGGAAACGTAAGTTAAACAATTGTTCCTTCAGTTCCTTTTCACGGTCAAGTAGCTTATCAGTGGTTAATCCATTCAGTTCTTGTACATAATCTTTACTTTTCATTAGATTGTCCACCTACTTCCTCACGTTGTACGATCTTAGTGCGAACTGGCAACTTGTGACCGGCAAGACGTAAAGCTTCACGAGCGACCTCTTCAGAAACGCCCCCTACTTCAAACATTACCTTGCCACGTTTTACTGGAGCAACCCATCCTTCAGGAGCACCTTTACCGTTACCCATCCGGACCCCAACACCTTTACTAGTGTATGAGAGTTGTGGGAAGATCTTAATCCAAACTTTCCCACCACGCTTCATGTAACGCGTCATAGCGATACGAGCAGCTTCGATTTGACGGTTGCTAATCCAATGTGAATCAAGAGCTTGTAAACCAAATTCACCAAAAGTAACAGTTTTTCCACCCTTAGCTTCACCGCGCATATGACCACGTTGAACCTTACGGTGCTTTACACGTTTTGGTACTAACATGTGTTACTTCCCTCCTTGTTCATCATTGTTTGAGTTCTTCTTAGTAGGAAGCACTTCACCACGGTAGATCCAAGTCTTTACACCAAGAACACCGTATGTAGTATTAGCTTCATCCCAAGAATAATCGATATCAGCACGAAGTGTATGCAACGGAACAGTACCATCTGAGTATGATTCAATCCGTGACATATCTGCACCGTTCAAACGACCAGCAACTTGAGTCTTGATACCCTTCGCACCAGCACGCATAGCACGTTGCATAGCTCCACGCATAGCACGACGGAAAGCAATACGAGCTTCTAATTGTCGTGCAATACTTTCACCAACAAGGTGAGCATCTAAATCTGGTTTCTTAATTTCCACAATATTAATGTGAACACGTTTACCAGTTAATTTGTTAAGTTCTTTACGAAGTGCTTCAACTTCTGAACCACCTTTACCAATAACCATTCCTGGCTTGGCAGTATGAATTGATACGTTTACGCGGTTAGCGGCACGTTCAATTTCAACGGTTGATACAGAGGCATCAGCAAGTCGCTTTTCAATATACTTACGGATTCGAAGGTCTTCGTTAAGGTAATCAGCAAAGTCCTTGTCAGCGTACCACTTTGCAGTCCAATCACGAATGACCCCAACACGAAAACCATTAGGATTGATCTTTTGACCCACTATTCATTCCTCCTATCGTTCTGTAACAACCACTGTAATATGACTAGTTCGCTTGTTAATTGGGGAAGCAGAACCTTTCGCACGAGGACGGAATCGTTTAAGAGTTGGTCCTTCGTTAGCAAAGGCTTCACTTACAACCAATGAAGCACGATCTAAGTCGAAATTGTTTTCAGCGTTTGCAACAGCAGATTTTAATACTTTTTCAACATCTGAAGCGGCACCACGAGGGGTGAACTTCAAAATAGCAAATGCTTCGGCAACACTCTTGCCACGAATAGCATCTAATACAAGACGAACCTTACGAGCAGAAACTCGTACCATCTTGGCAGTAGCCTTAGCTGACGTAATATTTTCAGCCATATCTTATTTCACCCTCCTTACTTACCTGTCTTCTTGTCATCAGAAGCATGACCATGGAAAGTCCGAGTAGGAACAAATTCACCCAACTTGTGACCAACCATGTCTTCTTGTACGTAAACTGGTACGTGCTTCCGACCATCATATACTGCAAAAGTGTAACCAATAAAACTTGGGAAAATGGTAGAACGACGTGACCATGTCTTGATGACAGTTTTCTTTTCAGAACCTTCTTGCTCCTTAACCTTCTTCAGTAATGAAGCATCAGCGAAAGGCCCTTTTTTCAAACTACGACCCATTTAGTGTACCTCCTCTCGGGTATTAAAACGTATATAAATATTAACGAGTATGTGGACCGCGCTTCCGACCACGAACAATAAACTTGTTTGAACGAGCTTTGTGTGAACGGGTCTTCTTACCAACAGTCTTCTTACCCCATGGAGAAAGAGGAGATGGTAAACCAACTGGTTGCTTACCTTCACCACCACCATGTGGGTGATCGTTAGGGTTCATAACAGAACCACGAACGTGTGGACGTTGACCAGCGTAACGAGTACGGCCAGCCTTACCTTTGATAATTAAGGCATGTTCATCATTACCAACAGTACCAATAGTGGCACGGCAAGTAGCAAGTACCATACGAACTTCACCAGAAGAAAGACGTACTAAAACGTATTTTTCTTCCTTACCAAGTAATTGAGCTGAGGCACCAGCTGAACGAGCAAGTTGACCACCCTTACCTGGCTTTAATTCAATATTGTGAATAACAGTACCAACTGGAATGTTCTTTAAAGGAAGAGCATTACCAACTTTGATATCAGCATCAGGGCCAGATTGAACAGTCATGCCAACCTTTAAGCCCTTAGGTGCAATGATATATGATTTAGTACCATCAGCGTAAACAAGTAAAGCAATGTTTGCAGTACGATTTGGATCGTATTCAATTGCCTTAACAGTTGCTGGAACATCATCTTTAATTCGCTTAAAGTCAATAATACGGTATTGACGCTTTGTACCACCACCACGGTGACGAACAGTAATGTGGCCATAACTATTACGGCCAGCAGTATGCTTTAACGGAGCCAACAATGATTTTTCAGGTGTTGTCTTCGTGATTTCAGCGAAGTCATAACCGTTCATGTTCCGGCGACCGTTAGTGGTTGCTTTATATTTACGAATTCCCACTGTTTTTTCCTCCTTTTTTTAATGATTAGTTTTCGTTGTTGTCGTTAAACAACTTAATTTCATTTGAATCGGCAGATAAAGTAACAATAGCCTTACGACGACGCTTAGTGTAGCCTTCATAACGACCTTGGCGCTTTAACTTACCCTTTACATTCATAATGTTAACTTTTACAACTTTAACGTCAAAAATTTCTTCAACAGCATTTTTAACTTGTGTCTTAGTTGCTCGTAAATCAACATCAAAAGTGTAACGCTTATTGTCCATACCAGCCATTGAAGCTTCAGTAACTACTGGACGTAAAATAATATCGCGTGCTTCCATTATGCGAGCACCTCCTCTACTTGAGAAAGAGCTGACTTAGTGATAACAATCTTTTGATTATCAACAACATTTAAGATGTTAACACCTGCTGGAGTAACAACTGTAGCATTCGCTAAGTTACGTGCCGATAAAGCAGCATTTTTGTCATCATCAGTGACAACAATTAATGTCTTTTCAGCAACGTTCAAGTTACTCATAACATCAGCAAATTCTTTTGTCTTTGGTGCATCAAAGTTTAATGCATCAACTACTACGAAGCTGTTATCAAGAACCTTTTGAGAAAGGGCTGACTTGATTGCAAGTTGACGAACCTTACGAGGTAGGCTGTACTTGTATGAACGCGGAGTAGGTCCAAAAACAATACCACCACCACGGAATTGTGGAGAACGGATAGAACCCTGACGAGCACGGCCGGTACCCTTTTGACGCCATGGCTTTTTACCACCACCGCTAACTGCAGAACGATTCTTTACAGCATGTGTACCTTGACGTAATGAAGCACGTTGACGCAAAATTGCATCAAACACAACATTTTCATTTGGTTCAACGCCAAATACTGCATCGTTTAATTCAACAGTACCGTTTTGGCTACCATCTTGTTTGTACAAATTAACGCTAGTCATTATTTACTTCCTCCTTTCTTCTTATTTATTGTGTTGTTTGCTAAGACTTTTCTTAGTGTTAGCCTTAACTGAGTTCTTAATAGTTACGTAAGACTTGTTTGCACCAGGAACATTACCCTTGATAAGTAATACGTTGTTGTCAAGATCAACCTTAACAACTTGTAAGTGTTGCATGGTAACAGTCTTGCCACCCATACGGCCAGGAAGCTTCATACCTTTGAATACTCGGTTGATAATAGCCCCCAATGAACCAGGACGACGGTGGTAACGAGAACCGTGTGCCATAGGTCCACGAGATTGATTATCCTTATGGATGTTACCTTGGTAACCATGACCCTTGGTAGTACCCGTAACGTCGACAGTTTCACCTTCTGCGAAAACGTCAGCCTTAACTTCGTCTCCGACTTTAATGTCCCCTAATTCAGCGTCGCGGATTTCACCGATGAAGCGCTTAGGGGTCGTATTTGCTTTTGCTGCATGACCTTGTTCAGGCTTGTTACTCAATACTTCCCGCTTGTCATCAAAACCAAGTTGTACAGCACTGTAACCATCATTTTCAACAGTCTTAATTTGCATTACAACGTTTGGTGTAACATCGATAACAGTAACTGGAACTAATTCACCATTATCAGTGAACACTTGAGTCATTCCAACCTTTTTACCTAAGATTCCTTTGGTCATGAGTACACCTCCAATTTTATGTTTTATGTATAATTCTTATTCTAGCAATTAAAGCTTAATTTCAATATCAACACCACTAGGAAGATCAAGTTTCATTAATGAATCAACAGTCTTAGGTGTTGGGTCAACAATATCGATCAAACGCTTGTGTGTGCGCATTTCGAATTGCTCCCGTGACTTCTTAAATTTGTGTGGTGAACGGATAACAGTGTAGATAGTCCGTTCAGTTGGTAACGGAATAGGACCTGAAATTTGAGCACCTGTCCGCTTAGCGGTTTCAACAATCTTATCAGCAGATTGATCTAAAATGCGGTGTTCATAAGCCTTTAACCGAATACGAATCTTTTGTTTTGCCATTATGTTCCCTCCTTCGTCAGATTTCAAATTTGACTAGCTCCGCGGAAATTACCGCCACATCCTGTGGCAAAGCGGCCGGGTGTGTCGCAACCTTCCGCATCAACGCTTCGCAGCTTTTACTTAATAGGGGGTAAGGCAAATCTACCTCCAAAGCTCAAGCACTTATCCATAGTACTAAAAAAATTTAATTAGATCAAGGGTAATTTCGTAATATTTTCGATTGAAATATTTTTGTAAAATTTTCACCCTAAATCAACCACAAAATTTCTGATTTGAAGAAACTATTTATTTTCTTTGACACAACATAGTTTATATGTGGCCTTACTATTTTAATCTTGAAAAATTCAAACATTACGTCATAATATGAAATTTGTCTTAAATAACGCTAAGTTTGACTACTCTAACGGGCCATTAAAAGGTATCAATTGCAAAATCAAAACGCTAAAACGAACTTGTTATAGTTTTGCTAATCCAAAATTTTTCTTTTTAAGAATTGATTGTATTTTTTCGTAAAAAATACCCCCTACATTTTCGTAGGAAGTATTTTCAGTCAACCATACCAGTTAACAGATATCCAGAAATAAACAAGCAGCTCATGCCAAAATCCAGGCACAAGCTGCTTGCTTAAGCTTATTCAATTTTCCTATCAGGATTTCTTAACGAAAAGTCAATTAAACCATAGTTCTTGATAGATTTGAGATCACAATGTCAATAATTAGTTATTGCCACCGTTTTTCTTAATAATATCTTCTTGAACAGACTTAGGGACGGCTGAGTAGTGATCGAAAGTCATAGTGAAGGTACCACGACCTTGAGTTGCTGAACGCAATGCAGTGGCATATCCAAACATTTCAGAAAGCGGAACAAATGAGTGGATCAATTGAGCATTACCACGTTCTTCCATACCATCAATAGTACCACGACGAGCCGTTACTTGTCCCATAACATCACCCATGTTATCTTGTGGTACAACAATGTCAACCTTCATAATTGGTTCAAGAATAACAGGATCAGCTTTCTTTGCAGCATTCTTAAGAGCTAATGATGCAGCAACCTTGAAGGCAGCTTCACTAGAGTCGACTTCGTGGTAACTACCATCGTAAAGCTTAGCGTGCATATCAACAAGTGGGTATCCTGCAAGGACACCATTTTGCATAGCTTCTTTTAATCCTTGTTCAACTGCAGGGATAAATTCACGAGGAACAACACCACCAACGATGGCATCTTCAAATTCGAATCCTTCCCCTTCTTTAAGTGGTGTAAATTCGATCCATACATCACCGTATTGACCTTTACCACCAGATTGCCGAACGAACTTACCTTGAGCACTTGCTTGTTTAGTAAATGCCTCACGGTATGAAACTTGTGGTTTACCAACAGTAACTTCGGCATGGAATTCCCGACGAAGACGTTCAACAATAAT
Organism: Limosilactobacillus agrestis; assembly: GCF_014145585.1. GTDB lineage: Bacteria > Bacillota > Bacilli > Lactobacillales > Lactobacillaceae > Limosilactobacillus > Limosilactobacillus agrestis. Next base: position 66,568 of record NZ_JACIVF010000018.1, read on the forward strand.
ATCCAAGTGTAATTCACCCATACCAGCAATTAATGTTTCACCAGTTTCAGGGTTAGTTTCAGCCTTGAAAGTTGGATCTTCTTCGGCAAGTTTTTGAAGTCCCTTGTCCATCTTATCTTGGTCAGCCTTAGATTTAGGTTCAACAGAAACTTGAATAACTGGTTCTGGGAAGTCCATTGATTCAAGTTGAAGTGGGTGATCAGGATCAGTTAAGGAGTCACCAGTAGTTGTGTTCTTCAAACCAATAGCAGCCGCAATATCACCAGAGAATACTTCTGGAATTTCTTGTTGTTGGTTAGAATGCATTTGAAGCAAACGACCAACACGTTCACGCTTATCCTTAGTTGCATTAAGAACGTATGAACCTGATTGAAGTGAACCTGTGTAAACACGTAAGAAGGTTAAACGACCAACAAATGGGTCAGTAGCAATCTTAAATGCTAAAGCTGCAAAAGGCTTGTTATCTCCAGCAGTTAATTCAACTTCATTTCCTTCAGCATCATGGGCAACAAAAGGCTTAACATCAAGTGGTGATGGTAAGTAATCGATAACAGCATCAAGCATCATTTGGATACCTTTATCTTTGTAAGCTGAACCAGCTAATACAGGGAAGACCTTTTCTTCCAAAGTACCCTTACGAATAGCTGCTTTGATTTCATCAACAGTAATTTCGTCCCCTTCAAGGTACTTTTCCATTAAGTTATCATCAATGTCAGCTAATGTTTCAATCATTTCATCATGACGCTTTTGAGCTTCTTCCTTCATATCATCAGGAATCTCAACAGTATCCCAGTTGGTACCAAGCTTATCTTCATCATAAACATAGGCAACCATCTTAACTAGGTCAATTAAACCGATAAAGTCATCTTCAGCCCCAATTGGCATTTGAATAGGAAGTGGAGTAACGTTTAAACGGTCTTTAATAGTTTGAACAGAATAATCAAAGTTAGCCCCAACCTTGTCCATCTTATTAGCAAAAACAATACGAGGAACATCAAAAGCATCGGCTTGACGCCAAACAGTTTCAGTTTGTGGTTCAACACCAGCTTGCGCATCAAGAACAGTTACGGCACCATCAAGGACCCGGAGTGAACGTTCAACTTCGACAGTGAAGTCCACGTGTCCTGGAGTATCAATAATATTGATACGGTGGTCTTTCCAAACAGCAGTTGTAGCTGCAGAAGTAATGGTGATACCACGTTCCTTTTCTTCATCCATCCAGTCCATTTGTGAAGCACCATCATGGGTTTCACCAATCTTGTGAATCTTACCAGTATAGTAAAGAATCCGCTCAGTTGCAGTCGTCTTACCAGCATCAATGTGTGCCATGATACCGATGTTACGAGTTTTAGCAAGTGGGTATTCACGTTTATTAGCCATCTTAAAAGAGTATCTCCTTCCGAAATATGGTTATACTTATTTTACCATTATTTTCAAAAAGGGGTGACGTAATCGATGTTTGAACGTCACCCCTTCACTGAAACTAGTTAAATAACCAGAATCAAATGACAGTGATTATTACCAGCGGTAGTGTGCGAATGCACGGTTGGCTTCTGCCATACGGTGCGTATCTTCACGCTTTTTAACTGAAGCTCCAGTATTGTTTGAAGCATCGATGATTTCACGTGCAAGACGTTCAACCATTGTATGTTCACCGCGCAAACGTGCGTATTGAACAATCCAACGAAGACCTAACGTAGTACGACGGTCTGGACGAACTTCAATCGGAACTTGGTAGTTAGAACCACCAACACGACGAGCCTTAACTTCCAAGACAGGCATAACATTTTCCATTGCTTGTTGGAATACTTCAACTGGATCATTACCAGTTTCGTTCTTAATTTCATCAAAAGCAGCGTATAAAATCTTAGTAGCAGTTCCACGCTTACCATCAATCATTAAGTGATCAATTAAGCTAGTAACCAACTTTGAGTTGTACATTGGATCTGGTAAAATTTCACGCTTTTGTACATGTCCTTTACGTGGCATTACTTAACTCCTCCTTAAAATTACTTCTTATCCTTAGGCTTCTTAGTACCGTACTTAGAACGTGATTGCATACGGCCTTCAACACCAGCAGTATCTAGAGTACCACGGATGATGTGGTAACGAACCCCAGGTAAATCCTTAACACGACCACCACGAATTAAAACAACTGAGTGTTCTTGGAGGTTATGTCCAATACCAGGAATGTAAGCAGTAACTTCGATTAAGTTTGAAAGGCGTACACGGGCGTACTTCCGTAAAGCTGAGTTAGGCTTCTTAGGTGTCATAGTACCCACACGAGTAGCAACTCCACGCTTTTGTGGTGATGGAGTCTTAATTTCTTCTTTCTTGAAAGTGTTGTAAACATAACCAAGAGCTGGTGATTTTGACTTGCCCTTGTGGCTCTTACGGCCCTTACGTACCAATTGGTTAATAGTTGGCATTATTTTTCCCCTTCCTTAATTCAAATCAATTTAAGTCCACACATCCAGGCGGTTCTTTTTTATGAATAAAAAAAGCCTGTATGCATTTATAAAATTTTTGTGCCTTCGTTGACGCATCTGCCCAACGACAGACACTCCGTTGCTAAAAAAGCACCTTAAATAGACTATCATGCTCCCCAATGAATGTCAATGTACCCTCATCAATTTCTTTTAAATTGTTAATTTAAAAGTGAATTTCAATAAAAATTACGTATTTATCTATTGGGAGGTTTTTTATGTTATTTATATCATTTTTATTTGGTGCTTCTTTAGCTTCGTTTATTGCTTCTTATAGCTTCCGCCTTGTCAATAATTATCCTTTAACCATCCCTCAACGTTCATATTGTGATAATTGTCATTCTATTTTGCGGTGGTGGCATCTTATTCCGATCGTTAGTTTTATTGTCCTTCGTGGTCAATGTCACTATTGCAAACAAAAAATCAGTTTATATTTGCCAGTAATTGAACTTTTATCCGGAATTACGTTTGCTATTTTTTTCATTTATGAACCTGTTCATGACCTAATCATTATTAGCTTTCTCTCTAGCTTAATTTTCCTAACTTATACTGATTTTTTTAATCATATAATATATTCTTATTCATTACTGGGGCTGGTACCTATTGCCTTACTATCCGTTCCACAAAATTATTTCTATAACTTGATATTTGCCTGTATACTTGCAGTCAGCCTACTATTATTTGCCACTGTTACTAAGACATTAGGAATTGGCGACATTGAATTTTTATTTGTAATATGTTTGGTATGGGGATGGTATCAAACACTTCTAATTATCCAATGGAGTTCTTTAATCATGCTATTCGCTTTTTTGTTCACGAAAAAAAGTCAACTTCCGTTTATTCCCGCACTAGCTTTTACTACTATCCCATGTCTTTTTATACAAGGTTGTTAAAAAAATAAAAGACCAGAGTATACCCCAGTCCTTTACGGTACTTAATTAGTATTTTCTTTTACCGGCTTCAGTTTTACTACAAATAGATTTTGCCCAAATTGAGCGAGATTTTCAATGTTTTGCAGCAATAAAAGCAACCAAGAGAAAGCCAAGCCAAATTCAAACAATTCGAATGCCGTTAAAGAAAGATAGTCAGTTAACTTAAAAACAATGTATTCGATACTCATGCTGGCTCCAATCGTGTAAGAAATCACCAAAAATTGTTTAGTAACTTCAGGCAGAACCCATCTAATAACTACAATCAAAATCAACATAATATAAACAAGCCACATTGAAATTCTGTCATGTAGAACGTGAAATTCTGGATTATTAGGAAAAAGTCCAATAGAAGCAATGCAGATAGCTAACATAATTAATAGCCACCGCAATACTTGAATTTTATAACCACGATACCGACGCTGAATATTTACAAACAAGTAATCAACGAGGGCAATCATCAACAAGCCTGTAAAAATCAAAGTTATATTAAATTGCAGACTAGTAGAGTTTTTTGCTGTTCCTAAAAAGCTGAAATTATAACGCCACCAGTCTCGTTTAGAATTAGTCAGCATTGAAAAGAGCATTCCACCAATGATCATTATTGTTAATAAATTAGTGATAACTCCTGACGATAATGTTAACGCCAAATTAATCATAATGTAGTTTATTGCCGCAATAATCACAAATATAAAAACAGTTGCCGTATAAATATCAAACCGCGCATCCTTAAACATTTGACCGAATAACCAAAAAATTGCCGATAGTGAAAAAGCAATAATTAGCCCACATGCAATCGTAATTGTTGGCAAACTCCGCCAATGAAAATCTTTACTAGGCCCTTTCCCGCGAATTTTAGTAATAATAAAAGTTGTCAAAAATGATAGGACACCACTACATACTCCGAGAATTAAAGCGCCATTTGCAATCGAATAATCATCACCCGTGATTGGTACTGTACTAACCTTTTTAGCACTAAAAAAAATTAAAAATATCACGGCTAAGATAATTGAAGGAATCACATACCAAAAAATATTAATTTTAGGTAATTGATCACTCACATTTATTGGACGGATATTAATTTGCTTATGATTAACACTGAGAGAGAGTTCTTCATTAATAGAAAAATCTGTCTTATTAAATGCCGATTCAGGGATTTCTATCTGATATTTTTTTGCCAAGTAATCACCTCATTTTAAACTAAAAAAAGGCATGGTACCTCCACAGGTTAACCATTGCCTTTTTTAAATTAGTTTTGCTTATCTTCCTCTTTTAGCTTAGCCTCAATGTCTTTAATTGAGTAAGCAGCTACACTAACTTCTTTTGGCTTGATATTCCGGTAAGCACTCATACCAGTACCTGCAGGAATAATCTTACCAATAATAACATTTTCTTTCAATCCAACTAATGGATCATTCTTACCACGAATAGCAGCATCAGTTAATACACGGGTAGTTTCTTGGAATGAAGCAGCTGATAAGAAACTATTTGTCTCTAAAGCAGCCTTAGTAATACCAAGAATAACTGGACGAGCTGTTGCAGGAATATTACCGGCAACTAATGTGTCCTTGTTAGCATCACGGAATTGACTGATATCCATTAATTGACCAGGAAGAAGATCTGTATCACCTGGATCCATGACACGAACTTTCCGCATCATCTGACGAATCATAATTTCAACGTGCTTATCTAACAAATCAATACCTTGCATCCGGTAAACACCTTGAACTTGTGATAAGAGGTAAGTTTCAGTAGAAAGAACATCACGAACCTGAATTAATTCCTTAGGATCAATTGAACCTTCATTTAGGGGCTCCCCACGGTGGATGAAGTCACCTTCAGCAACCTTCATTCGAGCTGTGATTGGAAGGGTGTAAGTCCGTGTATCAGTTTCACCCTTAATAGTAACATCTTTAGTCCGTTCAGCAGGATTTTCTTCGATAGACACAACTTCACCAGTAACCTCTGTAATTGTGGCACGACCTTTAGGATTACGTGCTTCCACAATTTCTTGGATACGAGGAAGACCTTGAGTAATATCATCGTTACCAGCAACCCCACCAGTGTGGAAGTTACGAAGAGTTAACTGAGTACCTGGTTCACCAATTGATTGTGCTGCAACAGTCCCGACGGCTTCACCAGCTTCTACACGGTCACCAGTAGCTGCATTACGTCCATAACAACGTTCACATACACCATGTTCAGTGTTACAAGTAAATGCAGAACGAATAGTTACTTTCTTTACGCCTGCATCGACAATCTTTTGAGCCATTTCTTCGTCAATAAGAACATTCTTACCAACAATCTTTTCACCAGTCTTAGGATCAAAAACAGACTTCATCGTATAACGACCCATGATCCGATCATAAAGTGGTTCAATCATTTCGTTACCGTTTGTAATAGCAGTAACTTCAAGGCCACGATCAGTACCACAGTCTTTTTCACGAACCACCACATCTTGAGCAACATCAACAAGCCGACGAGTTAAATAACCTGAGTTGGCAGTCTTCAAGGCTGTATCAGTCATACCTTTACGAGCACCGTGTGATGAAATAAACATTTCCAACACTGAAAGTCCTTCATAGAAGTTTGATTTAACAGGTAACTCCATAATCTTACCATTTGGTGATGCCATCAATCCACGCATTCCGGCTAACTGAGTAAAGTTTGAAATGTTACCCCGCGCACCAGAGTCAGACATCATATTAATTGGGTTATGGATATCCATGTGTTCAATTAACTTGTTTTGAACTTCATCCTTAGCATCGTTCCATGCCCCGATTACTCGTTCATAACGTTCATCGTCTGTAATTAAACCACGACGGAATTGCTTAGTAATTAAAGCAACTTGCTTTTGTGCCTTCTCAAGAATCTCTGGTTTTTCTGGCAAATCATGAATATCAGACATAGCAGTCGTCAAACCAGAAATAGTTGATTCGTAGTAACCTAAGTCTTTAATACGGTCTAAGAATTGAGAAGTCTTCGTAACTTTGTAACGCTTGTATACTTCAGCAATCAAATCAGATAAGAAGCCCTTCTTAAATGGTGGAACTAGTGGTGCATTTTCAAGATATTCATGGATATCTTGACCAGGTTCAAGGAAGAAACGATCATCAACACCATTTTGAATATTTGCATCTGTTGGTTCGTTAATGTAAGCAAAATCTTTTGGCATAATTCTGTTGAAAAGAAGTTTACCAACAGTTGTCACCATGATCTTGCCTCGTTGTTCATCAGTAAATGGTTTTTCAGGGAATGCAGATACTTGAACTCCAACACGAGTTTGTAATGAAACATAGTCATTGCGATAAGCAAGTTCAGCTTCATCAGTATTCTTGAAAATCATTCCTTCACCTTCACGACCCTTATCTTCAGTAGTCATGTAGTAGTTACCAATAACCATATCCTGTGATGGTGAAACAATCGGTTCTCCGTCACGAGGACTAAGAATATGGTGAGCAGCAAGCATTAACAAACGTGCTTCCGCTTGAGCTTCATCAGATAAAGGAACGTGAATGGCCATCTGGTCCCCATCAAAGTCAGCGTTATATGCTGAACATACTAATGGGTGAAGACGCATTGACTTACCGGAAACCAAGATTGGTTCAAAGGCTTGGATACCTAACCGGTGCAGAGTAGGTGCCCGGTTCAATAGAACTGGGTGTTCCTTAATAACGTCTTCCAATACATCAAAGACATCATCATCACTGCGATCAATCTTACGCTTAGCAGCCTTAACGTTAGCAGAAAGGCCACGTTTTACTAATTCATGCATAATGAATGGCTTGAATAATTCAAGAGCCATTGGAACTGGAAGTCCCATTTGGTTCAATTTCAATGATGGACCAACATCAATAACAGACCGACCAGAGTAGTCAACCCGCTTACCAAGTAAGTTTTGACGGAAACGACCTTGCTTACCTTTAAGTAAGTGAGAAAGTGACTTCAATGGGCGGTTACCTGGTCCAGCTACTGGGCGACCTCGACGACCATTATCGATTAATGCATCCACTGCCTCTTGAAGCATCCGTTTTTCGTTTTGAACAATAATTCCAGGTGCTTGCAATTTAAGAAGCCGTTTTAACCGGTTATTACGGTTAATAACCCGTCGGTATAAATCGTTCAAATCAGAGGTAGCAAAACGGCCCCCTTCAAGTTGAACCATCGGCCGTAAGTCAGGTGGCATAACTGGAATTACATCCATAACCATCCATTCAGGCTTGTTTCCTGACTTAATGAAAGCTTCAAGAATATCAAGACGACGAATTGCACGGGTCCGCTTTTGACCAGTAGCTTCCTTCAATTCTTCTTTTAATTCAGCAGCTTCTTTTTCTAAGTCAACATCTGCTAAAAGTTTTTGAATGGCAGCAGCACCCATTTCAGCTTTGAAACGGTCACCGTATTCTGCCTTTTTATCACGATATTCAGCTTCAGTTAAGAGTTGTTTCTTTTCAAGTGGAGTATCACCCGGATCAAGAACAACATATGAAGCAAAGTAAATAACTTCTTCAAGTGAACGTGGACTCATATCTAATACAAGCCCCATTCGACTTGGTATTCCTTTAAAGTACCAAATGTGAGATACAGGAGCAGCTAATTCAATGTGCCCCATCCGTTCACGACGAACTTTTGCACTAGTAACCTCAACACCACAACGGTCACAAACACGACCTTTGTAACGGATACGCTTGTACTTTCCACACGCACATTCGTAATCCTTGGTTGGGCCAAAGATTCGTTCGTCAAACAGACCTTGCTTTTCTGGCTTTAATGTCCGGTAGTTAATAGTCTCGGGCTTTTTAACTTCCCCATATGACCAACTACGGATCTTATCTGGAGATGCCAGACCGATCTGCATACTTTCAAATTTATTGACATCAATCAAAGGATGTTCCTCCTTCTTTCAGTAAACCGTAGCAACCTAAATATTAATTTTGATTAGTTTTGTCATCGGTAGTTGTTGAAGTTGCTTCAGACTTATTTTCTTCTTCATTCTTCTTATCGTCTGTCTTATGTTCTTCTGCATATTTAGCTAATGCATCAACATTTACAACTTCATCATCATCTTCGTCCATGTTCTTCAATTGAATTTCCTTGTTGTTACCATCAAGGACCTTCATATCAAGACCTAATGCTTGTAATTCCTTAACAAGAACACGGAATGATTCTGGAACACCTGGCTTAGGAATTGGTTGACCATTGATGATTGCATCATAAGTCCGAACACGACCAACAGTATCATCTGACTTGTAAGTAAGGATTTCTTGAAGGGTGTAAGCAGCACCGTAAGCTTCAAGAGCCCAAACTTCCATTTCACCGAAACGCTGTCCACCAAACTGAGCCTTACCACCTAATGGCTGTTGAGTAACAAGTGAGTAAGGACCAGTTGAACGCGCATGAATCTTATCATCAACCATGTGAGCTAACTTAAGATAATGCATTGAACCAACAGCAATCCGGTTTTCAAATGGTTCACCAGTGCGACCATCATAAAGAATTGTCTTACCATCTTCTGGGAATCCTGATTCACGAACAGCATTCCAAACGTCCTTATCAGAAGCACCATCGAATACTGGAGTAGCCATATGAATTCCAAGACGACGAGCAGCCATTCCTAAGTGCAATTCAAGAAGCTGACCAATGTTCATACGACTTGGCACACCCATTGGACTAAGCATAATATCAATAGGAGTTCCATCTGGCATGTATGGCATATCTTCTTCTGGCACAACAATAGAAACAGTACCCTTGTTACCATGACGTCCAGACATCTTATCCCCAACTTGAATCTTCCGCTTTTGGGCAATGTAAACACGAACCATTGTATTTACACCTGGTGATAATTCATCCCCATTTTCACGAGTGAAGACTTTGACGTCTTGGATGATTCCGCCACCACCATGAGGAACACGTAATGAAGTATCACGAACTTCACGTGACTTTTCACCAAAGATAGCGTGAAGAAGGCGTTCTTCGGCAGATAATTCAGTCATTCCCTTTGGAGTAACCTTACCTACTAAAATATCTCCATCATGAACTTCCGCACCAACACGAACAATCCCGTTTTCATCAAGATCCTTCAAAGCATCGTCACCAACGTTTGGAATTTCCCGCGTCATTTCTTCAGGTCCAAGCTTGGTTTCACGTGCTTCGGATTCATATGATTCGATGTGAATAGAAGTATAAACATCGTCCTTAACTAACCGTTCATTAATAGCAATAGCATCTTCAAAGTTGTATCCTTGCCAAGTCATGAAAGCAATTAATGGGTTTTGACCAAGAGCTAATTCACCTTGTTCCATTGATGGACCATCAGCTAATACGTCATCAGCATCAACGTGCTCTCCGACTTTAACAATTGGACGTTGGTTATAATTCTTACCACCATTTGAACGACGGAACTTCATTAACTTATAAGTATCAAGTGTTCCATCTTCTTCACGAACTCGTACTTCACGAGCATCAACATATTCAACCGTTCCTGGTTTCTTAGCAATCATTGCAACCCCAGAATCATGGGCAGCCTTGTAGTCAATCCCAGTACTTACTAATGGGGCATGAGGATTGATCAAAGGAACAGCTTGCCGTTGCATGTTAGCACCCATCAAGGCACGGTTGGAGTCATCGTTTTCAAGGAATGGGATACATGCAGAAGCAACAGAAACAACTTGCTTAGGAGAAACATCCATGTAATCAATGTTTTCAACACTGGTTTCGATGTAGTCATCCTTATCACGAGCCATTACTTGATCGTCAACAAATGAACCATCATCGTTTAATGGTGTGTTAGCCTGAGCGATGATGAAGTTATCTTCTTCGTCAGCAGTTAAGTAATCAATCTTATCAGTTACCTTATGATCTTTCCAAGAAACACGACGATATGGAGTTTCAATAAATCCATATTTATTTACTCGTGCGTAAGATGAAAGACTGTTAATAAGCCCAATGTTAGGACCTTCTGGCGTTTCAATAGGACACATCCGACCATAGTGAGTATAGTGAACGTCCCGCACTTCATAACCAGCCCGGTCCCGAGTTAACCCACCAGGACCAAGAGCTGAAAGACGACGCTTATGAGTTAATTCACCTAATGGGTTAGTTTGGTCCATGAACTGGGAAAGTTGGGATGAACCAAAGAATTCTTTAATAGAAGCAACTACTGGGCGAATATTAATTAATTGTTGTGGAGTAACAGTGTCAGGATCTTGAATTGACATCCGTTCACGAACAACACGTTCCATCCGAGCAAGCCCAATTCGGAATTGGTTTTGAAGTAATTCACCAACTGAACGAATACGACGGTTACCTAAGTGGTCAATATCGTCTGTGCTACCAATGCCTTCTTGTAAGTTAAAGAAGTAGTTTAAGGAAGCAAGAATATCAGCCGGTTCAATGTGCTTGTATTCTAATGGAATATGACCGTTACCAATAATAGGTACAACTCGATCAGGATCAGTCTTAGAATATACTAAAATCTTTTGTAATTTAACTGGTTCAGTTATAACAGCTTCGTCTGAGGGAGTGTAAGTAATAGTCTTAAAATCATCACGGTCTAAGTAAGGTTCAAGTTTATTGAGTACTTCCTTAGTTACCGTGTCACCCTTTTGCGCTAATACCTCACCAGTGTCAGGATCTGCTAAAGTTTCTGCTAAAGTTTGTCCAAGTAAACGATACTTAAGCATTAACTTCTTATTTGTCTTGTAACGACCGACTGGTGCCATATCATAACGCTTTGGATCAAAGAACCGAGCTGTTAATAAGCTCCGTGCTGAATCAGCAGTCTTTGGTTCACCAGGACGAAGCCGTTCATAAATATCCTTTAATGCTTCTTCGACCCGAGAGTCTTCAGCATTTTTATGAACATCTTTGTCCAAGGTTAATGATAATGTCTCACTATCGCCACCAAACATGTCGATAATTTCATCGTCAGAGCCAAAGCCCAATGCCCGAATTAATTCAGTCATTGGTAATTTACGAGTCCGATCGATACGCACATATGAAACATTCTTAGCATCAGTTTCGTATTCTAACCATGCACCACGGTTGGGAATAAAGGTAGCACCGTAGTTTGGCCGACCATTTTTATCGTTTTCTTCACTATAGTAGACACCTGGTGAACGAACTAATTGCGAAACAATTACCCGTTCGGCACCATTAATAATGAAGGTACCTTGGTCAGTCATTAGTGGGAAGTCACCAAAGAATACATCTTGTGACTTAATCTCACCAGTTTCATGGTTAGTTAACCGTAACGTAACATGAAGTGGTGCTGAGTAATTAGCATCGTGTTCACGAGCTTCGTCAACAGTATACTTAGGTTCTAAAAGTTGATAGTCAACGAATTCCAAAGAAAGTTTTCCTTGAAAATCATCAATTGGCATAATATCATCAAACATTTCCCGCAAACCTTTTTCCATGAACCAATTGTAAGAATCGGTTTGAATTTCAATAAGGTTTGGCAATTCGAGAACTTCTTTAATTCGCGAGTAGCTACGACGGGTACGGTGTTTACCGTATTTAACTAAATGTCCAGCCAAACTGTTCACCTCTCTAATTTATTCCGCAAGCTCATTTAAATATTACATTTTGATTACATTTTGTCCAAAATCCGACTTTTGGGCAAAAAAAATCCAAAAACAGTTCAAAGACTGTCTTTGGCTTCTATGCAGAATCTAATGGACAATAGATCACCAGATTCAAATGAACTCACAATTACATACTACTATAGTATACAAGCTCTATTATTTTTTGTCAACAATTATTTTTATATTTTTTAATCTTTTCCGCCCCAATTTGATAAACCGTTAATAATGCAGTCCAAGATTAATTGATCACGTTGTTCTGGCGTAATTGAGTGACCACCAATTAATTGAGAAGTCCCAAAAATTGGAGTCAACCCTGCAATAAATAGTTCAGCAGCTTCTTTGGGAAGAATATCTGGACGTAATCCTACATCTGGTTGACGGAAAAACGCTGCAATCGGTTCTAAATAATCCATTGTAAAAATCATATTAAGTTTTTGTTGAGCACTTTTAGATAATAAACGCATTGCTTGATTATATTGGTCATAAATGCTCAATGGATGATGTTTTTTCAATGCCTTAGTAATTTGCCATAGTTGTTCATTTGGTGACAAATCATGTTTGCGCATTACTTTATTAATGTCTTGGCGCACTTTCCCACATAAATTTGTCATTACGTCAAGATATAAAACCTCTTTATCACTGAAGTGGTGGTATAAAGCTGGTTGTGTAATTCCAATTTGTTTCGCAATATCCCGTGTAGAAGTTTCACCAAAGCCCTTTTGCAAAAAGAGCTTTGTCGCAGTTTTCAAGATCGCTTGTCTTGTTTTTTCCAATTGTTCTGCACGTTTCAAATATAACATCCCCTATTAAAATCATTAATTATCTGATAAACACATTATAAGGCTATAACTTATCTTTTGACAACTATTTTAGAAAAATAATCATCAAATGCGATAAATGAATGTAATTTGTTAATTTTTCTTCTATTATTAGAGAACAAACATTGTAATTCTAGTATGCGTTAGTATATATAAAACGCAAATACCTCGTTTATATATTTGATAGTTAGCACAAAACGGTAAATTACTCTGTATTTCAGAATAATTTACCGTCCTTTTTATCTATTTAATTTTAATTCAACAGCTTTATCTTCATCTGGTTTTTTTACCTTAAAAGTAATTTTCCCTTGATGAGTACCCACCGTTACATCATCTCCAACACTAATCTCACCGCTAAGTAATCCAGTGCTCAAATCATCTTCAACATAATCTTGTAAAGCCCGTCGAAGAGGACGAGCCCCGTAAGCCGGATTGTAACCTAGCTTTGCGATTACATCAATTGCAGCAGGGGTGACTTTCAAGTTGATTCCCTGTTCACTTACCCGCTTGATCAAATCATTAACCATGAGTTTAACAATCTGGTGAAGCTCTTTCTTTTGCAATGAATGGAAGATAATCGTTTCATCAATCCGATTAAGGAATTCTGGTCGGAAGTATAACCTCATTTGTTGCTTAATCGCTGCCGACATCGCGTTATAGTCTTGTGACATATCTTTGGCCCCAAAGCCGACTTCTTTTTCATCTTGAAGTTGAGTGGCTCCCAGATTAGAAGTCATGATAATAATGGTATTTCTAAAATCAACCCGGCGCCCCTTTGCGTCAGTTAAGTAACCATCATCTAACACTTGAAGTAATAAATTAAATACATCTGGATGTGCCTTTTCAGCTTCATCTAGCAAGACAACTGAATATGGATGTTGTCGTACCTTTTCAGTTAATTGACCGCCTTCATCATAACCGACATATCCCGGAGCAGCACCAATCAATCGACTAGTACTATATTTTTCCATATATTCCGACATATCAATCCGGATCATGTTTTCTTCTGAACCAAACATTGCCGCCGCTAAGGCTTTTGCAAGTTCAGTTTTTCCTACCCCAGTCGGTCCCAAGAACATAAAGGAACCAATCGGACGACTAGGATCCTTAAGACCGCTACGTGCACGACGAATCGCTTTTGCAACTACGGCAACTGCCTCGTTTTGCCCAATTACTCGTTGATGAAGAACTTTCTCTAAGTTAACCAACCGTTCACTTTCGCTCTTCTTCAATTGAGTTAAAGGAACACCTGTCCATTCAGCAACAACTTGTGCAATATTTTCACCAGTTACTTTCAGTTTATAGTTATGAGAGTCCTTTTGTTGGTCGCGTTGTTCTTTACGATCAATCTTATCTTTAAGCGCTAATTCTTGTTGACGAAGAGTAGCCGCCCGATCAAAGTCCTGATTATCAATAGCCTCTTCCTTTTGAGCGCGGAGGTCTTCTAACTGATTCTCCAATGGTGGCTGACGATTTTTCTTATCTTCAGCATCAATTCGCACCATCGCTGCCGATTCATCGATCAGATCAATTGCTTTATCTGGTAAGAAGCGGTCTGAAATATAACGATCTGACAACTTAACTGCTTCTTCAAGTGCCTCATCAGTAATCTTAGCATGGTGGTGATCCTCATACTTTGATCGGAGCCCTCGTAAAATTTGCAGGGTTTGATCAGTAGTCGGTTCATCGACTTGAACAGTGGCAAAGCGTCGTTCAAGTGCAGCATCAGATTCAATATATTTCTGATATTCATCAAGCGTCGTTGCACCAATTGTTTGTAACTCGCCTCGTGCTAGAGCCGGTTTCAAAATATTAGATGCATCGATTGCACCCTCAGCACCACCAGCACCAATCAAAGTATGGAGTTCATCAATAAAAAGAATCACATGCCCATCAGTTTGAATCTCATCAATAACCTTTTTAAGGCGATCTTCAAATTCTCCCCGATACTTGGTACCTGCAACTAACGATCCCATATCGAGCATCATTAAACGTTTATTAGCTAATTCAGCCGGAACTTTGCCATCAACGATCCGCTGAGCAAGTCCTTCCGCAATCGCTGTCTTCCCTACCCCTGGTTCACCGATCAAAACAGGGTTATTCTTGGTACGACGACTAAGAATTTGTTCCACACGTTTAACTTCCTTATTTCGACCAATCACTGGATCAAGTCGCCCATTCCGGGCAAGCTCGGTCATATCACGGGCTAACTTATCTAATGTTGGTGTCCCAGTTTGTTGGGCCCGGCGACGAGATTGTTGACGATTAGGATTACGCTGTTGACTATCGGCAATCCCTAACCGCCGTAAAATTACTTTTCTCATCTGTCGCGGTACAACGTCAAGGCTATATAAAATCCGTGAAGATAGAACACTCTCATCAGCGATTAATGCTAATAACAAGTGTTCAGTCCCAATCTTTAATGCATGCATTTGTTGGGCCTCTTTACCCGCTAATGATAATACTTGTTTTGCTTTTGGTGAGTATGGAAGATAATCTGAAACACCCAGATTTTCCATCGTTCCATAGCCAATTAAGCGTTCGATTTCTTCACGAATATCATCACTGGTGATGGAAAACTGTTCAAATATTTTATTGGCAATCCCATCTTTATCCATTGAGAGGGCAAGCAATAGGTGTTCAGTCCCTACTGCTTGGTGTTTAAAGTATTTTGCTTGTTCTTGTGCAATGGTTAGAACATGCTTTGCACTTGGCGTGAACATATTATCCATGTACAATCCCCCTTTTTAACTTTCATAGCGCAGTCGATTCAAGAATGATACTAATATACGAGCGCGAAGTTGATCTTCAATTTTACCATCGTTAACTGCCAGTGCCTGTTTAGATAATGCAACAAGCATAAGGTCTCCTTCACGTCTCGTAACCACATCTTCTTCATATAACGTTCGAACAATATCAAAAGCATCACGTTCACGAACCGAGTCGCCAATTGCTTGAATAAGTGAGTTTAGCACATTTACATCATCAAGTAAATTAACACGCTCGATTCGAATGTAGCCACCTCCACCACGTTTACTTTTAACTAAATAACCATTTTGAATAGTAAACCTCGTCTTAATAACATAATTAATTTGTGACGGTACCACATCAAACTGATTGGCAATCTCAGAACGGCGAATTTCGACCTGGGCTGAGTCACCAAGAATTTCTTTTAAGTATGCTTCGATAATATCTGAAATACTTTTATTCTCCATTATATCACCTCGGCTCTTTTGACTAATCTTGACCATTATTTTAACACACTTTTAGAGTTAGCGCCTACTTGTATGATCATTCAGTTATACATTTAAGAAAATAATAAAGACCAGCGAAGCATCCAAGTGCAACACTAGTCTTTCAGAGAATTAAATATGAACTACTTTTTTAATTAATCATTATCGTTGTGAACAAAATCAACAACATTCCGACCAACAACCTTGTTATCCTTAAGTTCTTGGATCATATCATTAATTTCGCTTAACTTACGAGTCTTAACAATTGGGTGAACTTTACCTTCTGCACCAAATTGGAAACATTCAGCTAAGTCTTGACGGGTACCAACTAATGAACCAGCAACGATAATACCATCAAGAACAGTCTTAGCAATGTTAAGTTTCATATCACCTTGTGGAAGAGCAACAGCAACAAGCTTACCATCTGGACGGAGTGAATCAACTGCTTGGTCGAATGCAGATGCAGAAACAGCCGTTACTACAGCAGCATGAACACCGCCAACTTTTTCTTGAATTTGCTTATCAACATCGCCATCGTGACGGTTGATAACAATTTCGGCACCATTCTTCTTAGCGGCCTCAAGCTTATCAGGATTACCATCAACAGCGATAACATGAGCGCCAAATACGTTGTGAGCAAATTGAATACCCAAATTACCTAAACCACCAGCACCAACGATTGATACCCATTGACCCGGCTTGATGTCGGCAACCTTTAATGCTTTGTACATCGTAACCCCTGCACAAGTTAACGAAGTAGCTTCAACAGGATCAAGACCTTCAGGAACCTTAACAGCGTAATCAGCTGGTACGATACATTGTTCAGCCATTGCACCATCAGCAGTGTAACCTGCATTAAGAACGTTGCGACAAAGAGTTTCGCGACCTGTTAAACAATATTCACAGTGTCCACAGCCCTTGAAGAACCATGCAATTGATACACGATCGCCAACTTTTAAGGAAGTAACCCCAGGAGCAACTTTAGATACACGGCCAACCCCTTCATGACCGATAATACGACCTGGCTTTTTACCAAAATCCCCAGCAGCAACGTGTAAATCGGTGTGACAAAGACCACAATATTCCATGTCAACTAAGGCTTCACCGGGCTTCAAATCCCGAAGTTGAACATCTTTAACAGTAACAAAACCATCTACTGGATCATTAATAACAGCAGCTTTCATAAGGTAAAATCTCCTTCATTAATAAACAAAAATAAACAAATTACTTTTACAATGTTTATGGTACCACAACTTCTAGATAAATTTAAAGTGAAATTTTGCACATTTTATGAAATAAATAATTTTACTTTTTGTTCAAAGTACTGGTTTAACAATGATAGAGTCCTATAAATTAATTCTGTTCATATTGTACAGTAAATCACTTACTAATTCTCATTAAAACTTTAACTGCTATAATTTATAGGTATTACCTATTAATAATAAATGTCATAACTTAATCAGCTAGACAAGAGAGTATAACTATATTTTATGGAAGTACAAAGCCACAATTTACGCAAATGCGCTTGCTCAATTAGGCTTTCTTACCTTATTACCCTTGCCCCTGATTAAGTATATATCAGTGAATTAGCGGAAAGCCTCGCTATATTAAGTCTTCAAACCCCTTCTAGTGCTATAGTCTCGATTATTTAGTGCAGAAGCAAAGCAAGTCAAATTGTGAGCAAATTAGCTTTATCGGTATTAGTGAGGAAGCTGTTTTTGCTCTTATTACTGTAGCCGTTGATACAGGAATTAAATCTAATGTAACCATTTCAATGTATGGTATGACAGATAATTGGAAGATGATCAATCTTGCTCTTAAATAATTATTCCAGCTTAAAGATCAATTATCAAAGCAATGATGGTATGATTTTCTAAAAGGCTAGCCTGATTATCAGCCATCCTTGCCAGAGGAACCATGATAGTACTGACGATTTACCAAATCATGATGTATTAACAAATGAATGGCTTCGTTTTACGCCTTTAAACATGGTATTCAGTCTAGATGCCTGCGGAATTACGACAACCACTTCCAATTTATCAATACTTTAATTTTCGGCATTAAACTATATTAAAGAAATTTCACCACAGCCAATCCTATTTATTTTATGGAGACAACGTCCATTCACGTTCTTATCCCGAGATGTTAACTACCAAAAGCAAAAGGTAATCGTAGAAGACTGTGAACATATTGATCTTTCTGACAATATAAAGAAAATTCAAGTAGAGCAGATTGCAAAGTCTCCAAAAGATAGTTTCAATGCATAATTGAATTACAAAATGCCAATTAAAGCATCGAACATGAAGCACTAATTGACATTCCATTTTAAATATTTGTGAAATTTAATCATTAATAAAAAGACTGCTACCTCTTTTAGGATAAAAGTAATAGCAGTCTTTTTGGCTTATCGGAATTACAAGATTTGAACAAATGGTACACAAGCAACTAGTTTCTTCCTATTATATTAGGATTTTATTTGTGAAATTTGAGTCTTGGTACAGAAAATATACAGAATACTTCTGTCCGGCAGAAAATGTGGCTATCGTTATTCGGTAGCCATTTTTAATAAAAAAAGAGCGCTTATTAGGCGCCCACAACCGGTTCGGTTTAAGTAACGAACTGAAACCATTTTGCACACCGGCATCATAATTCTAATGCTTATATTATAACATGCTTTTTCTATGATACAATGTTTAAGCACATTGTTAGGCGTAACGAACCTACAAATGCGTGCATGTTGGGAGGTGTCCCAATTGCATTGTTGGTGCATCATAATTCTAATCGTGCCGAATAGGCTCGTTAAGCAACTGCTACATTCCGTAAAAGTTGCAGTTAAAAAGGCTCTCAAACGCCTAATTGAGGGAATTCTTGGTTAAACTCCAAGTCATTTCTGAAAACAATCGTAAGAGTTGCTATTTCAGCGGTAGTATTTGCTATCGCTGTTTTTTTATTGTCCTTGGATAAAAGTAACTATATCCTCGTAATACATCACTTACCGGGATTATTTTATTACCAGCTTTATCTATCCACAAAGTAATGCCCATAAAAATCTCATATACCTTTTCTACCGGCACACAATACAAACGGCTACATTCCTCAAAAGTAAATCCAGGCATTGTCTTTTTATAATCTAATCCTAGAATCTCACATCGAACCGAAGATACTTCGTCAATTTGTACATAACCTTGGTGACTTGAAAGCTCTTGAATTTTTTCTTTTGAAGTTTGCCATGCTCTAGCTAAATCTTCAATCGCAATTCCTGTTTTATCACGTTGTTCTTTTAAATATTTTTCTCTTTCAACTGGTGTTAGATTTTCGTAATAATCTAACAAGCGTTTTACTTCAAGATAATTCATAATATCCCCCTTTATAACTATTAATCAGCTGCTATTTTTTCATGAAGATCGGCAAGAATAATCGCCGCCTTGCGAACTTTTATCTCAGCATTATTCATTACCTTTGCACTCTCATTATCATTTTCCTTTGCAAATAATACTACAAAATCGTGTAAATTATCCGCAAGCTGGTCAGTGATAACTAAATAATTTTTTATCCCATCACGTAATCCCTCTGAGGTTATTCTTTCAAAATTCTCACTAAAAATCATAATAATAATTTCACCTCTTTTTATTTTTCCAACCAAAATTCTGAATTTAATCTAGTAATTAATACTCAAATCAAATTAGTAAAGTATCAATTTTTCAACAAATTATTTTTAATAACTTTAGCAAAAAGCACTGTACAATGATGATGCTTTTTGTAGACTTGCGTGATGCAAAAGCGCATCTTTCTGGGTGTCAAATAGTCGGCAGACGAGAAAATTCGGGTAACAGCAGAAAATCCCGCCACTGGCGGGTTCCCGGCATGCCGGGGACAATTTTCCCTTATGCTCATTAATTAAAATAGCGTTTAAATTTTACTGTTCTAAATTTAACTATTACAAAAACCAAACTTCAAATAATTAATTGCATATAAAAAGCAAAACTATAACTTAACTTTAATTGACTCTCACCGAAATTATTTTAGAAATGTAATGTACGATAAATAGATTTTTCAATTTGAAATTAATATAAATTTTCAAACGACCTATTTTCTTTTTTGCAAAATAATTTTTTATTCGGAAAAATATATTTTACTTAGCATAATTATTTTCTCTTTAATTCCAGCTTTAGCGTTTAGAAAAATTACTTCATCATTCCATACTGACGGCCATTCCTTTTGCCAATTATACTCAACGACTAGGTGACGCCTTTTACCCCCCCCCAGATTTTTCTACGTTCTAAAAACTTAAACATTGTGATTCACCTCTCGTAATTTATTTATAGCAATTTAGTTTTATATCTAACTGTCCTTTAAGTCAGAACTTTTTTCAATCTCATTAGCAACATGATCTCAAATTGTTTTTAAGAAATAGCTAAACGATAAAACTATATTTTGTCTTTGCTATAAGCTCTTGCTTTATCCATTGCATCAAGAACCACATCATCACTTAATTGACTTCTGAGCCCCTCTAAAGTTTGTAGTTCATTCCTCAAATCCTATTTTCCTCTGTTGGCTATTCGCTCTTTTACTTTATGGATCACCTCCGGATCTGCCTTTTTGCAAAGTTCATCTTGTGATTTCCTAGTCCATTCTGGCATTGGCTCTTTAATCGGCTTACGCTTGTTATTGTAGCTAGACTTTTTCTTATGGTCTTTAGATAGTTGTTCCGCTTGTTCAACTGTATTCACTGAATTATCCTCCAAATTTTTCATAACAGTTTGTAAATATTGCCAATTCGGGTAGGTTGCATTATTAGCTGTTTTGCGAATAGCCCAACATACAATAGAATTTCCAAGCTTTTCGATAAACTCAACAAATACTGGTAAATGTAATTCAGAATTAACGTCAATATTAGCTTGCCTAGCAAGAATAAATGGATCTTCCTCAAATTCTAATTTTCCTTCGCGCGCGTACGCGCTATCATCATCATCTATATTCTTACTTGTATTATTAATACTTGTATTATTAATACTTGTATTATTCTCCTTCGGGTTTTTCGGTATAGGGTATTCGGCTTTTTCGGTATACCCTCTTCGGGTTTTTCGGAAGGGGTATTCGGCTTTTTCGGTATACCCCCCTTCAGCTTTTTCGGAAGGGGTATTCGGCTTTTTTCGAATAGGGTCAAAGATTGGAAATAATCTACGTTCTTTAATTTGCTTACCATCTTTTACCATTAGGACTTCTAAATATCCTCTTTGTTTTAGATGATTAATCCAATCAGAAATTGTTGATGAACTTTTATCATAAAGCTGAGCAAAATATTTATTGGTTGCATGGCAATATCCTTGTTTATTGCTTAAGGCAGTTATCTCACTAAATAATAATTTTTCGTTTGCTTTAAGGGTTTTATCGTAGCGAACGTTGGCTGTTAAAGTTGACCAATAATTGGGATAATCTTGTGCCATTACGTTTAACCTCCTCATGTTATAATCAAGAAGTAGTTTATTAATCTAACTACTTCTTTTTTTAGAGACTTAATCAACACTGACTGTCACACCTGAGTTGATTAGGTCTTTTTTTCGTATTCCTTCGTTTTCATTCCAAGTCACTCTTTCTAGTTATTAATTAATAATCACGCCGGACAGTTGTGCTTATCTTGTTTTTAATTTCTATGTTTTGCTAGAAAAGAGTCGACTTCTGATCGCTTATATCGTGTTACATTTCCAATTTTGACAAAAGGCAATTTAACTTCATCAGCCCACTTATCAAATGTCTTGTAAGATACCCCAACATACTTCGCCGTTACCTTTTTATTCATGTATGGTGGATAGCCACTTGTATTAACAAAACTTTCTAGCTCTTGATGTAACTGTTGAGAAATTGCTTCTCGTAATTGATTTTCAAAAGCTTCTGACGTTTCTAAATTTAGTTGCAACTTAATCACTTTCCTTTCCAACAATTACTTCATGCTCTTTCATAAAAGCATCAATAGCCGTTTTGCTAATTCTTTTAGATTTACCAATAATCACAACTGGCAGACCCTCACGAATATAATTGTTTAAGCTTTTTTGTGATTTAAAGCCTAAATATTTTGAAGCTTGTTCTAAATTCATAAATTCACTCAAAGCCATCACCTCATTTCTACTTTTGTCTAATAATACTCTACTTTTGTAGCTTTAGCAAGAATTTATTAGACTTTTGTAGAAATAAAGTGATTTTAAAGGTAAAATACATAAAAAGGAGGAGAAAATTGGTTACAGAAAATAGAATTCGAGAACTTCGCTTAAAGAATCATATTACACAAACTGAACTTGCTAAAAAAATACATGTTAGTCCTCAAGTTATCAGTAAATATGAAAAGAATGAGCGAAAACCTAAAATTGATAAATTGCAAAGCCTTGCTAATTTTTTTAATGTTTCTGTTGAATATCTCATGGGTCTTAGCGATTCTCCTGCTTCTGGGTTGAGTGATATGGCGGGTGATATAACAAAACCACTTACTATTAGCTATAAATCACTTTTTTCAATGCTTTATATTACGTATGTACATGGAATTGATATAACAAATAACCCTAATTTTCTTGAGATAAATAAGAAAATCGATAATTTAACTGACTATCAGAAACGAGCAATTATCAAAAACTTTCTTACTTGGTTTGAAAGTGAAATAAACAAGTCTTCAAACATAGATTAACCTCTTCTAGTGACATACATAATCACCTGCCGGACAGCTGTGCGATTATGGAGGTTAATTAAAATGGCATCTTACAGAAAATATCAAACTAAAAAAGGGCAGCGTTGGATGGTCACCGTTTCATATACCGATCGATATGGAAAATATCGTCAAGTCAATAAAGCGGGTTTTAAACTAAAAAAAGAAGCCACCCAAGTTGCATTACAACTTGAAAATGAGCTTCAACAAAGAGATTATTTTGCGGATTCAAAGCTAACATTCCAACAGGTATATACTAAATGGCTTAAAATTAAAGCTGACCTTAAACCATCTAGCTTAAATAATATTCATACAGTTATGCGCAACCACATTTCCCCGCTTTTCGGTGAAATGATTATTAGCAAAATCACAATTGATGATTGCCAAAATGCAGTTGAAAAATGGTATTTCCACCCTTACAAGAAATACTATCGCTTTTATTTATTGTTAAACAGTATTTTAGAGTTTGCTGTTGAGCGTAATTATATTCATACTAACCCTGCTCAAAAAGTTCATTTACCAAGAGCTGACCGCCAACCAGTGAAGACTTCTTCAAAAAAGCAATTCTACACACGTGAAGAGCTTCAAACTGTTTTAAAGGCAATGAAAGCTAACGCTCCAACGGAAATGTTCACTTTCTTTTGGCTTATTGCTAACTCTGGTTTACGCCGTGGCGAAATGTTAGGTTTGCAATGGCAAGATATTGATTTTGAAACTCATACTTTAAGAGTTCAACGCACACAGTCGTTTGGCGTTGGTAATAAATCAATTCTTAATTCGCCTAAAACAAAGAATAGTAAACGAACAATTTTTCTTGCTACGAAAACTGAAAAATACTTAAAAATTTGGCAATTAGAACAGGCAAAATACTTACTTTCTATCGGCCAAAATTCTCATAGAGCTAATTTGCCCGTATTCACCCGTATAAGCGATTCTAATATGATGTCGGTAAATTACCCATCGCAATGGTTAAAACGCTTCTGTGAGGCTCACAGCGTCCCATATTTAGAAATCAAGGGGTGGCGACATACTTTTGCAACTCTTGGAATTGAAAATAATAATCTAACGGCTAAACAGGTTCAAGCAGAATTAGGTCACGCTTCCGCTGATACGACCTTAAACGTTTACGCTGGAATATCCGAAGAAGAAAAAGCGAGAACCGCTGACACAATGGCTAATTTAATCGCTTTTGATTAAGAATTTTCATTACAGAATTTTCAAAACTCTATTACAGAATTTTTTACAGAATTGTTGCCTACTAGGTACAATTCAATACATTTTACAAAACAAAAAAGACTGTCATTTCAACGATTTACCGTTTAATGACAGTCCTTATTATATATAAATCGGAATTACAAGATTTGAACTTGCGACCTCTGCGTCCCGAACGCAGCGCTCTACCAAGCTGAGCTAAATTCCGAAAAAAAAGCGTAACAGTTAAAACTGTCACGCTTATAATAATAAGTGCACCCAGAAGGAGTCGAACCTTCAACCTTCTGATTCGTAGTCAGACACTCTATCCAATTGCGCTATGGGTGCATATAAGCGGAAGACGGGATTCGAACCCGCGACCCCCACCATGGCAAGGTGATGTTCTACCACTGAACTACTTCCGCATACCTATGATAAGTCATTTCCTATTGACGGTTATTAATATTACACGAAAATCTCATTAATGTCAACAAGAATTTTCAAGAAATATTAAATGCGGATGAAGGGACTTGAACCCTTACATCAAAATGATACAAGATCCTAAATCTTGCGCGTCTGCCAATTCCGCCACATCCGCAAATTAAATGGAGGATACAGGGCTCGAACCTGTGACCTCCTGCTTGTAAGGCAGATGCTCTCCCAACTGAGCTAATCCTCCATAAATAGGTCTGATATATAAATCAGCCTATTTAATATACCATCTATGTAATTTTTTGTCAATCCTATTTAAGATTTAATTCAATTAATTTTTCATCAATCATGGCTAAGACTTTCTTGGCAGCAGCCGGGTCTTCAACAAAATCATATTTATCACCATCAATAACCATCTTAGGACTTTCGTTGTAATCCTCATACCACTGAGCATAACGTTCATTTAAATTCTTATAATATGAGTATAAGGAAGGATCATTAGTAATTTGTTCAAACGAACGCCCCCGCTTCTTAATTCGTTCGAGCATTGTTTCAAACGAAACTCTAATTGTAATCAAAAGGTTAGGGGCCTTTTGATGTGGTTGCTCCGGTAATTCTTCCATCATATTACCTAATAATGAAGAATAAATATTTGACTCTGTTTCCGTGGCCCGCCCCATATCTGCGTTTAATTTAAATAGTAATGCATCTTCAAAGATTGAGCGATCTAGAACATTTAGGTCATTTGAATATGAATCTTTAATCTCATCAAGACGTTTGTTTAAAAAGTAAATCTGTAATAAGAAACCATATTTTTTAGGATCTTTATAAAAAAGTGGCAAAATTTTATTATCATCCACAGATTCGTAAAAGGCCTGACTATTAAGATGTTCTGCCAATAACTTTGTCAAGCTGGTCTTTCCTGCACCGATTGTCCCGGCTAAAGCAATCATTAATTATTTCCCCCTGTTTAAAATTCAAAAAGTAACGAAAATAATTCTAACATTTAAAATAAAAAGGAGCGAGTATTTTCTCGTTCCCTTTTCACTTATTAGTCATCTACTGGTTCGTATGATTCACCCTTTGTTTGCCGTGATAAATCAACCTTCTCAAGCGAAATCAAGTGTGTTTTATAACGAATCTTGTAGTAAAAGAAAAGAATTAAGAATAATGGAATTCCCATATAAGTAATCAAGATGTTTTGCCAATCCATTTTGACAAAAGCATCAATATTTTGACCACAAATAACGATAATACATAAAGCAAAAGCAAATACTGGGCCAAATGGAAATCCCGTTGCATGATACTTTAATTCTGAAAGTGTATGCCCTTGTTTTAAAAATGCTTTTCTAAAACGATAATGAGAAATTGCAATTCCTAGCCACGCAATAAATCCACATAATCCAGATGCCCCAATTAGGTAGTTATAAGCTTGTGGTCCAATAAATTGGGTTGCATAAGCTGCTAATGAGACAACCATTGTTCCTAACAAAGCATAAATTGGAATACCACGCCGGTTTACATAACCAAAAATCCGCCATGCATATCCTTCACGGGCTTGAGAGTAAAGCATCCGTGTTGAAGCATATAAGCCTGAGTTAGCAGCAGAAATGACAGCAGTTAAAATAACTGCATTCATTGCACTAGCTGCGAATGCTAATCCTGCCCGCTTAAATACAATCGTAAATGGACTCATCGTAATGTTTGAAACATCTTGGTTCAATAAGTTCTTATCAGTGTAAGGAAGGATACAAGCAATAACAAAAATAGCAAAAATATAAAAAAGTAAAATCCGCCAGAAAGTTGAATGGATTGCCTTAGAGACAGATTTTTCTGGTGTAGCAGCTTCACCAGCAGTAATTCCAACTAATTCTGTTCCTTGGAACGAAAAACCAGCAACCAAGAAAACACTAATAATTGCTGGTACACCACCAACAAAAGGTGCCTGCTTGTAGTGAAAGTTGCTTAATCCAACTGGTTTACCACCCATAATTCCAAAAATAATTGCAACCCCAACAATTAAAAATACAATAACTGTGATAACTTTGACTAAAGCAAGCCAAAATTCAGTTTCACCATAAGAGCGTACTGATAAATAATTGATTAAGAAAATCAAGGCCATCACTGTTACACTAAAAATCCACCCCGGAACATTGGGAAGCCAGTAATTCATGACAATTCCCGCAGTTGTAACATCAACGGGGATCGTAATTGCCCAGTTAAACCAATAATTCCAACCAAGAGCAAAGCCTAGTGCTGGATCAACAAATTTCGTTGAATAAGCCGAAAATGACCCAGTTAATGGCATATATGTTGCCATTTCACCTAGACTCGTCATTAGGAAATAAACCATAATCCCCATAATTCCATATGCAACTAATGCTCCACCAGGTCCCGCAGTTGAAATAGCGGATCCACTGGCAATAAAAAGTCCAGTACCGATTGTCCCACCAAGGGCAATCATGGACAAGTGACGCGTCTGTAATGTCCGTTCCATATGACCCGTCGACTTAGATTCATCTGCCATAAATATTTTCCCTCCAAATTTGTGTATCTTAACGTCAACATTTTCGAAGAGGATAAATTAAAAGGGCCTTCTGATCGGTAACCCTACCAGAAGACCCAACTTAATACCTACAATTAATTGTTGAATCAATTTAGGAAGCGCCCCGCAACTATTGCGACAGTCTATAGCCTATTATGACTATAGCCCAACACCTACCAGAAATAAGCTAAGTAGTGTTTCGGCATATTTTCCTTTCAATAATACTCCAGTGCTTATTCACCTAATATTAGCTACTAATAAAATATGCAACCTCTTCATCGAATGAAATTATACCCCACTCAAATATAAATGCAAGTTCGATTATTTAATAATGCGTTGCCACAAGTCATCCTTATCATAAATAAAGCCACATTTAATAAGCACTCGCTTGGAACGATAATTACTTTGTTTGCACTCCGCATGAATCGTAATTTTAGACGGCAAAATAGAAATAAATTTTTGAAGTGCCGATGTCATTATGCCTTTATTCCATTGGTCTTGGCGCAAAAGATAACCTAATTCATAATGGTGAGCAATTCTTCTTCCTTCATCCCCATACCAGGCACTTAATACAATTATTCCTACTACATCTTCATTTAGTTTCACTACCATAACATGATTTTGATAAACAAACATTTTAATAGCTTGCACACGATTTTCTCTTTGAAGAGGTAAAAGCAATCCCACTGTTTGTGTCAATTTTTCATCGTCTAACAATTTAACTATTGCTTCTAAATTGTTATTACTTTTTGCTGACTCAATTATAATTTTACTCATTTTTCTCCTATTTCCCGGGAAATAAAAAAAGAAGCGCAACCAAAAAAGATTACCCTTCATCAATTCCGATTATTAAATCTCAACACTACGGAAGAACGGAATCCGTTGTAAACGTGGTGCCCAAGCGACATAGAGCCATTCAGCCACTTGTAACCATGCATAAGCTAATAGCATTGCACCAATAGTATCAAATGGCCAGTGAGCATAAAGATATACCCGTGATACTGCCAAAAAGAAAACTGCAAATATTAATAAGATTTGCAAAATTGTGCGGATAGATGCTTTTTGAATAAGCGGAATCACTATTAAGAATAAAATTGCTACTACCAAGAAGAATCCTAAAGTGTGACCACTAGGGAAACTATAGCCATCATCTGCCGCCAAGTGTTGTGCAGGACGTACCCGTTTAACGATATGTTTAATAATCGTTCCAAGCACATCTCCACCGAAAATCGTTCCTAGTGACCATAAAGCCGGAATGCGATAGCCCTTCAGCCATAAAACACCTGCAATAATAAATACCCATACTAAATCTAAGACCGGTTTAGCTAAAAATGAAAGCAAACTCATTAAAGCGTGGAACCAACCAATTCCTTCTAGGCGCTGACTTGTAAATAATGACTGCAGAACAGCATCAATCATTGTTAACACTGACGAATTAAACATAATTAACAGCATCAATGCAATAAAGAAACCACCGCTTAAAGCAAAGCGCCACCAACGATGATCATCACGTTCAATAAACATAATCAAGGATTCTCCTAACTTAAATTATTAATCAAAAATGAGTATACCACAGTGTTAAAAATTCCATCGTGACTTTTTAATTAAATATTTATGAAGATAGCTCAAAATACGATTTAAAAGTTCCCCTATCCCAAAGCCAAGGGTAATTGCACCGACAATTACAATCACCTGATAAAAATAAACCGTAACAAGATGGTAATTACCAATTGCAAAATTTCGAACCATTTTATAAGCCTGTCCACCAGGAACTAATGGAACCAGTGCCGGTACATTAAAAACAATAATTGGCATTCGTTTTCGCCGCGCTGCTGCCTGGCTTAATACCGAAATTAAAATTGCAGCAACTAGATTACTAAATGCAAGCTCAACGCCAATGTAATAATACATTACCCAGTAAACTACCCATACACCCCCACCAATCATCCCTGCAGTATGGTAAGCACGTTTAGGAATATTTAAGAGGATACCAAAACAAACTGTCGAAACATAGCATAAGAAAAATTGTAATAATAGGTTACTCCAATTCATCTTCTACCCTCCTAATTAAAGTGCAAAACAATTACAATCGCACTGCCAATTGAAACAGCAGTTAGAATCGCTTCAATTCCTCTTGTGGGTCCACTAATCAAATTCCCTGAAACTAAATCCCGTGCCGCATTAGTTAAAGGCACTCCAGGAACAAGGGGCATAACCGCACCAATAATAATATCATTAATATTATTGGCAAGGTGCATTTTAACAAATATTACTGCCAAAATACCTATAATTAAGGAAGAACAAAACTCTCCTAAATACTGAATCTTAAACTTTCGTAAGAGATAGGAAAATGCTGCATAACCTACGCCACCTGCAAGAAAGCCAGCCCAAGAATCAGAAACATTGCCTGTAAAGACAATCATCAATGCACCGCTTAAAATTGCTGCGGCAAATGATTCATACCAGTTTTGCCATCCTAGCATCTTTTTGCGATCAATCTTTTTTAATTTAGCAAACGCTTGTGGAACATCAATTTTGCGACGTGCTAATTCGCGAGAAACTTCATTGACCTCTGCAATTTTACTTAAATTATTTTTTCGATGACGAATAGTAATTACTTGGGCATTAGGCTCATTAATTGTCCCCACTACAATTCCGGTTACGGTTGTAAAGGCCTGAAAGCCACGGAGTCCAGCACTTTTTGCCATTCGGGATAAGGTGTCGTTAACTCGTTCCATATTTGATCCATTTTCAATTAAAAGTCTTCCGGCTAGCAAACAAGTTTTTAGTGCTAATGCTTGTCGTTGTTTTGTTAGCATCTTTTCACCTTCTCTGTTCAAGGATATTTATTATTATCCTCTATTGAGATAAGGAGCTCAACACAAAAAAACGACCGGAAATCCAGTCGTTTTTTGTTTTTGTATTTAGTCTTTAACTACATTTGCAGCTTGAAGGCCACGTTCGCCCTCTTCAACTTCAAATGTAACATGTTGTCCTTCGCTCAATGACTTAAAGCCATCCCCTTGAATAGCAGAAAAATGAACAAATACGTCATCGCCGCTTTCACGGGTAATGAAGCCATACCCCTTATCGTCATTAAACCATTTAACAGTTCCTTGTTCCATATTGGAAATCCTCCTGTGCATCAAGCACTAATATAATTTGTAATTCATCTCAGGTGAAGAGATCCATTTGCAATGAAACAATCGAACCAACCGCACTTAAAAAAACTACAAAAACAATTGTATCACATAAGCCATCATTTACATAATTAATCTTTATTTTCTTGAGCTGTGTCAGGTTCAATAAAAATATTATGTGAGGCCTTATATGAGACATTTATTTCCTGGTCATCATCTTCTTTTCGAATCACAATCGGCCCTTCAAAAGGTTCATGACGAATTACAATAACCTGTTCTTGAGGCCGTAATCCTAACTCTTCTAAGTAAGTTAGGAGTTCGTGATTATCCAGGAATCGTTCTAATTCAACTTTTTCTCCATCATCAGCATCCGCCAATAAACGATGTGTTACATCTGGAAACTTACCATTAGCCGACGGAATTACTCCACCATGCGGACAATGGTCAGGGTGATGCAAAAAAGTATCTAGGGCCGTTGCTAGTCGATCACTTGTCTGATGTTCAAGAATTTCTGCTTCTGAATGGACATCTGCAAAGTTATAGTGAAGTTTATCTACTAAAAACGTTTCCCACAAACGATGCTTCCGCACTAATTCTGCAGCGTATTTCTGTCCTTTTTCAGTTAACGAAATGCCAGCATACGGTTCATGAACAACCAGCCCTTCGTCAGCCAACTTAGAAATCATCTCGGTTACTGATCCAGCGGCAATTCCTAGTCCAAGGGAAATCTCTTTATTAGAAACTTTTTTATGACTACCACCTAATTCAAAAATAATTTTTAGATAGTCTTCCTTCATTGGAGTCAAATCGTTTCACCTCTGGGTATTAAAATTTGGCCTACGATCGGTCATTATGTGTTTTTATATATTAACATTGAACCCAAATTGATTATAGCATATTATTAAAAGTGTAGTTTGGAAAGCCTAACTTTTTTGTTATAAGCTTTTTATAAACCCGCAATCGATTTTTACGGAGGAGTAGGTTAATCATGGACGAAAAAGTAACAGGGAAACGGTTTTTAGCAGTTACCCTCCTAAATATAATAATTACAATTGTTGAGATCCTCGGAGGTATTCTTTCAGGAAGTTTAGCCTTACTATCGGATGCTTTTCATAACTTAGGGGATTCGCTTTCCATTGTATTAGGCTATTTTGCCCAGCATATTGGCGGACAACCAGAAAATCAGCAACGAACCTATGGCTACCGTCGAGCAGAAATCCTCTCAGCATTAACTAACAGTATTTTCTTAATTGTTGTCTCTGTCTTTTTAATTATTGAAGCTATTAAACGGTTAGAGCATCCCCAGCATATTAATGGGGGCATTATGTTAACTGTGGCTGTAATTGGTCTCCTTGCAAACTTTATTTCAGCAGCACTCTTACATGCTGGAAGTGAAGATAGCTTAAATGTTAAGGCAACCTATCTCCACATTCTAAGTGATGCCCTCTCTTCAGTTGCTGTTATCATTGGAGGAATCATTCTTACCTTTGTCAATGTTCCCTGGCTTGATCCTGCCTTGACAATCGGCGTTGCCCTCTATATCGCTTATGAAGCTTGGCCGATTATTAACCAAACCATTAAAATTCTCATGCAATCCTCCCCTGATCTTGATTACAATTCCATCGAAAAGGATTTAAAACAAATCGATGGAGTTACGGCGGTTCATCACATTCATGCATGGATGATGGATGAACACCGAATCATTTTCTCTGCCCATCTTAATTGTGATGACTTACCACTAAGCCAGGTCGAACAAATCTATAGTCAAGTAGAAAAGATCTTACATGAAAAATATGGCATTTGCCATGTTACTATTCAAGCAGAATATCGCCGTGGTAAAGATGAAGAACTATTCAATACTCCCGTTGATGAAAAAAATGTTATTAATAATAACTTTAAACAGGACTAAAATTAAAGGAAGCAAAAAGTTGAGCAAAAACTCAGCCTCTTGCTTCCTATTTTCATATAAATTAAAATAATTTTCCAACCCCGTAGTGAATCGTAATCGTAATCAAACCAATAATAATATTTCGAATAACTGCAACTTTAACAAGCCCATTACCAAGCTTAGAACTAATATAACCAGTTAGGGCACTCGTAAAGGCAACCGCTAAAATCACGGCATACCACTTATATGTCTCGGGAGCAAAAGTCATCGCCATTAACGGAATCAATCCGCCAGCAGCTGCTGAAAAAAGAGAAGAAAATGCAGCATCCCAAGGATTGAGGTAGTGGCCAAGTTCAATATCATATTTAATCCGAACAACCGTTTCTAAGGGCTTTTTATTAAGGAGGTCCTTAGCAATTTTGATTGAGGTTTCAGGAGTAACTCCTTTATTTACATAATAGTCTTTTACTGCCGCAAGCTCCCCTTCATAATCCATTTTTAAGAGTTTTTCTTCTTGAGCAACGGCAGCTTTTTCTGTATCTTTTTGCGTAGATACAGAAGCATATTCGCCAGAAGCCATTGAAAATGCACAAGCAAGCAAATCAGACAAGCCAGCAATGAAGATGGTAAAACGGTCACTTGTCGCTGCGGCTACAGATACCAGAACACCGACAACCGTTAAGATTCCATCATTTGAACCTAATACACCAGCCCGTAGTGTATTTAATTTTTCTTCCATCGTTTGCTTTTGATGCTTTTTCACCTTAATATCCATTTAATCTCATCTCCCTACCGCGCAAATAATTGTCCAATCAGGTATGTAACACCCATTGTTAATAATCCGGCAGCTGCATTCCTAATCATCGATTTAATCCGATTAGACTTTCCTAAAACTGCCGCAAAATAACCAGTAATTAACAATGCAATAAGAACTGCAATTGCGGTTGCTAAGATTCGAACATTTGCTGAAGAAACTGTAACAGCCACCATTGGTAAAATTGAACCGGTGGGGAAAGATATAAAGGACGCAATCGCCGCAGCATACGGACTTGTAAACTCATTGGGATTAAAGCCATACCGCTCTTGAACGGTTGTCCCTAAAGCGTCCTTTTCCATTAATTCTTTCGTCGCTTGTTTAGCTAGTTGAGGGGCAATATCTTGCGCTTCATATTTCTTTTGAACATAATCAAATTCATGCTGATACTGATTCTGCAGACGCTGTTTCTCACTAATCAATGCCATTTTTTGGGAGTCCTTTTGGGTCGAAACTGAGACATACTCTCCCATACACATTGAAATCATACCGGCAAGTGTTCCAGATAAGCCGGCAATTAAGATTGAACGAGCATTACTTGTTGCTGCTGCCACCCCAATAACAATTCCGGCAATCGAAATAATCCCATCATTAGCTCCCATTACACTCGCACGTAGAACATTTACCTTTTGTGCTAATGACATCTTTTTCTTGGACAAATTTATCCCTTCCCTCTCTACTTTAGAATCATTATAACATAGAGGTGGTGAAAAACAACTAAAAAACCATCAAAGCATATCATATATTAGAATCATTAAAATTACATTTTCATAAAAAACAAGTGGGAAATAATCTTCTTGACAAGGTGGTGGGCTAGCCCAGGACGATGATTCGCGCGGCATGAGCTAGTACTTAGGCTCAAGCCTTGTAGCAATGCGAAACTAATTCCACATTATCTTGCTATTGTTCGTAAAAGCAGTTGAGGCTGGGAGAAAACTTTTGTTTTATCCCAGCCTCAATAATATCAAGAAAGCAAATTATTTATTCGTAAGCTTGAACCGTATTCGTCCGAATTACAAATACTGATATTCCAGCGTGGCGAGCCATGTAAGATGCCTGGGAACCAACTGCTTTACGATTTCCCTTTTTACCAATTGAACCAACAACTAATAAGTCTGGTTGAAAAGCAGGGATAACATGATTACAAATCCGCTCAGCTGGCCGTTCACCACGATCAACAATTGCCGTAATCTTTTCTGGATCAACACCGTAATCAATTGCGGCTTGAACATATTCATTTACCCGTTGACGTAATTCGTCTTCACTACTATGAACATAATCCTTATCTAAGATTTGGTATACATTCACCCGGTCAGTTTCAAGAATTGATACAATCCCTAATTCTGACCCATCACGTTTTGCCTTATCAACCGCATATGAGAAAGCGGCACGGGCATCTGGTGCATCGTCAACACCAACGAGGATCTTCTTGAACTTCTTTGGCTTTATTTCGAACATTAGTATTCTCCTTCCTATGTTCTACACTTTAACGGTGAAGCATTACTCGCTCCTCTTCGTTAAGTCATATTCTTCATTTCTTATGTTACTACTTATCTCAATTTTGTAAATAATTATTTCGGCCTTCCTAAAATAAAAGTGGTTTATTAAAGAATTTTATAATTGTTTTGGCAAATTAATAATTACACAAAGCAGATTTTGACGGGTTATAGAACAAAATATATAATTAGGAATGTTTACTGCTTATTGTAAATACAAATGAATGGGGGTTAACTACACATGTCAATGATTGAATTTCATAATGTGCAAAAATACTATGGTAAATTCCATGCATTAAAAGATATTAATTTAATAATTGATGCTGGTGAAACGGTTGTTTTAATTGGGCCATCTGGTTCGGGGAAAAGTAGTCTGATTCGAACAATCAATGGATTAGATCCAATTAGGGATGGTCAGTTAATTGTTAACGGGTTTGACCTTGCTGATAAGAAGACCAATGTTAATTTGATTAGGAAAGACGTTGGAATGGTTTTTCAGCATTTTAACCTGTACAACAATAAGAGTGTTATCGAAAACATTATGCTCGCACCACGAATCGTGTTAAAGCGACCGGAAGCCGAGAACCATGAATTAGCAATGAAACTGCTTGATAAAGTTGGCCTAGCAAACAAAGCCGAAAGCATGCCGGCTCAATTATCTGGAGGCCAAAAGCAACGAATCGCTATCGCCCGCAGTTTGGCAATGAAACCTAAGTGCCTCCTGTTCGATGAACCAACAAGCGCCCTCGACCCTGAAATGATTGATGATGTTTTAGACGTTATGAAAGATATCGCTAAAAACTCAAATATGACTATGTTAGTGGTGACCCACGAAATGGGCTTTGCACGGGCAGTTGCTGACCGCGTAATTTTTATGGCCGATGGGCGGATCCTTGAAGATGATTCAACGGAAAAATTCTTTGGTGATCAACCTTCTACTGAACGCGCTCGCGAATTTATGAGTAAGATCAGTGGGCACTAAGGAGGCATTACAATGAAAAAGTATTGGCGATTAATTAGTCTTAGCGCCCTCATCTTTGTTACTCTCCTTACCCTTTCTGCCTGTGGTACCTCAATTGCAAAAAAAGATGTCCTTACTGAGGATATGCATAGTCAACGAATTACCTGGGGAGTAAAAGCAGATACTCGTCTCTTTGGGCTGGAAAATATTCGGACAGGGAAGTTAGAAGGATTTGAAATTGACCTCGCAACTGCTCTTACAAAAAAGATTCTGGGGCCTCAAGGAAAGCCAATTTTTGTTCCTGTAACTAGCGGAACCCGGGTGCCCCTATTAAAAAATGGTAATATTGATGCGATTATGGCAACCATGACAATTACTCCTGAACGTGCAAAACAAGTTGATTTTACCAATTCTTACTTTGATGCCGGACAATCCCTCCTCGTGAAGAAGGGCAGTCCAATTAAAAACATTAGCGATTTAAATCGGCGAGGTGCTGTAATTCTTGGGGTTTCTGGATCAAATTCAGTAAAAAACGTTGCTAAGTTTGCCCCGAAAGCACGTGTCCTTCAATTATCTGACTATGCTCAAGCAATGACTGCTCTTAAATCAAAGCAAGGGGATGCCCTTACCACTGACAATGGAATTCTCTATGGGATGGCAGCTGAAAATCCTGGTTATGAGGTTGTCGGTGGCAATTTTACTAAAGAGCCTTACGGAATTGCCGTTAATAAAAATCAGGCACGCTTCCGTAATAAATTAAACTGGGCATTACGTGAAGTTGAAAAGGATGGCACCTATAACCGTCTTCTACTCAAATGGTTTGGGAACGTTAAAGGATTTAATTATCAGGAGATGAAACGCTAATGTTAAATTTAATTATAAATGAGTGGCATCCCCTTTTAACCGGCCTATGGAATACTATTCTATGTAGCCTTATTGCATTAATTGGGAGCCTTATTATTGGAACCTTTTTTGCCCTTCTTGAGATTTCTCAACATCGGGTTTTAAAAATTATTGGATATGTTTATGTCGAAGTCTTTCGAAATATTCCGTTACTAGTGATCACAATGGCCTTTTTCCTTATTATCCCAATGTATATTGTTAAAATTAATGGATTTACTGCCGGAACAATTGGGTTGACCCTCTATACTTCTGCTTTTATCGCTGAAACTGTACGTGCGGGAATTAATTCCATTGATTCTGGACAGATGGAAGGCGCCCTCGCAAATGGTCTTACTTACGGTCAGGCAATGCGTTATATCATTTTGCCACAAGCATTTCGCGTTGTTATTCCGCCACTGGGCAACCAATTTATCAATTTGGTTAAAAACTCATCGGTACTTGCCTTTGTCGCTGGCTTTGATCTTATGTACCAAGGAAACCTAATTGCAAACGATACTTTAGCAACAATGCCAACTTATTTCATTGTCGGTATCATGTACCTTATCATTACGCTTCCCTTGAGTTATTATATGCGACATCTTGAAAAGAAATTAGCCTAGGAGGAATGATCAATGCAAAACTTTATTGACGCTTATTCATGGATTAATATTCGTTTCCTCCTAGAAGGGCTTTGGATCACAATTGAAGTTTCTGTAATTTCAATTATAATCAGCTTTATTTTAGGAACTTTTCTCGGAATTATTCGTTACGCGAATATCAAATACTTATCAGCAATTGTGGGGTTCATTATCGATATTATCCGTAATCTTCCCCTATTACTAATAATTTTCTTCACATACTTTGGCCTTCCTAATATTGGAATTAAACCAGAAATTATTCCTGCCGCAATTATGGCCCTTTCAATTTTTGAATCCGCAATGGTAGCTGAAATTGTTCGATCAGGGATAAATTCGATTGATTACGGTCAAACTGAAGGAGCACTAGCTAATGGGTTAACCAAATGGCAAGCATTACGAATTATTGTCTTACCACAAGCAATTAAGAATATGATGCCGGCTCTCGTTAGCCAGTTCATTTCATTAGTTAAGGATACATCACTTGCTACAATTATTGTCTTGCCAGAATTAATGTATCATGCCCAGATTATCTATGGTCAAAACACAAATTATATTATTCCGATGTTTATTGCTTTAGCAGTTCTATACTTTATTGTCTGCTACTCATTATCATTATTTGCACATTATTTGCATAAACACATTGCCTAAGCACAAAAAATGACGAGACTAGAAAACTTTTCTAATCTCGCCATTTTTTAATACTGAATCATAAAATCAAACCGTTGATGTTCTCCCGTTAAGCGATTAACATGTCGTTTCATCACTTGACGTCGTTGTCCAAACATCATCCAAACGGCAATTCCAATAAATACTACTAATTCAATTCCCGTCCCAATCCAATCCTGAACTGTTACTTTTCCAGTCATTAATGTTGAATCAGAAGCAATAAATGCTGTCCAGTCTAAAAGGAAGTGCATTACCATAGCTAGCCATAATTGACCTGTATAAACATAAACAGTTGCAAAAAATAGTCCAATCCCTGCTGCGCTAACTGCTTGTAAAACAGTCATTGACCATTCTTGAGGGCCATAGTTGGCAAGATGAACAATTCCGAATAAAATTGAGCTAGTAGCTAACGCTAACGGAAGTCGTTGTTTTACATTGCGCCAAGCATAGAATAAGATGCCAAGAATAGCAAAACGGAACAAGGTCTCTTCCATTACCGCAGCCTCAAATGCTGAAAGGGTAAAATCCCAATTAGCACGATGTAGAATTGGCATTTCTCCCGTATTTAAAGCCATAAAGATAATATCGATAACAACTAATCCCGCGAATATCCACCAATTAAAATCGCCACTCCAATGCGGCTTTAATCCTGGCCATGATAAGTGCCAGGTTCGCATGACGGTTGTCGTCAGAATAAAAAAGGCAACTGCCCCAACTGCACCAGTAGATAATGCTAATAATAAGAAGTGGTTATCAACCAAGTCTGTAGGTAATGCAATCAATGGCGTGAAAACCACCTGAGCTAACCAGGCAATAAATATTAAACGTTCGATGCTCCAATGCATGAGCTCACCAATTACGCTTGCAAATGGTGCAAACATAATAAAGTAATAAAAAATCATCATTGTTACAACGCCTCGAGATGGTAAATGCAATAGAACAATAATTTCTCGAACCATTACATCCCAAGCAAACACTAAAATTATCGGCTGGGTAATTACTTGTAACCATGCATTCAACTTTTTAACTAACAGGGACACATTAGGTAAGAGTTCAAAAGCTAGACCAATTCCTAAAATGATAACCATGATCAATAATGCCAATGCAACGGTTTGACGATTAAATTCATAATTACGAATCATCATCATCGCTAAAATGACCAAGGTCGCCCCAATTTGAACCCGGTACCAGATTTTTAGATAATCGTTTCCGGTCATTTTTCCTCATCCTCTCTGGGAAATATAAAATAATTGCTAAATATGATCATACCAAACAATCTCCTTAGTTTTAAGAATAAAATCTTCTTTTTTAGTTTAAACCACAAAAGAACCTGCAGGCAAAAAAGCCGCAAGTTCTTTTATTGTTTATTTTGTGTTTCCAGTTACAACTGGTTGCTTCTCTTTACCATTTCTCTTTTTAGGATGTTGCTGGGAGTTCCGGTGAGAATGATTACTTGGTCGTTCATTTTTATGATTATTCTTGTTGTTTGGTCGCCGATAGTGTTGATTTTCTGAACGATTATTACCGTTTAAGATTGTCACCATCGGAATAATCACTGGACGACGACCGGTGCGATCATAAAGTAATTTTTGCAAACGACTGATAATTGTCCGGTTTAATACCCGTTGATCAACGTGCTTGTGATTTTTAAATGTATTAAGGATTGCCCAGAATACTTCATGATTAGCTGCCTTAATCAGTTCTTGTGACTCATGCATATAAACAAAGCCACGAGAAACAATATCAGGCCCCGCAACAATTTGGTAATCCTTTAAGTCGACAACCGCAATTGCTGTTACGACACCTTCTTCCGAAAGTAAGCGTCGTTCGCGAATTTCGGGGTTCCCGACTGTATCTCCAGCATCACGACCATCAATATAAACATCGCTAACACTATCAATGTGGTCCGCTACCCGGCAAGAGTCCTTCGTAAGAGCTAAAACATCCCCATTTGCAAGAACAAAGCTATTTTCCTTTGGTACACCAGTCATTTCAGCCAACTTAGTGTGAATCTTTTGCATTCGGTATTCACCGTGAACGGGAGCAAAGAACTTAGGCTTCATTAACCGTAACATAAATTCTTCATCGACTTGACCACCGTGTCCTGATGTGTGGATATTATTAACATACCCGTGAATTACATTAGCCCCGCTTTCCTCAAGCTTATTAATAAGGGCATTAACACTAGTAGTATTTCCTGGAATTGGGTTACTAGAAAAGACAACTGTATCTTCTGGCTGAATAGTAATTTGGCGGTGTGTACCATTAGCAATTCGACTAAGGGCTGCCATTGGTTCACCCTGCGACCCAGTACACATGATCAATACTTTCTCCGGTGGGTAATTGTTAATTTCATTCTGGTCAATAAGCGAATCTTTCGGAATATTAAGATAGCCTAATTCTTGACCAGCAGTAATTGCATTTTCCATACTACGACCAAAGACCGCGATCTTTCGTCCTTGCGCAATTGCAGCATCAGATGCTTCACGCAACCGGTAAACGTTAGATGCAAATGAAGCAAAGATAATGCGTCCTTTAATGCGCTCAAAA
The DNA here is from genome assembly GCF_014145585.1 of Limosilactobacillus agrestis. Lineage (GTDB taxonomy): Bacteria > Bacillota > Bacilli > Lactobacillales > Lactobacillaceae > Limosilactobacillus > Limosilactobacillus agrestis. The sequence continues at coordinate 106,516 of NZ_JACIVF010000018.1, forward strand.
ATCCGGCGAATATGGATATCAACCCAACGTTCGGACTTTGTAAATTCTGGTCGTTCTGCGTTCGTACTATCTGACGTTAGGAGAAGAACCCCATCATCCCCTAATTTAGCCATTTGTTGAAGATTAGGACCGGGCAAATTACCAACTGGTGTCAAGTCAAACTTAAAGTCACCAGTCTGAACAATTGTTCCTTGGGGAGTATGAACTGCAATCCCCAATGTGTCAGGAATTGAGTGGGTTGTTCGGAAGAAGCTCACCCATAACTTCTTAAAATGCACTTCATCAAATTCATTAATTTCATGCAATTCGGCATTTCTTAGTAAGTGTTTTTCTTCTAATTTACCCTTAATTAATGACATTGCGAAGGGCCCTGCATAAATAGGTGCATTGACCTTTTGTAAGAGGAATGGTAATCCTCCAATGTGGTCCTCGTGACCGTGAGTAATAAAAATTCCCTTAATCTTATCTTTATTTTCAATGAGGTAATCATAATTTTGAATTACGTAATCTACCCCTAGCAATTCATCTTCGGGGAATAAAACTCCACAGTCAATAACAATAATTTCATCTTGGAATTGTACACAATACATATTTTTACCAATTTCACCAAGGCCACCCATGGCGTAAAAGGCAACTTCATTGTTTTTAATCTTTAATTTTGTCATAATACCTTTCCTTTTATAGATTTTTATCATGTTAATTAACGGAATTTAAGTAAGCCAAAAGAACCGCTTTGTTCTGACAAGGTCGGTTATTGATATTTATTTTATTATTGGCACTTAATCTTAATTATTTAATCCGTACGTAAAACTAACTATTATTTTACCACATCTGCAAAATTGAAGGTAGTAATAAATAAAAGAGTGATAAATAATCAGCTAAATACAATGATTATTCACCACTTTCCTATTCTTGTATTTTAATCTTCTTCTGGCAATTGTTCTTCTTTTTCTTTCCATGCTGTTAGCCAATCAACAACGGGCTCACCATCTTTTTGGAATTTAACATTTGTTAATTGCGATAAGATTTCTTGGTATACTGGCTTACTAAGGCGAATACTAATCTCAACTAACTTACTATGTCCCATAAATTGATTATCACGCAATATCTGGTTAATCGTCGCAATCAACCCATTTTCAACATGTGATCCTAAAATCTCTAAACTTTCCTTATTATATTGACTAACATAAAAATTAACAAACGAATTAAGGGCAGTTTCTTTAGCCTCAGTACTTAATTCATTGTAAGTCATAGTCATGTATGGTCGTCCCTTTCTACTTTTCTTCATTTTAACCATATCACAAAGTTTAAGGCACGTTAATCCTTCATCGTTCGCGTACGAATATGCAGACTTGTTTGTTGACCATCAATAACTGCATAGACCTCTTTAGTTGGTTCTTCTGCTAGTGGGCCAAGATTAATTTCACCTTTCTTTTCACCAGTCTGCTTCACTTCCATAATACAATCGGCAATAAAGCGAATAAAAATTTGATGTAGTTCACGACGTTTGTGTTCCTTTTTAACGGCCATTGCAAGAGTATAACCTTGGTCCAAAAAGTCCTTAATCGTAAAAACCTGAAACATCACAGGTAAGGTAAAATAGTGATTTTTATTCTGTTCATCTTGTTCGGATTTAATGTACCCTTTTTTCTCCCAGTACCTTAACTGACTAGTCGATACATCAGTTACACGGGCCATCTCACTCATACTAATCTTCAATTCTTTACTAGCGATCAATTTCCTAATTTTTTCCGAAAGCGGATCCATTATTTTCCTCCAAAGTATATATTTTAATCATAAATTACCAAAAATCTGATATCTTTGTCAAATCATTTGACAAAGATATCAGATAGTATTATTATTTTCACATTGCAAAAAATGTAAAGGAGGATTCTATTAGTGAATCAAAAGCAACAACCTGTTGATATTAATGGTAATAGCTACAATCGTTCCCTTATGATCTTAGTATTATTAATTGGGGCCTTTTGTACAATTTTAAATCAGACTATTTTATCAACTGCCTTCCCAGCATTAATGGATGCGTTTAATATCAGTACTGCAACTGTCCAATGGTTAACTACTGGTTTCTTAATGGTAAACGGAATTATGATTCCTGTTAGTGCTTATCTTACTGGTCGGTTTAACACCAAAAGTCTATTCATTATTGCCATGTCAATTTTTGAAATCGGGACTATTATGGCATGGCTAACACCATCATTCAGTATCCTGTTAGCAGGCCGACTTATTCAAGCAATTGGTGTCGGAATTAATATGCCCTTAATGCAAAATATTATGCTTACTGTATATCCACCAGAAAAGCGGGGTGCCGCCATGGGAGTTAATGGTTTAGTGATTGGACTAGCTCCTGCTATTGGCCCAACTTTATCTGGATGGGTTATTGATAATTATAGCTGGCGTTGGCTTTTTGGAATGATCGTGCCAATCGCCGCTTTAGTAATTATTGCCAGTATCTTTTTGGTTAAAAATGTTATTCCTAACACTAGACCTAGTCTTGACTGGCCCTCGGTTATTATTTCAACTTTAGGATTTGGAAGCATGCTTTATGGTTTCTCTAGCGTTGGTAACAAAGGGTGGACAAATCCGATCGTCCTTTCCACAATTATAATTGGGGCTGTCTTAGTCGTTTTCTTAGTTCTTCGCCAAAACAAATTAGACAACCCATTTCTCGAATTTAAGGTTTTTGAAAGTAAAGAATTTTCACTGGCAACGATTTTAAGTTCGATCGTTATGATGGCCATGGTTGGGGTAGAATTTGTTATTCCACTTTATCTTCAAATAATTCATGGAATGTCAGCCTTTCATTCCGGCCTTACCCTCTTATTTGGGGCCTTATTCATGGGATTCATGAGTCCAATTACAGGAAACTTATTCGATCGTCATGGAGCAAAACGGTTAGCTTTTACTGGAATGTTCATTCTTAGTATTGGAACAATTCCATTTGCCTTTATCAACCGTGATACCCCGACAATCTATATTATCTTCCTTTACGCCGTGCGAATGTTTGGTATTTCAATGGTAATGATGCCCGTTACAACTGCCGGAATGAATTCCCTTCCAGCTAATTTAATTTCTCACGGAACCGCGGTTAATAACACTATTCGCCAAGTGGCTACTTCAGTCGGAACTGCAATTATGATTTCTGTCCTGACTAACGTTACGAATAGTAATAAACCAGCACACTCATTACTTGTGCAAGCACCCTTGCAATATAAGGCAAAGATGTTTGATGCCACTTTAATGGGTTACCACGCAGCCTTCTGGTTTGCCATTGTTTTCTCACTCCTTGGCCTTATTCTTACCCTCTTTGTTACAAGTGGTAACGGAATCCATGTCCGCCTCGATAGTAATGATATCATTGAACCAGCTGATGAAGGAGGTAAGAAATAATGGTTATTATCTTAACTTTTCTGGGTGCAATTGCATTCTTTGCCTGCATGATGTTTACCCAACAAAAAGTCCTACGAATTATCTTAACAACCCTTACTGGAATCATTTTTGTCGGTTCAACAACATTAATGACCCTTAACTACAGTCATCATTTTGGTATGCACAAAGTTACAACCACATCAACTAAACGTATCTACTCAGCTTCAAATTCATCAATGCCTCTCGCCCTCTACCAACCAGTTGGAAAGAGTGGTCAAGATAACGTTTATATTTACAACACCAAACCAAAACAAAAAACACCTCAACATACACAAGCAAATGAGTACACATTTAGTAGAATTAAATGGACACAAGATGATACTCCTCAATTAATTACAACTGAAGTTCGTTGGAAATATAAAAATAATTTCTATCGAACACTTTATGCATGGTCAGGAATGGATAACACGTTGGTTAAACGAACCAATGTATTAGAATATCCTCAAACATATATTAAATTAACAACTAGTCAGGCCAAACAGCTCTCAAAGGTCGCAAATTCGGCAGCTGGAAAGCAATTACAAGCACAAGCAGCAGAACAAGGACGGGCCTTTGTTACATCCAAGGTTCAAGCGGCAATAGCCAAAAATCCGCATATGACTGCTAAACAAATTCAAAAAGTATCAGCACAAGCAGAACAAGAATTCCAGGCGCAAAGTGTTAAACAGATTTTAAAACAAGTTAAGGAAACAGAGAATTAACTATTAATTCTCGCCCCCTTATATAACAAAAAGGGCTCGAAACAGAAATCACTCGTGACTTCATTTTTCGACGCGAAGCTAGCCTCTGAGAGCCCTGCAAGCAATAAGGCCTCTAATGTTCGGTAAAACCGAGCATTGGAGGCCATTGTTGTACTGCGCTATTTGTCTTTTGTGAAAGGAACCTAACTGATGTCGCAACCCCTTTTATTTACTCTGCTTCTCAATTTAAGATAATGTAGCAAATACTGGTGGCAAGTCTGACGTAAATGTCATTTGTTTAAGAGTGAAAGGATCATTAAAACTAATTTTACTTGCATGAAGCAGTTGATGCCCATACTTATTAGTATCACCGCCATAAAGATGATCACCAATCAAAGGATGACCAATAGCGGCAAAGTGAACCCTAATCTGGTGTGTTCGCCCGGTGTGAAGTCTTACTCGTACGCGTGTCCAATTTACGTCTCGTTCTTCAACCCAATACTCGGTCAAAGCTTGTTGCCCATTTTTATCAATTACACGTGCAGCTTGTCCATCCTGCCTTCCAATCGGCTTGTTAATTTCGCCATGTTCGTCCATAATTTGTCCTTCTACTAAGGCGGTATACTCCTTCAGCATTTGATGTTGCTGTACTTGCTGACTGATCATGCTAGAGGCAATATGATGCTTAGCAATAAGGAGGAGTCCTCCCGTAAAGCGATCCAACCGTGTAATCAAGTGGGGACGAAGATCTATGGAATTATTTGTAATTAAATACCCTTTTACTCGATTTAAAACTGTATCATTTTGAATGGTTGGTCCTGGAATAGAAGTTACACCTGCTGGCTTATCTACTACCAACCAATTATTATCTTCATAAACAATATCTAAGGGTTCATTACTAATTTTAACAGTATCATCAGCTAACTCTGGCTGGGCCTTAACAGTTAAAGGCTGATTAGGAAGAATTTGGGTTGTTGGTCGCACCTTCCGATAATCAACAAGAAATTCTCCTTCCCCGTTTTTAAGATCATTGAATAATCGATGCCCCATCCCCAATGACTGAAGATACTTCTTTATTTTAATAGGTTCAGTACCTTGGTATATCCATGTGTTTTCCATTTTAATTTCCTCCATCTACATTAATAAAAGATACAAAAAAAGAGCTGATGACCTAAATCACAGCTCTTTAATATTAGAACGGTCCGTACGAGACTCGAACTCGTGATCTCATCCGTGACAGGGATGCGTCCTAAACCAACTAGACCAACGGACCAACTTAACAACAAGTAAAAGTATACGAAATTTCTAGAAATTAGTCAACAAAAATCTAAAATTATTTTTAACTTTTCGTCTTTCCTATCTGTACCGTAAAAATTCTCAATAGTTTATAATGAAAGTACAGCTATTATTAAGGAGGAGTTTTTAATGCAGCAGTTGGGCAAACGCCTATTAAACTGGTGGTCTAAATATTCAAAAATTATAAAAGTAGTCTTTGTGACTTCGGTTCTGATCTTTGTCATTCTTGCTCTTGGCAATTTTTTCAAAACCGTTAAATGGCATGCAGTTGGAGTTGGCTTGTCAAACCTATCTTGGGCCAACATCACTCTTTTATTGATTACAGGATGCATTGCTGTTGTTCCTATGTTAGGTTATGATTTTGCTATTACCCATTTATTACCCGGGAAATTTAAGAAATCATACATCATTCGTTGTGGGTGGATAACTAACACACTTACCAACATTGCCGGTTTTGGGGGCATTCTTGGTTCAACTTTACGAGCATATTTTTATCGAAAAAATGCAACTAAAAAGGAAATTCTCCTTGCAATTTCAAAAATTGCTGTTTTCTTGCTTTCAGGACTTTCTGTTCTTTGTTGGATTGCCTTAATTATCATGTTCGGGTTCCATGATGGAGGCCATTTTAATCAATATGCTCTTTGGCTTGTCGGTGGTGGTCTTTATTTCCCAATTATTTTTTATATTACCGTTATCCACAATAACAAGGTCTTTAAGGATGTCACTCCCAAAGTAGGAACTTTCTTAATTACTAGTTCAACTTGCGAATGGTTATTTGTCGCCCTTTTTTTCTTACTGGTCGGCTGGTGCTTAGGAATTAGGCATAATTTAATAAGTGTTCTACCATTATATGTTGTAGCCCAGGTCTTAGGAATTCTTTCCATGATTCCAGGTGCACTGGGATCGTTTGACCTTTTAATGATGTTAGAACTATCATTACTGGGAGTACCACGAACAACTTCTGTCATTTGGTTATTATTATTCCGAATTTTCTATTACCTTATTCCATTATTTATTGCAGGAATTATTTTCTTACATTCCCTTGCTGCCCAAGTTAACCAATTCTTTGATGGACTTCCACTATTAATGGTCCATAAAACCGCCTATTTCTTAATAACCACTTTTATGTATACTTCTGGGATTTTAATGCTTATTACGGCTTCCGTTCCAGATATTACTGCCCAAAATAAAATTATTGCGCGTCTGTATCCATATACCTTTTTCTTCTTACACCAATTAACTACTATTCTCTTTGCTCTCGCAATGATTGCCTGTGCAAGAGGGTTACAATCAAAAGTCAAAAAAGCTTATCTTCCGACCTTGATTCTCCTCGTAATTGGAATTGCCAATACTATTTGGAATCTCGGCACCATTAGTTTAACAATCTATCTTATTATTGTACTGGTATTAGTTTTATTATCACGACATGTCCTTTATCGTAAAAAACTAGAATATTCAATTGGTAAATTTACCGTTGATAGTTTAATTTTTGCTGGATCTTGTATTTTATACGTCCTTGTTGGCGTTATCAATGCACCCCAGTATTCCAGCAAACACCATATTCCAAATTTCTTTTTCTTTCCAGGCGAAAAACTTTGGCTTTCCGGACTATTCGGTTTAATCATTGGTCTTTTGTTAATCTTCTTCATCCTTCGCTATTTTATGGCTGGTAAAGACCCATTTAATATGCCAATTATTTTTAATGCTAATCGTGTAAAAAATGTAATTAAAGAGTACGGCGGTAATGAGACAAGCCATCTTGCTTTTCTTAAAGATAAGGCTATTTACTATTATAGTGTGGATGATCACGATAAATTATTTTTTATGTATCGACGTAAATATGATCGATTAATTGTAATGGGGGATCCCGTTGGTGATAAAAAAAGTTGGCGCCCTGCGCTTCATCAATTTATTCATGAAGCAGATCAATACGATTACCAATTAGTTTTTTATGAAGTATCTAGTGATATGACGATGCTTCTTCATGAATTTGGCTTTGACTTTATTAAAACTGGTGAAACCGGGCTTGTTAAGCTAGCTGACTTTACGCTTGCTGGTAAACGACAACGATCGCAACGGGCCTTAATGCATAAGTTCGACCGAGAAGGATATACCTTTTCAGTTGAACAGCCACCTTTTAGTAAAGAACAATTGGCCGAAATGAAAAAGGTATCTGACAGTTGGCTTGGTGATGAAGTTGAAAAAGGCTTCTCACTGGGATTCTTTTCTCCATATTATATTAACCAGGCACCAGTTGGCATTGTTCGCAATAAAAATGGTAAAATGGTCGCCTTTGCAACCTTTATGCCAACAGGAAGCAAAAAAATTCTGACAATTGATCTAATGCGACATAGTAAAGATGCGCCTTCTGGAATTATGGATAAAATTTTTGTTAGTATGTTTCAATACGGACAACAAAACGGATACACTTACTTTGATTTAGGAATGGCTCCCCTTTCTAATGTCGGTGAATATCAATCTAGTTTTATTGAGGAAAAAGCAGCGCATTTTATTTATGAATATGGCTACCACTTATATGGCTTCCAAGGGTTACGTCATTACAAAGATAAATATGCTACAGTTTGGTATTCCCGTTACACTGCCTTTCGGAAAAAGAATTCAATTATTGCCACAATGATGATTTTAGTCAGTGTTGTTAATCAGCGTGTTGATCAACAAAAGCACCGGACAATTTTTTGGTGGATTACCAAAAACTAATCGGTACATGCTAAGAATGGAATAGCTGACAACGTTGCTCACAACTAATTTACAATATAAGCTCCCTCTTCGGGTTATCGCTAAGTGTTAACCCGAAGAGGGAGCTTATTTGTTGAGAAAATTTGAATTATCGGGAATGTGAAACTAATTATTAATTCTTTATTCTCGAAGTTTTACGGCCCACTCTATGTAACTTTCATATCCCCCAACGGAACCAGTTTATGACTCTATCCCCTCACCTTGTAAGATATTAAATAAGAGACTGTGACACAAATCCTTTAAATAAAAAACAGTTCAGAATTGACGTGTACCCTTAAAGTTGGAACCTGTATGTTCTTGCTTTAAAATTGAATAAATATTTTTCTAGGCAACTAGATTCTGCTCATATTGAAGTGG
>NZ_JACIVF010000019.1 GCF_014145585.1 Limosilactobacillus agrestis
GTTCAGTGTATCAGTGGGAATGTCTCTATAACAAGCAAGGGCCACAGGCTTTACTGAGATTGCGTCGAGGAAGGAAACCTAAAAATGGTCAAACGATACGACAAGAATCAAGACAAGCTTCTTCAGCTCCAAAAACAGAACCAAGCCTTACAAAAAGAAAACTTATTGTTAAAGATACAACTCGATGCCTCAAAAAAATTGACAGCCTTGAGAAAGCGTCCAAAAAAGAACTCGCACAAGTAATTTATGAC
>NZ_JACIVF010000002.1 GCF_014145585.1 Limosilactobacillus agrestis
ATCGATTCCCTGAGTAGCGGCGAGCGAAAGGGGAAGAGCCCAAACCAACAAGCTTGCTTGTTGGGGTTGTAGGACTGAACATTAGAGTTACCAAAGTGCGACGTAGTCGCAACAGTTGGGAAGCTGTGCCATAGAGGGTGAAAGCCCCGTAGACGAAACGTCACACTCTCTGTTCAGGATCCTGAGTACGGCGGGACACGTGAAACCCCGTCGGAATCTGCGAGGACCATCTCGCAAGGCTAAATACTCCCTAGTGACCGATAGTGAACCAGTACCGTGAGGGAAAGGTGAAAAGCACCCCGGAAGGGGAGTGAAATAGTTCCTGAAACCATGTGCCTACAAGCTGTCGGAGCCCGTTAATGGGTGACGGCGTGCCTCTTGCAGAATGAACCGGCGAGTTACGATTGCATGCAAGGTTAAGGTGGAAAAACCGGAGCCGTAGCGAAAGCGAGTCTTAAATGGGCGTATAAAGTATGTAGTTGTAGACCCGAAACCAGGTGACCTACCCATGTCCAGGTTGAAGGTGCGGTAAAGCGCACTGGAGGACCGAACCCGTGTCAGTTGAAAATGGCTGGGATGAGGTGTGGGTAGCGGTGAAATTCCAAACGAACTTGGAGATAGCTGGTTCTCTCCGAAATCTCTTTAGGGGGAGCCTTGAGGTAAAGAATCGTGGAGGTAGAGCTACTGTTTGGACAAGGGGCCCGTCATGGGTTACCAACTTCAGATAAACTCCGAATGCCATCGATTTATACTCAGGAGTCAGACGATGAGTGATAAGATCCACCGTCGAAAGGGGAACAGCCCAGATCACCAGTTAAGGTCCCTAAATATATGCTAAGTGGAAAAGGATGTGGAGTTGCATAGACAACTAGGATGTTGGCTTAGAAGCAGCCACCATTTAAAGAGTGCGTAATAGCTCACTAGTCGAGTGATCCTGCGCCGAAAATGTACCGGGGCTAAGCATATTACCGAAACTGTGGATGTGCACTATGTGCACGTGATAGGAGAGCGTTCTAAGGGCGGCGAAGTCAGACCGTGAGGACTGGTGGAGCGCTTAGAAGTGAGAATGCCGGTATGAGTAGCGAAAGACAGGTGAGAATCCTGTCCACCGAATGACTAAGGTTTCCTGGGGAAGGCTCGTCCTCCCAGGGTAAGTCGGGACCTAAGCCGAGGCCGAGAGGCGTAGGCGATGGATAACAGGTTGAGATTCCTGTACCAGTTAACTGCGTTTGACGATGGAGGGACGCAGGAGGCTAAGCAAACCGTACGATTGGAAGA
>NZ_JACIVF010000020.1 GCF_014145585.1 Limosilactobacillus agrestis
TTCGCTGGCACTTACTGAGGCACTTGTGGATTCGCTGGCGCTTACTGAAGCACTAGTTGATTCGCTGGCGCTTACTGAAGCACTAGTTGATTCACTTGCACTTACTGAGGCACTGGTGGATTCGCTAGCACTTACTGAGGCACTGGTGGATTCGCTGGCGCTTACTGAGGCACTAGTTGATTCACTGGCACTTACTGATGCACTAGTTGATTCACTGGCACTTACTGAAGCACTTGTGGATTCACTGGCGCTTACTGAGGCACTAGTTGATTCACTTGCACTTACTGAAGCACTTGTTGATTCGCTGGCACTTACTGATGCGGAAGTGGAT
>NZ_JACIVF010000021.1 GCF_014145585.1 Limosilactobacillus agrestis
GTCAACTTCACCCCTACTTTAACAAAAAAGTAGTGGAAATATCAGAACCGTCGTTCTGATATTTCCACTACTAAGCTTAGTCTGTTTTAAAGTTTATTTTTCTCCTAATATAGCATAAAAAGAGAGCGAATAATAACAGTCTGAGAGAGATAAGTATTGTTCACTCTTATTTTCGATGAACTTTTTAATAAAATCTATGTTGGTGTTTACCACCCATAAATAAACTTAGAACTGAAGCTACTAAAATTGCGGAAAAACTCACAACAGCGATTACGTTACTTAATAATGACATCATGGTAAACACCCTTTCTTAGCAAAATTTGTTATCGCTTTCATCAACTACATTATAGCATTGAATTGCCATAATGGATAAAAAACTACCTCGTATTTACTAATTGGGATAGTTATTCTAGTAGCCTATTTATTCATCAAAAAAATCACGAATAATTTGTTTATAAGCTTTAATTGTAGCGATGTAACTAGAAATCGTTGTATATTCATCGGTTTGATGAGCCACCTTCCAATCATCACATCCTAAAATCACAACGGGAAGGTCAGGGCGATTTAATGTAAATACACTTGCATCTGTTGCCCCATTGATAATATCAAGCTTGATGTCATTTGGATAATTTCGTTGCGCAGCATTGAAGGCGGCTTGAACAAAATTATTATTGGGTTCGGTAGCGATTGGATAAAAATCTTGAATAATATTTAGTTCTAGTTGGAAGGGGGTTGTGTGATTAATATATTCAAGGACATCGTTTAATCGGTTTGCAACTTTGACATTATCAAATGCTGCAGTTGGGCGAATATTCCCTTGTAAACTGGCGCTGTCAGGAATGGTATTAACCTGCGATCCACCATCAATAACTGTAATACTATGTTGTACTTTTCCAAGGTATTGATCATTCTTGGCATTATCAAAAAGATATTTCTCTTCCTCAATAAATTTTAGTAATCCTTCAATTGCATTAATACCATTTTGGGGATGTGAACTATGACATGATTTTCCATAACTAGTAACGCGGTAATTCATACTTCCGGAGTGGGCAAAAATAACGTTACCGCCGGTTGGCTCACCGACTACTAAAGCGTCAAGATCATTGATAATACCTTGCTTTTGCAAACGATAAGCTCCAGGAGTGCCTAGTTCTTCGCCGGCAGTTGCAATAAACCTAACGGTTCCCGATGGTAGTTGACCCGCTTCTTTTAATTCGATTAACACGATAGCCTGAGCAGCAAGGCCACTTTTCATGTCCGCCGCTCCACGGCCAAAAAGAAAATCACCATCAATTTCCCCACCAAATGGATCATGTTGCCAGCGATCTGGATTGGGTACTGCCACGGTGTCTTGATGTCCAGTGAAGCCAAGAATTTTTTTGTTTTCACCGGTCCCGATTTCCGCAATTAAATTTGCACGTCGGTCACCAAATTCATCAACTTTTGAATCAATTCCATGATTTGCTAAAAGTTTTTGTAAGTAGTAGGCTACTTCAACTTCATTCCCATTAACAGAATGGATTTTTATTAAATCTTGCAGTACTTTAACTTTTTCGCTGACTTCCATAATAATCCTCCTAAATTTAACGGTCCTGGTGGTTAAGATGCTTGGCTAAAATATCGCCAACTATTTGAATGATCAAAACAAATAGCAGAACAAGGATAGTAGCCACGAGGGTTACGTCATTATTAAAGCGATCGTAACCGTATGAAATAGCAGTATTACCTAAACCGCCGGCACCAATTGCACCAGCCATTGCGGTAAGACTAACTAAACTAATTAGCGTAACAGTAGAAACACGGACAAGTTCAGAGCGACCTTCGCGAAGGTAAACGTCAATGATAATGTCCCAGTTAGTAGCACCGATAGCTTGTGCCGCTTCAATTTTACCGTGGTCAACACTTTCAAGAGCAACTTGAACTTGACGAGCATAAAAGGCGAATACTCCCAACGAAAGGGGAACTAATGCCGCGGTAGTTCCAATCTGTGTCCCAACAATCAATTGTGTGAATGGGGCAATAAAGGCTAACAAAATGATAAATGGAATTGCCCGGAAAATAGATACAACTTTGTCAACAATACTAAAAACAATTCGATTTTCTAAAATTCCACCTGGCTCAGTAACTACAAGGGCTACTCCAAAAATTAAACCTAAGATTCCGCCGAAAATAGCGGGCCAAAAAGTCATATAGATGGTTTGCGCGATTGAAGTACCCCAACCGTTGTCACCACCCCAACCAAGTTGAATTACATTTGGTATAAGATTATTCATTCCAAATCCTCCGATCGTCAATCTTTGTAACGGTAACATTATTTTCTTTTAAGAAGTCGATAGCCTGTTGACGCTTATTGGCATCGCCCTTGATAACTATAAAAAGTGTACCAACTGGTGAACCTGCTAAGACTTCAATATTTCCATAAAGCATACTTGCCTCAACCTGTAGTTTCTTATATAACTCAATAATGATTGATTTTGTTACGTTATTTGCATCATAAACTAATTGAAGTAACTCTTCATCATCACCAAGGTGGCCAAGATCGAATGATTTGAGTGTATCGACCGCTGCCAGGGAACCTCCGACAAATTGACGGGTTAAGTCCTGTTGTGGGTGGAGGAACACGTTTTGTAATGCTCCACGTTCAATTATTTGTCCATATTCCATCACAGCAATTTTATTAGCTACCCGTTTAACAGCATCCATTTCATGAGTAATTAAAACGATTGTTAAATCTAGTTTATCGTTGAGGCTTTTAAGAAGGTCTAAAATTTGATTGGTATTTTGTGGATCAAGCGCAGAAGTGGCTTCATCAGAAATTAGGATTTCAGGATCATTAGCTAATGCCCGGGCAATTGAAACCCGTTGTTGCTCACCACCGGATAACTGTACAGGGTAAAATTCAGCTTTATCTTTTAAGCCAACTAAATCTAAAAGTTCAAGAGCCTTTTTCTCTTTTGCGTCATCATTTAAGTCAGTATGTTTAAGAGCAAAAAGGACATTTTCAATTACTGAAGTTTCATTTAATAAATTGAAGTGTTGAAAAATCATTCCAATTTTTCGTCGCTTTTCTTGCAACTCTTTATTACTAATTTGTTGGTGATGATCCTTAAAAAATACTGTTCCATTAATTGTGACAGTTCCAGCAGTGGGAAGCTGTAAGAGGTTAATTGTTCGAACTAGTGTTGATTTACCAGCTCCGGAATAACCAACAATTCCATAAATGTCGCCCTTTTCTACTTTTAAAGTAACATCTTTAACCGCGTGCACAACTTGTTTTCGTTGTTTAAAAGTTACACTAATATTGTCTAAGTCAATGATTGGGTTCACCATATTAATCCTCCTTATTTATTGAAATTTAGATCCCAAGCAGGAATTTCTGCGGTTCCATATAGTTTCTTGATTTCTCGTTTTGTTTTTTCAGTTTGGTAGGCCCGCACAACGTCTTTGTAAATCTTATTGTTCTTTTCACTGTTTTTAACAGCAATGATATTGACCCATTGTTTTGAATCCTTGTTAATCGGTTCAACAAAAATAGCACTCTTATAATTAAGACCGGCGGCTTGTGCATAGTTAGTATTAACTACGGCTGCATCAACGTTATCAAGAGACCGTGCAGTTTGGTCGGCCGCTAATTCCTTAATCTTAAGGTCACGTGGATTCTTGGAAATTGAATTTACTGTTGCAAGCTTAGTACCCTTCTTTAATTCAATTAAACCAGCATTCTTTAGTGCGAATAATGCCCGTGATTCGTTTGAAGCATCATTTGGGACGGCGATAGTGCCACCATTAGGAATTTCCTTTACATTCTTATATTGCTTGGAATATAGCCGGATTGGAGTAATAAACGTATCGCCTAAAGAAACAAGATCAGTTTTGTGGGCCTTATTCCAAGTTTGTAAGAATAACTTGTGTTGGAAGGCGTTTAAGTCAACATCGCCATTTTCCAAAGCCTTGTTTGGTTGGTTGTAATCAGTGAATCGTTTGAATTTTAAGGTAATGTTGTACTTATCTTTAGCGGTTTGGCTTACTGAATTCCAAATTTCATCGTCTTGTTTTGAACCAGCCATAATCCCAACAGTAACAGTCCGTTTTGCTTGTTGTTGCGGACGAACAAAACTAAAGTATCCAGCAATAATAACAATAAGTGCAACTACTGACCAAATAATGATGTTTCTTCTTTTCTTTCTTTTCATAGTAAAACTCCCTTTCAATCAATAAATTAAATTCTTTTGTTAGTTAATAGAACGCTAAGCTATTAGTAAATAAAAAAAGCACTTGTCCCTTTATTCAAAGGACGAGTGCTTCGTGTTACCACCTTTATTTACTGAATCTTCACAGACCCAGCCTCAGTAGGTTACTCTAATAAAATGATTAGAATTACCTAGCACTAATAACGTGTGCTAACCCGTTATCGACTAACAATCATCGATACCATTCCAAGCCCATCTTCAATAGTTACGTTTACTTCTTTACACCACCCAGAAGCTCTCTTATAAACCTCGCTATTTACTCTGCTTTTCGATATGTTTTAACGTTCAATTAATTGTTATGCATTTTATTATAATTATTCTCTCATTTTTGTCAATAGGTATTTTAATTTAAATATTGCCTTATTTTAGTCATTAATTGTTTCACAAAAGATGACAATAGTATTTATTAAAGATAGTAAGAATTGAAAATTAATAAATAAACCAGTAAAGCTTGAGAATATTACAAAAAAAGCAGTGGTCTCAAAAATAACTATTTTATGGGTACTAAAAGGACTTTGTGATGTTATTAGTTCAGAATAATACTTCAGTGAAATTGGTTGAAGACTGCAATTGAATGATTATAGTGAAGATGAGGTAAATAAGCGAGAAAAGCAGTATTTAATTAGGTAGAATAGCTAGTGTAATTGCAATTTTATATTCACACGGATACTCAGAGCTATAATAATTATAGCATTCATCATTATAGCTATCTGTTGCTGGAACAGACTGTACTTTATGGAGTACCTATCTTTCTTTCAAAATAACGGATTGATATTTTTAGAAGAAATTTCTTGGAACCTTTTTCAATTTTGAAACGTTTTTTACCTTGTTTTTTCACCTTTTTATTTTGATTATCTTCTGGCAATTAAAGAAACATTATGATAACATTAGAAAACGATTAAAAAGTGAAAGGGGTCTTAGTAATGACACGGAAAATTGGAGTTATTGGAATGGGGCATGTTGGATCAACAGTTGCACACTACATTGTGGCAATGGGTTTTGCAGATGATCTAGTTCTGATTGATAAAAACGAAGCAAAGGTTAAGGCGGATGCACTTGATTTTGAAGATGCAATGGCTAATTTGCCTTTCCATATTAATATTACTGTTAATGATTACAGTGCATTAAAGGATGCGGATGTAATTGTATCTGCATTAGGAAATATCAAACTTCAAGATAATCCTAATGCTGATCGCTTTGCGGAACTTCCATTTACTCGTCAAGCGGTAAAAGAGGTTGCTCAAAAGATTAAGGAAAGTGGCTTTAACGGCAAGATTGTGGCCATTACTAACCCAGTTGATGTTATTACTTCGCTCTTTCAAAAAATAACTGGTCTTCCGAAGAACCATGTATTAGGAACAGGAACCCTGCTTGATTCTGCACGAATGAAGCGGGCGGTGGCCGAACGGCTTAATTTAGATCCGCGTTCTGTGGATGGTTATAATCTTGGGGAGCATGGTAACTCTCAATTTACAGCATGGTCCACTGTTCGCGTTCTTGGTCGTCCTTTAACTGAATTAGCAGATAAGCGTGGATTAGACTTAGAAAAGCTTGATAAGGAAGCCAAGATGGGCGGCTGGACTGTCTTTCAAGGGAAAAAATATACTAACTATGGAGTTGCAACGGCAGCTGTTAAGCTTGTTAATGCAATTTTATCCGATTCATTAACTGAATTACCGGTATCGAATTTCCGTGAAGAATACGGAGTTTACTTGTCTTACCCAGCAATCGTTGGTCGTGATGGAATTGTAGAGCAAGCACAACTTGACTTGACAGAAGAAGAGCTGCAAAAACTTCAAACATCAGCCGACTTCATTAAGGAAAAGTATCAAGAAAGTTTACAAGCAAAAGATTAAGGAAACCTTAAATAAAGAAAATAGACTAGTATAAAAAAATAATACATGGTAGAGTTGCTTCTATACTTAACAAATAAAAGTGGCGTCATCGGATAAATTTGGTGGCACCACTTTTATTCTGTAAAAATATATAGAGAGGAAATATATCATGACAAAAGAAGTAAAGCGTATAATCTTTATAGTTCTTTTTTGTGAGTTTTTGATTTGTCTAGGAATGAGTCTTATCTTCCCGGTTGAACCGTTCATTAAAAATGAATATCACTTTACTGCCTTTGACATGGGAGTGATGTCTTCCCTATTTGCTTTTGTACAATTTATTGCTTCTCCCATTGTTGGTCGGATTTCAGATAAAATTGGACGAAAGCCAATGTTAGTATGGGGATTGCTGATATTCGCGATGGCTGAATTTATTTTTGCCTTAGCACAGCATTTATGGTTATTTGACTTATCACGGGCTATTGATGGATTATCAGCAGCTATGTTTGTGCCAACATCAATGGCATTAGCGGCGGACATTACTAGTGAAAAAGACCGCGCTAAGGTGATTGGCTGGTTATCAGCAGCATTTAGTGGTGGCTTAATTTTGGGCCCCGGATTAGGCGGGATGTTAGCACATGTTAATTACAAGTTTCCCTTCTGGATTGCAGGGTTGCTAGGCCTGGTTAGTACAATAATAGCATGGCAATTTTTACCGCATGATGAAGATGAACTTGTTAAAAGTATTACTAAAAATCCGGAAGATGACTTATTATCTAGTGGTTGGAGTCAGCTAAGACAAATTATGACTCCATCCCTTATGACATTATTTGGGATGATTTTTGTAGCGGCGTTTGGTCTTGCTGGTTTTGAAAGTATTTACAGTTTATATGTAAATGAAGTTCATAATTTCAATTTAAGTGCAATTGCGCTTGTTCTAACCCTTAATGGGATTATTTCTTTAATTTTACAAGTATTTTTGTTTGATCGGTTAGTTCAATGGCTTGGTGAAGTACGATTAATGAGATATTGTTTCTTTGTTAGTTTGATTGGGACGATCCTAGTGATTTATGATCACTCTCATTGGCACATTATCATAGCAACCTTATTAGTATTTGAGGCTTTTGATTTGTTACGACCAGCAATTACAACATTGCTAACTAAAATGAGTCAGGCCAATCAAGGATTGCTAAATGGTGTTAACATGTCACTAACTAGTGTTGGGAATATTGTTGGCCCGCTTATTAGTGGTTATTTGTTAGATGTTAATTATCAATATCCATACTGGTTTGTATCTATATTCTTAATTATTTCCTGGGTAATAACATTCATTTTACGACATGAGCAAAAAGTAAATACCACTGATTAAAGCTTGAGGAGATGTAATGTTTTTTAATGTCGCTACTGATTATTATTGGGTGGCTATAGGGGTTGTTGTTTCACTTGGTGGTGGAAGTGGAGCTATTTAGGTATCCTTATGGCTATTTTTCGTTTTAATGGAAATTAAGACATTATAAAAATACGAGGCATGGGAAGCTCCCCACCTCGTATTTTTATTTTTGTCGTTGTGCTTTGTTAAGAGCATCTGTGGTTGCGTCCTTAATTGCCCGACTGGTAGCAGTTGCTCCAGTAATTCCGTCGACATCAGCGCTATTTGCAGCAATGATCTTGCCAGGAAGTTCATCTAAAGCCCATTGTCCCATTTCAGATTCATGGTGTTTAGTTACTTGTAAATCTTGAATCTTATTGTCTTGATAAGTTAACAAAACTTCTAATTCACCACCATAGGCACTAAAGCCATTTCCGAGGTATTGATTTGCTTGTAATTTACTCATTTTATTTAGTAACAACTCCCACAGTTAAATTATATTATTTTGTCCGGTTTCGCAAATTGCTAATAAGGGACATGTTTGGCATTTAGGATTTCGTGCAGTACAAACGTAACGTCCCCAAAAGATCATGCTATGATGAGCATCAAGCCAGTGTTTAGGCGGGATAACCTTCATTAATTTCTTTTCAATTGTAAGGACGGTCGCATTTGGTTCTACCATTCGTAACCGTCGAGCAACACGACTAACATGCGTATCGACTGGGAAAGCAGGAATATTAAAGCATTCAGCGAGAACAACATCTGCTACTTTGCGACCGACTCCTGATAGGCTCATTAATTCTTTTAATGTTTGAGGGACTTTGCCATTAAAATCAGTGACAAGTTGTTGTGAAGTTTTAACTAAAAATCTGGCCTTGTTACGATAGAGCCCCAGTTTTTTGATATATGGTTCAACTTCTTCTGGTTTGGCACTAGCTAAATCAGCCGGCAAAGGAAATCTTGTGAATAATGCTGGTGTAACTTCATTGACAGATTGATCTGTTGATTGAGCACTTAAAATTGTTGCCAGGAGAAAGTGATAATTTGTAGTAGCAATTAAAGTAGTACCAGCGTCTGGAAACTTCTGCCGCATAACTTTAACTGCATAACGGATTTCATCCGGGGATAGCATTAAAAATCACTCTTTTCGAATATGGTTATAATTATTTTAACCCGAATTATTGAAATTAGCGAAAGGTAATTAACTCATTTTTTACTCATTAAATTTTTATTTATAAAATTATGGCTAGTAATTCAATGTTAAATTACTTTAAGAAAAAATGTTTGATATACCCACAACTAAAGAAAACGTTTTCTTTGGTTAATTTAAATAAACAATTGACCAGAGAAAGGTGCCTTGGTAAAATATATTAAAGTTTTTCTTATAATTATAATCTATTTTTAATTATTTACGTAAAGGAGGATGATTATGAGCTTTTGGAAAACAATTACACGTAAAGAAGACCCGCGTGTTTATGATAATAAAGACGGTCATTTGGTTCGATCTTTGAAGGTGCGGGACTTTTTAGCTTTAGGTGTTGGAACGATTGTATCCACTTCCATTTTCACTCTTCCTGGTGAAGTGGCTGCAATGCATACCGGACCTTCTGTGGTTATTTCTTTTTTGATTGCTGCGATCGTTGCGGGGTTAGTTGCCTTCGCATATGCTGAAATGGCTGCCGCAATGCCGTTTGCCGGTTCAGCATATTCATGGATTAATGTGGTATTTGGAGAATTCTTTGGTTGGGTTGCCGGTTGGGCATTATTAGCTGAATACTTTATTGCTTTGGCCTTTGTTGGGTCTGGACTTTCTGCCAACTTCCGGGCATTATTTGTGCCACTTGGTTGGAAATTACCAGCTTCATTATCAAATACTTTTGGTACAAATGGTGGGGTAGTTGATATTGTTTCGGTTGTTGTAATTATTTTAGTTGCTCTCTTAATTTCACGTGGGGTATCACAGGCTGCTCGCGTTGAAAATCTCCTTGTTATTCTTAAGGTTTTTGCAATTTTACTTTTTATCGTTGTTGGATTAACTGCAATTAAAGCAAGTAATTTTGTACCATTTGTCCCAAAATATCATGAAACTGCTAATGGTGCGTTTGGGGGGTGGCAAGGAATTTATGCTGGTGTATCGATGATTTTCTTATCATACATTGGATTTGATTCAATTGCTGCTAACTCGGCTGAAGCAATCAACCCTCAAAAAACAATGCCACGTGGAATCCTTGGTTCTCTTGTTATCGCTGTTGTTCTTTTTGTTGCTGTTAGTCTTGTATTAATCGGCGTACTTCCATACCAACAATATACTAATAGTGCAGAACCAGTTGGACTGGCATTACGTGCAGCCCATCATGGTGGTGTAGCGACAGTTGTCCAAATAATTGCTGTTCTAGGAATGTTTACGGCCTTAATTGGGATGAGTATGGCTGGTTCACGGTTAATCTACTCATTCGGACGTGATGGAATGTTGCCAAAATGGCTTGGGAAGCTTGATGAAAATAATCGACCAAATCGAGCTCTCTGGACACTTACAATTGGAGCTGTTTTAATTGGTGCTTTCTTCCCATTTGCGTTCCTATCTCAATTGATTTCGGCCGGTACCTTGATTGCTTTTATGTTTGTTTCTCTTGGGATTTATGCATTACGTCGTCGTGAAGGGAAGGATATTCCAGAACCTTCATTTAAAATGCCGTTTTATCCAGTACTACCAGCTCTTGGCTTCCTAGCTTCATTGGTTGTATTTATGGGGTTGGATTATCAAGCAAAACTTTATGCCGGTATCTGGTTTGTTTTCGGTTTAATTATTTACTTTGCCTATGGAATGCAGCACTCATCGATGGTAAAGAGAGAAGACAGACAAGATGTGAAAAAAGAGACTGTAGCAGAAGAAAACAAATAGCAATATTTTCTAGAAGAAGATATATTTGCAAAAGTAGCTGCTGGTAAATCTTGCAATTTAAGCCCATCTTCGGTTATACTTTAAGCGCCATCTTAGCTCAGTTAGGTAGAAGCACATCCATGGTAAGGATGAGGTCGGCGGTTCGAATCCGCTAGATGGCTTAAAATGAAGAGCACAGGGTTCTAAAATGCTTTTCTATAAGCATTTATAGCGGATTAAAACGTTTAAGTTCTTAATGATTCGGAATAGTTTTTCACAGCCTTGCAACCCATATAAAGAGAGAGGAAATAACCTTCTCGACAAGGCAGTGGACTAGGCTAGAACGATGATTGGCTCAGCAGGGCTGACCATTGTTCGTGAAAACAGTTGAGGCTGAGAGAAAACTTTTGTTTTCTTTCAGCCTCTTTTTTGGTGAACAAAACGATAGTAAAGTAACGGAAAAAACTATTAGGTTAACTTCGCATTATAAACCCAAGAATCGAGTTTAAGTACAAATAATAATCACTAGAGGAGCCTTTGTTGTGCTAGTCATCGTTTGAGTTTTATCAATTGCTTTATCGAAAATGACGTGTACCCCCAGAGTTGGAAATCAACTCTGGGGGTATTTTATATGACCAAAATTAGCGTTAAAACTAAACTTAAAGCTGTTGAAGAATA
>NZ_JACIVF010000022.1 GCF_014145585.1 Limosilactobacillus agrestis
GCTAGCCTTGTTTACGTTAGCACTAGCAGTTGCATAAGCCTTAGCTGCATCTAACTTATCAGCAGCAGCAGTTTGAGCATTTACAGCAGCATCATGGGCATCTTGAGCATTCTTTTGACGAGTCTTGGCACTTTCGAGAGCTTCACCAGCTGCGTTTACTTCTGTTTGGGCACCATTCAATGCAGTATTAGCTTCATCAAATGCTTGTTGAGCAGTCTTAGTAGCTGCTTGAGCATCTTCCCACTTAGCTTGAGCTGCTTGTTGAGCTTCATCATTCCATTCATTTGGTTCGTTAAGGTAGTCTTGAGAAGCAGCATCAAAAGCATCCTTTGCCTTTTGTTCAGCAGCCTTAGCATCGTTCAATGCTGTTTCTGCCTTAGTGTAAGCATCACTAGCATCTGTTTGACGGTTGGCAGCTGCATCATAGTTACCTTGGGCGGTCTTAAGGTCAGCATTAGCTTCATCTAAGGCGTTACCAGTTTCGTTAACCTTAGTTTGAGCATCATTAACAGCCTTTTGTAATGCAGCCATGTCAGGGTTAGTAGTACCTAACTTGTCAGCGGCAGCAGTTTGAGCATTACGTGCTTCGTCAAGTGCCTTTTGAGCTGCACTTAATGTGTTGTTAGCATCGTTTAATGCCTTAGCAGCATTTTCTGCCTTAACAGAAGCTTGTTGGTAAGCCTTAGCTGCAGCAAGTTTGTTAGCAGCAGCGGTTTGAGCATTACGTGCTTCGTCAAATGCTTGTTGAGCATTTGCAACATCTTGTTCAAGTTGATGTGCTTGGTTGTACTTGTTGAGAGCATCTGTTTGAGCATTCAAAGCATCATCCGCAGCCTTTTGAGCTTTTTGTTGAGCAGTTTGAGCGTTTGCAAAGTCTTCGCTAGCCTTGTTTACGTTAGCACTAGCAGTTGCATAAGCCTTAGCTGCATCTAA
>NZ_JACIVF010000023.1 GCF_014145585.1 Limosilactobacillus agrestis
TACTGTAATTTGAACATCCTTAGTTCCTGGAGTTGATACATCTGGTGCACCATTAGTCCAAGTGTAACTAGTTCCACCTGGTAAGCTTGGAATATTGCCAATTCCTTCTTCTGGACTTGGTTCTTCACCTACAGTTGTATGGATATCCTTTGGTTCTGGAGTGTTCTTATCCGCATCCGTTGGGTTTACGTTTTCTTCAACGTGAACAATAATTGGTGCAGGATTACTTGAACCGAAAGTAATTGAAGTTGGGTATTTATCAACTACATGGTAACCATTTGGTACATGAGCATTAATTTCTGGATCTACAGTTTCTCCAGTTACACCAGTTTCAGTGTAACCACCAACTTTCTTACCATTCTTATCAACATAAGTGATAGTTACTGAATGTTCATTAGCAGTGTAAGTAAAGGTTACTGTTGAATCTACGGTTTCTCCAGTTACATCCATTGCTGGTGCGGCATTTGGATTCGTTACTGTGTATCCTGCTTCTTCTGGTGCAGTTACGGCATCAAACTTAGCAGTGTTCCAGTCACCATAAGTTATTTCACCAGTTACTAAGTCTTCAGTAGCACTTCTGTGAAGAGTTACGCTTTGACTAGCAACCTTAGTAACCTTACCAGCCACATTCTTATCAACAGATCTAGTAATTGTCTTGTTTACCTTATCTGCTTGTGATGGATCGTTAGTTACATCCTTTGTTCCGTGTTCAATAGTTACATTGATTGGAGCTGGGTTTTCTGAACCAAATGTAATTGATGTTGGATATTTACCACTAATTACCCAACCTTCTGGTACGTGGTTCGCAATA
>NZ_JACIVF010000024.1 GCF_014145585.1 Limosilactobacillus agrestis
CAGTGAATCCACCAGTGCATCAGTAAGTGCTAGCGAATCAACTTCCGCTTCAGTAAGTGCCAGTGAATCAACTTCAGCATCAGTAAGTGCCAGTGAATCAACTAGTGCATCAGTAAGTGCCAGTGAATCAACTAGTGCATCAGTAAGTGCGAGTGAATCAACTAGCGCATCAGTAAGTGGCAGTGAATCCACCAGTGCATCAGTAAG
>NZ_JACIVF010000025.1 GCF_014145585.1 Limosilactobacillus agrestis
AGCCTGTGGCCCTTGCTTGTTATAGAGACATTCCCACTGATACACTGAACCCGGGGAACGATATCCAAAGTGAATACAAGTTTCTGAGATTGACGCAAAATTTTCTTGTTTCCACTTTACCAGATTTAACCGAAAATCCCCAGTTACTTTGGGTGGATTGAGTAATGGTCCTTTGCCAAATCTTGCATAAATTCCCACCCAAATTTGGAAATCATGTTCAGCAATCCCGTATTTATGCCTAACTGATGCTAAAGTAACATTACCGTTGGCA
>NZ_JACIVF010000026.1 GCF_014145585.1 Limosilactobacillus agrestis
AGTAAGTGCCAGTGAATCAACTAGTGCATCAGTAAGTGCCAGTGAATCAACTAGTGCCTCAGTAAGCGCCAGTGAATCCACTTCCGCATCAGTAAGTGCGAGTGAATCAACTAGTGCCTCAGTAAGCGCAAGTGAATCAACTAGTGCCTCAGTAAGCGCAAGTGAATCAACTTCAGCATCAGTAAGTGCTAGCGAATCAACTAGTGCCTCAGTAAGTGCTAGCGAATCAACTAGTGCTTCAGTAAGCGCATCTGAATCAACTTCCGCATCAGTAAGTGCGAGTGAATCAACTAGCGCATCAGTAAGTGCAAGTGAATCCACCAGTGCATCAGTAAGCACAAGTGAATCCACAAGTGCTTCAGTAAGTGCCAGTGAATCAACTAGTGCATCAGTAAGTGCCAGTGAA
>NZ_JACIVF010000028.1 GCF_014145585.1 Limosilactobacillus agrestis
AACCAAACTCCACTTCAATATGAGCAGAATCTAGTTGCCTAGAAAAATATTTATAAAGCAAGAACATACAGGTTCCAACTTTAAGGGTACACGTCATTTCTTAGATGTTTTTTGGCTTTCGTATAATAGTTTGGTTTTATTATTCACAAAGATAATGACCACTTGATTAATATTGAGGTTTCCAAATTTTTTCTTCTACTGCCTTCTTCGCATTCGTAATACCGTCCCCTGCTAATCCTTGATCAATTGCAGATTGAGCTACACGTTCTGCAACTCGTTTAGAAAACTCAGCTAATTTTGAAACTGGTGGTAATACTGCTGCACCGGGTTTATCAGGATCAACTAACCCACTTAGGGCATGAGCGGCAGCAGCTAACATTTCATCATTCAACACCTTGGCTTCAGCTGCTAATGCTCCAAAACCAACCCCAGGGTAAATCAGAGCATTATTAGCTTGACCGATTTGGTAAACGGTTCCGTTATATTCAATATCCTTAACTGGAATTCCAGTCGCAATCAGTGCGCGACCATCCGTCCACTTAAGCAAATCTGCTGCTTTGGCCTCCGCAAGTTTAGTAGGATTCGATAATGGGAAAATAACCGGACGTGGCGTATGAGCGGCCATTTCTTTAACTACTGCTTCATTAAAACTTCCGGGTTGGGTTGATGTACCAATCATTACTGTTGGGTGAACGGCCTTAACAACAGCAAGTAAATTAGTTAATTCATCAGCATTCGTGAATTCACTTCGTTGACGAGTAAATGGCTTCTGCTTTGGTGTTAAGCCTGGCGTATCTTCAAATAATAACCCTTGCTTATCAACAAGATAGAAGTGCTTCTTTGCTTCTGCGGGAGTAAGACCTTGACGGATCAATTCGTCATAAAGCATCTTAGCAATTCCCATTCCAGCAGTGCCGGCACCGAACGTTAAAAACGTTTGATCAGTTATCTTTTCTTTCGAGATATTCATGGCTCCTAGCACACCAGCTAAGGCAATAATTCCGGTTCCCTGAATATCATCATTAAAGGTTAAAATTTTATCTTGGTATTTATCTAAAATACGAGCCGCTGTCCCTCGTCCAAAATCTTCAAAGTGCAATAGACTCTTAGGGAACAGACCTTCGACCGCATCAACAAACTTATCAATAAAGGCAAAGTATTCTTGACCTTCAACCCGCTTAATTCGATTTCCGAGATAGTTAGAAGACTTCAATAATTTTTCATTATTCGTTCCGGCATCAATAGAAACCGGCAAAACTTGGGATGGATCAATCCCTGCAGCTGCTGTGTAAACCATTAATTTTCCAACAGAAATGTCAACCCCATTTACACCCCAGTCACCAATACCAAGGATTCCTTCAGCATCTGTAACAACGATTAGCCGAATATCACGACCATCAGCCGCATCAATAAGTTCCTCTTTTATTAATTCAGGGTGCTCAATACTCAAATATGCAGCATCCTGCGGCTTAATGTAACGCTCATTATATTGTTCAATTGCCTCCGCAATTACGGGATCATACACAACTGGCATAAATTCTGTAATATGCTTTTCCATCAAGTAGAAGAAAAGAGTGCGGTTAGTATTGAATACTTCCATCAATAGGTGGCGTTGTTCAATTCGTGAGTTCTTTGCTTGGTATAACCGGTAAATTTCGTCTGCTTGTTCCTCAATTGTCCTTACACAAGATGGTAACAGCCCTAATAAACCATACTTTTTTCGTTCTTCAATTGTAAAAGCTGTTCCCTTATTCTTGAAGGGGTCATTTAATATTTGCATTCCTTTACGCAACATTATCGCCTATCCTTTACCTTTTATCTGTTTCAACATTTTTAGAGTAATTCCATTACCAGCTTATAGTCAAATACATGATATGATATAAATAAAATTGATAATCCCCATCAAATTCACTGTCAGAGAGGCATTTATTATGAAATTAACCGACCTAAAATATTATCAAGCACTAGTAAAATATAAAAATTTTTCGCAAGTTGCGGCAAAATTTAATGTCAGTCAACCAACTATTACAATGGCTATCCAACGACTAGAAAAAGATTTTGGTACTTCATTTTTCGTTCGTGACCACGTCCATAAGCAATTGCATATAACGCCTACTGGTAAACAATTCGCTATCCACGTTAACGTTATCCTAAATGAATTAAAGATCGCGCACCAAGAAATCGATCAAGCCGAGTCATCTAGTATTCGCTTTGGTCTGCCTCCAATCATTGGTAATTACTACTTTCCACCATTGACCCCTCTATTAATGCGGGAAGGACTTTTAAGTCACTTGGAGACTCGCGAGCATGGTTCTAAGGAAATTCTTAAGATGCTTAAACACGGCAACCTTGATTTGGCATTATTGGGATCTCTTACGCCCCTAAAAGAAGTAGGCCTAAAAACTACTGAGCTAGCTGAATATCCCTTTAAGATCATTACTAGCAAAAGTCATCCCCTGGCTACTAAAGAGAATATTGATTTTACTACCCTTAAAAATGAACACTTTATCGTTCCTGATACTGAATTCTTTCATGAACAAGCTTTTAAGCAAATTTGCCATTTAGCTCATTTTCGCCCACAAGTCATCTACCGCACCGCTGACATTCATGTTATTAAAGCTATGGTTGCAGAGAACCTTGGAATTGCTTATTTAACAAGTTTAGCGATCACTCCCGAAGATAACATCCATTCAATAAGTGTTACGAGTCCGTTAAAACAATCATTTCGTCTTTCAGCAGTCACCCGCTCAACTGAACTTTTAACCCCACCTAAGCAGGCACTATGGGAGCTCTTAACTACAAAAAAGGGGTGACGAATAACCATCTAATGAGGTGGTTATTCAGCAGACCCTTTCATTACTTATCTTTTTCAATCTTAATTGTTTTAATAATAACATCCTTTTCGGGCTTATCCATCTCATCCCGCTTAACCTTGCTGATCTTTTCTACAACATCCATCCCGGATAATACTTGGCCAAATACTGTGTGATGGAAGTCAAGCCACGGTGTACCACCATGTTTTTCATAATAATCAATAATTTCTTGCGGGTATCCAACGTCCTTCATTTGATCAATCATATTTTCCGGAACATGTTCATTAGTGACAATAAAGAATTGACTGCCATTTGTATTCGGTCCAGCATTAGCCATTGAAAGAGCACCAGTGAAGTTAAATAATTCTTCAGAAAACTCGTCTTCAAATGGGTGACCATAAATACTTTCACCACCACGTCCAGTTCCAGTCGGGTCACCACCTTGAATCATAAAGTCTGGAATAACCCGGTGAAAAATTACATTGTCATAATAATTTTTCTCTGCTAATTTAACAAAATTTTCAACAGTTTTAGGTGCGTATTTTGGAAATAGTTGAGCCGTAATTGTTCCCATTGTCGTTTCAATTACCGCTTTTGGTCCTTTAACCTCATCCAATGCTAATTGGGGATATTTCATAAAAAAGCCTCCTCTTTTCTCTTCTAAACCTCTTTAATTATCTTAACAGGAATGAGAAGGAAAAGACAATTATTAGTCCTCGTTAACACGTAATACACAAGCTCCCTTAATATCACCATGTTTAACATAGCATAATGCTTCGTCAGCCTTTGCTAGCGGATATTCGTGTACTTCAGGATGAATATCAAGACGGTCAGCTAATGTTAAGAATTCTTCCCCATCACGTCGGGTATTACTCTCAACACTTGTTAACGTCTTTTCATGGAATATTTCTTTTTGATAATTCATTGTTGGAATATCAGTCATATGAATACCAGCCAATGCTAACGTCCCCCCTGGAACTAAACTAGCTAGGGCCGGCAATACCATATCACCAACCGGCGCAAAAATGATTGATGAATCTAAGGGAACTGGCGCTGGATCATAGGAGCCCTGGACAGAAGCACACCCCAATTCTAAGGCGAATTTTTTTGCATCCTCACCACGAGTAAAAACATGAACTTCAATTCCTTGGGCAAGCGCAATCTGGGCTGTAATATGAGCTGAACCACCGAAGCCATATAGGCCTAGCCGACCACCCGCGGGAACATTTGCACGTTCAAAGGCCCGATAACCAATAATTCCAGCACACAGGAGAGGAGCCGCCTCAAGGGAATCAAATTTTTCAGGAATTCGATATGCAAATCCTTCTGGCACCGTTACATATTCTGCATAGCCACCATCATGATCCCAACCAGTATAAAGTGAATGGGGACAAAGGTTTTCATGACCTGATCGACAAAACCTGCATACACCACAAGCATGACGAAACCATGGAATTCCAATTCGTTCGCCAAGCTTAAACCGCTGTGTTTCTGGTCCAAAGCCGACAACTTTACCAACAATTTCATGGCCAGGAGTAATATGCTCGTGGTGAACGGGTAAGTCCCCTTCAGCCACATGTAAATCTGTATGACACACTCCACAAGTTAATACCTTAACAAGAACTTCACCCCGCTTGGGAATTGGCACTGGCTTTTCGGTAAATTTAATTGGTGATTGCTTACCATCAATTGGCCCAGGAGTCGTGACTGCCCAAGCCTTCATTGTTTTGGGAATAGCATTTTCGCTTTTTTCCATCCTTAAAAACCTCGATTAAATAAGTATTTCATTGTCTATTGTAGTGCTTTTTATTCATAAGAGTGTCGTATTTTTTCAATTTTGTGTGTCCATTGATTCTTAAACTTTGGAATATTTAAAGGAGAATTAATAGCCGGATCATCCTTTGCAGCTTGCGTCAGTCCTTCTACTCCTCCAATATCATCTAAAATTCCATTGCCAAAACCACTAATAATTTTAGGACCCGTATGAGCAGGAAGTCGTTTAGATTTTTCTTCCTCAAATTTAATTTTAAAATTCCACATATCCCCAAAGTCATATATTAAGTTATATTCTTGTGCAAGGTTACAATCGCCCACCCAACTTTGGGTAATATCATTTGATTGACCAAAACCACTATCAAGAATCGGTAACTGATAATGAATCTTTCCCTGCTGCAATTCAAATAGGTGGTACCCATCCGCGTTAAAGGCAGCTAAAATTGCAAAGCACAACATATCTAAACGTGTATCACCACTAACTGTAAATCGCCGCCACATTTTAGGACGATAATCACTAAGCTCAACATAAATTGTATATTGCTTATTAACATATTGGATTGCATGCTCACGCTGATTTCTTACTTGGCGTTGCATATCACGAATTATTCGTTGTAGGTGATACATCACCTGTCTAGAATCAAGATCTTTTATCCCCTGGCTGATCGCCTGGACAAATAAATCATAGTCTTCACTGGAAAAAAGATCCTCTGCACGTAAAAATTTTCCAAATTCACGAAAGGCATCACTTTTAGAATGAAAACCTGTATCGGTTGGGCGATCATTATGAAGTTTTTCATAATTAATAAAATAGTGATAGATTAATGTAATATCATCAAGAACAGATTCACCAAGGGTCTCACAATAACCAATGTAATCTGCAGCACAATCTAAATTTCGGTCAATAACACTCTCGCTCTTTCCACGACTTCCTAAGTATTCTTGATAATCATTCAAAATCTTTTCACCTACTGCAGTTGCGTTCATGATATCGTTAATTGAAAATGAACGGTAAAGATAGCTACGATTATGTTCATTAAGTTTAGGATGAGTAGCAACCTTAAAGTCCGTCACTGAATAATCTTCAAAAACATCCATTACGACATATTCTTCATCTGTTGCCTTATTGGTAATACGCGTCTGTTCCGCTAATTGAAGTGCAATTTCAGCATTGCTTGGATCTTTTTCCCAATCAATAATTGAATTAGGTCCCATCATAAGATTCTGATACATCTGCAATTGCTGCTGAGTTTCTGGCTGAATCTGCTGTGTAAATACTACTTTGTTAAATTGCGCGTCACGAATCATCCTAATTTTTGCATGAGGGATTGGCGAAACTTCTAATAGGCTCAAAAATTCGCGCTTAAATGCGGCAATAAAAGATCGTGAATCATTAAAGCGTTGAGGATAACGTACAATAATCGGTAACGACATTAAGTTATTCATAATAATCATGAATTCACCAGTAACACGAATTGTCCAGACATTTGTCTCTAACAGCTCAGAAGGTGCAATAATCTGTGAATTGACATGCAAATGTTGGGCAAGTGAATTTTCCACTGCAATAATCACCCTATCAACCCCTTCTATAATTTTGCTTATATTAATTTTATTTTTAATTTTACAATTTATCAACTTAATCAAACCATATTTACAAATAAAAGAAAAAATTTAAAATGAAGCATAAGTATTATCTCTGAAAGGATGAACTACTTTTGAACAATCAAAATCTTGATATTTTTGATTTACGAAAAATTCAAATTAATAAAACCAAGGCTGAATTGGAAAATAATGGTAAACGGCAACAAAAAGAGGTCCCTAGTGAAATGTTAGGAACCTTCACCCCAGTTGATCGTGATCCAGTTAAAACAATCCAAATCACTGAGGCCAATATGATCCCCGAGTTGCTTCCATTACGCCATCAAAGAATGCTTACTAGTCGTTTTTCATTTTTTCGGGGAACAGCTGAATTAATGGAACACGACCTGAAGCGGCAAGCGCAAAGTAATCTTCCAATAATTATTTGCGGTGATGCTCACGTAAATAATTTTGGCTTTTACGCCTCTCCTGAACGAAAGCTCCTCTTTGGCCTCAATGACTTTGACGAAGCACGGATCGGTAACTGGGAAAGTGATTTGAAACGGTTGTTAGTTAGTGCTGAACTGGCAGGGGAAGAGAATCACTTTGATCGCAATGACCTTTACCACCTTCTTCAACTAACCACTAAAACCTATCGTCATACTATTAAGAGCGCCAATAAGATGAGTCATTCGCAACTGTTTTACTTTTCATTTGCATATGAAGACATGGGGAAAGCAATTGAATCTTTTGGTGATATTTCAACACAGATGCAAACAGTACTTAATAAGGTTCTAAAAAAAAGTCAGCGGAGTAATTCAGAAGAAATCCTCCAAAAAATGGCAACTATCAACAACCAGGGGTGCCTTGTTTTTCGTGATAATCCACCACGCGCTCGTCATCTTAGTGCATTGCGTTATCAACAAATTGTCAAAGGTTATAACCAGTACCTGGAAAGTGTTCGCCAGGATGTTCGTGTTCTTCTCGCAAATTTTCATATTTCCGATATCATTCGCTATAGTGTCGGTGTTGGCAGCTTCGGGACCCGCTGTTACTTAATTATGCTTACTGGTAATGATGAGAGTCACATTGTGTTACAGGTCAAAGAAGCTATGCCATTACGTTATAATCTACTTTCGCTTCCTGTCCAACAAGTAATCAGAAATGGTGGTATTGCTGGGCAAAGAATTGTAACAGCGCAACGAGTGCTTCAATCCTCATCTGATCACTTTTTAGGAAGTACTACTTTCGGCGGCCGTAGTTATTACATTCGACAGTTCCGAGATATGAAAGAATCAATTAATGTTAAGAAGCTTGACTTTGAAAGTTTTCAATTCTACTGTCAAACATGTGCTTACTTGCTGGCGATGGCTCATTTCCAAAGTCCCACCGCACCAATGATCCGTGGTTATTTAAAACATCAAAAGAAATTAGATACCCTTTTACCAAATTGGGCTTTAAAGTATGTAGACCAGGTCACTGCAGATTATGGACAATTCAAATTGGCAATTGCTGAAGGGAATTTAATAAATTAACAGTAATTTAAAAGGACTTGCATTCATTGTTTTGCAAGTCCTTCTTTAATACTATTTATGTTCGTTTAATTTTTGGCGATATTCTGCTCTCGTCATTTTAACAGGAGCAACCTTTTGTTCTTTTGGCATCCTTTTCTGTGGTGACTTGGGCTTATTTTTCTTGGTAATTTTGATCTCACCATAGCTTGTTGAAACAGTAGTATAAAGTGGCTGTTCTAGAGGTTGATGATTTTTCGCTTCTAATTCAACTGCTTTTTTAGCATTTTCCAAATTATTACGTGCTGCTTTTACATTTTCCTTTGCCACCAATAGATTAGCAGAAATTCTATCCAAATTATTTTGAACGTTTTTCAACAATTGACTGCTTGTTTCAATTGTCGTCCGGTCGCCAATTGTTTGAACACCGGCAAATGTACTTTGAGCAGAAAGTACTGCTTGTTTTGCTTCACGGTACTTTTGATTAAACTTTTTATAGGATTGCTGGGCTTGCTCATAAGCTGCTTGCGCCTGTTTTAACGCCATATTTACATCAGCCATATTCTTCCCTCACTTTTTTAGATATAAACTAAAAGGCTGTGGCAAAGCAAACCTTCGTCACAACCCTCTAGTATGTCCGAGCAAATTATAAAATTAAATCCAAGCTAATAATTTCAAAATATAATTATTAGTATTCGCGTTTCTTACCAGCTAAGCCAAGGCCAAACATAGCAGCTGCAGCACCTAATGCAATTGCAGCAACACCATTTTCATTACCAGTTTGTGGCAATGTTTCCGCCTTAGTATCGTTTTGCTTATTAGCATTCTTGTATTCAACACGAGATAAGTTAGCAGTTTCATCAGCCTTCTTATCAGTAGATGATGAGATAACATTACCATTATTATTTACAGTAGTGTCACCGTTATCAGTAGTAGTGTTATCGGTGTTTTGATCCTTATTAGTATCACCACTTGTTGATGGCTTTTCACTAGCAGCAGCAAGGTTTGCCTTTGCAATATCTAAGTTAGCTTGAGCATTCTTCAAGTTAGCTAATGCATTGTCATAGTTAGTTTGAGCAAGCTTTTGAGCATCTTCTGCATCCTTAACAGCTGGGAAGTCACTAAAGTCACCATTGTTTACACGATCAAGGATTGCCTTAGCAGCATCAGCGTTCTTTTGGGCATCTTGGTACTTAGCTTCAGCAGCATCCATAGCAGCATTAGCATCCTTAACAAGGTTGTTAAAGACATCTTGTGCTGCTTGAATCTTGTTCAAGGTAGCAGTCTTGTCAGCTGGTGAAGTTGGGTTAAGATAGTAATCCTTAAGAGCATTTACTAAAGCTTCGGCTGCATCGGTTTGTGGTGCATTGTAACCATAAACATTTTGAACCTTGTTAAGCATAGCTTGAGCAGCATTCAATGCGTTTTCTGCATGGTCAGCCTTTAATTCGTTATATGCTGCCGCAGCATCAGTAGCGAATTCATTATTTTGGTTGAAAGTATCTTGAGCCTTCTTAGTAGCAGTCTTAGCATCGTCTAATGACTTAGTTGCATCATTAACCTTAGCAGTTGCATCATCGTATGCCTTTTGAGCATCAGCAACTTTTTGGTTTTGCTTTGCAAGAGCAGCCTTAGCATCTTCAAGCTTTGCACCTGCTTGGTTAGCAGCAGTTGAAGCGTCATCGTATGCCTTTTGAAGAGCAGCTACATCTGGGTTAGTAGTACCTAACTTATCAGCAGCAGCAGTTTGAGCATTCATAGCTTCATCATAAGCAGCTTGAGCTTTTTGTTGAGCAGTTTGAGCGTTTGCAAAGTCTTCGCTAGCCTTGTTTACGTTAGCACTAGCAGTTGCATAAGCCTTAGCTGCATCTAA
>NZ_JACIVF010000029.1 GCF_014145585.1 Limosilactobacillus agrestis
AAGGATACACCTGTACCCATGCCGAACACAGAAGTTAAGCTTCAACACGCCGAAAGTAGTTGGGGGATCGCTCCCTGCGAGGATAGGACGTTGCCATGCATTATTCCGGCATAGCTCAGTTGGTAGAGCACCTGACTGTTAATCAGGTTGTCGTCAGTTCGAGTCTGACTGCCGGAGTTTATGTTAAAAGTATCGATACTTATGGTAATCGATACTTTTTTATTTTACATAATGATATAATCGCTGTTATAAATTGTCTGGAATTTTAGCTATTAATTTGAATTAAGTGTTTTCACTGGTTGATTAGCATGATATAATATTAATGTTTGTTAGATTGCCAACTTAGCTCAGTCGGTAGAGCATCTCCCTCGTAAAGAGAAGGTCGGAGGTTCGATTCCTCTAGTTGGCATTATAAAGGATTTATAACCAATTAGAAGTCTACAGATTAGGCTGACAAAGCTTATTATGTAGGCTTTTTTGTATACTTAAAGTGAATATCTGGATATCTGTCAACTTGTATGGTTGACAGAAGATACTTCCTACGAAAATATAAATGCGCTGCACACACAACCGGCTGTGTGTAATGAAAAATTTTTGGAAGTTATAAGCAGTCAATAGAGGGTCATGGACTACCAAAAATGATAAATTAAGACTCCGTTTTTATTTATGGCATCCTGCTTGGATCTCTTTTGATTACGGCAATATCTTTATAAAACGATACTTACAAACAAGAGCAAGATTGTTGCACCATCATTATTTTTGTTGAGAAGTTCAAGAATGACTTTACTTAATTGAGAATTACCATAACTTTTAAATTTATTAATCAGTTTAGTTAATTGTAGTCTTCCTTCTGTCCCTTTATTCATTAAATCATCTATTAAAATACCAAGAGCCGTTGATAAGTTTTACAGGGTAATTGACCTAGCATTGTTTAAACCACCATGCTCAAGGCGAAAAATAAATTGATAAGTTATTTAATTCTGTTAATTGTTGTTGAGTCATATTAAGCTTGTGTTGATAATTGGTGACGTTTTTTTATAATTGTTCCATAATGATTATTCTTTACTTTTGGGGTATATATACTAAACTTACTAAGTAAACAGAGAGAAAACATTTTGAAAATATTTCTCGACAAATTTCAAATTAACTTGACGGGCATAACGAGATAATATATAATTATATCCGTTAAGTTATTCCGGCATAGCTCAGTTGGTAGAGCACCTGACTGTTAATCAGGTTGTCGTCAGTTCGAGTCTGACTGCCGGAGTTTATAAAGATGTTAGCTGCTGGCTAGCGTTTTTTTTTAAATAAATTGTCCGAAGTAGGACTATATGTTCTATTAGAATAGACAACTAATAATCTTTTTAAAATTATAAAATACGAGGAGAAATGAAATGGAGAGCGCTATTAGGCAGTATGAACGTGATTGGCAGTCGTTTAATCGGATTTACCAACAGATCGCCATGGCTAACAACATAACGTTTGGTGAGTTATCAATGTTGTTAGCATTAGAGTGTCATAAGTTTTATGCGCCTAATAGACAACTAGTTTTAGATACTGGGCTGTCTAAGCAAACAATAAGCTCAATGGTACAAAAATTAACTCAGCAGGGAATAATGGTTTCAAAGACTAATCCTGCTGATAAACGTAGCCGAGTAATTACATTGACAGCTGCAGGTCAAAAATGGGCAATAAAGATTTTAAATGCGATTCATACAGTTGAACGATGCGCAATGGTAGAAGTTGGCATAGCTAAGGTCGAACAATTAAATAAGATTAATGCAGAATTGATTGGAAAAATGAAAGAACAGGTGAGAAAATGAGTTACCTTTATTTAGTAATAGCAATTATTGGTGAAGTAGTAGGAACGACCCTCCTAAAAGTATCAGATGGTTTTAGCAAACTTGGCATTGGCATTTTAAGCCTATTACTTTATGGAGTTTGCTTTATAGCTCTTTCCTTTGCCCTTAAGCAAGGAATGAGTCTTAATGTTGCCTATGCAGTTTGGTCAGGAGCAGGAATTGTTTTAACGTCACTTATCGGAGTCCTAATTTGGCGTGAAGCGATGCAGCCGGTTCATATACTTGGCTTGGCGTTAATTATTGCTGGTGTAATTGTTGTCAATCTTTTTGGAAGTACCCATTAAAATACGAGAACTTGTATGAAAAAATTTCTTATTCAGGTTCTCGTTTTTATGTTGCCTTCTTATTATCAAAAAAATTGTATAAAATATGTAATAATAATATACTAAATTATAGTTAGACTGGTATATATTTTGGAGAACGGAGGGTTAATAATGCAATTCAAAAAGGCAATGTTATTAGCGACAAGCGTATTTACGCTTAGCATTTGTGTTAGTGGTTGTGGTAATGAGTCTAATGCAAACAACAAGAGTAGTAGTTCCCGAATTTCGTCAGTAAAGAAACAAGAAGCACAGATTGTTGGCTCTTATCGTGATGATGCCGATGGAGCAGCTATTATCCTTAATTCAGATGGGACTGGGACATATGTAATGGCAAATCCGACGCAGGCTGATATTCATGATCAATTAACCTGGAAGAAGGAAAAGAAGAATTACATCATTAACCTGAATGATAGTAATTATCATACGCCGATCGATGCGCGGCTAAATAAAGATAATTTGAGCCTCGTAGGTAATAATGAGTGGCCTAATCAATCATTTACTAGAGTTCATGGTGATTTTAATATCGATAGGTTCTTGAAAGAGCAACATACGAAAACAAATAATTCTACATCTAGGAATACTAATTCTAAGGAATCATCGACTCATGCACGAGCAGCACTTAAGAAATGGGCGAGTGATCACCACAAAGACACCAGTAAGATTGATAATTTGAAGGCCACAACTGACCTATCTGAACCAGATGAGGGTTGGGCCTTTGTTGATGATAATGGAACTGAATATGCCATTGTTCGACACGGAAAAGTTTATCCACGTCCGGTTATTGATGGAGATACTTCGGCTAATTAATAATCTTAGCGACAAACTTAATAAAATAAACAATTATAGCTCATACATGCGTTTGCGTTCTCATCAAAAACTTATTTTTCAATTGACGATGTTTCGAGACACGTTTATAATAGTACTATTCTGAATTTTATTGTTAAAGTTTTTTAATGTTTAGAATACGTATTCAATTAACATTGTGCTAATTGAAAAGTGAAATTATTTGGAGGAATTGTATGAGTAAACAAAAGAATTTGGATACCTCCTTCTTTGGACAACCGCGTGGATTGTCGACATTGTTCTTCACTGAAATGTGGGAACGTTTTAGTTACTACGGAATGCGGGCTATCCTTCTATTCTATATGTACTTTGCGGTTACTAAGGGTGGCTTGGGAATGGACCAGGCTACTGCAGCATCAATTATGTCAATCTATGGTTCATTAGTTTACCTAGCTAGTGTAATTGGTGGGTGGCTTTCTGACCGTATATGGGGATCACGGCGAACGGTCTTCATCGGTGGTGTCCTTATTATGTTTGGGCATATTGTTTTGGCATTACCATTTGGTGTGTCAGCACTTTATGTATCAATCGCTTTGATTGTTATTGGTACCGGGTTATTAAAGCCAAATGTTTCAGAAATGGTTGGGGGCTTATACAGTCCTGAAGATCGTCGTCGAGATTCTGGCTTTAGTATGTTCGTCTTCGGAATTAACTTAGGTGCGGCTGTTGCTCCTTGGGCTGTCCCTTGGGCTGCTAATGGTTTTGGCTTAAACCTTTTCCATGGTGAAATGAACTTCCACGCTGGTTTCTCACTAGCTGCGATCGGAATGTTTTTTGGTTTAGTTCAATATGTAGTTGACGGTCGGAAGTATCTTTCAAAAGACAGCTTATATCCTGATGATCCGATCGATAAGGAAAGTTTACGTCCAGTAATTATTTGGTCAATTGTTGGTGTTATTGCATTAGTAATTATTCTTGGCTTGCTTGCTGCAATGGGACAACTAAACATCAATAATATCATTACAATTATTACGGTTATTGCTATTGCTTTACCAATTTACTACTTTGTAATGATGTTGAATTCCAAGAAGGTTACAAAGGATGAAAAATCACGGGTTGTTGCATACATTCCACTTTTCATTGCTGCTGCTATCTTCTGGGCAATTGAAGAATCAGGTTCAGTTGTCTTAGCCCTTTTTGCTGAACAACGGACTATTTTACATATTGGTGGTTGGCACTTTGCTGCTGCTAACTTCCAAACATTGAACCCACTATTCATTATGCTCTTGACCCCATTCTTCGTTACGCTTTGGGATCACTGGAAAAAACAACCGAGTGCTCCTGGTAAGTTTGCTGCTGGGTTAGTAATTGCGGGTCTTTCATATGTTTGGATGGCTCTTCCTGCTATGATTCATGGAACAACTGCTGGACGGGTTAGCCCATTTTGGTTAGTTGGTTCATGGTTCATCGTTGAAATTGCCGAAATGTTGATTTCACCGATTGGCCTTTCAGTAACTACTAAACTTGCACCAAAGGCATTTAGGTCTCAAATGATGAGTATGTGGTTCTTGGCTGATGCTGCTGGACAAGCGGTTAATGCCCAAGTTGTTAAGTACTACTCATCAGCTACCGAAGTTCCATACTTCTTAATTATCGGGGCTGTAAGTATCGTCTTCGGATTGATTCTTTGCTTATTCGTTAAGAAGATTCATGGTTTGATGGATGGTGTAGACTAAAAATTATATATTAAGAGATCGAGAATAATTCTTGGTCTCTTTTTTTATGAGGTGAGTTATGAAAATCGCAGTAAGCAGTGACCTTCATTTAGATTTAAACCATGTTAATGTTGCGGAATTTGTTTCTCAACAGGCGCATTATTTAACCCGTCAAGGAATTGACCATTACTTTTTTGTGGGGGATGCCTTTAATGATTTTGAGCAAACCAGAGCATATTTTGCGGAACTGCAATCGCAATTGCCTACCACAAAGGTGCATTATCTTGCTGGTAACCATGATATGTTAAAAGGGGTCACTTATGAACAATTAGAAAATTTAGATGATGACCTATATTTCCATAATCGTTCTATCGATATTCCCGAAACAAATTGGCGGATTATTGGTAATAATGGCTGGTATGATTATTCATTTTCAACGTATGAAAGTAAGGCAGCTGAGGTCACACGATGGAAACGGGCATATTGGGTGGATCGTCTAATTATACAACCGATGAATGATCCAGAACGAATGGTAATTGTTTTACATGAAGTTGAAAGGGCCTTAAAACAAGCCCGCCTTGAGAATAAACGGGTTATCTTTATGACTCACTTTGCACCGATTAGAGAAGCTCTCTCGCATCCGCTTATTAAGTCAGCACGGCGTCAACGGATGTGGGAGATGACGACAGCAATGTTGGGCAGTAAATACTTAGGAGCGTTACTAGCTAGATTCCCAGAAGTGAAAAAAGTTTTCTATGGGCATCTTCATTATGTTAGGCCATTAATTACCGTTGAAAATATTGAATATCATAATCAAGCAGTTGGGGTTAAACGTAAAAGTGGTGGAGAATGGAAAGGAACAAGCCTGCTAGATCAATGGATTAATCGCCTTTATACTAAAAAAATCTAGTTTTTCAAAAAAATAAGAAAAAACACTTGCAATGAGATTAGAAATTAGGTATTATAATAAACGTTGATTGATACGGAATATTTGATCAAGCAACTTCTTGGAGGAGTAGCGAAGTCTGGTTAAACGCGACGGTCTGTAAAACCGTTCCTTCGGGTTCGGCGGTTCGAATCCACCCTCCTCCATCTTTATTATTGGGCTATAGCCAAGCGGTAAGGCAACGGTTTTTGGTACCGTCATGCGCTGGTTCGAATCCAGCTAGCCCAACTGTTATTAAAAGGCTAAGAAAAACATTTGTTTTTCTTAGCCTTTTCTAGTTCAAAAATTTTAAATTATATAAAAAAGGAATGACAGCTAATGCCTAAACAAGGTCATTTTGCTAAAAGCATACGAACTAAACAACTAAATGATTTCAAGGTGAAACGCAATGCAACGGGTGCAATCATTGATGATGAACAGTTAACAGACTTCCTAGTGGTTCGCTTTGCTTTAACAGCTAAGAAGAGGGTTCAATCTGGGGCTCAAGAAACTGTTCAACGCTTCTTGATTGAAATTTGTGATTCTTTACAAGAGGATAATGGAGATTTACAGGTGATCATTCCGAATTTACTAATGAGCCTTAATGCTCGGGTACCTTGGCAATTTTATCCAGCGATTTTGGAAGAATGGGATTTACTTCAAAAATTTTTGCAAAAAGAACTTCCTGCAGTCCCATTAAAAAAGCGTCTACGAATTAGGCGAATAGTCACAACGCAGGAAATGGAGACGTTAATTGCGAAGTTATTGGTAAGAAAGATTACTGCAATTACATTTATTAAGCAGCCAGGAGCTGATCAAAATAGGAAGGATCAGATGGCGACGATGATGCTAACGACGATCTATCATGAGCAGACAATTGAATGGGACAAGGTACGGTTGTTATTGGCACCATTTAAATTTGAAATTGCTCCTGACCTAGATGA
Organism: Limosilactobacillus agrestis; assembly: GCF_014145585.1. Taxonomy (GTDB): domain Bacteria; phylum Bacillota; class Bacilli; order Lactobacillales; family Lactobacillaceae; genus Limosilactobacillus; species Limosilactobacillus agrestis. The sequence continues at coordinate 6,553 of NZ_JACIVF010000029.1, forward strand.
GGAAACAAAAGGTTGGCTAAAAAAATTAGCAGAAAAATAATGGCGTTGACTTTCCTTCTGCTTCCTTGGTAGAATTAAATCGTTATTGCAGAGCTGTGGTGGAGTTTTTATCACCGTGGCTCTTTTTATTTTGATTTTAAAGGAGGAAGTGAAAAGCAATGGCAGAAAAAAACAATTCACGTATTTATCTCGCAATTGGTTCACTTGCATTATTAACGTTTATCGGAATTTTGAATGAAACATCGATGAATGTCACATATCCAGAATTATCTGCTCAGTTTAACGTATCGCTTGACGTTATTCAGTGGATTACAACTGGTTATTTATTGATGGTAACAATTACGATGGGGACGACTGCCTATCTATTGCGCCAGTATCAAGCGCGTTGGTTGCACTTATTTGCGGTATCATTTTTTATTGTTGGCGACTTGCTGTGTGCTCTGACTGGTAATTTTCCTATTTTGTTAACGGGGAGATTGATTCAAGCGATTGCTACGGGGTTAGCAACACCAATCATGTTCCATTTGATTTTTACGGAGATTCCGCGTGAAAGAATTGGAATGATGACTGGATTGGCTGCAATGGTTATTTCGTTTGCACCAGCGCTGGGTCCAACATATGGTGGTGTCGTTTCAGAAATGCTATCATGGCGGATGATCTTTTGGATTTTACTACCAATTGTTTTGATTAGTCTTGTCTGTGGTCAACTTTTTATTCGTAATAAACCACTTGGAAATGATAAAGCATTTAGTTATGGAAGCTTAATTACGTTGGCAATTGCCCTTATTAGTATAATTAGTGCTGTCTCATCAATTGGAAAACAAGGATTTGGAAAGCAATTTTGGCTTTTATTATTAGTAGCAATTATTTTCTTTAGCGCCTTTATCTATATCAATAATCATGGTAAATCAGAATTGTTTGACTTAAAGGTATTTAAGGTTGTCCCGTTACGTCTATCAACTGTCACTTATTTTAATTTACAGTTTATTAATATTGGCATTTCGCTTGTTATTCCTATTTACGTTCAATATGTTTTGCACTCTTCTGCAATTGTAGCGGGTCTTATTTTATTTCCCGGGTCATTAATCGGCGCTTTTATCTCGCCATTTGCCGGAACCCTGGCTGATCGTTATGGCTTTGCTACGCCAGTAATTTTTGGGGGGATTTTTTTAGTTATTGGCACAAGTTGCTTCGGTATTTTTCAACGTGATTTAACACCATTACTAATAACGATCTTCTTTGTTATTTTGCGAATAGGGTTTAACTTTGCTTTTTCTAATACAATTTCCAATGCTTCAATGTTGGTTCAACCGCAAAATGCCCCCGATGTAAATTCGATTTTTAATATGGTTCAACAATTTGCTGGCTCACTGGGGACTAGTCTCCTTGCATCCACAATTGCTTTATTCCAAATGGGCAACAGTGGTTCAATGATAGGACGTACGTATGCCGGGGGACGATTTGACTTTATCTTATTAGGAGTTTTAGCAATCATTACTTTGTTAATAATGATCACTAACTATCGTATGCAACAAAAGAAGGAAAGTATTTCATAATAAGTGGTTGAATTAGTCTAATAAGAATGTATAATGTGGCTTAATTAATACAAGTTATTATAAGTTTTTTAAGAAAGTGACTATAAGTTAAAATGACACATTCTATCGTTCACTTTATGGTGAGCAATCAGGTTTTTACACTGTTTATTTGTCTGGCAATTGGCTTTTTGATTGGAAATTATAAAATTGCGGGTAAATTTAATATTGGAGCGACGGTGGGGACATTAATTGTAACCTTAATCGTGGGGCAGATTGGAAGTTTTCCCCGGAATGAAATGCTAGGAACGATTTTCTTTGGTGCCTTCATGTTCTCTGTTGGTTATCGGATCGGGCCCCAGTTATTAGTTAGTTTAAAATTATTTGGGGTTCGCATTTTAATCGCTAGTATTTTCTGGATGGTTGTTGCGTTTCTAGTTGGGTGGAGTCTTTTTTCTGCCTTTAAGATTGGACCGGGGATCGCTGCCGGAGTTATTTCAGGGGCCCTTACCCAGTCAGCTACTGTTGCTAGTTCGTTGCAAACGATTGGATCTTTACCAGTTAGTCAAAGTGTCAGAGCAACTTATGAGGCTCAGCTACCAGTTGCCTATGCTTTAACGTATGTTTTTGGAACATTAGGGATAATTATCTTTTTACGTGACCTTGCACCTAAAATGTTAGGGATTTCGATTGCTGAACAAGGTCCTAAAATGGCCGAACGTTATCACTTTCATGCGAAAAATCCTAACCCAACTTGGCGGCGTACATATCGGATTGCGACTGATTCGCCACTTATTGGCAAAACGCTTGAAGAATTTAATTGGCGGTCTAATTACCGAATTATTGGGTTAGCTGCTTTTCATGATGGCAAAATGACTGACCACCTTGAATATCAATTACAGGCTGGTGACTTGCTAACTGTTATTGGTTATGCCGTTCATTTTGATCGATTAATGCGAGTACCAGGATTAACTGAAGTTTTGACGCCGACCAATGCTCCTCGTGAACGAGCCTTTGTCCTAGGGAAAAACTTTAAACCGGGGGAGTTAGCACTTCTTAGGCAACATGGAGTCTTTGTAAATATTCAGGACCCAATCAGTGGGAGCCAACAGTTGATTAACCAGTTGCGGCCAGGAGATGTGATTTCGCTAACTGGTAATACTTCGCGAACAAAGGCAATTTTGAAAAAGATGGGACGCTGGAAAGCTGCAGATACAGCAATAAATTATTCTTTGTTTTCTTTAGGAATCGGTTGTGCTTCCCTTTTAGGAATTATCGGGCTAAAATTAAACAGTATTCCGTTGCAACTGGGAAATGGAACGGCGGCTTTAATTATGGGACTAATCCTGAGTTCGTGGATTGAACGTCATCGTGACCGTAAATCTATCCCTGTAACGGTAACTAGTTTTCTTCAGAGTTTTGGACTAACGCTTTTTGTGGGGACAGTCGGTTTGCAATCAGCTCAAGCATTTACAAGTGCAATTAAGTCGTTAGGTATCGGGGTCTTGTTTGTTGGGGCGATGATTTCGATAATGCCACATTTGCTAACACTGTTCTTTGGACGCTATGTGTTGAAAATGGAACCTCTTGCTTTAATTGGCGCGTTAACTGGTTCAGGAACGATTGCAGCAGCCATGAATGAGATTTCGCAAAAGGCAGGTCCGGAAGGTGGAGCATATTATGCGGCTGCCTTTACTCCGGCGTTTGTAGTTGGTAATATTGGAATTACATTACTAGGGCCGATTTTTGTGGCACTACTATCATAATTTATTCGCTTAGAAAGGGCGTGCAAAATTATAATGCAACAATTTTTTACAATTTTAGGTGGAATGGGGACGCTGGCAACAGAAAGTTATGTACGTCTGTTAGATAAGAGAACGCCAATTCATCGTGATCAAGATTACTTAAACTATTTAGTTGTTAACCATGCAACCGTTCCTGATCGTACTACATGGATTCTTGATCATAGTCAACCAGATCCTAATGAAGCCCTGATTGAAGATATTAAACAGCAAAGTCTTTTGAATCCTGCATTCTTTGTCTTGATTTGTAATACAGCCCATTACTCTTTTGATAAGTTACAGGCAGTAACGGAAATTCCAATTCTCAACATGTTGCAAGAAACAGTTAATGAGATAAAGAAGATTAAGCCGGATGCAAAGCGGGTTGGTCTATTAGCCACTAAGGGAACTTTGGCAGCTAACTTATATGATCCTTATATTGAGAAGGCTGGGTATGAACTTATCAAGCCTACTCCTGAGATTGCCGAGATGACAGAAGACTTGATTTACCATGATATTAAAGAGGCTGGTCATTCTGATGGCAACAAGTATCATGAGCTAGTGCGGAAAATGATTGAAGAACAAGGAGCAGATGTAGTCGTTTTAGGTTGTACTGAATTATCTTTTGCGGAAGAGATGGACCCTGAAACTGCATACCCTGTTGCCGATTCGCAATCAATTATTGTTGATCGCTCCCTTGAACGAGCATTGAAATTACGACAAAATAATAAAAATTAAAAATTAGAGACTGGGGGAAGAAAGTGATTTCCACGGTCTCTAATTTTTATTAATCTTTTGGTGATATTTCAAGAAATTGGTCTAGATTTTTGGGATGGTGTAAAATATACACATGCGCAATATCTATGGCGTAAGGAGGAAAGAAAATGAGTTCACCTGTTTATATTCAAATTCACAATCAGTTAAGACAAAACATTGAAGATGGTGAGTGGAAAGTTGGCGATAAAATTCCCGCTGAACGCGAACTCGCTAATGACTTCGGTGTCAGTCGAATGACTCTCCGGCAAGCAATTCAAGCATTGGTTGATGAAGGAATTCTTGAGCGAAGAGTTGGCTCCGGAACTTTTGTCGCAAATCGTAAAGTTCAAGAAAAAATGTCAGGAATAACGAGCTTTACTGAATTAATGCATGCGACAGGGAAGAAAGCTGCTAGTAAGACGATTTCTTACCACTTGACGATCCCTTCGCAAACAGAGGTTGAAAAATTAAAGTTAGCCCCAGATGAACAGGTTTTACGAATGGAACGGGTTCGTTATGGAAATGATGTGCCAATTTGTTATGAAATTGCAACTGTTCCTGCTAACCTTGTTCAAAAATTTAGTAAGGAAGAAATTACCACGTCTTTTTATCGGACACTAGAAAAAAAAGCAAACCTTTATCCTGGTCATGCAACCCAGCATATTTCAGCAACGAAGGCGACAGAAAAGATTGCTAACTACTTGCAGATTAAGCGAGGGGATGCTCTCTTACGAATGACCCAATTATCTTACTTACAAGATGGTCGTCCATTTGAATATGTCCATACTCAATATGTTGGATCGCGGTTTGAATTTGTCTTTGAAAAGTAATCAAGACAAATCCATGTTACAATACTGATTAACGATATTACTTTTGAGAGGAATTATACTAATGAAATTTGATTATCCGGATGATAGCCTTACCCTTCATACTGATGCGTATGAATTGAGTATGATGCAGACCTACTGGAAAAAAGGAATGGGTGACCGTCGTGCTGTCTTTGAGGCCTTCTTTCGTAAAATGCCATTTGATAATGGGTACGCTGTTTTTGCCGGGTTAGATCACATTATTCGCTATGTAAAACAATTACATTTTACTGATAGCGACATTGAATATTTAAAGTCTACGAATCAATTTGACGATGACTTTTTAGAATACTTACGTAACTTTAAATTTACGGGTTCAATCAGCAGCTTTGAAGAAGGAGATTTGGTATTTAACCATGAACCGATTATTCAAGTTGATGCGCCGATTATTGAAGGACAATTGATTGAAACAGCAATTTTAAATATTCTTAATTATCAGATTATGATTGCGACAAAAGCTTCACGGATTAAGTCGATTGTCGGCAACCAAACTGTAATGGAATTTGGCTCACGTAGGGCACAGGAATTGGATGCGGCTTTGTGGGGAACACGAGCAGCATACATTGGTGGTTTTGATGCTACAAGTAACGTCCGTGCAGGTAAATTATTTGGGATCCCGATCTCCGGAACCCATGCCCATGCCCTTGTACAGGTATACATGAATGATTATGACGCATTTAAAGCCTACGCTGAAACGCACCATGATTGTGTTTTTCTTGTGGATACTTTTGATACCTTAAAGAGCGGGGTGCCAAACGCAATTAAGGTTGCCAAGGAATTTGGTGATAAAATTAATTTTATCGGTGTCCGGATTGATAGTGGTGATATGGCTTACCTATCTAAAAAAGTTCGGAAAATGCTAGATGATGCTGGCTTCCCAGACGCAAAAATCATTGCATCTAATGGGTTAGATGAAAAGACGATTCAAAACCTGCAAATGCAAGGCGCCAAAATTGATACATGGGGAATCGGAACTAAATTAATTACTGCCTACGATCAACCAACTTTAGGAGCAGTATATAAATTAGTAGCGATTGAAGATGCAAATGGCCGGCTTGTTGACACGATTAAAATCTCTAATAATGTAGGAAAAATGTCAACTCCCGGTAAGAAACAAGTATGGCGAATTAATGATCGGGCAGATCGCAAGAGTGAAGGGGACTATATTACATTGGTTGATGAGGATCCTCGTAATGAAAAATCACTCAATATGTTTAACCCAAACTTCCCGCTCCAGCAAAAGGACGTGGAGGATTTTACGGCCCGGCCAATGCTGAAGCCAATTTGGCAAGATGGCAAGTATGTTTATGGCGAGCCAACCTTAGAGGAAAGTCGTCAACACCGTTTTGACAGCTTAAATGCTTTATGGGATGAATATAAACGCGATTTAAACCCAGAAGTATATCCAGTCGATTTATCGCAGAAATGCTATGATAATAAACTTAAATTAATTCACCAGGTTCATGAATACGTTAAATCATTGAATAAGTAGAGGTAGTTTGTCGTGCGAAAGTATCAAGAAGAAATAATTAATGCATTAGGGGTTAAACCACAAATTGATTCCCAAGCAGAAGTAACTAAGCGTGTTCAGTTCATCTGTGATTTTCTCCAAACCACTAAGATGAAGACACTGGTATTAGGGATTTCTGGCGGACAAGATTCAAGTTTAGCGGGCCGACTTTCACAATTGGCCGTCGAAAAGCTGCGAGAAGAGACTGGCGACAATGAATACCAATTTATTGCAGTCCGACTTCCATATGGTGAGCAGGCTGATGAATCGGACGCAATGTTTGCAATTAATGACTTTATTAAACCTGATAAAATAATGCGGGTTAACATTAAGGCGGCGACTGATGCGATGGTGGCATCCCTAAATGAAGCAGGCACGCCAATTAGCGATTTTAATAAGGGCAACATTAAAGCTCGCGAACGGATGATTGTCCAATATGCGATTGGCGGAGAAAATAAAGGGGCAGTAGTAGGAACTGATCACGCCGCTGAAGCAGTAACGGGTTTTTATACTAAGTTTGGGGATGGTGGCGCAGATATTACACCACTTTCTGGCTTGGATAAGCGGCAAGGAAAAGCCCTATTACAATCCTTAGGAGCTCCCGCAATGCTTTATAATAAAACACCAACTGCGGACTTGGAAGAAGACAAACCAATGCGTCCGGATGAAGAAGCGCTTGGTGTTCGCTATGATGAAATCGACGACTATTTAGAAGGTCATGAAGTTTCGCCAGCAGCTGCTGAAAAAATTGAAGGCTGGTATCGGCGAACACAACATAAGCGTCACTTACCGATTGCACCATATGATACTTGGTGGAAGTAAATTGATTATAAAATGGGAGGCTGGGAATCAACCCAGTCTCTTTACTGGTTTTAAGGAGGATGACAATGGAAGAAGAAACACTTCAACTTGTTAGTAAACAGTTACCAGATATTCGCCCTCAACAAATTAAAGCGGCTCTCGGATTGATGGATGAGGGAAATACGATTCCTTTTATTGCCCGTTACCGTAAAGAAATGACGGGAACGCTTGATGAAGTTCAATTGCAAGCTATTCGGGACGAGTATCATCGGGTAACTACCTTACGGGAACGGCAAGCAACAGTTATCAATAAAATTAAAGAGCTCGGTAAGCTAACGCCGGCGCTCGAAAAGCAAATTAACAGTGCAACCGAATTGCAAGAAGTGGAAGACCTTTATTTGCCATATAAGCAAAAGCGGCAGACAAAGGCCCAGAAGGCTCGTGAACATGGCTTGGCACCATTAGCAAATTGGCTGTTATCTTACCCTGATGATGATTTAAGTGCGAAGGCGCAAGAGTTTATTACTGATGATGTTCCTGATGCTGAAAGTGCATTAACAGGGGCGCATGAAATTTTAGCCGAAGCAATTAGTGAAATGGCCACGGTCCGAAGCTGGTTACGAAATTATACTGCCCAACATGGTCAATTAGAGACAAATGTAAAACGTGGTGGGGAAGAAAAAGATGAACTAGGGACTTACAAGCAGTACTATGAGTTCACTAGTCCAGTTCAAAAATTAAATTCTTATCAAATCTTGGCCTTTAATCGTGGAGAAAAAGAAGGGATTATTAACGTAAAAATCATTTTAGATGAAGAACCAGTAATGAATTATCTTCGTTTCCGTTTGATCAAAACTAGTAAGAAAAACGATGCGACTGCCTTTATTGAAGAAGCCTACAAGGATGCTTACAAGCGCTTCTTGGGTCCAGCAGTTGAACGGGAACTGCGGCGACAATTAACAGAAGGCGCTGATGAACAAGCGATTAAGGTTTTTGGTGAAAATCTCTATCATTTATTGATGCAAGCCCCAATTAAGGGAAAAGTTGTGTTAGGCTTTGATCCTGCTTACCGAACTGGCTGTAAGTTGGCGGTCCTTGATGAAAATGGAAAATTTTTAACTAAAGCAGTTATCTATCCACACAAGCCGGCGCCAGAAAAGCAACGGGCGACAGCAGAAAATGAGTTTATTGACTTACTAGAGAAGTACCACGTTGAAATGATTGCGATTGGTAACGGGACAGCTAGTCGGGAATCAGAACAGTTTGTTGCCGAAGCTCTTAAAAAGATCAAACGGCCAATCTATTATGTAATCGTAAATGAAGCTGGTGCCTCTGTCTACTCTGCAAGTAAGGAAGCACGTGATGAATTTCCTGACCTGCATGTTGAACAACGAAGCGCGATTAGTATCGGTCGTCGTTTGCAAGATCCGCTTGCGGAATTAGTCAAGATTGATCCACAAGCAGTGGGAGTTGGCCAATACCAACACGATTTACCGAAGAAAGAATTGAGTGACGAACTAGAAACAATCGTTGAACGGGCAGTAAATCGGGTTGGTGTTAACCTCAACACAGCCAGCTACCAGTTATTGACTCGTATTTCCGGACTTAATAAAACGATCGCAAAAAACATTGTTACCTATCGAGATGAAAATGGACGTTACACAAACCGAACGCAGCTAAAGAAAGTGCCACGGTTAGGGCCTAAAGCTTATCAACAATCTGTTGGCTTCTTACGAATTATTGGTGGAGAAAATCCATTTGATAATACTGATGTCCACCCAGAAAGTTACCAGGTTGCAGAAAAAATCATTCAGGCCGCTGGTGTTAATATGGATGAGTTGGGAACGCCAAGCGCTGATGATAAATTGAAGAAAGTCGATATTAATCAATTTACAGATGACCAAGTAGGAATCGAAACTGTTACTGATATTATTTCTTCATTACAAAAGCCAGGTCGAGACCTTCGTGATTCAATGCCGGCACCATTGTTACGTCATGATGTGATGACAATTGAAGACCTTAAACCAGGAATGAAACTCCAAGGGACTGTTCGAAATGTTGTCGACTTTGGGGCCTTTGTTGATATCGGTGTTAAACACGATGGACTAGTTCATGTTTCAAAGATGAGTAAGCAGTTCATTCGTGATCCACGGGCAATCGTAGCCGTTGGTGATATTGTGGACGTGTGGATTGATGATGTTGACTTGAAGCGTCAGCGCATTCAATTAACAATGCTTGAACCGGAGACAGTCACAAATGACTAATGCTGAATTACAACAATTGACCGAACGGTGGTCAAAAGAATACTTTGGGCGAGAATTTACGCACAAGGTATTTTTTAATAGACGGTTAAAAACAACCGGTGGACGTTATCATTTAAGTGACCACCATATTGATATCAATCCGTTAATGTATACTGAATTTGATCTTTATAACCTTCGCCAAGTGGTCCTTCATGAATTGTGCCATTATCATCTACATTTATTAGGAATGGATTATCACCATCGCAGTAGAGAATTTAAGGCCCTATTGGCACAGGTTGGGGGATCAAGATATGCGCCACTAACTAGTAAAAGAAAGGTAAATTCCAAGAAAAAATGGCATTATATATGTACCGGCTGTGGTGTTAAAATTGCGCGACAACGGCGTTTCAATACCCAACGATACGTTTGTCGTCGATGCGGACACAAATTTATTTTGAAAAATTAAAAAAAGTTGTTGCCAGCGAATAGAGATCTTGCTATAATAATATTCGTTGGTTGATATGCGGCCGTGGCGGAACTGGCAGACGCGTAAGATTAAGGATCTTATGGTCGATTATGACCGTGGAGGTTCAAGTCCTCTCGGCCGCACTATTTAAAAGCACTGAGTAATATTTACTCAGTGCTTTTTGTGTTTAAAAATTTTTATTAATAAACTTTACGCAAATTTTACTTCCTTCTCTTGCTATCTCAACAATGAAAGCGCTATACTTAAGGCGTTATCGTTAGTAACGAGGAGGGAATTTATTAATGGATGCAGATATCAAATGGCTTGATGATCCAGAAACTTTCCGGGTTAATCAATTACCTGCTCATAGTGACCATTATTATTATGGTAACTATAATGAATGGCGTCATAATAACAGTCGGTTTGTACAAAACTTGGATGGTCAATGGCAATTTAACTTTGCTGAAAACCCGCGTAAACGTGAAGAAGATTTTTATAAGATAGATTACGATAGCAGCAGTTTTGGAACAATCGAAGTTCCTAGTGAGATTGAACTAAATAATTACGCTCAAAATAATTATATTAACACTTTGATTCCGTGGGAAGGTAAGATTTACCGTCGTCCCGCATATGCCCTTAGTCCTGATGATGGTCAGGAAGGATCGTTTAGCAATGGGGATGATAATACTGTTGGCGAATATTTGAAACGATTTGACCTTGACTCTTCCTTACGGGGAAAGCAGGTTCGTATTCGTTTTGATGGTGTCGAACGTGCCATGTATGTTTGGCTTAATGGTCACTTTATTGGTTACGCTGAAGATAGTTTTACGCCATCTGAATTTGACCTGACTCCTTACATTCAAGACGAAGATAATGTTTTGGCTGTAGAAGTATTTAAACACAGTACCGCCTCGTGGATTGAAGATCAGGATATGTTCCGTTTTTCTGGAATTTTCCGGAGTGTAAACCTGTTAGCTCAACCATTTATTCATGTTGAAGACCTTAATATTCGACCAATTGTTACCGATAATTATCAGGATGGTATTTTTAATGTTGACCTGCAACTTCACGGGGAAAAGACTGGGAATGTTAATGTGCGGGTTTTCGACAACGATGGTAATACGCTCATCAATGAAACTCATCCTGTTGACTCTACGGTAAAAGTTCAGGATCAATTTTTAGAAAATGTTCACTTATGGGATAACCACGATCCTTACCTTTATCAATTATTGATTGAAATTCGTGATGATGAAGGTAATTTAGTCGAACTTATTCCGTACCGTTTTGGTTTTCGGCGAATTGAAATTAATAACGATCATGTTGTCCTATTAAATGGTCAACGATTAATCATAAATGGTGTTAACCGTCACGAATGGGATGCTAAACGGGGCCGTGCGATCACGATGGATGATATGACGAGCGATATTCACACCTTTAAGAAAAATAATATTAATGCTGTCCGGACGTGTCACTATCCAGATCAGATTCCGTGGTATTACCTTTGTGATGATAACGGAATTTACATGATGGCCGAAAATAATCTGGAATCTCATGCTACCTGGCAAAAGATGGGGGCAATTGAACCATCATATAACGTCCCTGGTTCAGTTCCGCAATGGCGTGACGTAGTAGTAGATCGGGCACGAACTAACTATGAAACATTTAAGAACCATACGTCGATTTTATTCTGGTCGTTAGGTAATGAATCATATGCTGGCGATAATATTGTCAAAATGAATGAATTCTATAAGAAGCATGATGATAGTCGGCTTGTTCACTATGAAGGGGTTTGTCATACTCCTGAATACCGTGATCGGATCTCAGACGTTGAAAGCTGGATGTACTTACCACCTAAAGAAGTTGAGGAGTACCTGAAGAACAATCCAGATAAGCCATTTATGGAATGTGAGTACATGCATGATATGGGAAATTCCGATGGTGGAATGGGTTCGTACATTTCCTTACTTGATAAATACCCACAATACTTTGGTGGCTTCATTTGGGACTTTATTGACCAAGCCCTCCTTGTTAAGGATCCGATAAGTGGGCAAGAAGTGATGCGCTACGGTGGTGATTTCGATGATCGTCACTCAGATTACGAATTCTCGGGAGATGGCTTGATGTTTGCTGATCGGACACCGAAGCCAGCAATGCAGGAGGTAAGATACTACTATGGCTTACACAAATAAATTACGCGTGATATATGGTGATGCGACGTTAGGACTTAGTAGTGACGGCTTTCATTATATTTTTAGCTATGAGCGTGGTGGATTAGAATCGCTTAAACTAAACGGTAAAGAATGGCTATATCGTGAACCAATGCCGACGTTTTGGCGGGCAACCACTGATAATGACCGGGGAAGCGACTTTAATATTCGGTCTGCTCAGTGGTTAGCAGCGGATACTTTCCATAAGTGTGTTGGGATTGACCTGACAGTTGATAACCAACACTTTGCTGAATTACCTATTGCGCCGATAACCAATGAATTTAGTGATCCGGTATCTGCTGAGAACGTCAAAATTAAGTATACTTTTGAGACGCTAACAGTTCCGGCTACGCAAGTCACTTTAACTTATGAGGTTAACGGCTATGGTGAGATTAAAGTAATGATGCACTATTATGGTCATGAAGACTTACCAAGCCTCCCCGTAGTAGGAATGCGTTTTATCATGCCAACAGTTGCTAACGGCTTTGACTATCAAGGATTATCCGGTGAAACTTACCCCGACCGGATGGCAGGAGCGACTGAGGGCACCTTCCATGTTGATGGTTTACCGGTTACTAAGTATTTAGTCCCTCAGGAAAATGGAATGCATATGGATACTCGCGCATTAACAATTACTCGTGATTCCACTCAAAATAATGCTGATCATTCTCGTGAACCATTTAGCTTAACTATTAAGCAAGCCGAGCAACCATTTGCTTTTAGTTGTTTACCGTATACAGCTGAGGAATTAGAAAATGCAACACACATCGAAGAGTTACCACTCGCACGCCGAACGGTCCTTGTTGTCGCGGGGGCAGTTCGTGGTGTCGGTGGAATTGATAGTTGGGGTGCAGATGCTGAAGAACAGTATCATATTCCTGCCGACCGTGATGTTGAGTTTTCGTTTGTATTGAATGCAAAATAAGAGGTTGGATTATTTTCCCAGCCTCTATATTCATAAAAGGTTGTATAGCAAAGGTCTCTAACGCCCCGGTAAAATCGAACGTTAGAGACCTTTTTGTTTTAATTAATTTGTCCAGCTATAATCTCCTGGAAGTATTTCTTAATATGGGTGAAGAAATAATAGAGACCATAAATTGCAAGCAGGCTAAGGCCAACTAATGAAATTGCTAATAAAGCGGTGAACCATCTAGCTTGCTTAAAATAGAGGGTAACAGTATTTTTCCCTTTACGCTGCCGAATGTAAGGAGCCCCAACTGAGGATCGCTGATAGTGGTGAAGTAGATGACCATTAACCGTTAATTGTGATTCGTAATATGTAATAATTGGTAAACGAACTTTTCCAGCTTTTCCAGCTTCCCATGATAATTGCAATCCCCCATGAGACAAGACAGTATGAGTATATTTATGTGCTTCGTTAATGATTTGTCCTTCGTAAGCATAAGAACGAACATATTTTTGATTCATATACTTCTTCGGAATTGGCAAATAGTCAGGACTTCTCTTTTCAACCATCGTTAACAATTGACCAGGGTAAAGATCATGGACGGAGTGTCGTAGTGCGGCCTTATTTTCGCTTACTCGGGTAATCGCACTAAAACTATTAAGCACAATTTCTGAGTCATAGCGTGCTGCTCGTTTATAAACATCAATTGTTGTAGGAGTAAAGACCAAAAAGACCATTAGTAAGAGAATTCCGGTGATTAATTGATTTTGCAGGCCCCTCTCTTGGACCTTTTTATCAAGAGTAGTGGCACTGATCCCAACTCCTGCAAGCAAAAGAGGGAAGGCAATAATTGTTAAACGGTTAGGGAACTGCAAAGTGTGGCCAAGAGCGGGGATAACATCTTGAAAAAGTGACCAAGGAGTAAGAAAAGAACTAAGTAATAAGATTAAAGAACCAAGTAATGTCAGTATTGTATTAATAAGTGATTTTTTGAAAGTGAATAGTACGTAGATGAGTTGAAAGATAAACAGAATCCACATTGCGTAGATTAGGTAATCTCGTGTATTGCTAAATATTGAAGGTAATAATACATTATCTGCGAGACTAAAATCGGCAGGATGGGCAATATTATTGTGGAGGTTAAGCATTAATAAGGCTCCCCAGACATTGGCTGTTAAAATAACGGTTCCACCGACTGCTTTTAATGTTTCGCACCACATTTTCTTCCGGTTAGTCGTTATTATTAAACCGATAATAAAGAACGGGATTAGGGTGACTACAAAAAATAAAGAACTTAGCATATGAACCTGGATAATAATCGTCATTAGGGTCATTAATTGTAACCAGTTAACGGGCTTTTGGTGGTCTTGGAGCATGCGCACTCCACAAATTACCATATAGGGGGCCAGAGCAGCTCCCCATGCGTTCATGTTCTGAGCTAACTCCCATCGTGGAAGCCAACCAATGTTCATATAAATTAGGGCACAGATAATTGCAAATGTACGTTTACAATGGACACGGATACCAAGCTGATACATGCCAATTCCACCCACTAGATAGACGATAAAGGTAGTAACAATCTGATATTGATACCAGGTTCCTACTACTCCAAGAATAGCTCCATTTAAATACGCAAAGAGGGGCCCATAAACAGCATTGATGATGCGGCCACTTTGCTGAAAACTATAATTACTTTGAAAATAGCTGAAATTGAGCTGTTGAATTTGCTTAGCAGCATCATAAAAACGGTTAAAGTGAAAAATGGAGTCGGTCCCTAAAATAACGCTGTGTGATACAAGCTGGGGGAACATGATTAAATAGGCCATTGCAGCAATAGCACAGTACGGCAACCCCCAATTAATTAGATTAGCAATTTTAGATTTCATAAAATTGAGAATTAAACTAAACTAGTTTAATTTTTCCTTTCCTCAAATACTTACCTTAATAATTATACGGCAGAAAAGTCGGCTGTAAAATAATCTTCTACAGCTAGTTTGATTGTTAAGCACTAGTAAAATGCGCTATTATAAGGTAGTGATAAAGGGGAGTGAAAAAATGGCAGAATTAGTAATTGTACGTCATGGGCAAAGTCAGGCTAACCGTGATAATATTTTTACCGGCTGGACTGATGTTCCGTTGACCCCTAAAGGAATTAAGCAGGGTGAATTAGTCGGTAAGGAATTACTAAAACTAGGTATCCAATTCAGTGATGCATATACGTCCTACATGGAACGGGCAATCATGACGACTAATATTATCCTAGAAGAAATTAATCAGTTATATATTCCTGTCCATAAAACGTGGCGACTAAACGAACGTCATTATGGGGCATTGAGTGGTCGAAATAAAGATGAAGTGAAGAAAGAAATTGGTGCAGAACAGCTTCATAAGTGGCGACGAGGTTTTAAAGACTTACCGCCACAATTAAAAGAACGTCAGCATGATCGCCGTTATGATCGCTTAGGAGTTAAGATTCCGCTTAGTGAGAGTTTAGAAATGACGCTCCAACGACTCCTCCCATATTGGCAAGACCATATTGCGCCTCGTTTAATCGATGGACATAATCAGTTAATTGTTGCCCACGGTAGTTCTTTGCGGGCACTAATTAAATATTTAGATGGTATTTCAGATGATGATATTGATAAAGTGGAAGTTCCAAATGGAAAGCCAATTTTATATCGCTTTGATGATCATCTTAATGTCATTAAAAAGACTTTTATAACAATGGATGGTGAAATTGATGACAATACACGAATTAGCAAATAACCCAACGTTAAGCGGCCAAGTACGCTTAATTGAAAATATTGTTTATGGTGCAATGGATGGGGAGGCATTACATATGTCGATCTTAGCACCGTGGACGCAACGTTTCCCAAAACAATATCAAACTGAGCCCCGACCATTGATTGTTTTTGTTCAAGGAAGCTCGTGGCGAACCCCAACAATGGGCGAAGAAATTCCCCAACTGGTGCAATTTGTTCGAGCAGGTTATATTGTGGCGACTGTTCAACATCGTAGTTCAATCGATGGACACCCATTTCCGGCCTTTTTGCAAGATGTTAAGACTGCCATTCGCTTCTTGCGGGCAAATGCGCAAAAATATGCAGTTGATCCGCAACAGGTTGCAATTTGGGGAACTTCCTCTGGGGCCAATGCGGCAATGTTAGTCGGCTTAACGGGAGATGATTCGCGCTACAAGGTTGACCTTTATCAAGACGAATCTGATGCAGTTGATGCTGTGGTTAGTTGTTTTGCACCAATGGACGTGGAGAAGACCTTTGAGTATAATGCTAACGTTCCGGGAAATAAGCTATTGCAATATTGCTTATTGGGACCTGACGTATCAAAGTGGCCAGCAATTGAAAAACAGATGAGTCCCTTACATCAAGTCAAAGATGGGCAAAATTATCCGCCATTCTTATTGTTCCACGGCGATGCGGATAAAGTGGTGCCGTATGAACAAATGGAAAAAATGTATATGCGGTTGAAGAATAATGGAAACTCTGTTGAAGCGTATCGAATTAAGGGGGCAAACCATGAACGGGACTTTTGGAGTCCAACTATTTATAATATTGTGCAGAAGTTTCTTGACGATCAATTTAAATAAATTTTAGCAATTATATTGACAACTTATTTTTTATAAGTTATGATTTCAACATACTAAGTTAGGAGGAACACGTCATGTTTAACAAACAATTAATTAACGCTACTGTTTGTTGT
Source organism: Limosilactobacillus agrestis (assembly GCF_014145585.1). Taxonomy (GTDB): domain Bacteria; phylum Bacillota; class Bacilli; order Lactobacillales; family Lactobacillaceae; genus Limosilactobacillus; species Limosilactobacillus agrestis. The sequence goes on from NZ_JACIVF010000029.1 coordinate 23,342, forward strand.
TGTGGATCGCGTCTTATGCGACCCACAATTTGGCGTGCTTACTTTTAGTTGAGTAACTGCTAACGTAATCGGGAATAAATGCATAAGGCGCAAATTCAAGTGAAAGTTTCTTGAGTTTGCGCCTTTTTCGTATTCATTTTTGAATTCTAAAGGAGATTGATATTATGAAATTTAACACACAATTGATTCATGGTGGTAATAATGAAGATCCGACAACCGGTGCCGTTTCAACACCAATCTATCGTTCATCAACATTTCATCAACATGTACTTGGTGGTGAACCTAAGTGGGAATATTCTCGTACGGGAAATCCAACACGCGCATCTCTTGAAAAATTAATTGCAGAGCTTGAACATGGGACAGCCGGCTTTGCATTTGCTTCTGGCTCTGCGGCTATTCATGCTACTTTTTCTTTATTTTCTCAAGGCGATCATTTTGTAGTTGGTAGTGATGTATATGGTGGAACATTCCGGTTAATCAATAAGGTATTAAAACGCTTTGGCCTTGAATTTACTGTTGTTGATATGCAAGACCTTGAAGCAGTCGAAAATGCAATTCAAGATAACACCGTTGCAGTTTATTTTGAAACACCGACTAATCCACTCTTACAAATCGCTGATATTAAAGCAATTGCTAGTATCGCCAAGAAACATGGTATAAAGACAATTGTTGATAATACTTTTGCTACTCCCTATAATCAACAACCATTAAGCCTTGGAGCAGATATTGTTGTGCACTCCGCAACCAAATATTTAGGCGGTCATAGTGATGTTGTTGCAGGATTAGCAGTTACTAATGATGATGAGGTTGCTGAACAATTAGCATTCCTTCAAAATTCGATCGGCAGTACACTTGGTCCTGATGATAGTTGGTTATTACAACGAGGAATAAAAACACTTGGTGCCCGGATGCGAGTTCACCAAGAAAATGCTAATGAAGTTATTAATTTTCTCCAACATGATGACCATATTGGAAAAATTTATTATCCAGGGTTAGCAGATTTCCCTGGTCATGAGGTTGCTGCTAAGCAAATGCGTAACTTTGGAGCAATGATTTCCTTTGAACTTAAGGATGGTTTAGATGCTAAGAAGTTTGTTGAAAGTCTACAATTAATTGATCTTGCTGAAAGTTTAGGAGGAATTGAAAGCTTGATTGAAGTTCCTGCTGTTATGACCCATGGATCTATTCCCCGGGAAATACGATTAGCAAACGGAATTAAAGATGAATTGATTCGGCTTTCAGTAGGAATTGAGGACTCTGAAGATATTATTGCTGACTTGCAGCAAGCACTTAAAAAATTAGATTAATTGTAGAAGAAGGGAAACTGTGACTTATGTGGGAAATTATCAAGACGTCTTTACCACAACTCTTAGCAGCGGGATTTAAATATACGATTCCGTTAGCAATTATTTCATTTTTCTTTGGACTGATTATTGCGCTAATAACAGCTTTAATCCGTCTCTCTCGCCAACATGGGGTATTCATGATTCTTAAATGGATTGCTAGTTTTTATGTCTGGCTTTTTCGATCAACACCACTCCTAGTTCAATTATTTATTGTATTCTTTGGACTACCATATTTGAGAATCAAGGGAATTTTACCTCATGGAATAAAACTTGAACCATTCACGGCTGGTATTATTACGTTTTCACTAAACACTGGGGCTTATGCTTCAGAAACAATTCGGGCAGCGATCAGTGCAGTTCCGACTGGCCAATGGGAGGCAGGGGCAGCCATCGGAATGACGCGGTTGCAAATCTTGTGGCGAATTATTTTACCACAAGCCTTAAGAGTGGCCTTACCTCCTTTATCAAACAGTTTTATAAGTTTAGTAAAGGATACGTCATTAGCTGCTTCAATTACCATTATGGAAATGTTTGCTGTTAGTCAACAGATTGCGGCTGAAAACTATCAACCATTACTTATGTATACTTTAGTAGCTATGGTTTACGCGGCCTTTACGACAATTTTATCTTATTTCCAAGGATATCTTGAGCGAGTAGTAGATCGTCAAGTAAATGCAAATAATAGGTGAGAAAAATGAAATTAACAAATATTAATAAGAGTTTTGGTAATAAAAAAGTCCTAAAAAATACCACGTTAGAGTTTCCTGCAGGTAAAACAACAGTGATGGTTGGCCCATCTGGATCTGGTAAATCAACAATTCTTCGTTCACTTAACTTATTAGTAATGCCAGAGAGTGGCCAGTACGATTTTGATGCTCATCATTTGGATTTCAGTCAAAAAATAAGCAATAAAGATAAGTTGGCAATTCGTCAAGAAACAGGGATGGTTTTCCAAGACTACAATCTTTTCCCTAATAAAACTGTCCTTGGTAATATTATTGAAGGACCAACACAGGTTTTGAAACAGCCGAAAAAAGAAGCAATTGCAAATGCGCATAATTTACTTGCTAAAGTGGGCTTAGCAGATTACGGGGAAGCTTATCCGAATGAATTATCTGGTGGACAGGCACAGCGGGTAGCGATTGCGAGGGCTTTGGCAATGTCACCAAAGTATATCTTACTTGATGAACCAACCTCGGCTCTTGATCCAGAATTAGAACTTAGTGTGCTGAAGGTTCTATTGCAATTGGCCGAAGAAAAACAATCAATGGTAATTGTGACGCATAACATGGTCTTTGCGAAACATGTTGCGGATAAGATTATTTTTGTGGAAAACGGCGAAATTTTATATGATGGTACTCCGGATGAGTTTTTTGCTCCAGATAATCCAAATGAACGCATTAAGAACTTTATTGCTTCAATGACAATGGAAAAATTAAAATAAAGGAAGTTTAGAATCATGAAATTTTGGAAGAAAGCACTATTAACAATTGCAGCCTTAACAGTCGGTACCTCTGCGGGAATTACAGGTGTCTCTGCTGCTTCATCAGCTGTTAATTCAGAGTTAACGCACAAAGGAGAGTTGACAATTGGTCTTGAAGGCACTTATTCTCCTTATTCTTACCGCAAAAATAACAAATTAACTGGCTTTGAAGTAGACCTTGGTAAAGCAATTGCTAAAAAAATGGGCTTAAAGGCTAACTTTGTACCAACTAAATGGGACTCACTAATTGCCGGCCTTGGTTCGGGAAAATTTGATGTGGTAATGAACAACATTACGCAAACACCGGAACGAGCAAAGCAATATAATTTCTCTACGCCATATATCAAGTCACGGTTTGCATTAATTGTTCCTACTGATAGTAATATCAAGAGCTTGAAGGATATTAAGGGGAAGAAGATTATTGCTGGGACAGGAACTAATAATGCGAATGTGGTTAAGAAGTACAAGGGGATTCTTACACCAAACAGCGACTTTGCCAGTTCCCTAGACATGATTAAGCAAGGTCGTGCTGCCGGAACGGTCAACTCTCGTGAAGCTTGGTACGCTTATAGTAAGAAGCACACTACCAAGGGTCTCAAGATGATTGATGTTTCTAGTGAACAAGATCCAGCCAAGATTTCAGCGCTTTTTAACAAGAAAGATACTGCTATTCAATCTTCCTACAACAAAGCGCTTAAGGAACTTCAACAAGATGGCACAGTCAAGAAGCTATCTGAAAAGTACTTCGGTGCAGATATTACTGAATAATAAAAAAGATCTCCAACGTCTATGTTAGAGATCTTTTAATTATGCTAAGAAAATCTAATTGAATACCAAATACTTCCAGCAATTAGAAACGCGCCAATCAAAAAGCCCCAGGTTATTTGCTCATGAAGTAATAACCAACCGAGTAAAGTACCTACAACTGGTTGGAATAAGAAGAATAGTCCAGAGCTAGCGGCATTAAGATACTTTAATCCTTGATTCCACATTACAAAAGCAGTTGCTGTAGAAATAACACCTAAGTAGATAAGCGATCCCCAGATGTTAAAAGCTAAGAAATTAACATGGCTAAGTGTCCCTGACCAATTATGGATAACAAATGGTGTCAGACAGCAAATTGCAATCAAAACAGAAATAGTAGTAATTTCTAAGACATCATATTGTGGATCAATCATTTTATTGATAACTGACATGAGTGCCCAAGTAAGTGCCGCAATGATAAGCATCATGATTCCCATTAGACCATGACTACCTGTAGGATGAATACCTACAATTGAAATGACACCGACTGTTGCCAATATTAAAGATATTATTTTAACTGTGGTAATTTGTTCATGAAGCAAAATCCATGCAAAAATTACCATAAAAGTTGGCGTAGCGGCCGTAATAACTGAACCCAATTGGGCTGACGAAAGCCATGTTCCTGTTTCTTGCGTTACGATTGAAATTGTATTGCCAATGATTCCGGCAATAATAATTAAACTACCGTTCTTCCAATCCCAATGCCATTTAATCTTTTTTAGGCAACAGTAAAATAATAAGGCCCAAAATGCAATCAAATATCGTAGCCACACTAGTTCAACCGGTGGAATAATGGTCACAATACTTTTTACTACTACAAACATCCCGCCCCAAATACTTGCTGCGAGGCTTAAAAGAATACTTCCTAGAACTGTATTTGATTTTTTCATTTATTAATCCCTCCATTAAATTTTTTTAATGGAGAGCTGGTACATCGCATTCACGTAATGGTGCAAAAATCATTAAGAATGACTCCCTTCTTAAAATAGTAGTAATAAGTATAACATTATTATCGGTAAATAAAAAAACTGCGATAAATATAAATTGATCACAGCTTTTTCACAAATTAATGTTAAATTATTATGCTAAAGTTCCCATTGGATCCCAAGGCTTAAGAACAACTGGGCTCTTAGCGTAATCACGTTTAAGATCTTCGTTAAGGTACTTCTTATTAATGACGACTTGGTAGCAGTACTTGTCCATCCAATCATCACTCATAACAAAGTAACCTTTATGACCGACCTTGTTTCCCCATGAGTTTTCGACTTTCCACTTGGTTGGCTTACCATCGACAAGGTCAACACCAGTGATAACCATTGCGTGATCCATCATGCTCTCACCATAATCCAGTGCTTCAGCTTTGGTCATTTCAAGATCAACATCAAATAGTTTGTCGTAGTCGTAGGTGTTAAGGGCCATAATCCCAAGTTTAGTTTCTGAATATTTAATAACATCTGAACCAAACCAAACGCTTTCGCCATTCTTTAATTGTTCAATCGCAAGTTGCTTAAATTCATCCATTGGCAGGTTTAAGTGCTTAATTTCGCGGCCGCCAACAACATTACCAAGCATGTCAATGGTGTAAGTTTGGTGGTACTTCTTATCAGCAGTTGGTGCTTGGATAATTGAGATATAGTTATCAAGGTTCCAGCCAACATACTTCTTGAAGAATTCTTGTGGTGTAAGATTAGTATCGCGGTGGAATTCGTTGTCCTTCTTTGTCCGATATTCGAAGTCAAAGTGGCTAACCGGTTCACCAAACGTGTAAGCAAGCATTCGATAATTTTCGTTTAACATCTTACGGCGCGCTTCGTCAATTGCTTCTTCATTTGCATGATCTTCGTTAATCATTTTCCGCAAAATAACAGCATCATGACGAAGCTTGTTGTTTAGGACTTCATCAATTCCCCGTGAGTTAGAAGAGTTAAATGATTCGGGCATTGCCGCTTTTGGCATAACCCCATATTTGCTGATAAGGGCACAAAGCATATCCCATTGCCCACCATCGTTTTGTGGCTCGTTCATTAACCATGAAACTTTTCGGCTGTCAGTAGGCTTTTTAGCAGTCTTAATTACGTTTTGGTAGAAGTAATTAGATTTTTCAAACTTGTCCCAGAAGAACTGGTAAGCTTGTGAAAGTTCAAAATTATCAGGCAAGTTAAACTTTTGCTGCATATCATGACGCATTGTGTTGAGTGCCGCAAACATCCAACAACGACCGGATTGTTTTTGATCAGCAACGTCCCCCGTTTTAAGGTCAATGGAAAAATGAGGAGTATTATCAGCAATTGAATGCCAATTAAAGCTGGCATTCCGTACACCGTTTTTTGTAACAGTATTTTCTAAGACACTGCTATTAGGGTGATGACGGTAGTTTTTATGAAAACTAGCGATATCTTCTTTATTAATTGAAAAGCTCATTTGCAATATCTCCTTTGAATAGATTGAATTAACGAGCGTGCAATACCTTTGGACCTTCTGGAGTACCAACAATGACATCGTTAACTCGATTTAAGAATAAACCAGTTTCGACAATCCCAACCATGTGGATCAATTCATCGGCTAAGGCCTTCGGATCATCAATTTCGCCAAGATGAAGGTCAATAATATAGTTATTTTCATCAGTACGGAACTTTTTATCTCCGTCCATCCGCCAAGTTGGCTTGTAGCCTTTCTTTTCAAGACGGTCAAAGACATGTTGGGAACCAAAGGGAATTACTTCAACCGGAAGGGGGAAAGCACCAAGTTTGTGGACGAGTTTGCTTTCGTCGACAATCCACATTACTTTATTTGAGGCATTGGCAACGATCTTTTCCCAAAGGAGGGCACCACCGCCACCTTTGATACCTTGGAAGTCATCACTGATTTCATCGGCCCCGTCAATAGTTAAATCGATGTGGTCAACGTCATCAATATCTTTAATTGTAATTCCGAGGTCGCGTGCTTGCTTAGCAGTTCGGTTTGAAGTTGTTACACCGATGATATCTTTGATTTTACCTTCTTGGACTTGCTTACCAAGCTCATCAACCATATATTTAACGGTTGATCCAGTTCCAAGACCGACAATCATCCCAGATTTAATGTACTTAACTGATTCCTTACCTGTTTGTTCTTTTAATGCATTTTGATCCATTAATATTCCTCCTAATTAAAGCGATCTGCAACTGGCAATAGTTGCTGATATTCTGGATGTAGTTTGAATTGCGCTACCGCATATGGACACATGAGCTTGACAGTGTAGTGTTCCTTCGTTGCATAATCCACAAATTGACGTACTAGATCAGCTGCAATTCCTTGTCCACGGTAAGTTGGTTGCACAAAAACGTGTTCAACGACAACGTGATCATTTGTATCTGGAACTTTTGGAAAACTGATCTCGCCAACTAAAGGTTCTTGATCGTCAAAAGCAATGATCCGCTGCCCATCAACTCGATATTGCATATAAACACATCCTTTCATGATAATTTTCGATAAACTGCTTTTAAAAGTCAAGTTATCAAAGCGATACCATTAACTTATTATCTAGCATATAATAGTATACTGGAATACTAAGAATAAAACACTATGAGGTGAACGTAATGAAACGTGGATTTAAAATTGTTTCCAGTAAGAAAGACCAAGATATACATTTACCCCAACGCCAAACAACTCGGGCTGCCGGATATGATTTTGCGGCATCAGAGGATTTCGTTCTACCATCAATTTGGAAGGGCAATTTCTTAAAGGCACTTTGGCAAATTCATCAACAAAAAAAGCTAACTGATGAAGAGTTTAAGGTGGCTGATTCTTGCTTAAAGCCATACTTAGTACCAACAGGAATCAAGGCCTATATGCAACCAGATGAATTTCTGTTGCTGGCTAATCGATCAAGTGGCCCATTTAAACGCCGCTTGATTTTACCGAACGGAATTGGCATTGTAGATGCAGACTATTATGATAACGATAGTAATGAAGGGGAAATTTTCTTCCAACTTATTAATTACGGGTTACGAGACTATCATATAAAAAAAGGAGAACGGATTGGTCAGGGAATTTTTATGCCGTATTTAACTGCCGATGGTGAGGAACAACCAACGGCTAAACGAACTGGCGGATTTGGTTCAACAAAAGAATAAATAACTCAGAGAGGAATTAAAGCAATGGCAAAAGTACGAACACAATATGTTTGCCAAAACTGTGGTTATAACTCACCCCGGTACTTAGGACGATGCCCGAACTGTGGTGAATGGAACACTTTAGTGGAAGAACAGGTAGAAACAGGTTCTGCCCCGACCAAAAAAGCCACCACGACCTTAACTGGCTTAGTTGCCAAGCCCCAAAAAATTAATGAGATTAATAGTACGGAAACTCCGCGTGTTAAAACAAAACTGAATGAGTTAAATCGGGTTTTAGGCGGTGGTGTCGTTCCGGGATCACTAATTTTAATTGGTGGGGATCCTGGAATTGGGAAATCAACCCTCCTTTTGCAAGTTTCTGGACAATTAAGCGATGAGCATCACCGTGTTTTATATGTGTCCGGAGAAGAAAGTGGGACGCAAATTAAAATGCGGGCTGAACGGTTGAAGGTCGCAGGAGATGACTTTTATGTGTATCCAGAAACAAATATGGATAGTATTCGGGATACTATTCGTGAGCTCAAGCCCGAGTATGTGGTTATTGACTCAGTGCAAACGATGCAGGCGACTGATGTGAGTTCAGCGATTGGTAGTGTATCACAAATCCGTGAAGTTACCGCCCAGTTAATGCAGATTGCCAAAAGTAATAACATTACGATTTTTGTGGTTGGTCATGTGACAAAGGGTGGGGCAATTGCCGGTCCGAAGATTTTAGAGCACATGGTTGATACGGTTTTGTATTTTGAAGGAGACTTGCACCATACTTATCGTATTTTGCGATCAGTAAAAAATCGTTTTGGTTCAACCAATGAGCTTGGTATTTTTGAGATGCATACTAATGGGTTGACGGAAGTAAAAAATCCATCAGAAATCTTTTTGGAGGAACGATTAAAAGATGCCACTGGTTCCGCCGTCGTTGTTTCATTAGAGGGTACACGGCCAATTTTGGTTGAAATTCAGGCGCTTGTGACGCCAACTGTTTATGGGAATGCCCAGCGTACTGCTACCGGTTTGAGTAGAAATCGAGTATCATTGATAATGGCAGTACTAGAAAAACGTGCTAACCTAATGCTTCAAAACCAAGATGCTTATTTAAAAGCAGCTGGGGGTGTTAAGTTGGATGAACCCGCAATTGATCTAGCAATTGCAGTAAGTATTGCCTCTAGTTATCGGGATAAAGGTACTCAACCAACTGACGCATTTGTTGGTGAAGTAGGTTTAACTGGAGAAATTCGCCGGGTAAACCGCATTGAACAGCGGGTTGCTGAAGCAGAAAAACTTGGCTTTAGACGAATCTTTATTCCCAAAAATAATTTAAAGGGTTGGAAACCGTCAACTAATATTCAAGTAGTTGGTGTCTCAACCCTTAAGGAAGCGTTATATTTAGCGTTGGGGTAAAATGAATAATTGAAAGGATGAAGCAAATGCGGCGTAGAATGATTACTCTCATTTATATTCTAGTTGGCGCGGCAGTGGGATTTTACTATTTGCCATTATTATGGGGAATTTTGAACATCGCCCTTAACTCGGCATTATTAGTATTTATCGACATTATTATTGGGGCACTTATTTTCTGGCTATTATCACTCCCATTAGTTAGCGGCACTGAAAAGTTGATCCAGCGAATTGAAAAAGAACTAACAAAGCGTAGTCCCGTATACCTTTTCTTTGGAACCTTACTAACGATTATTGGCTTAGTTTTGGCGGTTCTTATTTCGATTCCATTGTGGAGAACGAGGATTCCGGTAATTAATAATATTTTGCCGATCCTTCTAATGATTGTCTTTAGTTATTTTGGTTTTCGGATTGGTACAACACGGTTAGATGACTGGCGTAAAGCATTTACCCATGCCAAAAGTAGTAAAAATGATGGTGGTAATGTAATTGAACGCCAGGATGACAACTATCATCATTATAAAATTCTAGATACGAATATTTTGATTGATGGACGCATCTATGATTTAGTCAAAACGGGTTTCTTAGAAGGAACGTTACTGGTCCCTAACTTTGTTTTATATGAATTGCAATATATTGCTGATTCTGGTGAAAGCATTAAGCGTGTGCGTGGACGCCGTGGCCTTGATATTTTAAACAAATTACGGAGTGAAAAAATCGTTCCAATTGAAATGTATGATGGAGATTTTGAAGATATTCCAGAAGTTGATAGTAAATTAATTGCCCTCGCTAAAAAGGTGGATGGGGTAATTGTGACCAATGATTATAACCTTAATAAAGTAATTCAATTCCAAAACGTTCAAGTATTAAATATTAATAACTTGGCGAAATCATTACGACCACGCGTTATCCCCGGTGAAACGATGACAGTGGTTGTTGTGAAAAAGGGAACTGAACGCCAACAGGGAGTTGCTTACCTTGATGATGGAACGATGGTCGTAGTTGAAGACGGTCGTTACTTTATGGATAAACAAATTGAAGTTGAAGTAACCAGTGCTCTTCAAACGGACGCTGGTCGAATGATCTTTGCACGCCCTCTTCATTCCCAACGAGGAATTGATGAGCATACGGATGCGGAACATAAAGACAATCGGAATACTAAGGATAAGAAAAAATAGAAAGATAGCTGCGAGGATGAATAAGGCTTTTCTCACTCGCAGCTATTTTTAAACAAAAAAAGAAGCAGCTTAGGAAAAAGCTGCTTCTTAGGGAGTATTACGATAATCTTGGGGGAGATTTCGTAAAAAGAAAATATTTTTTTCGGTTACTATTGGGAGGAGTAATTGAAAAATAATAGGTTTCATTGATGTAGTAAAGTTCATCTTTACTACGATATATATAATAGCAGTAGAATGTGAAGAAAGTATGACCAAATAGTAAATAATTTTTTTGAAAACAAATTAATATTATCAGAAATGCTATTCTGATACGGAATGTGGTAAGATTAACTGTACAAATTAATTCTTTATTAATGAATTTTAAGGAGCGGATAGACATGCTAACAATTTACAATACGTTAACAAGAAAAAAAGAAGAATTTAAGCCATTGCATCCAGGCGTTGTTAACATGTATGTCTGTGGTCCGACGGTTTATAATTACATTCATATCGGAAATGCACGCAGTACGATTGCCTTTGATACAGTCCGACGTTACCTTGAATTTAAGGGATATAAAGTAAATTACGTTTCGAATTTTACGGATGTTGACGATAAGATGATTAAGGCAGCAGCTGAGCAAGGGATTACAGTTCCCCAGCTAGCAGAAAAATACATAGATGCTTTTATGGAGGATACAACTGCTATCAATATTGAACCGGCTACTCTCCATCCCCGGGCAACTGAAAATATTGGTGAGATTATTAAGTTTGTTCAGGACCTGATAAATAGAGGGTATGCTTATGCTAAAGATGGGGATGTTTATTATCGCACGCGAAAATTTAAGAATTATGGACAACTTTCTGGGCAGTCGCTAGATGACTTAGAAGTAGGTGCTAGCGAACATGTTAGTACAGATGAGGTTAATAAAAAGGAAGATCCGCTCGATTTTGCTTTATGGAAAGCAGCTAAGCCTGGCGAAATTAGTTGGGATTCACCATGGGGAAAAGGTCGTCCGGGATGGCATATTGAATGCTCAGTGATGGCTACTAAGTACTTGGGCAAGACAATTGATATTCATGCAGGGGGACAAGATCTTGAATTTCCTCACCATGAAAATGAGATTGCCCAAAGTGAAGCGGAAACAGGTCAAAAGTTTGTTCGTTACTGGATGCATAATGGTTTTGTAACAATTGGAAAAGATAACGAGAAGATGAGTAAGTCCCTCCATAATTTCATTACGGTTCATGAAATTATAAAGAAAGTAGATCCCCAGGTTTTACGTTTCTTTATGGCGACTACTCAATATCGGCGTCCAATTCAATATAGTCAGGCCAATTTAACTGATGCGCAAAATAATCTTAATCATATTCAAACAGCTTTTGATAACTTGACTTATCGTGAACAAGATGCCGATGAAGGAGATGCTCAAGAAGTCACTGATCGGCTTAATCAATTTCATCATCAATTTATTATGGCGATGGATGATGATATCAATGTCCAAAATGGGATTGCCACAGTATACGAACTAGTTAAGTATGCAAATGTTTATGTGCAACAAGATAATATTAGTTTAGGTGCTATTCAAGCAATCAAAAAGGAACTTGTTAAATTGATGAGTATTTTTGGCGTTAAGCTTGAAGCAAGTGACAACCAAATTAATGATGAAAAGATCAAGCAATTGATTGAAGAACGAAATATAGCACGGAAGAATAAAGACTTTGCGCGAAGTGATGAAATCCGTGATAATCTTAAGAAACAAGGGATTATTCTTGAAGATACCCCTCAAGGAACACGTTATAAAAAGAAATAGAAAGGATCCTTATGGTACAAGCAGATTATCGACAACTTAATGGTATTGCTTTAGCTTATTTAGGGGATGCCGCTTATGAGGTTTACATTCGTCAGCACCTTTTAACTAAGGGGATTAGTAAGCCAACTAAATTACAACATATTGCAACCCACTATGTTTCAGCTAAAGCACAGGCGGCTCTCATTGACCTGATGAAAGAAGACGAGTTATTGTCAGATGAAGAATGGTCGTACTTTAAGCGGGGACGAAATGCTAATAGTCATACCCATGCTAAGAATACATCAGTCATGACTTACCGGATTTCAACCGGATTTGAAGCTGTGATGGGTTACCTCAAATTAGCTGGTAAAGAAGAGCGATTGGCAGAATTAGCACAATGGTGTATCGAACAAGTAGAAGCGGGGCGAACAGCACATGAAAAATGAGAATATGGATTTTATTATTGGTCGTCACCCGGCTGTGATGGCACTAAAATCTGACCAAGAGATTAATAAAGTTTTTATTCAGTCTGGTTTAAAGGCAGATGCCATTTCCCAGATTGTTAAATTGGCTAAAGAACGCCATTTAGTTGTATCAAATGTTCCTAAAAATAAATTGGATTTGATGACTGATCGGCAAAATCACCAGGGGGTTGTATTAGCTGTAGCAGCGTATCAGTATGCAACGATTGATGACCTCTTTGATAACGCGGCCAAGCATGACGAAGATCCGTTTTTTCTCATTCTTGATGAACTAGAAGATCCTCATAATCTTGGTTCAATCATCCGAACAGCTGATGCCGCTGGTGTTCATGGGATTATTATTCCACGACGACGAGCAGTCGGGTTGACTTCAGTGGTTGCCAAAACATCCACGGGGGCAATTGAACACGTACCAGTTGCCCGAGTGACAAACCTGGTTCAAACTGCTAAAGAGCTTCAAGAACGAGGTGTTTGGTTATTCGGTACTGATATGAAAGGAAAGGATTATCGAACATGGGATGCTCATGGTGCCGTAGCTTTAGTTATCGGTAATGAGGGTAAAGGAATTTCATCCTTGCTAAAGAAAACTTGTGATGAAATGCTGACAATTCCAATGGTTGGGCACGTTCAAAGCTTAAATGCGAGTGTTGCAGCAAGTCTATTGATCTACCAAGGATTTAATTCACGCCATCCTTTAAAATAATTTTGATTTTATTGCTTTTAAACCTTGATTCGTGCTAACCTATGTACTGTGTGGAGGTGGTAAGTATGTCCCAGAAAAAAGTAGCATTGGAATGTACAAAGTGCGGTGCGCGTAATTATACGATTACCGCAAACCCTCAACGACAAGAACGATTAGAATTACGTAAATTCTGTAAATATTGCGGTGAGTATACTATTCACCGTGAAAGCAGATAGTGGAGGAAATTATGCACTTAATTCGATTTATCAAGAGTGTTAACCACGAAATGAAGCTAGTTGTATGGCCAACAGCTAAGGAAAATCGTCGTGATACGACTATTGTTGTTTCATTGACTCTGTTCTTCGTACTATTCTTTGCTCTGTTTGATTGGTTAATTCAATTAATGATGAAACTCTTTGTTTAACATTAGTAGTCAAATAGAAATTAGTTTGTTATACTAAATCTAAGGGAACTTCGTAGCTATTACGAAGTTTTTTATTTTACTAAAAAATGATTTAAATTATGATAGGAGGATTCATCGTGGAATCACATGAAAAACGTTGGTATGTGCTCCATACCTACTCTGGTTACGAAAACCGGGTTAAGAGTAACTTGGAATCACGAGCCCAATCAATGGGAATGGAAGACTATATTTTTCGAGTAGTTGTTCCTGAAGAAGAAGTTCGCCAGGTTAAAGACGGGCAAGCAAAAGAGACAATTGAAAAGACGTTCCCAGGATATGTTTTAGTTGAAATGGTAATGACTGATCAGGCTTGGTATATTGCTCGTAATACTCCGGGAGTAACTGGTTTCTTAGGATCTCACGGTGGTGGTTCCAAACCAACCCCATTGCTTTCTGAAGAAGTTGAACGTATTATGAAGCGGATGGGAACTGAAACAACTGTTAGTGATATTGATGTTAAGGAAGGTGATACTGTAAAAGTTATTGCTGGTTCCTTTGCTGATATGACGGCCAAAGTTGTCGAAGTTGACCACGAAAAGCAAAAAATTAAGGCAACCGTTGAAATGTTCGGTCGTGAAACAGCTGCTGAATTAGGTTTTGATCAAATCGATACATTTTAGTTAGTTTAATCTTTTGAAAATCATTGAAATAAGTTAAGAATTGTGGTATGTTTTCTTAGTATGCTATTAACATACTGTGGGAGAGGTAAAACTTACTGCCTCATCATGACCACAACACGGACTAAGGAGGTTTTGTCTCGTGGCAAAGAAAGTAGCTAACATTGTCAAGTTGCAAATTCCTGCCGGTGCCGCTACACCAGCTCCACCAGTAGGTCCTGCACTTGGACAAGCAGGTATTAACATTATGGGCTTCACTAAGGAATTCAACGCACGGACTGCAGACCAAAAGGGTATGTTAATCCCAGTTGTAATTACTGTATATGAGGACCGTTCATTCGACTTCATTACTAAGACGCCACCTGCTGCTGTCTTACTAAAGAAGGCCGCTGGTGTTGAACATGGTTCCGGTGAACCTAACACAAACAAGGTTGCTTCAGTAACGAAGGACCAAGTTAAGGAAATCGCTGAAACTAAGATGCAAGATCTAAACGCAGCTGACGTAGAAGCAGCTATGCGCATGATTGAAGGTACTGCTCGTAGCATGGGCTTCACTGTTGAAGACTAATTACTAGCAGTCGGGATGCGCTATGAAAATAGTGCACCTACGTGGGAGGTATAACTCCGCTCGACCACATTTGCAAGGAGGAAAACACAAGATGGCTAAAAAACGTGGTAAGAAGTACCAAGACGCGCTCAAGAAAGTTGACAGCAAGAAAGAATACGCTGTTAAAGACGCTGTCCAATTAGTAAAAGATATTGCCTACGCTAACTTCGACTCTACTATCGAAGTAGCATTTAACTTAAACGTTGACACAAAGCAAGCTGACCAACAATTACGTGGTGCCGTTGTTTTACCAAATGGTACTGGTAAGGATCAAACAGTTATTGTTTTCGCTAATGGTGAAAATGCTAAGGCTGCTCAAGAAGCTGGTGCTGACTTTGTTGGCGACGATGACTTAGTAGAAAAGATTCAAGACGGTTGGCTTGACTTTGACGTTGCAATTGCAACACCAGATATGATGCCTAAAGTAGGTCGTTTAGGACGTGTCCTTGGACCTAAGGGCTTAATGCCAAACCCTAAGACTGGTACTGTTACAATGGACGTGGCTAAGGCTGTTTCAGATGCCAAGGCTGGTCAAGTAACTTACCGGACTGACCGTGATGGTAACGTTGCTGTGCCATTCGGTAAGGTTTCATTTGATACTGACAAGTTAGTTGAAAACTTGGCCACTTTAGAAGATATTGTGGCTAAGGCTCGTCCAGCTTCAGTACGTGGAACATACATCAAGCACGCTTCCATTTCTTCAACATTTGGACCTAGTGTTACGCTTGATTTAACCACATTTTAATTTAAATTAATTAGAATTAACGAGACTTTGAATTTTTGTTCAAAGTCTTTTTTTGTACCCTCGGGGTGGATGGTGAAAGAAGGGGGCTGTAAATATTTGGTCTTCTGAATACAGAAGCAACATCCTAAATTACTCGGTGTTCCCAGAGACTCGATCATTTATGTCCGAGTAATTTTCACACTTCACAATGGAGATATGTTGTGCTATATTATTAAACGATGATAAAATAATTAAAAAATAATTAGATTTTATCATTTGGATTTAAAACTAATTAAGGAGTGACGACAATGACACAATTTAAATTTTCAGAGCGTGTTCCAGCAGATGGTACGGATGCAGTTGGTGCAATTTTACAAGCAGCAGCGGATCCTAAGATTATTTCATTTGCTGGGGGATTGCCGGCACCCGAATTGTTTCCTGTTAAAGAAATGAAGGCAGCTGTTGATAAGGTTTTTGAAGAACATGGTCAAGAAGCGATGCAGTATGGAGCAGCAAAGGGAGTCACAGCTTTACGTGAGGTCATCCAACAGCATGTAAAGGAAAAAGAAAACGTTGACTCTGAATTAGACAATGTTTTAGTAACAACGGGATCCGAACAGGTCCTGGATTTGGTAGGGAAGGCTTTTGTTGATCCTGGTGATACTGTATTAGTTGAACAACCAACATATCTGTGTGCTTTAGATGTTTTTCGTTCTTACGGTGCTAATTTTGCTAGTGTTGAGATGGATGAAGATGGGATGAAGATGGATGCATTAGAAGAAGCGCTGAAGGCTAATCCAAATACCAAACTCATTTATACAGTACCAAACTTCCAAAATCCAACTGGACGAACAATGACTGAAGAACGCCGAAAGCAGTTAGCTGAATTAGCAGAAAAATACGATGTATATATACTAGAAGATAATCCATATGGTGAAATTCGTTTTGTTGGCGAGCATGTACCAGCGGTTAAGGCGTTTGATAAATCAGGCCATGTCCTTTATATGAGTACATTTTCCAAGACATTAGCACCCGGATTTCGCTTAGGATGGTTGGTTGCTGATGAAGATGTTGTTAATAAATTAACAGTTCTTAAGCAATCGGCTGACCTTCATACAGATAACTTAGCTCAATTCGCGGTTGCCCAATTCTTTGCTGATAATGATGTGGATGCCCACGTTAAAGAAATTAGTAATTTATACGGCAAACGTAAAGATTTAATGCTGGAAGGAATAAAAAAATACTTCCCAGAAGGAGTTAAATACACCGATCCAGAAGGTGGCATGTTCTTGTGGGTAGAAGTGCCCGGTGTTGATGATACAGTTGAATTATTTAAAGAATGCCTTGAACATAATGTAGCCTTTGTTCCCGGTGACCCATTCTTTGCTAGTGAAGTTCAACCCGGTGCTTTCCGCTTGAACTATTCAAATATGAAAGAAGACCAGATTGAAGTCGGATTAAAGCGTTTAGGAGCGGCTTTAACAGCTGCCGTTAATAAGTAATTATTTTAGCCATTAATAAAGATAATCCTAATAAAAATTTGAATTTAAGTAGTTGTGAGGCTGTGGAAATTTTTCCATAGTCTCTATTTATATGTTGCTATAAATGAATTACATCACTAAAATCATTTTGTACTTTTAGTTAATTATGATTATAATTATATTAATTGCTGATAAGTTTTAAATATTCGGGTTTCTGACTATCCAATTGGGATAGAAATAGGCATTATCAAAATTTTTAAAGGTAAAAGGAGTTTTTGATAATGTCAATAATAAATTTAACTAATACAGGAATGGCAGCGTCCGTTATCCTTACTTTAATAGTAATGTTTATGGTATCTTTTGTAGTTAGTTTTTTATTTTGGCTGATTTATCACCAAAATATGAAAAAGGGATAATTATAGATGTTAATTGTAATTTTTACACTTATTTGGGGGATCGCGCTGTTTATATTTTTATTTTATTCGTTGATTAGTCTTTTATTTCGAATGATTTCATATCCTCGTGACTTTTATCACTTTGCTGGAAACCAACAACCAGCTAAAATTGACTGTAATTTACAATATTATGTTATCGTTCCATGTTTTAATGAAGCAGGGGTTATTCAACGAACAATAAAGGGGCTATTGAAATTTAAACAATTTGAAATAGTAGTAGTAGATGATGCCAGTAGTGATGGTTCGATCAGTAAAATTAAGCAGATTAATAATTCACGTGTACACCTTTTACGGCGTTATGTCCCTAATGCCCATACAGGTAAAGGAGACGTATTGAACTTTGCTTTAGATTATATCTGTCAGATCACTATCCGTCAGGGAGTTCCCTTTGAAAAGGTTATTATTGGGGTTGTGGATGCTGATGCGCAATTAGCTGATAATGCGCTACAAAGATTAAATGCATATTTTTCTTTACCAAAGACGAACATTACCCAGATGCGAGTTAAAATGTATCCACATTTTAAAAATGGCTTACAAATATTGCAAGATATTGAGTTTTTTAGCATTAATCACATGGCTCAAATTATGCGAATGTATACTAAAACAGTTGGTTTAAGTGGAAATGGACAATTTTTCCGTCTCAAACCAATTATTGATAAAATTGGTGTACATCCCTGGGGTAATGCGCTATTAGATGATTATGAATTAACGATAAAGATGATGCTAAAAAAATTGCGTGTTGATTATATGACAGATACATATGTTTACCAGGAAGCATTAACGTCTCCGAAAAGGTTTATTCGTCAACGGAGTAGGTGGGTGCAAGGCGATTTAAATTGTCTTAAGTACCTTCCGCAAGTTATTAAAAGTCGAATTTTAAGTAGGACACAGAAACTTGGAATATATTATTTTCTGCTTCAGCCATGGCTTAATTTTCTTGCAGATATTGCGATTATTATTTTAACGACGATTACCCTTACTCATTGGCATGATCTTTATAGTTACTTGCCGATTATGACCTTTTCATTAGTGATAGGAGGATTAGTAACCTTTTCATTATTTTGGGGAATAATTTTTGGTATCTTTTACTGTCGTGACTTAGCTCACTATCATGAACCCCCTTTAAAAAAGCGTCAATTGTTCTTTTTACCGATTGGAATTTCCTATATGTATGTTATTCTGTTTTTTAGTATTATAATGGCTTATTGGCGATGGAGTTTCCATCAAAATTCGTGGATTAAAACGGAACATGGGAAAAATGCGGCTTGAGTTTATTTATAATTAGCAGGGAGATATGATGAGAAAGATTAAAGTAATGACGGTATTTGGAACTCGTCCGGAGGGAATTAAAATGGGTCCAGTCGTTAAGGCACTGGAGCAAGATGAGCGCTTTTTATCTGTGGTTGTTTCGACTGGTCAGCATGCTGCAATGCTTCAACAGGTTTTGGCTGTTTTCCAAATAGAACCTGATTATAATTTGAAAATAATGCGTCCTGGACAAACATTAACAGAAATTACAATAGAAACGATGACCAGACTTGAACCAATTATTCAAAAAGAACGGCCAGATATTGTATTAGTTCATGGTGATACTAGTTCGGCCTACGCTTCGGCCTTAGCTGCCTTTTATAATCGGATTGCAATTGGTCATGTAGAAGCTGGGTTGCGAACATGGGATAAATATTCTCCTTATCCGGAAGAGATGAACCGACAAATGATTGACGATCTTGCTGATTTATATTTTGCGCCAACGGAAACAAGTGCTAAAAATCTCAAAATGGGAAATCATTGTCATGGAATTATAGTTACGGGTAATACGGCAATTGATGCTTTGCGGTATACGATTAATCATTCGTACCATCACCAAGTACTAGACGAAATTACCCCCGGCAAGAAAATTATTTTACTTACGATGCACCGGCGAGAAAATTGGGGTAAACCAATGGCAGAAACCTTTAAGGCAATTAAGACAATTGTGGACCACCGTGACGATATTGACGTTATTTATCCGGTTCACCTTAATCCGAAAGTCCAAGCGGTTGCTAACAAAATTTTGGGAAATGATAATCATTTTCATTTGATTTCCCCATTGGATGTGGTTGATTTTCATAATATTATGAGTAAGGCTTTACTGGTAATGAGTGATTCAGGCGGGGTGCAGGAAGAAGCACCGGCACTTCATAAACCAGTTCTCGTTTTGCGTACTACTACAGAGCGTCCAGAAGGTGTAACTGCCGGAACCCTTAAATTAATCGGGACGGAATTTAATAATGTAGCTAAAGAATTATCTTCATTATTAGAGAATCCTGAAGAATATGATAAGATGAGTAAAGCTCAGAATCCTTATGGGGATGGGTATGCAAGTGAACGGATTTTAGATGCGATTGCTGAATGGGCGGAAACCCAAAAAGAATTATAAAAAAGTCCCTTTACAGAACTTTAGGGAATATGTTAAACTGTAAAAGTTGATTAAATATGACTCTGCCTAAGACTCAGGTGGCGAAAGCCTTAATTAAATGCCTGCCGAGGAAGAAATGAAAGTTCCTTCTCTATGTCTGCGGTCATAGGGATTTTTTTATAAATCCGATCAAAAAAACATTGCAGGAGGTGAAAATTCATGAGTGAAGCAGCTATTGCTAAGAAAGCTGAAATCGTTAAGCAAACTATTGATATGCTTAATGCAGCCCAAAGTGCTATCGTTGTAGATTACCGTGGTTTGACTGTTGCGGAAGTTACTGACTTACGTAAGCAACTTCGCGATGCGGGTGTCCAAATGTCAGTTATCAAGAACAAGATTCTTGATCGTGCTGTTGAAGGCACTGATTACGAAGATCTTCGTTCTACTTTTGTTGGACCAACTGCTGTTGCCTTTTCTGACGAAGACCCAATTGCTCCAGCTAAGATCTTAAAGAAGTTCGCTGATGATCACGACGCTCTTGAAATCAAGGGTGGCTTCATTGAAAAGAGTGTTAAGACTCTTGACGAAATCAACGAATATGCAAATATGCCAGGTCGAGAAGAACTGTTGTCAATGCTTGCATCTGCATTACAAGATCCAATGCGGAAGATTGCTCGCGCAGTCAAGGCTATTGCCGACAAGGAAGACGAAGCCGCATAATATATCAATACAATACAAAATTAAAATTAATTACCTAAACATTGGAGGAAATAAACATGGCTTTTGATAAGGATGCTATTATTGCTTCATTAAAGGAAGCATCAATCTCTGACCTTAACGACTTAGTTAAGGCTATCGAAGAAGAATTTGACGTTTCTGCTGCTGCTCCAGTTGCAGTTGCAGGTGCTGCTGGTGGTGACGCTGCTGCTAAGGACAGCTTCACTGTAGAATTAACTGAACCAGGTTCAGCTAAGGTTAAGGTTATTAAGGCTGTTAAGGACATTACTGGTCTTGGTCTTAAGGATGCTAAGGACCTTGTTGATGGTGCTCCATCAGCTATTAAGGAAGACGTTAAGGAAGACGAAGCTAACGACATCAAGGAAAAGCTTGAAGCTGCTGGTGCTACTGTTACCCTTAAGTAGTCTAAAATTATTAAGTAAAAAAGAGTTACGAGAAGTAATTTTCGTAACTCTTTTTTTGTTTGTGCGCCTAGCATGAATATGGTAGCGTATGGGCCGTAGTAGTTGGAACTATAAGTTGATGATCCAACTGTGAGTGAGGGGGAATCTAAAAAATTTTAAGGGAAAATACCTTAAAAATGAAAAACTGGAACAACTTGGACTTATAAATCTGTTCAAGACGCTCCAGTTAATTCAAACATGATTAAGTTGACAAACTGCCCGTACGTACAGTGGTGTAAGAGGTTATTAATTGAATTAATCAATCAATTGTCTCGTATTTAATTGGGCTACAAATCAACTTAACTTCTTAAAGTATAGACTACTATGATGTAGTAGCTGGCGGGGGACTTAACTATCCACCTTGTCAAGAAAGTTGTTTCCCATTCTCCTTTTGACATGTGAAAAGGAGAATAGAAAAGTTACAAAGTAGGTAAACCTACTTTGTAGGATGAGTAGTACTATTGTTACTGGTGCGGTAACCAAAGTAGAATTGAATAGCAGCAATAGCAATATTAACCCAGTTCATAGCAATAAACCAACCGTTAATTGCGCTTGCATCATGAGATACACCATAATAAACCCAAAAACCAATAATAATTGCACAAACATTGATCCAAGCGAAAGTCTTTTGTAGGATTTGATTATTAAGTTGGAACCACATCCAAATAACATTAATGACAAACCAAATAGCTAAGATCCAAAAAATAACATTAAATAACATAAGCTATCCCTCCTTAGGACTTAAATAAAAGCAAATAACTTTATACTGTACTGATAAATAGCAACATTCGAAAAAAGTATTACTCGGTGTAGTTAGCAGTTGAAGTTATTCAAATATTCGTAATTTACGATAGATAATGGTAATACTTTATTTTTGGGAAAGTTGCTGTTTAGCATCTTCATATCCGTCAACATAGTCATGAAGTGCATGCATCTTACCTTTGATGAATTTGTTGGTAACATTAATAACTCGTTGCGGATATTTGCGGAAAGGTTCTAGTGCCTTATAATCTTTAACTGCTTGATCATAACCTTTTTGGTATGCGCTTGTTACATTTTCTTGGCTACCTGACGTAGGACACTTTTTCTTTTTGAACATGATTATCACCTCTTTTGTTATCCTACTATGATAGTAACAATTATACAAACTCAATTCCAATAATATGATATAAAAATAAAAATATTATATCTTAATAAAGAGGGGTGTGACATAGGTCAGGCTCCTTTCATAAAGAATAAATAGCGTAGTACACAATAATGGCCTCCAACACTCGGTAAAACCGAACCTTGGAGGCCGCTTTTTAATCTTTATTCTTTTTAAGAAGTTCAGTAATTTCTTTGAGGTACATAACTTCTTCGCTAGGAGTATCTTTTTGATTATCCTCTTTTTTACGGAAAGTATTAATTGCTTTTACCATTAAGAAAACAACAAAGGAAATAATTAGGAAGTTAATAACCGCATTTAGGAAACTTCCATATTTAAATTGAGCGTCACCAACTATCAAAACAAGGTTAGATAGGTCAACTCGACCAATGAATAGACCGATAAGGGGATTGATCAGGTTATTAACTAGTGACTTAACGATAGATGTAAAAGCTGCCCCAACAATTATCCCAACGGCCATGTCAATGACGCTACCACGTGCAATAAATGTTTTGAATTCTCTTAACATAAAATAGACCTCCTTTTAGTTCTAGGGGGGATAACTTCAATTATAATTATACCAAACAGATTATATGCTTAGTTCTTTTATGAGATGACACAGGAATATTTAATTTATTTTTAAATAATACTTGTATACTATATTCAACTACTATATTATATTTCATATAATATTACTGCTTAAAAAGGAGGGATAGAATGAAGATTCAAATTACAGCAGACTTACTCGATGGGATGGTCTTAGCAATTCTTGAACACAAAGATTATTATGGGTATGCCCTAACCCAGCGAATGCAATCAGCTATTACTATTTCCGAATCAACAATGTATCCCGTTTTACGCCGGTTAAAGAAAGATAGCTATTTAACAACTTATGATCAGCCTTATCAGGGACGTAATCGTCGTTATTATCAAATTACGGAGGCCGGCAAGAAACACTTACAACGTATTCGTAAGTTATGGAATGATTATAAAAATAGTTTAGATGGTATTTTTTATGGGTTAAGTGAGGGAGAAGATAAAGATGAATGAACGTCAAAAATACATCAATGATTTATCAATATATTTAAGACAATTGACTGATGAAGAACGAAATGATGCCTTAGAATTTTATGATGAGTATATTGCAGATGCTAGACTAGAAACCCGAACAGCAATTGAGGAAAGGTTAGGCACACCACGACAGTTAAGCCATAAGATACTAGCCGATTATTCAATTAAAGCTAATAATGAGTCACTTAAAGAAGGACACCCTGCTTCACCTCATTCTAGTTGGCGTGTCTTTTGGTGGGTGCTAGTAGCGATTATTACTTCACCAATAACATTTGGGCTAGGAATTGCCTTATTAGTACTATTGTTGGCAGCAGGGGGAATCGCATTCGGTTTAATCGCTGGAATAATTGTCTTGATCTTTGGAGTTGCTGCCATAGCGATTGTATCTCTTTATGTTGGAATAGGTTTAATTGCGACAAACTTGTTCAGTGGACTATTTTATCTTGGATTAGGAGTGACCCTCATCGGCTTATTCCTTGTTTGTTTGCCTTTAATCTACTGGTTAATCAGAGTTATTGTTCAAGGGATTGCAAATTTTGCTAAATTCATTTATGCAAAAGTACAGGTAAGGGGGAAAAAGTAAATGAAAAAGACGTTTAAGGTAGGATTGATTGTTTTAATCATAGGAGTAGTTCTCCTTGGAATAGGCTTCTTTAATAATGGTAACAAGGCCGTTTATTTTGAAAACAATCGTCCAGCAATTTTTCATTTTCACACTAAAACGATAAGTACTAAAAAAGCTTTTGAACGGATTGATATTTCAGCATCGACGGCTAATGTAGTAATTCGTGAAGGCAAGAATTATCAGATTACTTATTCTGGCATCAGTAAGCATACTCCGGCAGTAACTGTTCATAATAATGTTGCTTCAATTCGCCAAACTGGTGGATTTCCGCTTGTCTTTAATTTTAACGATTATCAACCTCACCAAGATTTAATCATTGTGACTATCCCGCATGACCAAGCCTTAGCTGGGCGCATTCATTTAGAAAGTGGTGATCTAACAGTTTCTAAAGTTAAAATGGACAATATTGATGTTAACAGTGGTGCAGGCGACGTTGAATATCATCAAGTTACATTACGTGGTGGAAGTACAAAACTTTCGTCAGGTAACTTCACAGGACATGATTTAACAGTTCAAGGCCAATATACTGTTAATAATCAGTCTGGCGATAATACGGTCACAAACACAACTGTTGATGGTTATTTCCTAAAGACTGATGCCGGTGATAATGAACTTAATGGGGAAGACAAAGGTGAAGAATCCTTACATCAAAATGATGATGCAGAAAATGTCCTCCGCTTAATAACGCAATCTGGTGATAATGAAGTAAATTAAGTAGACTAAGATCAATAAAAGCCCCTCGATATCCAGCTAGATATCGAGGAGCTTTTTAATAAGAGAAAAGTCTTAATTTTTAATTATGCGCTGGATTATTTTTCTTCAACGCCCGTACCATCATAGCAACGTTCAAGTAATTCCTTGAGTTGGCTAACAAGTGGTTCAACTGGATTAGTCGTAGTACATTGATCTTCGTAAGCTAAGCGAGCAAGATCGTCAACGGCCTTATCAAATTCTTCACGTGTAACGCCATTGTCCTTAAGACTAAGTTTAACACCACATTCGTGAGCGAGTTCGATAACTTTCTTAGCATATGCTTCAGCTAATTCTTCATCAGTGTTACCTTTCAAACCAATGAATCGTGCAATGTCAGCATAGTCCTTAGTTGCATGGTAAGTCTCATAGTGAGGCCAGAGAGCAAGTTTTTGTGGACGTTTTGCGTTAAAACGAATTACTTGTGGCATTGCAATAGCGATAAGTAAACCGTGAGGAAGACCGAATGCTCCACCCATCTTATGGGCAAGAGAATGGTTAATTCCTAAGAAGGCTTGACCAAATGCCATACCAGCCATTGTTGAGAAGTCATGCATCTTACGACGAGCTAACTTATCACCTTGAACGGACTTAGAAAGGTTTTCCATTACACCTTTAATAGTTTGTAATGACCATCCACGAGTGTAATCAGTTGCCATAACAGAAACATATGATTCAGTAGCGTGACATAAAACGTCTAGTCCAGTCCAAGCAGTGGTTTTTGCTGGAACAGTTTCAACGAATTGTGAGTCAACAATCGCAATGTTTGGTGTTAAGGCGTAGTCAGCAAGTGGGTACTTGACATGGGTTTCTGAATCGGTAATAACGGCAAATGGAGTAACTTCTGAACCAGTACCTGATGTCGTAGGGATACCAATAAGTTGAGACTTAGTAGGTTTCTTGATTTGGTAAGCACGCTTCCGGATATCAAGGTACTTTTGCATAACCCCGTACCAGGAAGTTTCTGGGTGCTCATAGAACATCCACATTGCTTTAGCAGCATCCATTGGTGAACCACCACCAAGAGCAATGATTGTATCAGGCTTAAAGTCGTTCATCATGGCAACACCCTTTTCAACAGTGTTTGTTGATGGATCTTCTTCAACATCATCGAATACTAAGAAAGCAGTGTCGTTTTGACGTTGACGTAGTTGGTCGATAACACGTTGAACGTAACCACGCTTGCTCATTCCAGGACCAGTAACGATAAATGCCCGGTTAATGTTTGGAATATCTTGCAATTCTTTTAGTGAGTTGCGTTGAAAGTATACTTTTGGGGGAATTTTAACCCATTGACGGTTTTCACGCCGCTTCGCAATTGTTTTGATGTTTAAGAGGTCCCAATCAGTAACGTTATGAGAAATTGAGTTACCACCATATGAACCAGTACCTAAAGTAAGTGATGGTGTCATGTTGTTGTAGATGTTACCGATACCACCAATACCAGATGGTGAGTTAACAATAATCCGTGAAGCACGCATTTCAAGACCGTACTTAGTTGCTAAATCATCATCAAGAGTATGGATTGCAGCAGTGTGCCCCTCACCACCGTAGTGCAGTAATTGAGCACAGATATCAAAAGCATTTTCATGGGAAGTAGCCTTGTACATTGTTAATACTGGTGAAAGCTTTTCAGCTGAAAGGGGGTATTTGTCACCAACACCTTCATATTCGGCAATAATAACCTTAGTGTTTTCAGGTACATTAATTCCACACATGTCAGCGATAGCGTTAGCTGAACGACCAGCAATCGGTCCACGAACTTGGTGACGCTTAGGATCGATGAAGCCGTCAGTGAACTTATCAATTTCATTTGGCTTCAAGAAGTAACAGTTCCATTTTTGGAATTCTTCTTTTACCTTGTCGTAGATCTCTTCGTCAACAACAACTGAGTTTTCAGTAGCACAGATCATTCCGTTATCGAAAGTCTTAGAAAGAACAATATCGTAAACAGAACGCTCAATATTAGCAGTCTTTTCAATGTAAGCTGGACCGTTACCAGGACCAACACCAAGTGCAGGGTTACCTGAACTATAAGCAGCCTTAACTAATGAAGGGCCACCAGTTGCTAAAATGGTAGCAGTCTTAGGATGTTGTAACAGTGCAGTTGTATTTTCACGGCTACTTTCAGGAAGCCATTGAATCATGTTTTTTGGTGCACCAGCTTTTTCAGCAGCCTCTTGTAAAATCTTAGCCGTTTTAATAGAAGATTTCATTGCTTGACGGTGGAATGAAAAGATAATTGTATTCCGTGTCTTAGCGCTAATGATTGATTTGAAAATAGTTGTTGATGTAGGGTTAGTAACGGGAACGATACCTGCAATAATACCAAGAGGATCGGCAATCGTGATAGTTTGGTTTTCATCGTTATCTTCAATGATTCCTACAGTTTTATCATGACGGATGTTGTTCCAAATGTATTCACTTGCGTAGATGTTCTTGATAGCCTTATCTTCGGCAACTCCACGACCTGTTTCTTCGGCTGCATCAATAGCTAAATCCATGTGATGTTCTTCAGCAGCCAAGGCCATTGCTTGACAAATTTTATCAACTTGTTCTTGTGAGTAGTAACGTAATTGTTCAAAAGCAGCTTCACTTTTGGCAATGATGTCATCAACTAATTTTTGTGCATTTTTCTTTTTTTCTTCTTCAGTTAATACGTTTTTTTCAACTTGTTTTTTGTTGTTAGCAGGCATAATTGAAATCTCCTTTTTCAATTTTTCTTTGTTAACCTTTGAACATTTATAATATTACTACATTTTTTTGCTTTGTAAACATCTTTGTGAATCTTTAAACAATGGTTGCTTTTTGTGAATTCGCTTACAACATTGTCTTGATAACACTTTCATGACAGCAAAAAGCATTGGTATTATTTTTAGGGCGATGAGATGGCAGATTCACTAACTATTAACCATTGAAATTGATTTCACAAAGGAGGCATAGAGGAGAATGGATTGATTTAACTTAGTTAGTTATTAAGTTAACGATTCGTCAGAAGATTATTGGGAATAAAAAAACACCATTCAGAATGACGTGTACCCTTAAAGTTGGAACCTGTATGTTCTTGCTTTAAAATTGAATAAATATTTTTCTAGGCAACTAGATTCTGCTCATATTGAAGTG
>NZ_JACIVF010000003.1 GCF_014145585.1 Limosilactobacillus agrestis
ATATTCTTCAACAGCTTTAAGTTTAGTTTTAACGCTAATTTTGGTCATATAAAATACCCCCAGAGTTGATTTCCAACTCTGGGGGTACACGTCAGTCACTAAGTGTTTTTTGCTTATTCAAATGGAGCGTTGTTAGTTCTATTTAATTTTTCTAACAATTCAAGACGAGCTTTAAGAATTTCATTTTCTTTTCTTAAATGCTTAATCTTAAACTGGTCTGCTTGATGAGTTGCTTCCAACTTCTCAATCTCGGCATCAGTTTTTTCAAAAGTATAAGGAGTAAATACGGTAGCAACAATTTTGTTACCTCGCTTAAGAGTGATTGTCTTTTTTGCTTTGTCGTTCATAGCTAACAGATATTCCCAATTTTTTAAGAATTGGATTAATGAAACCATATAGGTTTCGTGTAAATGTTTTCGTAACATTTATCTTACCTATCCTTTTTTAAATTTTTTGTTAAAGTTATTCACCTCAACAAACTTATTCTAATTAAAAAAGATTTATTCAAAAAAATTTTTTAGCGTGAACACATAAAGCAGTAATATTTTTAACCTTTTTTAGGTTTATGAGCACAATCATCAATTTTAATCTGTTGACTACTAACCATATCAAATATTGATATATTCTTATTTTCTAACTCTGTAACTGGAACATCTATCTTATCAGTATTTTTAATAGTTAATTTTTCTTCACTAATTTTATTCATTACTAGTTATCCACCTTACTGAAAACTTGTATTAAATAAAAGCAATGAGATGTAGTGAAAGAACACATAATTCAACATCTCATTGCTCTATTTTAAGAAAGAATAAGTAAGTATATTAAGCCTAATACTTTATTAGTCTAATTAAAATTCCTTTTTGCCTTTAGTCACTAATCCAAAGCCAAACATACCAGCTAATACTCCTAATGCAATCACTGCTTTACTGTCATTATTACCTGTTTGTGGCAATTTAGCTTGTTGCGCTTTGTATTGTTCACGAGTCATAGTTGTATTTTGTCCTTGTGCACCAGAAACTGCTGAATCGTTTTCCTTATCAGTAGTTGGTAATACAATTGTTGGCTTAGTAGCAGTGTTATTAGATACTTCACTACTCTTGTCTGATGTAGCAGGCTTATGACCAGCTTGACCACTAATTGATGCGTTACCGGTATCTGGTTGTGCAGGTGTTGTTGGGTTAGATGGTGTAGTAGGATTGGTAGTTTCACTATCCTTATTTGGATCAGATGGTGTTACATTACCCTTGTTGCCATCGCTTGGCTTAGATGGTTCAACTGGAGTAGTTTGATGATCCTTTTGATCGTCACCCTTTGATGATTCAGAAGGCGTAGTGGTACCTTTGTTACTTTCATCTTTATCAGTATCAGGCTTAGCAGGTTTTTGACCATTCTTGATGCCAGTAATCTTTTGGTTATCCTTATCAAGTTGTACTTGAGCATTACTGATAGTTGCCTTAGTAGTTGCAATAGCATTTTGCAAATCAGCAATCTTACCATTAATAGTATCTAACTTCTTTTGTGCTTCCTTAACTGCTTGATTAGCACTTGCATTAGCTGTTTGTTCTGCATTATCAAGTGCAGATTGCTTGGTAGCTAATATTTGGGTCAAACTAGTTAAACCATCCTTGGCTTGTTGTAAATTAGTTTCATCTTCTGCCTTAATGCTCTTTGCACTTTCAAGGTTACTCTTGGCTGAACCTAACTTGTTCAAGGCATCTTGAACATTACTGTTGCTATCAAGGTTAGACAATTGTCCTTGCTTCCAATCGTTTACTGTAGCTAATGTTTCCTTAGCATTATTGTATTCAGCTTGTTGATCTGAACTCAATTGGTTTAAGTTAAATTGAACATTAGCTTTTTGTGCTTGCAAGTTTTGCAGTTGACTTTGTAAACTTTGGAGCTTAGAAGTTTGACTAGCTAAAGTGTTTTGAAGATTAGTAATTTGGTTATTCAAATCGTTAATCTTAGCACTATTATCAACAGCCTTTGCATCACCAGTAATTGGTCCCATTGCTTGATATTGTGCAATACGATCCATCATGTTTGGAGTATTATTGCGTGCAGGGCCATCGTAATCAAACGTCAGATAATACCTAAGTTCTCCATTATCCATATAAGGTGCGAATCCAAATGCGGCATCATAGTTTAAATCACCAGTATCTTCAAGGAAATTTTCACGGTGCCCACCATGTGCTCCTTCATTATTAAGCATGTCATTTACAGGTTCATCAGCGTCCATCAATATAGCAAACATAGTTAATGGATCATTATCATCGGTATTTACATAAGCATCCGTGGGATTTTCACCTTTATCAAGAGCTTCACGTGAATTCCATCCCCATTGAATATTTGCGGGATTAGTATCAAAAGATCCTAAATTTTCATATTGGTCACGTCCAAACGCAGTAAGAATGTCGTCCTCATTATGACTCCACCTACTTGCACTTAATTTTGCCCTAACTTGTGCCTGTTGATACTTCTGTTCTGTCATAATAAATGGTTTTAGACCACGTTGTTGACGCGCATGATTAATTTGATTCATTAACAGAATTGCTAGCTCTTCCATTTGAGCATCCGTCATGCCTGATTGTTTGTTAACTATATCAGTTTTACGTGCTATAGTCTCATAAAGCTTCCATTCTTGTAATAATTGGGTCTTTGAATAACCGTCATTAGCAGTAGCAAAACTGTCAGCATCTTCATCTGGTGTCACAAAAATATTCTCTGGAACAAACTTACCATCCCAATCACCATCAGAAACATAAGTAGTCTTTTTCCACAGATTATTTCGGGCGGCATTTTCTAATAGACTCTTTGAAGTATCAACGGTCTGTCCATTGAGATGAACAAGATTTGGATCCGTATTTCCTTGGTTTTCTTGATCCTGTAAATCCTTTACTTGGTCTTGTAAATCACTAATCTTTGAATTGGTATTATTTACATTATTTTGTGCGTCTGTTACTTGACCACTAACATTATTAATCTGATTATCTAAGTTTTGACTAGCTTGAGCCTTTCCTTGGTTTTCAAGTTGGTCAATTTTATTTTGGGCTTCATTAGCTTGTTGTGCTGCAGCTTGGTTAATTGCATCTGTAGCAGTTTGGCGTGCTTGATCCACTGCTTGACTAGCTTGACTTACAGCACTCGTAGCACTTTGGATATTTTGGCCATCGTTGTTTAGTGCAGTTTGTGCATCATTAACTACTTGTTGTTGATTATCAACTTGTTGCTGTGCTTGGTTCACATCTGCTTGAGCTTGCTTAACTGCTGGATCATTTTTAGTAGCAGCTTGTTGTGCTTGCTTAGCTTGGTCAAGTTCTTGTTGAGCAGAACTTTGTTGACCTTGCGCTTCACTCAATTGGTTTTGTTGATCCTTTAATTGAGCATTAGCACTATCAATAGTTGATTGTTGCTTTTGGGCATCTGATTGTGCATTAGCAAGTTCTGGATCAGTTGCTTGTTGACTAGCTTGAATGGTACCTGCACTTTGAACTGGTGTTACTTCATCAGCGTTAGCAGTTGTTCCTGATAACATTGCTCCACCAGCAAGTCCTACTGTCATTAATGTGGCGGCCATCCATGTCTTACCTGACTTGTATAGCTTCTTATGTTCCTTAGCAACAGTGTTGAAATTAATGTGTTCTTTCATCATACTAATTACTCCCCCGCCTTCAGAATGAAGGTGTTTTTTTATTTAATTCGTTAATAATTCTACAATTTTCCTAAAAGCTACGTTGCATTGAGTGTAGATATAATGTATTCAACGTAACTTTTTCTTGAATATATCAACTTAATACAGGAGTAATTATAACACCTTTTACCACTATGATTACATTATTTTTGGACTTATATTTATATATGCGTATAAATTGATATAAACAATAAGTACAGTGCCTTATTTTATTAGTATTTCTTCAATATGCTAGAAATAAACAATGAAATGAGGGCTTCAAAATGAATAATCTAGGAGCTAACATCAGAGCCAGGCGTCATGAGCTTGGCATTACTCAGGAACAACTCTCTAATAACACTGGATTGTCAATTAATTACATTTCAAGACTAGAAGTTGGAACAGCTAATAATGTCAGTGCTAAGACGCTATCACATATAGCGGAGGTACTTAAGACAAGTATGGATAAACTAATGCATGGCTCAACTGATGAAGCTGAAATGGGATTTTATCAAAAGAAACTTTGGCAAGCATTAAATGCAATGGATGAAAAACAAGCTGAACAAGTTTCAAAAAATGTTTTAGGATTAATAAACCTTAACATAGAGTAATAATTCCACTAATAAAGCAGGTACTACACTTTTCGAAATTATGTAGTACCTGCTATTATTTTTATCTCGTTAAAGTTAACCATCCCTATTATGCTTATTCAGGTATAAACATAGTGTGATAAGATAATGGCAGTAAACGAGATGGATGAGTGTATAGGACTTTTACTGGAGGCGGAAAAGAAGAAATGGATTGTAAAAAGATAGACATCAATAGAAATGAATTATTTTCGAGCTGGTGGTATATAAACTCATTACCAGGCAAAAATCCAGCGGCAGAAAAATGGCTTAAAATATTAGAATCAAAAGTTAATGATAAGGCCATTTCTATTATGCCCTTAAAAGATAGTGGAGTAACTATTTTAAGCGTAGGAATTAATCCCAGTACTTATAATTAGAGAAGATTACAGACACAATTAGAGAAGAAGAAGGTAACCCAAATTCTAAGAAAATTTATATCTATGAAAAGATTCAACAAGATCAAGCAAGATATCATCGTAAAAATGAGTATAAAGTAAAAAACGGAGGAGGTCTAGATCCCACCCGTTCTAATGTACTTAGAGCCTTTCTAAATAATCGATTCGAAGATGATCAAAAACACATAAAGAATATTAAAACCTTTATTCAAATAGATATTATTCCTACACGGACGAATAAGATAAGCTCACTAACTAATAAAGAAATAGATATAGAGTCAATGGAAACTAACTTATGCCTATTAGAAGCATATTTCAAAAAAGCAGATTATATTTTCCTAGGTTGGGGCAGTAAGGTCAAAGGATTAGGAAATAAGAGGAGTAAAGAGCGATATAAGATGTGTAATAATAAGCTTAAGAAACTGATAAAAGATAATTATGAAAAATGCTATTGTTTCTGGCTAAATAAGGATCATATCCCCGTTCACCCAGTAGGAGGAGGGTTCAAAAAAGCATGTAATCCTAGAGTTCATGCTGCAAGGACATTACGACGATTAGACTCAAAAGAATTAAGATATGGAATAGAAAAAGAAGAGGTAATGACAAAGCTACATACTACTGAAAAATCATAATACAGGCTTAAAAAGATATTCAGGTAAAGCATAGAAAATTCACTACGTAAAAACCACTTGGTAATAATCGGTTATTATTACCAAGTGGTTTTATTTTAGGCCTTTAGTGTCGATTATTAACAAATAAGGCGTTCAAGTTGTAGCACTTCTTTTATTATCTATTCTTTATTACTGTCATCATCTTGAGAGTTTGAGACATTTTGTTGGTTCTGATTAATTTTTTGAATCGCTTCATTCAATTGACTCTTGTAACTATTATATTTTTCTTCAATATCTGATTTATTAAATGACTTACTTGAATCTTGCTCTCCATGTGTAAAATGCTCAACATCAATTGAATCTTCATTAAAACTAATAACATACCAAGCAAATCCCATGTCACCTTCATTTATTTGAAAGGTAGGATCATTATGTTGTTCAAAAGATGTTGGTTGTTCAGTAGCTGGATTAGAGCTTTCCCCATTCACACATTCATTAAAGGTATTTATCTTCTCCTCAATATTATCTCCTCGCAAAGTATTAATATATGCGGCTACCGCTAATTGTTGATAGCTTAATTTTTCTTTTTTAGGCTGAGATGATGAGCTGCTAATAACTGACTCATTGTTTTCTTTTGTGGACGAAGCTGCTTTTTGTGATACTTGTGTCGTCTTAGTTTCTCTTATATTTTTATCACTTTTAATAGCTTTTTGTTGTGTACTGCTACCTAATATGAAAAATAAAGCTGCAACTAAAATAACAATTATTCCAGATAAACTCCAAACAATTTTGTTGTGTTTTTTCATAGTAATCCCTCATTACCGATAATACCCTTGACGAGGATGATTTCTACTCCATTTTGGATGCGTACGACGATATTGTTCTTCCTCTTCTTTAGTTCTAAATCCCTTTTCTACCCAACGATCATGATCTTTCTGTTCTTTATGAATATCATTAAGTTGAATATTTTGAAGAATGGATGAAGCGCCAATGATCTTACCAATCCTTGTATGTTTCCGTAGCTCATCAAGTTGTTTTCCTTGGCTAGCAGTTTGTTTACGAGCTTCGTGTAATTGATCTTTCTGTATTTTAGATTGATTAGCCATCTCATCAAGTTGCTGGTGCTGAAGAGTAGACTGCTTAATATTTTCATTAAGCTGTTCTTGTTGAATAGCAGATTGTCTAACACTTTCGTTAAGCTGTTGCCGTTGAAGATCTGATTGATGACGTTGTTCCCATAGTTCTTGTTGTTGAAGTTCACTCTGTTGACGATTATGCTCTTCTTGCTCACGATGATGACGAATATTTTCATCAAATTGAACATCTTGATGATATAAATTCACACATTCTTTCCAAGAGTCTGCACGTCCATCTTGTAAAAATGTTTCAAATAATTGTAAAAACTCTAGACTTCTAAATTTAACTGGAATAAGTTTCAAACCATCTAAATCAATTGTCGCCAACTGTTCACGAATTTTTTCAGTATTTTCTTTTGCCTCTTTCATTATCTCAATATTATTTGGATCATTTTTCCACTCATTTAGGGCTTCATCAAACATCTTCTGTAAATATGGTAAACTTATCTTCTTCATTTCAGAAGCGACGGTATCTTTTTCCTTCATAACCTCTTCAGTTTTTGTCTCATATTTTTTGAACTTATAAGTACAATAAAGCAAATATATAGAACTGATAAAGAAGAGCATCATTAAAATCTTTAAAAGGGGAATCCAGTTATATAGAAACGACATAATTAAAAAAGCTGTACTCAAAATTAGCAGAATAATTGATCCAAAGTTCTCATATCTTGAACCAAAGCTAAAATCAGCTTGTTTTTGAATATAGTTATTCTCTAATTGATCTAAAAGGTTAAACTTTTTAAGTAACAATCTATATGTCGTAGAAGTAGGAGATTGCTTAAAAGTAGTTGCAAAATGACTATTAAAAAAACTATCTTTATCTCCATTTAACATTCCCTGAAAAGTAATCATTGATTCATCGTATTTATCACAAAAGCGCTGATTTAATTCTTCTTGAGCTTCATTAATATAAATATTATTATATAAAATTTGTTCTAATTCATTTTTATCGTTAATGTTACTAATTAGACGTTTGAGAAAGTCATTTAGCTCTTCCCGTTTCATATCAAATAAATCTTGCATTTCTAATCTCCCATTGCTTCTGAATTCTCTGCAACTTTCTTAACTTGCTCATATGCACCATTTTGATTAACTAAATCACATATTTCTTGCCAAGTTGTCGTTAATACTGGCTGATCAGAATCATCGCTTCCTTCTCCAATCGCCTCTGATGGCATTGCACTTGGAACATAGAAATAAACATTATCGTTGTCTGTAGTATAGAAAGGTACTGCCCCCGACCCAGTATGGAGAGGCATTAAACTTACCGGATCAGTTCCTTCTTGATAATCTGCACCAGTTTCTTTTCCAATTGCTAAACCATTTTGTTGAACTGCCATTTTAAACTCAAACATTTTTTGATGATGTTCAGAGGCATAGTAATAAGCGGACGCTGCTTTCAGCTTATCATCCATATTTGCTGGCGAAAGTTGTTGTGTGTGTTGCGTAGTAGATACAGGCTTTTTATTGCTTGAACTAATTTTCTTTTCACTAGAACTTCTCTGAACAGTAGTTGACTGGGCATGAGAATGAGCTGAGTTAGTTGATTTTGTTGAGGTAATAAAAAAGATAATCAAAGAAATAAGAATTATAATCACTATGATTAATGCTGAAACAATGATTTTATCCTTATTTGGACTTGGCTTTTTTGAATGCTCCGTTTCTTGCTTATCCTTTAACTTTTCTTTTGTTTTGTGAGAATGATGGTTTCTTCTTAAATATTTTTCCCATGGATAATAACTATGATTAGACAATAATGGATAAGCATATGTAACTAAGACAATTAAAACAATTGCATACCACCGAATAGCTGAAAAAATAATAGCAATTAGTATTAGAACTACGGTTGTTATTAAATTATGTGTTAAAAATCGAAATACTTGTGCAAGGTGATCCTCAGTAAAGGCCAAACGATGAATGATATTAATATCTTTGTTTTTTTCTTCATCTTGAAGCCTATTTTCTAATTTTTCAATTTCTTGTTCTAATTCTTTATTTTCATTAATATGTTGGTTCTCAGGTTCTTTCATTTTTCTCTCCCATTATTATTGCAAGTGAATATGTTGAGCCTTATCTTTTATCTGGTCTACTGCTCCCTGATCGTTTACATAGTTAATAATGTCACGTAGATTTACAGTAGCATATGGATCTTTATCGTCATCTTTATTTACTGCAGAAACATCATAAAAGGCAACCTCTCCATCAGCTCCTACTGTATAAGTGGCCATGTGACTTCCACCTTCTTGACTTGGATGAAGCATCCACGAATTTCCTCGACCCTTAACATTTAGCCCATCAGCATTATCATTTTGATAAATATCTAAATCATCTGCACCATCAAAAATATCTTTCCAAATTGTTTTTCCAACTTTATGTTGTCCATAATAAGCAATAGCTGCTGCTGTTTGCATCGGAGTAATAGTCTCGTAATCTAGTTTTTCTTCACTTTTACTAGATGAAGAAGCAACTGACTTTGTCTGACTGGAAGACTCAGAAACTCTATCCTTATTTTTGGCCATCTTTTTCGAACTAACTTGTTCAGTTTGTATTGATGACTGCTTGAATACTCTCCCAGCAAAATATGAACAAATAAATAGACACAGAACTACAATAATTAATAAGATCCATTTAATCTGTTTCATTTATATGACACTCCTTCCCAAATAAAAAGGCTTCTCTCCATCAAGGGAAAGAGACCTTTAGTTTTTATAGCCCAATAGTAAACCAAAATAGTAATTAACTATCGAATGCCAATTACTTTGTTATTTTATAATTTTTCATTTTTTTGCGATGCATTGAATGTCGCTATTTGGGAGCGAACGAAATAATATATATTTATTTTTAATGACTATAAAATTTAATCAAAATTCATTACATTGAGCGTCGATATATTGTATTAAATGAAAATATTTTCACACACTTATCAATATTACTTATCTTTTTTAGTAATATTGACTATCGAGAGGTGACAATATGCTAAATATAATTACTTTAGAAGATCATCTTGAAGAACAAAAGTTATTAACCAATGTTATCCATAATATTCAAAATAAATTACATATTCGTAATATCAACATTCAAACATTTAATAATTTAAGAGACCTTAATCGGAATCTTCTTTTTCCGTCTCCTGACAATATCTATATCTTAGATCTTGAGATAAACGGAGATTTAAAAGCTGGTCTTAGAGTTAGCAAATTGATTAGAGAAAATGATGATTTAGCCTCCATCATTTTTCTTACTGTTCATGAAGATCTTCTATATACTACTTATAAGTATCAAGTTGAGGCCCTTGATTTCATTAACAAAAATTATCATACAATTGAAGAGGATTTAACTAGAGATTTTCGTAAGATTTTAAGTAAACAAGCCACTAATCGTGATGAAATAATTACTATTAAAAGCAATAATCTTTATACAAGGATTTCTACTCGAAAGATATTATTTTTTCAAAGTAGTCCCACTAGTACACGCCAGTCTTTAATGTATACGATTGATAACCGTCAAATAAATGTTAATTCCTCTCTAAAAGAACTCGAAGAAACTTTTCCAAAACTATTTCGTCCACAAAGAAGTTATTTGATAAATCTTAACAATATTCAAGATGTCGACATTAAGAAAAAAGAAATTCATTTTCTTAATAGCCAGCTGATTGTCCCAATTTCACGGCTAAAACTTCATAAACTTATTAGCATTCTTGATTCACAAAATATTAATTGGTAACTAAAAACCACCCTTACAAAAAATAAGGGTGGCTTTTAGTATTGGGACAAAGTATTAAGCTGGTAATATCGAATTTGCGGATTATTGGGAAAATAGCACTGACCCCAATCTCTATATTGGTCTATAAATTTTACTGGATCTTTTTGAGATGAAATAAGTTGAATCGTGACTTTTGGTTTTTCTTTTTTTATCTCTATTAAATTTTCGCTCTTCTTAATACGTTGGATCATTATATATTTTGCTAAAGGTTTAGTGTTATTTTCTTTCCACAAGCGATTATAACCATTTTGATTCTTTCCATAATAATAAGCCTCTTCCCTAAAAGATTTGTTCTTATGCCACAAACTCTCCTTTCCACCAAAATAATTTGCATAATTCCGATTCAATGGCCGGATATCGTAATATTCACTAAAAATTGTTTCATGATCACTATTTTGATAATTAATTTGAACTTTTCTGGAGGCAGATGCATGGTATAAGTAAGTAGTAGACTTTAAAGAAGCAACAATACAAAAAGTACTAATTATTGCTATTAAAATAATACCGAGCCTTATCATTAACTTTTTGTTTCCTAACCAACTTTTAGGATAAAAAGTTAATGATAATTTTTTATTTATTATTGGTAATTTTGCTCCACAATTAGGACAATATTTTCTATCTAAAGAGCATAAACGCCCACATTTAGGACACTTAATAGTTAAATTTTGATAGAGTTTATTTCCGCAAAAATGGCAATATTCTGCTTTATTATCATTAATTCCATTACATTTAGGACATATTTTCATTACTCTTTGATCTCCTTATGGTTTACACTAAAAAGGTATTTCATTGTTCATAGGAGGATTTTTATGCAATTTTTTAACGTTCCTGCATTACTACCACAATTTTTTCCATCGCCACTATACTGGCTTTCAAGCGGACTTATTTGGAATCTATTGTATGGTAGTGCTTATTTATTACTTTTTAGTCGTTTAAGCAATATTCACTTTAAATGGTGGTATTTTATTATTGCTGGCTTTATTTATTCTTTTGCAATCAGTTTAGTCGGCAATATTTTAGTTATCTTAATAATGCTATTAATCATATATTATTTTGTTGTCCATCGACAAATTTCTTTTAACATTATCGGTAATCAGTTTATCTATGCCAATTTTATTCTTTTGATAACGTTTGGCTGCTTCGGTTCTCTTATTACTTTTCTATATAATCTTCTAGTTAAAGTTCCAAACTATAATTTTGTCTATTATGTACTCGGAAATTTAAAAATTATTGTCTCATTCTGCGTTGCATACGGAATAATAATATGGACAAAGAAGCTATTCAACAGTTACATTAACAATGTCGTTATTCCTTATCCTATTTTAGCTTGGATTATTAGTATATTAATGCTCACATTCTTACTTTACGAATTTAGAGTAAATGGAGGAGGACACCCTAATAAGCTTCCTATAACAATTGCTGTCACCCTCTCTTATGGTATTATCGCATTAATTGCCATTAAAGGATTTACAAATTATTATCGACAAAAAGCACTTGCCACTACATTAAAATTTGAAGTTGATAACTTGCAATATTATACTAGTCACATTGAAGAAATGTATGATGAACTACGTCGTTTTCGTCATGACTACAAAAATGTTTTATACAGTCTGACTGGTTCTTTAGAAAATAATGACGTTACAGAAGCGAAAAATATTTTAAACCGTGTTCTGATTCCATCGAAAGATAGCATTACACAAAAGACTAGTGTATTAAGCCAACTAGAAAACGTCCAGAACTTAGATCTTAAAAGTTTAATTTACAATAAAGCAATGACCGCTTTAAAAGATAATCTTAAACTCACAATAGAAATTGACGAACCAATTAAGTTTTCTAATGTAATTGAACCACTTGATTTAATTCGAATTTTATCAAATCTCTTAGACAATGCTATTAAAGCTGCTAAACAATCTAAGGATCGTCAAGTAAGTATTTCCTTATTCACCAAAGATAATAATCAGTGGATCATTGTTGGTAACTCTACAAAAACTAAATCCTTTAATTTACAGCAACTTTCAAATAACCACAATAATTTAGAGAGTACTCATGGACTAGGATTAAAGAATTTACGAATGATTCTCGCTCGTTATCCTCAATTACAACATGAATTAAGCTCAAAGAATTATTGGTTCCAACAAGTAATTGTTATCCCAAGTAAATAAAATATTAAAATCAGTTACAAAAAAGGTACTACGTAGTTTGAATTTACGCAGTACCTTTTTCATAATATCCTTAACAATTTTTGGTAGGATTTTGGTAGGGAACAATATTACTTTCACTTATTTTTAGATTGAATTTATTCCATTAAATACCGTTATATTGGCTTTCCGCAACCATATTAAAAAGTAACATTATTCGTATTCAATCGTCGAAGGTGGCTTACTCGTGACATCATAAAGGATCCGGTTAACATGGTCTACCTCATTAACGATTCGAACTGAAATCTTTTGAAGAACATCCCATGGAATCTTAGCAAAATCGGCTGTCATCCCATCGATTGAGGTAACGGCCCGAATTGCAACTGCATAGTCGTATGTCCGCCCATCACCCATAACACCGACTGAACGAATACCTGGTAATACAGTAAAGTATTGCCAAATTTCTTCATCAAGCCCAGCCTTCTTAATCTCTTCACGAAGGATTGCATCACTTTCCCGGACAATCTCAAGCTTTTCTGGTGTGATTTCACCAATAACCCGAATTCCAAGACCTGGACCTGGGAATGGTTGACGCCATACTAATTCATGCGGAATACCAAGCTTTTCACCAAGTTCACGGGTTTCATCCTTAAAGAGTTTCCGTAATGGTTCAATTAACTTGAAACCTAGCTTCTTTGGCAATCCGCCAACGTTATGGTGAGACTTAATTGTCTGGGCAGTATCCGTTCCAGATTCAATTACATCTGTATAAAGTGTCCCTTGAGCCAAGAAATCAGCGTCATTAATCTTCTTGGCTTCTTCGTTAAAGACTTCGATAAATTCCTTACCGATAATCTTTCGCTTTTGTTCTGGATCAGTAACCCCTTCAAGCTTACCTAAGAAGCGATCTGCTGCGTCAACCTTAATGATGTTAACACCAAGGTCGCGACTCAACGCATCCATCACTTGGTCAGCTTCGTTCTTCCGTAACAGTCCGTGGTCAACAAAAATACAAGTGAGTTGGTCACCAATTGCCTTATGGATCAAAACAGCGGTAACACTGGAATCAACCCCACCAGAAAGGCCTAGAATGACCTTTTTGTCACCGACTTCTTTGCGGATTTCATCAATCTGCATATCAATGAAATCATCCATCGTCCAGTTTGCTTTAGCGCCACAAACATCAAAAGCAAAGCGACGTAAAATGTCTAATCCGTATTCGGAATTACGAACTTCTGGATGGAATTGAACACCATAAAACTTACGGTCATTATCAGCAATCGATGCGATTGGACAGTTCTTACTAGTAGCAGTAACTTCAAAACCAGCTGGGGCTTGCGTTACTAAATCACCATGACTCATCCATACATATTGCTTCTTTGGCAAACCTTTGAATAATACAGCCTCGTCATCAAGTACTTCAATATCTGCTCGTCCGTATTCAGAGTTATCAGCTTTTTCAACTTTTCCACCAAGATCGTATGACATTAACTGCATTCCATAACAAATACCTAAGATTGGAATACCAAGCTTAAAGATTTCCGGATCGACCTTGAATGCGTTGGGGTCATAAACACTGTTAGGACCACCAGAGAAGATAATCCCTTTAGGATTAATCTCTTTGATCTCATCAGCAGTCAACTTATGAGAAAGCAGCTCAGAATAAATCCCGAAATCTCGAAGCCGACGAGTAATCAATTGATTGTATTGGCTACCAAAATCCAAGACAATAATCTTATCAAACGCATCTAAATTGATGTTTGCCACAATGACACTTCCTTTGCTCAAATTTTTATTCTTAAAGGCTAGTTTACAGGCTGAGTATTGCATGGTCAATGATTATTTAATATTCCATAACAAAAAAGACGGGAGCATATTTTCTCACGCCTTTTTCATTAGATGGAATTTTATTGAGGATATTTAATTAGTGTTCTAAGTCAATATTTAATAGACGTAATTCTTCATCAACCGCTTGTGTCTCAAGTGTTTTA
Source organism: Limosilactobacillus agrestis (assembly GCF_014145585.1). Lineage (GTDB taxonomy): Bacteria > Bacillota > Bacilli > Lactobacillales > Lactobacillaceae > Limosilactobacillus > Limosilactobacillus agrestis. Next base: position 14,333 of record NZ_JACIVF010000003.1, read on the forward strand.
GTATCTTTATCAGTTTTTATCATTTCGCCAGCCTCCTCATCTCATTTAATCTGTATCTTTCTTAAGTGGTCTGGGAATAATTGTCAATAAAAATGAGTCATAAATATTATGCGCAACCGTTTCGAACACTGATAAATTAGGATTAAAAAGGTTCATTTTTTTTACTTTTACTAAGAACTTTAACTAAATTTTCTAGTGCAGGATTTGTAATCCATTCCAAATTCGGTTAATTTGAATGCGCTTTCTACATTTGATAAAATTTAAATAATTATTTTTTACTTGAGGTGCGATATGTTTATTCGGACAAAATATCTTAACCAACTAATAAACAACATGGACCAACCAACAATTAAAATCCTCGTAGGGGTTCGTCGGTGTGGCAAAACGACTATCCTTGACCAGTTCCGAGCAACTCTCCGGCGTCAAGAAATCTCCCCAAGTCAAATTCAGGTGATCAACTTTGAATATCTTCTAGAAAATGAATTATGCAATCCTGAATACCTTTTACAATTTATCCTTGATCGCCTTAGTAAGCACCAAATGAATTATATCTTCCTTGATGAAGTCGAAGTAGTTCCTCAGTTTGCCCGCGTTGTAAATGCCTTAAATTCACTTCCGAATACTGATATCTATATTACAAGTTCCAACAAAACTATTTTGGAGAAAGAAAATCTTCAACAAATGACTCCTTACACCATCATTCCGGTTTTCCCTTGTAGTTTCCGTGAATATATCAAAAGGAACCAGCAAGAAGCTGATTCCCAAACGTTATATCAATATTTAAATGATGGCGGTTTTCCTTACACTCACGAAGTTCATGGCCCAATTAACCTCCGTAATTATGTAAATGGAATTATCAATACGATTATCATTACTGATTTCACCCAGCAAGCGACCCTTTGTAATCCCGGACTGACTAAGCAACTTGCCCATCACCTAGCTCATCATGCTGGTACCACGCAAAATATTTCCCAGATTGTTGATAGTCTTAAATGTCACCACATCACTACTTCTAATAAGACGGTCAATTTCTATTTACAATTCTTACAAACATCCTTTATTTTTTATCCGTGCAAGGAATATGATTTTTCTCGTCGCCGTGTCAAAAGTACCAATATTCGTTACTACCCTGTTGATCCTAGTATCCGGCAGGCACTTATCCTTAAAAAGAATGTCCTTTCTCAACGGATCCTTGAAAATATCGTTTTTATTGATTTGCTGAGTCAAGGCTACCAAGTATATAGTGGTCGCATCAAAGACAATGAGATTACTTTTGTAGCAATTAAAAATGAGATCTTTACCTGTATTCAGATTGCCTATTCACTCACTGATGATGCCGGATATCGTCGGGCGATCAATGGATTACGCCAACTTGCTCCAAAATATAGAAAGCTCCTCATTACAGTAAAACCAGCGCTCAATTACGCTGGTTTAGATCCTGATATCGAAATCATTGACTTGTATAGTTGGCTAACCAATTAGCCGCGTCGTAAGTAAAGCTTATCCACAATATGTCCTGTTGTTTTATGTAAAATTACGTCCGCGCGACTCTTAGTTGGTAAGATAAATTCTCGTAAATTAGGAAGGTCGACGCGTTGCCAAACATCCTTTGCCATTTTAAATGCTTCTTGACGGTCACCCTTCGAATAAGGATAGTAATAGTTTGAAGGATCGGTAAAGGCTGTCTCTAGTAGCATTCCAAACCGTTGAAGATACCAATGCTCAATTAGATCGGGATTTGCATCAACGTACAATGACCAATCGAAATAATCACTAACATACAGTTGCTGATTACTTGGTAATTGCAGAGTATTGATCCCTTCTACAATTAATATATCCGGGTGTTCAATCACTAGAGGCTTATCTAGTTGAACATCATACACTTGATGCGAATATGTAGGGGCCTTAATAACTGGTTCACCCGCCTTGACATCATTAAGAAATTTAAGAAGCCTTTCCATATCATATGATTCTGGGAAGCCTTTTCGATCCATGATTCCCCGCCGTTTTAATTCCGCATTAGGATATAAAAAACCATCTGTCGTCATCAATGCTACTCGCTTATCTGGTAGCATCTTATTTAGTAAAATACTAATCAACCGAGCAATTGTGCTCTTCCCCACTGCAACTGATCCCGCAATTCCAATGATATATGGAATGCGGATCGTTGAACGCTGTAAAAAGTTTGCCTTTTGCATCTGCCATTCCAAAAAATTCTGATAGCGCAGTTGAATTAATTTTATTAACGGTAAATATACATCCTGCACGTCCTCAATTGAAATTCGGTCATTCAATGATTTAATCTCATCCAAGTTTCCTTGAGTTAACCGAACTGAATCAGTTGGAAAAAAGCCGTGCCATGTTTGCCGATCAAATTGTTCATAGTTCATCCATTCATCCATTACGCAAAATCCTTTATTTCACCCGTTAATGAAAACGGTTACTCACGTTTAATAGTAACATATTATAAACATCATTAAAGCTTAATTCAACTTGTGAACACCTAAACATTTTACCAGATAATTACTGCAACGCAACTATTTGAAATAAAAATGGAGACTAGTGTTACTACTGGCCTCCATTTTCATCTTATTATGGTTTAGGGAAGTTTAATTTCGGATAATCCTTTAACTCCGGTGCATCGGTGGTGTAATCGTTGATGGTACTTTGATTATCATTTTCCGACTTTAAACTTGTCTTCTGTTTCTTTTGCTGCTTTTGTAAATTCTTCAAGCTCTTCTTAAGGTTATAAGTATATTGTTTTTTATCAACTTTCTTAAAACCTGGAAGTTTGTAGAAACGAAGCAAATCACCGTTAACCACCTTGTCTGATAGTCCAAGGTCAGTTGTAACGTATTTTTGAATCTTTTCAAATTCTTTACGTTGGGCCGCAGTTTGATGCGTAATTTGCTTACCATTCTTCGTGTAATAGTAGTCACCATTATACTTAGTGTATTTTGGTGTTACCCAATCACCATTTCTAAACGGTACAATTTGTTTATTTTCAGGTGAAAGCAAGTCTTGGCCGAATTGAATATAATTCTTAGAACTAATTCCTAGCAAGTCCTCCAGCGTAGGTAAAACATCAATTTCACCACCATAAGTATGATCAATTCCACCCTTTAGGCCAGGCATATTAATCATAAATGGTACTTTTTGGAACATTGCTAAATCATAATTAGTTACTTTCTTCTTACCTAAGATTTGAGCAATGGCTGGTTGGTGGTTGTTAGAGATTCCATAGTGGTCACCATAAAGGACTAACACACTATTCTGCCGTAACCCCGTCTTATCAAGGTAATCAAGAAATTCGCCAAGTGATTCATCTAGGTAATGAGCTGTTTGAACGTACGGATCAACAGTATCATCCCCTGTTTTCCAGGCTTCAATATCTTTATTTTGCTTATCAAGAATATATGGGTAATGATTAGTAACTGTAATGATCTTTGCGTAGAAAGGCTGCGGAAGTTGCTCGATATAGTGAGCCGATTCTTTCATAAAGATCTTATCCTTCATTCCATAGCCGGCATCATAATCCTTGGTTTTTGGATAATATTCTTTACTAAAGAAGTATTGATAACCAAAAGATTTATAAGCATTATCACGGTTCCAGAAACTAGGAACGTCCCCGTGGAACGATGCTGTAGTATAACCTAGTTTTTGATGAAGAAGTGCTGGTGCTGATTGGAAGGTATTAGTCGTCCCATCAGTAACCATTGCTGATCCTTCCGGAAGACCAAATAGCGAGTTCTCTAGCATTGTTTCCGCATCCGCAGTCTTCCCTTGACCAACTTGGTGGAAGAAGTTATCAAATGCCAGAGTATCATCGGCATGGTACAACTTATTCAAGTTTGGCATTACTTCTTGACCATCCTGCTTATAGTCGATCATGAACTGCTGGAGACTTTCAAGGTGAATAATAAAAATATTCTTTCCCTTAGCCTTACCATAATATTCAACATTTGGCGCAGCATAATTACTATGAATGAAATGCAAAACCGGTTTTAATTCATCACGGTTAGCACGCGCTTTTACTACACTGTTATTAGTTGTCTTAACTCCATCATAAATTGTATATGCTTCGAGTCCCAGATACTTAACAATATAGTTATTATCAAAAGTTCGCGTAAGCAATTGTGAACGATCACTTTCTGCCATTCCTAAGTTAGCTCCAAATAGAACAAAGCCAAGGGCAGTAATTGTCATCGCGTATCTAATCTTAAACCGTCGCATGTCAACACGGACAAAGTGGAAAAGTAAGATAAGTGCTAAAATGACAACATCCAAGTAAACTAAAAAGTCTTCGGGACGTAATATTCCCATTAAACTTTTACCAAGATTATTTGAAGCCGCTCCAGATCCTTTTATTACGTTAAAGGTAATAAAATCTGAAAATTCTCGATAGTACAAAATATTTGCAAAAAGCCATGTTGATAATGCTGCATTAATTATCAACATCATCCAATAGGACAAGCGTCCCCGGAAATATAATGCAATTCCCAAAAATACAAGGGCACTTGGAATCGTATTAAATGCTAAAAGGAACTGTTGCATACTTCCTTTTACACCTAAATTAAATTCATTTTGATAAGCCCAATAGCTCTTTAAACAAAATAAAAGTACAACAAGCAGAAAAAAACCGAGCTTGGTATTCAAGACACGGCGGAGCTTCTGCAACGCTGTTTTCATAGTCGTTCCTCCATAAAAAAATATCATCATTAACAATAATACACTAACTGGCTAACCGCAACCGTACAATCTTATTTTTCCAAAAAGTTAAAAATTCTGTCACTTTTTTGTCGTAGTTGAGCTTTTACAGACAGATCTTAAATGTTATGATTGAGTATCATCAATTAACAGAAGGGACTGAGCACCATTTCAAAGAAAAAAGCAAATTTAATGCTACTGCTAGTTGCTATTTTATGGGGAAGCAGTTACGTATTTGCCAAACTAACGATTCAAGCCGGAATGCATTCTGGAGTCATCAATGCTTGCCGGGGAACGATGTGTGTAATTGCCGGCTATATTATCTTTCACAAACAAATCAACCAAATGACCTGGCAAGATTTTAAGCTCGGGGCCATTATGGGAACAATTAATTTCCTTGGTTATTTTTTGCAGACTGATGCGCTTCGCTACACTACCCCGGCTAAAAATGCCTTCCTGACGACCTTATATGTTGCAATTACTCCTTTAATCTTGTGGTTGTTTTGGCATGAGCGTCCCCAGCAGAAGACGTATTTTGCGGTTGCCCTCGCTATTATTGGGATGGCAGTCATCACTAATGTTGCTAATACCGGTCTACAATTAAATTTTGGTGACTTTCTAACCGTTGTTTCTGCCGTTTTTTGGGCCTTACAACTAATCTTCTTTGGAAAGTACGCGCCGAAAGTTTCCAGTCCCTGGGTGGTAATCTTTATGATTGGTTTATGTCAAGGTACGTTCGGCTGGATTACGACTGGATTATTTGAACGAACCAACCTGACACAAATCCATTGGGTTCAAGCTTTGATTCCCTTAGCTATTTTAGCTATTGTCGTAACTTTCTTAGCGCAAGGAATGCAAATTACAGCCCAACAATATACCGATGCAACATCAGCGGGCTTATTATTGATGCTGGAATCATTTTTCGCCAGTACCATGTCAGTCATCATGGGTTATGATCCCCTTACACCTCAACTAATTTGGGGTGGTTTGATCCTACTTCTTGCCAACGCAATTATGCAAGTTAATTTTCAAGATGTGCCATTTTTAAGAAAGCAACATTAAATACAGCGAGAGGCTGAGAGAAAACAAATGTTTTCTCTCAGCCTCAACTGCTTTCACTAACAATAGTAAGATAACATGGGGCCAGCTTTGCATCATCACAAAGCAGTTATTTTCCCACACTCTCTTCCACTTTCTATTTATTTACTTGCTTATCTTCTTTTGCAACCGCTGCTTGGGCAAGCAAGTTGACATAGTTAAATGGCCGATCAAAGTTTGGTTGGAATAACGTATCAACATAAGCAAGAAAATCAATTGAATTACGATTTTGAATACATACAGACACAAGGTTAGCAGACTGAGAAACATCATGCTTACTCATAAATTGTGCTCCAAGGATCCGCCGGGTACCCTTTTCCCATACTAGGGTCATAAAGACTGGCGTAGTCGTAGGCATAAATTCTGGACGGTAATTATCCTCAATCGTGACTGAATCGGCATCAATTCCCATCTCTTTTGCTCGCCGTAATGTTAAACCAGTACATACCATGGTATTGCCAAACAAGTGTAAACCAGTTGTTGATTGGGTTCCCATGTACTTCATCGTATTACCAAAAACATTAACCCCCGCAATCGTTCCTTGACGAACAGCATTAGTAGCTAATGGCACGTAACGGTCAGTATTAGTTGGGTTAAAGTGGACAGAGGTTACATCCCCACCGGCATAGATATCAGGATTAGATGTTTGCATATATGCATTAGTTTTAATCGTACCATCAGGATGAAGTTCAATTTTCCCACGAACCAGGTCACTGTTTGGGCGGAACCCAACACAAAGAACCGCCATGTCAGCATCATAAACTTTACCATTATTGGTAATAACCTTAACACCGCCATTACCATCATCTTCAAATCCAGTAACTCGTTGCTGTAATTCAAGATGGGCGTTGTGGTCCTTAAAAATTCGACCAATTCGTTCGGAATACTGCTTATCAAAATACTTGAGCAACATTTGATCCGAGCTATCAATTAATGTTACTTCACGTCCCTGACGAAGATACGCTTCTACTAATTCAACACCGATATATCCACCACCAACGACGACAATCTTTTTTGAATCCTTGGCAACATTAAAAAGTTTCTTAGCGTGGTAATAAGTTTTACACAAGTATAAATTCTTATTTTCCAATCCAGAAACAGGTGGAATAACTGGCCATGATCCAGTTGTAACAATTAATTTATCATAATAATCTGCCGTTAATTCACCAGTTTCTTGGTTTTCAACTTCAATTGTCTTTGTATTAGGATCAACACTTAAGACATTATGCTTAACTTTAACAGTGGCCCCCATTTCTTCTAGTTGCTTAGGGCTAGAGTAAAACATTGCATCTGGATCTCCAACTTCACCACTCAAATAAACGGCAATTCCACAAGAAAGGAAAGAAACATTATCATTTCGTTCATAAATTACTACTTCGGTATCCGGATGCGCGTTTAAAATCTGGGTTGCTGCTATCGTGCCCGCGTGCGTACAGCCAACAATAACTACTTTCATATCTACACCTCATTTTATCAGGGTAAGCTTTTTACTCCCATAATCAATTAGCTAGCTACCTATTATTTTAACAGATTATTCAGTCCCTGCTTTAGCCATTGCTGCTTGTCCCAAAATATTAACGTAATTGAAAGGACGATCAAAGTTAGGCTGAAACATAGTATCATACATTCCAAGGAACTCAATTGTATTTTTGTTCTGAATACATAACGAAATTAGACTTAAGGTTTCTGAAATATCGTGCTTACTCATCAGCTGTGCACCCAAAATCTGTTGAGTATTCTTATCCCAAATCAACGACATCAGGACAGGCGTAGTCGTTGGCATAAATTCCGGACGATAATTATCCTCAATTGTCACAACATCAGCATCAAAGCCAGCTGCCTGCGCCCTTTCAAAGGTTAACCCTAAGGAAGCCATATACGTTCCATCAAGGTTCAGACTCATACTAAGTTGCGTTCCTGAATCTTTCACCTGTCCCCCATTGACATTCTGGGCAACAATTGCCGCTTGACGAACGGCTTCAGTCGGCTGAGGCTGATAAATATCCTCATTAGTAGGATTATAGTGAATCGTCGTTGACCCACCAATCGCATATATTGCAGGATCAGATGTTTGGATAAACTCATTGACCGCAATTACCCCATTTTCATCCATATCCACTACACCATTAAGAATCGATGTATCTGGCTTTTGACCAGCAGCAACAATTGCTCGACTAACGCTATATGAGCCACCATCAGTAACAACCGTAATGCCAACCCCATTATCATCTAATTCAGTCACATGTTCAGCAGTAACGACTTTAATATTATCTGCCGTTAAAATATCAAGGGCTCGTTTAGAATACTCTTCTTCAAAATTATGGTGCAAAACTGGCTCACCATTTGTAAAAAGAGTCACTTCTTTCCCTTTTTGCCGATATGCATCAACTAATCCTAAACTAAGGGGATCATTCCCGATCACAGCAATTCGTTGGTCAAGGGTAGAGAGCAAAAGGGCGGCTTTGGCATCTTGTGGATCCTTTATTAAGGTTACATTGCTACTGTCAATTCCTTTTAAGGTTGGTGCTTCACTTTTTGAGTCGGTAGCAATAATCAATTTGTCGTAATGCTCTTCTGAAGTAGCATCATCTAACATCTTCATAACTTTAACCAATTTTTGCTCTGGATCAATATTCATTACAAGAGAGCCCATTTTTATGTCAGCACCCATAAGGGATAATTGATCCGCGCTTAATTCAGTTCGTAGACAAGGTTGTTCCGCTCCTTGGTCAGCATAATCATTGATATCATACGTTATTGAGGGAACGACTGCATTGCGGTCATAAATTGTAACCTCTGTCTCTGGATGACTTCTTAAAATCTGTGACGCGGCTGTCATCCCCGCAAAGGTACAACCGATAATAATAACCCTCATATGAACTACTCCTCATCGAACTTATTCTTCACTTTTTTATACATAATTAAATTATAAATCTAATATGATAAAGTGCAATATTACTCTTACTATTTATTATCAACATTAACCTTTTCATATTCATCTGTCGGTACTTGGTCTAGCAAACTAGTTATTCTGCCAACCGACACTAAGCTTAATTCATGCATTGCTCGAGAACAGATTGTATAGAGTAATTGCCGCTCATCATTCCCGTGATATTGCTGAGCATTAGTATTCCAAACAATCACTGCATCAAATTCTAATCCCTTTGCCAAATACGACGGTACAACAATTGGTCCCTTTACTAACCGTTGATTTTCTGTCCGAATAAGGGTGGCCTTGACGTTGTTAGCATTTAACTTTTGAAATAATTTTTCACTATCTTTGAGATCTTTACCAATAATTGCAACGGCATCATGGTCATTCTGATACTTATTAAGGATATTAGTAACTGTCGCCACCCCTTCTTGCTCATCCTTAGTTTGATAAACTAGGGGCTTATTACCTTCTCGCTCAAATGCCTCAATTGCTTCCCCGTCAATTAAAATATGTTTAGTAAAATCTGTAATTTGTTTTGTGGACCGATAAGACTTAGTTAATTGAACAACCTTCGTCTTTTCAGGATCAAACATTGTTCCTAATTGTTTTAATAATGACCGGCTATTTTCGTGAGTAAAAATTGCCTGGTTAAGGTCTCCTAACAGGGTAAACTTGGCACGTGGAAAACGATACTTAAGGTAAGCTAACTGATAAGCATCATAATCCTGAACCTCATCAACAAAAACATAGCGGATATCACGTTGACCACGTTTTCCAGTAATTAAATCGTATAGGTACAGGTAGATAGTGATTCCGTTAGCACTGATATTCCCCTTCTTTAATTCTTCTTTGACCCCATCAACATAATTTTTCCACTGTTCGGTAGAGATCCCATATTCAGTAATATTGACAAGCTTAGGCGTTACCCGGAGAAGATGTAAAAATTGCCCATTGATATTAAGCCATTGATTATGATCAATCGCCTTTTTTATTGGCATAAATGCCCGCATAACTATTTGACGCGCAAGAAACTTGTATTCTTTATCTTCATCCTCAAATTCACGTGGTTGATTATTGAATAGATTATCGATTTCTTCTTTGCTTAGGCTTTGAATTTCATCTTCTACCCATTTATTGCGCATTTCAGTGCTTACACGGTGATTAAGGTATTTGATCAATTCTTCCTTGGTCCCATCCAGTCTATTTCCCAGGTTATAGTTATTGTTAAATGAGTAGTAAATTTCCTTAATCTTTTCTTTGCTCAAAAAGACTTTACCATTAAACATAAGATTGCGGAAACGCATATTAGCATGTCCAAGATGGTTGGCATAACGCTCTGTTGCTTTGAAATATTGCAAGCTAGTTAATAGTTGTTGCGCATTCTTGGCCGTTTCATCTTGATGACTTTCAAATCGTTGTTCTAGGTTCTGGACATGCAGCTTTGGTACCCGCCGATTAGCAAACTGGAAGTAAGTCATCTGGACCATATTATGCTCACCCAATTCTGGTAAAACCTGGTCAATGTAATCATTAAATAATTGGTTAGGCGAAAACAAAACAACTTGCGAAGATGTCAAATTACCACGATAACGATAAAGAAGCCAAGCAACACGCTGCAGAACCGCAGCCGTCTTTCCTGATCCAGCAGCCCCCTGAACAAATAACAATTCATTTTTCGTATCACGAATAATCTCATTTTGTTTTCGCTGAATTGTCGTCACAATACTCTTCATCTTGGTACTTGAATGGTTGCCAAGAGCATCAAGAAGCATCTGGTCCCCCACTTGTTCATCGGTATCAAAGATCGTTACAATTACCCCATCTTTAATTTGGAATTGACGCTTAAGGGTAAGTTCAACTTCTTGCTCGCCCACTGGGGTCTGATATTTGACTCTTCCAAGTTTTCCTTCATAGTAAACAGACGAAATCGGTGCTCGCCAGTCATAGACAAGAAAGTGATCTGGCTTATCGGTAAAGGAAGCGAGCCCGATATATACACTTTCAGATTCGCTGGCCCCTTTTTCACGAAAATCAATTCGCGCAAAGTAAGGTTTCTTTTCAAGTCGCTGTAAAGTTGCGAGCCGATCCGCAGCATGTTGCCAACTATTTTGCCGTTCATCTAACATCTGTTGTTGAGCACGAAAAGACATGGCTGTATCCATCATGCCTGAATAAGTAGTAGTGTTTAAGTGAATATCATCAATTTGCTTATTAATCCCCTTAATATCATGCTGAGCCGTTTTAATCTTTTTTTCGGCTTTTTGTTCGGCCTGTTTTACTTTATCAATCACATTATTAAGGTACTTCTGCTCTAATTCTTTTTCATTTTCTGTAGACATTCTATACTCCCTACCTTTCATCTTCAGGTCGACCTATTTACTAATTTTTCTTGAAATCATCAAATTATTATATCATTTTCGTTAATTAGTCTGTTAACTTTCCGCCCGCTATTTTCAAATTATTAAATGTCGCTTAATTTTAATCCTAAGATCATCAAAATAATTAAAATGACGCTACAATATATTGAAGCCATAGTACAAAAGGAGGAAAGCAACAATGAGCCATATCTTTTATATCCTAACTCATATTGCTGAAACGATCATTCCAATGTTTGAGTGGATGGGCGCTTGGAGCTATATTCTCCTTTTTATCCTAATTTTTATGGAAACTGGATTAGTGATCTTCCCCTGGCTTCCTGGTGAATCACTCGTCTTTTTAACTTGTTCTTTTATTGCCTTTAACCCCATCCTAAAAATGGAAATCGTTATTCCCGTTTTCTTTTTTGCTGCGCTAAGCGGTGATACGGTTAATTATTATATTGGTCATTCCCTCTCGCATTGGCAGTGGCTCAAAAAAAGAATGGTCGGTCCCCGTTTTGAGCAAGCTCAAAAATTTTTGAACCATCATGGAATCAAAGCTGTTGCGTTAGGACGATTTGTGCCGCTTATCCGAACATTCGTCCCCCTAATTGCTGGAACAATGCAGTTTCCTTTTCATCGTTTCACAGTCGGTAATATTATTGGTGTTACATTATGGGTAGCGATTGGCGCTGGATGCGGTTATTACTTTGGAACAATTCCATTTGTCCGGGAGCACTTCTCACTTATCATCTTAGTATTTGTTGGGGGTTCACTGTTAGGAGTGGGCCTATTGGCACTTATCAAAACGATTCGTCAACGAATTATTAAACGAAACCGAATGCTATAATTGCTTTTTCTTCAGCAAAATCATGTTAAAATATAATAAGTATTTTATTTCGCTTAAAGGAGTGCTGTAACTATGGCAATCAACGTTTATTTTGTACGCCACGGACAAACCTATCTTAATCTCTACAATCGGATGCAAGGTTGGGCTGATGGTCCGCTAACGCCAAAGGGTGAAGAAGACGCCAAACGAGTAGGACGGGCGCTTGCTCCTATTCAATTTGATTATGTATTTTGCAGCGACCTCGCACGAACAGTTTCAACTACCCGTTTCTTGCTTGCTGAACATCCGGGCAACAACCCTAAGCCAATCCCAGAGCCAGCATTTCGTGAAGAATTTTTTGGCTACTTTGAAGGAGAAGATGGCCAACATTTTGCTGACTTTCTTGGTGGGCCAGAGGGTTATCATAGTTTTGCAGAAATGGTTGCCGGTTGGGGACCAGACAAATTAAAAGATAAGATTGCAGCAGCGGATAATTATGGTACTGCTGAAGACCACGTTGCTTTCTGGAAACGGGTTGATAAAGGCTTTGATCGCTTACGGGCATTGCCAGATGGATCAGAAGTACTAGTAGTTTCACATGGAGCCACTATTCGCTCAATCGTCCAACGGTATTCTGACGCTTACGATCCGGGTGACTCACCACGTAACGGAAGCATCACTAAGCTAACTTTAGATAAAGATAATACTACTGTCGATTTTTACAACAAACTTGAATTACCAGAATAATATCCATAAAGGGGGAACACTATTCTTCAATGGAGACTAACATACAAACTGTAGAACCAGTAATTATAGCTGGCTTAAATACCGGGCAAGAAGACTTTGACTACTCAATGGTTGAACTTGCTGAATTAGCACAAGCAAATCACATGGAAGTTATTGATCGGATTGATCAAGTCATCGATCGTCCTAATCCTGCTACTTACTTTGGAAAAGGAAAAGTAGAAGAAATTCGCGATGTGGCTGATGCTAATCACATTCCTACTATTATTACTAATGATGAACTATCACCAAGCCAATTACGTAACCTTGAAGAAGGAACTGGATGTCGTATCCTAGACCGAACTGCTCTTATTTTAGAGATTTTCGCCACCCGTGCTCAATCTAAAGAAGCCAAACTCCAAGTACAAATTGCTGAACTTCAATACCGCTTGCCACGCTTGCAAACTAGTGCAAGCGAGCGTTTAGATCAGCAAACTGGTGGAGGGAGTGGCTTTACTAACCGGGGTGCTGGGGAAACCAAACTTGAAATGGATCGGCGAACAATCCAACATCAAATTTCTCACCTTCGTCAAGAATTAGCAGACATTGATAAGTCCGAACAGACAAAACGAAAGCAAAGGGCAAAAAGTGCTATCCCAACAGCGGCCCTCGTTGGTTACACTAATGCTGGTAAATCAACTATTATGAATGGCCTTGTAAGAAGGTATGGAGCTGCTGAAGAAAAAACCGTTTTTGAAAAGAATATGTTATTCGCCACCCTTGATACAAGTGTCCGACAACTAACGCTTCCCGATCAAAAACGGTTTTTACTAAGTGATACGGTTGGATTTGTTAGTAAGTTACCTACTCACCTTGTTGAATCATTTAAGTCCACACTTGCAGAAGCCGCTAATGCCGACTTACTAATCCAAGTTATTGATTATTCTGATCCACATTACAAGGAAATGATGGAAACAACTAACGAAACCTTGAAACAAATTGGGATTACTGATATTCCAATGATCAATGTATTTAATAAGGCAGATAAAACTGAGATTGAATTTCCTATTCTCGAAGGTGACGATCAAGTTGTTATTTCAGCTAAACAGGATGCTTCATTAGACCTTCTTGTTGATGTTATTAAGAAACACTTATTTAAAGACTATGTCACCACTACTCTTTTAATTCCATTTACTGATGGTCATGTTGTTTCTTACCTTAATGAACATACTAATATTTTAGAGACGAAGTATGAAAGCAATGGAACATTATTAACAGTCGAAATGTCAGTTCAAGATTATCAACGGTTGGGAAAATACGAAAAAAATTAACAAAAAGCAGCGACTAAAATAGTCGCTGCTTTTTGTATTATCTATCTCTCTGCCTTTACCCCGAAAATCAAAGAGACGATCATTACTAAGATCACTGCTCCAATAATCGATGGAACAATTGCCATTCCGGCCACTTGTGGTCCCCATGCCCCTAATACTGCTTCACCGATTGACGATCCTACTAGTCCAGCTACAATATTACTGATAACACCCATTGATCCACCACGACGGGTTAATGCACCAGCAACAAGGCCGATTAATCCACCAACAATTAAAACCCAAATCCAATACATAATCATCCCTCCTTATTATCTTTCAACGTTTCTTTAAGGTCAGTTGCCTTATCCTTAGCTTTCTGTAATTTTCCTTCAGTTTCGCGGGCCTTATCGTTAGTTATTTTACCTTCAACTTCTTTTAATTTACCCACTAATTTATCTTTGATTCCATGTTTATCGCTAGCCAATATCATCAGTCCTTTCATCTATCTTTGGCTACTAGTGGCTGACAACAATTTATTGCTTTCGCTCCCTTCTGTAGTGACTAGTGTTTTTCGATAATTTAATTCTAACAGTTATCTCATAAGAAAGCGATATCTTAGTTGCTTGTTTACGTTTTCTTTAATAATTTTATTTATATCTTAATCAAAAAGAAACTTTACCGTCAAAAATTGGTAGAGTTTCTCTTGCTTAAAATCAATTACATTCTAATTTCATTACGTGAATGTTTTCCTTCTAGGATAGTCACCGCATCATTCAAACTAATCTCAACCATATTGCGAATAGATGTTTCAGTTAGAAATGCAACATGGGGAGTAACAAGAACATTGGGCATTGCCACTAACTTCTTATAATCATCTGGAATTTGATCTGGGGTAACTTTCTTACTAAAGAAAGAAGTTTCATCAGCTAATGTATCTAATCCAGCACCTGCAATTTCTTTATTCTCCAAAGCAAAAATTAAGTCTGCAGTATTTACCAGTTTTCCCCGAGCCATGTTAATCAAGTAGGCACTGTCTTTCATCATCCTAAATTGTGGTGCTGCAATCATATTTTCCGTACTTGGTAATAACGGTGTATGTAATGATAAAATATCCGCATTCTTAACAACGGTATCAAAATCCGTATATTCAACGTATGGTTCATATTCAACATTTGATGATGGATCATAAGCAAGAACTTTTGCTCCTAATGCTTTATAAATCTGAGCGGTGGCCCCGCCAATATTACCAAGACCAACAATTCCCACAGTTAAATTATAAATTTCATTACTAATTAGGTCATCACTCCATCGAAAGTCACCATGACTCATTCGTTGTTCAAATTCGCCAATCCGCCGCAATAAGTACATTGCCTGTGCAACACCCATTTCCGCAATTGCCCGTGGTGAATAAACAGGGACATTAGTTACAATAATGCCATTTTCTTTACATGCATCTAAATCAAAAATATCAATACCAACCATTCGAGCGGCTAATTGCTTTATTCCCATGGCTGCTAATTGCTCATATAGTTTTTTATCCCCCAATTTAGTTGTCTGTTGAAGAGATACCCCATCATATCCTTCTGCAAGCTTAACTGTATCAGCATTTAACGGTTTAGTAACCATCTTGACGTCATTACCTGTCTTCTTTGCCCATGCTTCAACATAAGGCTTTTCAGCGTCACGAACGCTATACATAATTAATTTCATCAGTTTTCCCATTCCTTTCATAAAAACTGCTTACATTAATAGCTTAGCACTCTCTTAATTAATCATCATTAATTTCAGGATGATATAAGTCCAGTTCCTTTCACAAAAGACAAATAGTGCAGTACAACAATGGCCTCCAACGCTCGATAAAAAGCCGAGCATTGGAGGCCTATTGTTGCTTGCGAGAGTTCCCAGAGACTAGCTTTGCGTCGAAAAACGAAGTCACAACTAACTTCTGTCGCTCTCGCTGTTATTTTTAATTATTGTTCACCGTTATCTCCTTGGTTTGGGCGACGTTCTTGAAGGTGCATACCGTCATAATCGCCTTCCGGTCCAAGCAGTTCTTGATTATTATCCAATTCGGATCGGCCGGCATAATGATGATGTTGCAGCCAAATCATACCGACTAATAACAATGCATAGAAGACAATTGCGATTACGATAAGAACCGTATTACAGAACATCGTGTAATGTGCTCCCAAACCACCAGAAATTGAATCACGGAGTCCTAAGATTGAGTAAGTCATAGGTAAGTACCAGTGAATTACGTTATAGAACTTCATTGTAATTTCCATTGGGAAGGTACCACCAGATCCACCTAATTGAAGCATCAAGAGGACCATGGCAAAGAATCGACCTGGGTTATCAAAGAGCATTGAAAGGAACATAACAATTGCCATTGAAGC
This sequence comes from Limosilactobacillus agrestis, assembly GCF_014145585.1. Taxonomy (GTDB): domain Bacteria; phylum Bacillota; class Bacilli; order Lactobacillales; family Lactobacillaceae; genus Limosilactobacillus; species Limosilactobacillus agrestis. Next base: position 30,688 of record NZ_JACIVF010000003.1, read on the forward strand.
TAACCCGAAGCATATCGTCGTCACAAAGAATGAGACCGGGTGAATAACTGTAAGTCCACAAGCCATCATAATTGCGTCTTCTGCGATCGCCATTGCGGTTACCACAAGTGAGCCAACTGTTACCTTACTTGCCCACCAAGCAATTGGAGCTTTACCAAATTCAGCAATCCGGCGAATTGGGTAAACAAAGTTAAATACAAGTGCCCCAACATAGATTGCTAATGATAGAACGTATGGTGCTAAGGCATGACCATAGTTTGGTACATAACTGTAATCTGTATGCTTAAGAGCGGTTGGTTCTGCAAACATCTTGGCAGTCCGTGGTGAAGTCTTAATACCATTGATTTGCTTTGCACCACCTGCAAGAGATGTAGCCAGTTGAGAAGCACCAGCATTCAACCGTGCAATCCCTGAAATAAGAGCAGGAGAATTATCTTGAAGTTGTTGAGTTCCAGCAGCCAATTGGTTTACACCAGCAACCAACGCAGGAACTTGACCGTTTAGTTGACCAAGTGCTCCAGCTAATTGAGCTGCCCCAGAATTTAGGGCCCCACTATTAGCATTAAGTTGGGCAATTCCGCTACCTAATTGACCAACACCGGCTGTATATTGACCGATTCCACTAGCCAATTGACCGGCACCGGCTCCAGCTTGGGCTACACCAGCTGTGTATTGACCGATTCCGCTAGCTAGTTTATTGGCACCGGCTCCCGCTTGAGCGACACCAGCTGTGTATTGACCAATTCCTGAATTAAGCGTACCAGCACCGGCAGCAGCACTATCAACACCATTAGTGTATTGATTTACACCACTATTAAGCGTGCTTGCTCCAGAAGAAATCTGACTTGTTGCTTGTTTAAGTTGATCAACAGCACCTGGCATTGCAGCTAGGGTCCCTTTGTAACCATTTAAGGTTGCTAATAATGAGTTAGCTTGACGAATAGTTCCATCTGCATTATCCAACACAGCGGACATTTGCGAAAGTTGACCCAATTGTCGCTGCATGCCACTCAAGCTTCCCTGAAGGTTACTCAATTGGCCAAGCGTGCCACTTAATCCTTGAATAGTAGAAACATTAGCACTAGCTTTTTGTGCAATTTGTTGAGCAGCCTGCTTAGATTGTTCACTGGCTTTATCATCACTAAGAATTTGTTGTGCTAATCCAGCAATTTGACCATCGTTAGTTGCAACACCCTTAAGCTTGTCACCAGCACCAGCAGCACCAGATAATGCTCCCGAAGCTTGTTGAAGACTAGTGGCACTACTTTGAACGCCAGCAAGCGCACTCTTGGCAGTTGCCAAACCGGTCTGAAGTTGACCTAATCCTTGCTGAAGATTTTGCGCTTGATCCATGGCACCCATAATACCGTTAAAGTTAATATTTCCTAATTGACTGTTAACGGTTGAATTTAGCTGGTTAGCACCAGATGCCAATTGACCGGAACCGTTTCTTAAGTCCGTCGAATTACCACTTAACGTATTCAAACCAACACTTAATTTGTTAGCACCGGAACTCAACGTACCAGAGTTAGCCATTAACGTATTTAATCCCGCATTCAACTGACTAGCGCCGGAATTTAACGCACCAGAATTAGCCATCAAAGTACCTAATCCACTACTTAACTGGTTAGCACCAGAATTTAATGCACCAGAATTAGCTATTAATTGACCAACGCCACTGCCAAGGAGACTAACACCACCAGTATATTGCATGATACCATTTGCCAAGGTTTGGCTCCCGGTAGCAAGTTGTTGAGCCCCAGAAGCTAATGGTGCAACACTAACACGCAAGGTTTGAACCCCGTCATTTACTTGGGAAACCCCTGCCACATAGCGATTTACACCATCACTTAAGGTCACCATTCCAGTACCAATTTGTTGGGCACCATCAGCAGCCTTGTCCATCCCTTTGCCTACAACATGTAATTGTTTAAACATTACCGTTGCATACGCATTAGTAACCTGGGCACGAATTTTTTCATTTAGTCGTGTCATCCCAGTTTGAACAATTACCTGACCAATGAAGTTTAAAGAACCATTAGTTTGGTAATGTAACTTCATCGTCTTAGGATGCTTTTGTAAAACAGTCGTTGCATTTTCAGAAAAATCTTTAGGAATCGTAACAACAGCATAGTACTTACGATGACTCATACCATACTTTGCTTCTTTAGCTGATACGAATTCCCATTTTAATTGATGATTTTTCTTCAATTCATCAACGGTCTGTTTCCCGACATCCATTTTCCGGCCTTGATATTCAACCGGAATGTCCTTATTTACCACCGCAACCGGTAAGTTTCGTGTACTTCCATACGGGTCCCATACGGATTTTAAGAAGAAAATACTATATAGGAAAGGTATAAAGCAAATAACCGTCACTGATAAAAGTAGTAGACGGTTATGAATAATATGACGAAATTCGCCTTTAATCATGCTCCACATTTAATACTTCACCTCAAAATTTATCCTTTCGTAATTTTAGTTTGTTAATGATTTAGTAGCTGCTCTTGCGAACTTAATGACGTCTTCAGTTGGCACATCATAGTTATTACCTTGCCACCAATAAAAAGTCCCGATAATAGCCCCACTCAATACATAAGCAAGCATCTCAGGATTATCAGACTTTTGCAACGCTATTACAATCGGATCATTAGTTTCAAGATTACGCCGCTCTAAAAGAACCTGACTTAGAATATTTAAAATTTCGGTATACAAAGAGCTTCGTGCACTATTAGGTGCTAAATGACGGATAACATCTTTATTTTTATCAATGTATGATAATAATTGCTTAATAATGTCATCTTCAGAATCTGTATTCTCCGTCAATTTATTAATTTGTGCATTTAACGTTTGCTCTAAGAGGTCGTACTTATCACTAAAATAGCGGTAAAAACTACTCCGGTGCATTAACGCTTCTTTACAAATTTGATCAACAGTCAAACTTTCAAAAGCATTTTTCTCTAACAACGTTATCAATGCATTCTCAAAGTCACGAATAGTTCTCGTAACACGCATAACTCTTCCCTCCCCAAATAATACAAATTTAACATGATTATTCTAACTTGTTGCAATTCAGTACAACAGGGGTAATTAAAGATGATCATTTCACAATAAGACAAAAACAGGATTTTGTTCGCAAAAAAACTTCTATCTGTATCTTAATCAAACGAAAACTATCATATGCTCCTAGATTTAAATAGTCAAACGCGTCGGTAACAAGTTTATCTATCTTTTAAAAGTCAACGTATTAAATAATTATTAACTTTCCAAATTTTCTTTCTAAAATACGGTATAATAAAGATACTAAAGTTATACGATTGGAGGCTTCGTAATGGCAAAACCTAAAAAATATTTAACTAAATCCAAAGATAAAGTATTTCTTGGTGTCTTTGGAGGTATCGCTGATTACTTTGGACTTGACGAAACTCTCGTTCGGGTAATTGGAATCCTTATCTTCGTCTTTACCGGCTTTTTTCCACTAGGAGTCTTCTACCTCTTAGCCGCCCTCGTAATACCTGAATATAATGGTAATAAGACTAATAATGATGATAATATCGTCAACGGTGAATTCAGAGAAAAATAATATTGATTGCGAAAAAAGAAACTCTGAAATAAAGCGGGTTACATTCATAGGCTCGAACAACATAGTACAACAATGAGGCTGGGAGAAAGCAAAAGTTTTCTCCCAGCCTCATTGTTATTTGCGGGGGCGCCGAGTAACTAACTTCACGTTCCCCTTCATTAAGCGTTATTTCGTTGTTTATATGCTACTTGAACTTGGAGTCCATAGTCTTCTTCCGTCAAGATTGTTGAACCACTTCGGCCAGCAATCTTATTCGGACCACCAGTAACAACCACCGTTGCCAAATATAATTGATACTTATCATGAGCAGTATGGACATCAGTTAGGCCGATTTTTGTAATATGACCAACCGCGCGCCGTTCCATTTGGTTTATACCAATATATATTTCAAGGCGATGACGCAATTCATCATGAACTAACTCAAAGTATGGTGGAACAGATTGTGAATTCAGGGCAGTAACTGGCTTGTCAGTTGCCTGATATTGTTCGACGATCTCTTTTTCACTCAAGCCATTATAGCCATTAACAAATACGCCTTCCATCAATAATTGATCAACAACACGCTGTAAATTATGTTGCTCATATTCATCAATCGCTACTACTGCTGGTATCACGTCTGCATTATCAAATAAGCCATTTGACCGGTTTGCTAATTCTGCTGCTAACCGTTGTTGTGCATTGAGTGGGATCTTAATATTACCATCATCAAATTTTTGACCAGTAATCTTAGCTAGACGAGGTGAAACAAAATCAAATTTTGAGGTTTTCTCAAGAAAATAAAAGACAAAATTAAGATAAATAAAATATGTTAATGCGATTACTGCTAAACAGTATAGCAATCCCCGTAACCAAACATGATTCATAAAGAGTCTGAAAGTAACGTAAATTAAATAAATATCACCTAAGGAGGCAATAATAATATAAATACGACTCTTTAATTTTGCATCAAGATTAAAATAACTCAATGACGAGTTAATCATATCAAGAAAACTAAACATTAATAACCCACCTCCTTATTATTCAGTCGTAGTTGTTCCGGTAGTATTACCACCGGTCGTATTTTGTGTTGTTGCATTATTGTTAGTTGTTGTACCGGTCGATTGTGATGTACTATTTCGATTAGCACTCGAACTTTCATTTGTATTTGCTGATCGATTAGTTGATGTATCGGTATCAGTGCCTCCTGCTGGCCGTGTAGTCTGATTTGCGTCTCCAGTATTCCCAGTACTGCCCGTTATATTGTTGCTATTACTTGTCCGGGTAGTTGAAGAACTACTTGCACTTTCATTATTATCATCACGATTACTTTGTGAAGTCTTACTTGATTGATCGCTTTCGTCATCATTTGATTGCCGAAACTGGCGACTTGTTGATACTGATGTTACTTTTGCACCTTCAGAAGTATTTGTTGCTTTATTAACCACTACATTGGTGGCACCCAACGCAAGTACTAATGATACAAGTGCAAATGGGGTTACTAACGGCGGTATCTTTGCTCCCATATCTCATTCTCCTTTTCCAGAGTATATAATACACGAAAACTGGCCCGATAAATATGAATTTATTGTAAATATTTTTTCTGACATTGGGCACATATTCCGTGTAATTCAAATCGATGCCCAGTGATTTTAACTCCAGGCAACTGTTTTTCAAAAAATTTCTTATCAATTGGTGGCATTTGAATCTCTTGAACTCGTCCACAAACATCACAAATAAAATGATGATGATGAGTAGAATCGCATGAATATTTAACCTGCATCTGATCACGATGTTGACGCAATTCAACAATGCCCAGTTTCTCAAATTCCTTAAAATTTCGGTAGATAGTATCGTGGCTTAATCCAGGGAATTGTTCTCGAAGATATTGGTCAACTTCTATAATATTAAAGTAACGATCAGGATGACGTGCAACTGATTCAATCATCATTTTACGTTGCTTGGTCCACCGTAAATGATGAGCTTTAATAATGGTCTGTGCTTGATCAATTAATTTCTCCAATATCTTCCCCTCCTGATTAAAAGTGTTATTGTATCATATTTTAATTCTTTTTGGATAATATTTGCCTAACAATTATATCTATTTGTTGTTTAGTATTTTCCCACTGATCATTAATCACGACATGGGCAATCCCTTTTAAAGCAGGTGGCAGGGCCAGATCGCGATGGTACTCTTTGCTATGTAAACGGGAATGAATCGCACTCAACTGATCACCCCGCAGTACCATTCGCTTAGCTAAAGAGGCAATATGAGTAACGGTCAGGAAAATAATCACTGCTTGGGCACCAAGTTGTTGATGGTAAGTAATCGCGCCAGCTGTATCAAGAACGATCACGTCATTTTTCCCTTGTTTCCATCCTTCTTCTAAGCCTTCTAATGAAGAACCATATTGAAATTGATCATAAGTTACTTGCTCAAGTAAATGGAGTTTTTTCAAAGAAGTCGGTGTTTCAAAATGATAGTCTACCCCATCTTGTTCTCCTGGACGCGGTAGCCTAGTCGTATGGGTGATTACCCGGTGCATATCATAATGATTTTGAAGATAGTTAGCGACAGTTGTTTTGCCTGATCCAGCTGCTCCGGTCACAATAAATACATACTTATTATTTTTCATAATTACTTATTTAAATGATCGTTAACTTGATCCAATAACTCTTTTAAATTCTCATATGTTAGACGTTCGCGAGCATCTTGGTAATTAAACCATCCGCAATTCTTAATCTCTTCTGCTTGTAAGTGAATATCTTCCTTATTATCTAACTTGGCAGTATAAAGCGTCATCTGTTTCCGATTGCCATTTGGTAAATCATATTCGGTATAAACCTTGAAGCTCGTATCAATTGGTAATTCTAATTGTGTTTCCTCTCTTATTTCACGACTCGCTGTTTCTTCTAGTGATTCATTGCCTTCAACGTGACCTTTCGGGAATCCCCAAAAGTGTCCCTTGTTCTGACTTTCTAAGAGCAAATACTCAATTCCATTTTCGTCTTGACGATATACAACTGCTCCACTAGTAACTTCAATTGCCATTTTTATCCCTCTTTCGTAATTAAATTTCTCTAATTTACTTTTAATATTAACTAAGGTATCATTATTAATTATAAACGTGACGAACCCTTTCGGCACGTACAATTTATTATAGCAAAGGTGGGTTAAAGATGAGCTTAAACATTATGCGAAAAGAAAGTCTTGATCGGTATCTTGGTGAAGACAAACTTTTCGTTAAATCAATGAACGCTCGTGATCTCATGGCAATTGGGATTGGTACTGTTATCGGTACTGGGATTTTCATTCTCCCAGGGACAATTGCCGCAAATTCAGCTGGACCAGGAGTGTCATTGTCATTTCTGTTCTCAGCGATTGTCTGTGCGCTAGCCGCAATGTGTTATGCTGAGTTTGCTTCTGCATTACCAGTTGCTGGGAGTGCATACTCGTACGGAAATGTAGTGTTTGGTGAATTCCTTGGCTGGTTGCTTGGCTGGGCATTAGTTCTTGAATACATGTTAGCCGTCGCATCTGTTTCAACAGGGTGGGCTGCTTACTTCAATACATTGCTTGAAGGAGTTGGTATTCACCTTCCTAAACCACTATCAGGTCCCTTTGATCCAGCTCATGGTACCTACATAAACATCGTGGCAGTTGTAATTGTTCTTTTAATTACAGTAATGCTTTCACGGGGGATGCAATCCTCACTGCGCATCAATAATATTGCTGTTTTCCTTAAAATTGCAATTATCTTGATCTTTATTATTGTTGGTTTCTTCTTCATTAAGCCTCAAAATTACCACCCATTCCTCCCATACCACATGAAGGGAGTTATTCACGGGGCAACAATCGGCTTCTTTGCTTACCTTGGTTTCGACTGTGTTTCCAGTTCAGCAGCCGAAGTTAAGAATCCTAAGAGAAATATGCCACTGGGAATTATCGGAACACTTGCGGTTGCAACAATCTTATATACTGGTGTTGCCGTAGTCCTAACTGGAATGGTTAAGTACACCAAGCTTGATGTTGCTAATCCAGTGGCGTTTGCCTTACAGATGGTTCATCAAGACTGGTTGGCAGAATTATTATCAATTGGGGCTTTGATCGGAATGTTCACAATGATGGTTTCGATGATTTATGCTAGTTCACGTTTAATTTATGCAATTGGTCGTGACGGTTTACTTCCTTCATTTTTAGGAAAGCTTGATAAAAAGAGTCATACTCCACAAGTAGCATTATGGATTGTTACAATCATTATCGCCATCATGGGAGGACTTATTTCCCTTGATCAACTTACAAGTTTAGTTAACATTGGAACTTTGTTTGCCTTCATGCTTGTTTCATTTGGGATTATTCCTCTTCGCAAGCGCAAGGATATTGGTAATCGCGGTGGCTTTAAGGTTCCCCTCTATCCTGTTCTACCAATTCTTTCAGGTCTGGCCTGCCTTGGTATGATGACCCAATTGCAAAAAGAAACTTACATTGGTGCAGCGATTTGGTTTGGGATCGGAATTATCATTTACTTCACTTACGGCTACTGGCACAGTAAGTTAGCCGTAAGTAAATAGTCACTAACATAAAGAAAAGAGTGGGAAACGACTTTCTCAACTAGGCAATTCACTAAGCTAGTTCCACGTTATCCTGCTATTGCTCGTAAAAGCAGTTGAGGCTGAGAAAAAACTTTTTGTTTTCTCTCAGCCTCTTTAGTTATTTTTACAATCATTCATCTATTTTTACTTTAGCATTAATCTTATCAGCCATTGGCAAGTCAGGACTATTTAACATTTTACTATTAATTCCCCACCGATAGAACAAGTAACTAACCATAATGATTACAACAAAATCCCACGGGTAAGGGAGATAATTTTGTCCTTTAAACCCAGCACTACCAATATATGACATGATTGAAATAAAAATCAGGTAAACAATCATCCAACTACTACTTTTTAGCTGTTGCTTAATTGTGGTCCGACCATTCTTATAGTCATAATAAATATAAATTGGCAAGCCAATAATTATGACCCCAATCACTTCTACAGTTGTCGGCCACATTGCCCAATAAATTGCTAAACTAGCCAGAATAAAGGCCAATGGTGCAATAACTGGCAATAATTTAGACTTAACTGGTCGCCGATAGTGCGGACGCAATTGCCGCATTGAGACAGCAGTTACTGGTCCCGTTAAATACGCAATTAGGGTTGCTGTGGAAATAACACTTGCTAAGACCGACCAATCGCGAAAAATTGTAACTAATAGGGACCCAATTACCAAGTTAGTAACATAAGCTAACCGAGGATTACCATAGATACCATCCGTTTTTCCAAGCCACTTTGGAATATGACGATTTAAGGTCATTGCCGCTAAGGTCCGACCAGAAGTAGCAACAAACGAAACTCCTGTCCCAAATGGCGAAACAAAGGCATCTAAATACAAGAGGACGGCTAGCCAATACATACCGACCATAATTGCTAAATCAGCAAATGGGGAATTAAAATTTAATCCCTGCCAACCATCCTTAGCCAAGGTTCCTGGTTCAATAGCACCGATAAAGGCTACTTGAAGAAGAATATAGATAACTGCCGCAATGGTTAATGAAATAATTATTCCCCGGAAAATATTTTTCTGAGGGTTAGTGATCTCGCCACCAATATTAATGATCGTCTGAAAAGCATTGTAGGAGAAAATAATCCCAGAAATAGTAGTGGCTTCAAAAATTGCACTAGTTCCATTAGGCATAAAAGTATGGATTGAATTTCCAAAATTAGCGGGATGGAAACTGCTGCAGATCAATAAGACAATCGTTAATAGCGGCATCCCTAACTTAAAAATTGAAATAAAGTTAGTAAATTTAGTCATCAATTCTACTGACCAGAAATTTAATAGGGTAAAGATAAGCATGAATAGAAAAACAACCCACAATCCCTTTGTACTAATATGACCATTAACCATAAAGTTATTAGTCCAATTAGCCCATTTCCACGGCCATGAACTCATATACTGAACGGCGGCCACCGCCTCAATAGGAATAATTGCCACTAAAGAAACCCAGTTGGCCCACGCTGCAATAAACCCTAAGAGTGGTCCGTGACTATATTGGGCATAACGGCTCATTCCGCCACTTTCTGGTAGCATGACCCCTAACTCCACATAGTTGGCCGCAATTAGCCCCATAATAATAGCCCCAACAATCCACGAAATAATGGCCGCTGGTCCAGCAGTTGCGGCAGCTTCACTAGCACCGAATAGCCAACCAGAACCAATTAACGAACTGATTGCAAGCATTGTGGCAGAAAATAATGTAATCTTTTTTGATTTTGTTTGCAAAATTTCACCTCAAAATTTTAGGTTTCATTTTATGCAAATAGTGCCTAGCCGGTACCAGACAAAAATATTTAACCGATTTAATCTCTTAATTGTGTTCCAAACAATTAATGTCTACTTACACAAAAATTCAATTGTCATCATGAAATTGCACTGTTTTTCATGCTAGCATAAGAATTTTCGTGATTCAAACTACAAGTAACTAAATTAGCCATTGATAGCGATCACAATAAAAATTGTATTTTTATGATAAATATTTATCTAACAGCTAAAAGTAAACATACAATAATAAAAAGCAATTTTTTTGATTTAACTTTCAAGTTAAGAAGTCTTTTACCATTTTGTGATGTATTGAACATTACGCATTTTTCATTACTAAATACTTACGATCATGATAGACAACAAAAATACCCGTAATAACAAATAAAGTAATCATACTAACCCGTAGATAAAACATCTCACGACTATATTGCAACTCCTGTTGGTGATCGATATATGGGATAAGAAGTGCACTTTTATTATCAAGCTTGAAATACGAAATTAATTCCAGAACACCAAATAAGATAATTTGATTACAAAGCGAACCAAATACGGATAACTTTTGGTCAATACTACTATACCTATCAGGAACTTGTTCGCGCGCCCACTTCCCTAACAGGATTGCACATAGGACAGTTACTGCCGTTCCAATTAAGTATAAATAATCAGTATAAGTCAAGAATAGGCCAATAATAAGCAAAATAAGGGTAAAACGATAACGAGTCGCTAGGTTAATTTTTTGCAACTTTTTATTCAAGAAACCAACTAGCATTCCCGCAAGCATCAATTCAATAAAAACAACAAAAATCCAATAAGCTTTATTCTGTTGAAAAGCAAACAATAAAGTATAGATAATGACATAATTTTTGATCGCCCCGAGCCAAATACGAAATAGTTTAAAGGGTTGTCCCAGAATATTTCGTAATTCAAGAATAATCCCAATAATTGCTAAAACGATTAGGGCCCAACTAAAGTCAGAAATCCGCCCCGTCTTCTTAAAGAAACTAATAATAAAAACAACCGTAAGTACCGCAATGGCCGGAAAAGCAGTTTTTAAATTAAATGAGAATTTTAAATCAAGCGGTGTCTTATCGCGTTTAACGACAACATAAGCATAAATAACTTCCAACCCGAGAAAAAAAGTATAAAATACAAAACCGACAACTAGTGGCATCTTCATTAACAAAAGTCCTAAAGTAATAAGACCGATAATTACACTAAAACCGGCGATAATATTTACACGCTTTAAATTAATACCAGAAATGTCCTTATTAGGATCCCCGAGCAAATTTAGCCCCGTAACACCAAAACCGATTAAGATCGCCGCTAAGCTAGCAAGCCACTCCAAGCGAAAGTATATTCCGATAGATGCGAGGACGCCTCCAATAAAAGCAACGATCGAGCAAAACTTAGTAATCCCTGACCAGGAAGCTAAATTTAAGCGTCCATCGAGAATAAAAGGCATTACTTTTTCAACGGTATAAACAAAAATAAACGGCCAAACAAATGTAATTACATTTGCATGTGCAATGATCGAAAATGCAAATAGCAACGTTGGAAATAGAATATAGCTTCGTGCAACGAATTCATGGTTAATTGCCAAAATTTTCTTCATAAGTGGCCTCCGATCATTTTACCTTTTATTTTTAGTAATAACACATCCCCTCTTAAAATAAAAAGAATAGGACCTCTAACACTATTTTTCATGTAAGAAGTCCTATTATCTTTTTTATCGCTATTTAGCAAACATCTTAAATTCTAAAAACAAATCATTGTATTCGCCTAAAACACGTAATGGCAAATCACGATATATTTGCAAATGTTTCATCGTTGTTTCAGGCGGGTAAAAAGCCCGATCACTGGTAACTTTTTTAGGCAATTCTTTTTTAGCTGCTTTATTTGGTGTCGCATATCCAACATATTGAGCATTTTGAGCTGCATTCTGTGGATCTAACATAAAGTTAATAAATTCGTAGGCTGCCGTTTTATTACGCGCTGCCTTAGGAATTACCATGTTATCAAACCAAATATTACTTCCTTCGCTTGGCACAACATAGTGCAGGTGCGGATTAATACTCATCATTTCGCGTGCATCACCAGAATAAGTCACCCCCACGGCTGCTTCATTTTGTTCCATATACATCTTCATCTCATCAGCAATAATCGCTTTTATATTGGGCGTCAACTGTTTTAAATGCGCCTGTGCAAGCTTTAATTGATGGTAATCAGTTGTATTAACAGAATGGTGCTGTGTAATAAGGGCGACCGCAAATACATCCCGCGCACTATCAATTAACATGACATTATTTTTTAAGCGCGGATTCCAAAGCTGTTCCCAATGCTGAACGTCTTTTCCGTTTACTTTTTGATCATTATAGATAATACCTAATGTTCCCCAAAAGTACGGAACAGAATAACGATTATCAGGATCAAAAGAACGATTTAAAAATTGCGGATCAATATATTTAAGGTTAGGCAATTTACGATGGTTAAGCGGTGCAACTAAATGCTCTTTTTTCATCCGTTGAACGGTATACTCGCTTGGCACAACCACATCATAATTTGTTCCTCCTTGTCGAATCTTAGTTAACATTGATTCATTACTATCAAAGGTTTCATAATCAACATGATAGCCTGTTTGACGTTCAAATTTTGTTATCAACGCTGGGTCAATATAGTCTCCCCAATTGTAGATTGTCAATGTTTGTTTACTACCACCAGTTTTTTGCTGGGTAAAAGCAACATCCCCAAGCGCCAATAAGACACAAATAATGACAATTGCAAGGAATGCGGTGAATATCTTTTTCATTGTGCATCCCCCTCTTTAACAGCAACAATTCGCGTCCGCCGACCACCACGTTTACTAATAAAGTAATAGCCGATTACTAACAGCAGTGAAACAATAAACATCAATGTCGATAGGGCATTAATTTCAAGGTTAATTCCTTGCCTGGCCCGAGAATATATTTCCACAGATAATGTCGAGAAGCCATTTCCAGTAACAAAGAAGGTCACTGCAAAGTCATCAAGTGAATAGGTAAAGGCCATAAAATAGCCCGCAAAAATTCCGGGTGCAATCGATGGTAGTATTACCCGGGAAAGTACTTGCCAGCGACTAGCTCCCAAATCGTAGGCCGCATCTACTAATGTTGGTGACATTTCATTTAATTTTGGTAAAACCATTAAAACGACAATTGGGATACAAAATGCAATATGGCTTAAGAGGACTGATACAAAGCCAAGTCTTACCCCCAGCATGGTGAAGAAGATTAAAAAACTGGCACCAATGATTACATCCGGTGAAACCATTAAAACATTATTTAAGGATAACAAACTATTTTTCCACGGGCGCCGAGCATCCTTAATCGCTAAGGCTCCTAATGTACCAATAATCGTTGCCAATAGTGACGCCAAAAACGCTACTAACAATGTATTGATAACAATGGTAATCATTCGCGTATCAGCAAACAAATCCGCATAATGTTGCCAAGAAAAGCCGTGATATTTTTCCATTGTTTGTCCACCGCTAAAGGAAAACACAACCAAATATAGAATCGGCGCATATAAGATCACAAAAACTAAAGCAAGATATGCCTTTCCCCATGACCATCGCTGTTTCTTCATTAATGGCCTCCTCCTTTCTGTTGCTTATCACCAGTAACAAACATAATAATAAACATTGCGATAATCAGAACAACCCCAATCGTTGAACCCATTCCCCAATTTTGCGTTGTGAGAAAATGTTCTTCAATTGCAGTCCCTAAAGTAATTACGCGATTTCCCCCAATCAAGCGGGTAATCATAAAGAGTGAGAGCGATGGAATAAAAACGGCCTGAATACCAGCCTTGACTCCCGGCATGGAAAGAGGCCAAATCACACGGCGAAAGGTTTGCCAATGGGTAGCACCTAAGTCATAGCTGGCATTTATTAGTGAAGGATTGATTTCAGCTAGATTATTAAAAATTGGCAAAACCATAAATGGAATTTCAATGTAAGCAGCCACAAACATGAAACTGGCATCAGTGAATAAAAGCTGATGACTCCCCAGTCCCATGAACTGAAGAAATCCATTAATTGTCCCGGTTCGACTAAACAAGCCAATAAATGCATAAGTCTTCAATAGTAAGTTGATCCACGTTGGCAAAATTACCAACAACAGCCAAAACTGCTTGTTAGGCAAGCGATTTAAAACATAGGCTGTTGGATAACTAATCACTAATGTAACAAGCGTAATCAAAAGGGCGTACCACACAGAATTAAGTGTCATCTTAAGATAAACACCTGATGTCAGGTATTCAGCATAATTATTAAGAGTTAACTGACCATTGATATTAAAAAATGATTGATAAAGGATCAATACCAATGGAGCAATTACAAATAGAATAATCCACAATGCGTATGGAACGATAAACATCGCTTTTTGCCGCATTAGTCCCCCTCCTCGTAGCTATCAAGGCGAGCATCAAAGTCTTCTTCACTTTCGTTATAGCGCATCACATGAATATCTTCGGGATCAAATGTAATTCCTACTTTCGCTCCGACCTTTGTTTTATGAATGGAATTGATCTTCCACTTATGATTACGTTGGTCAATCACCGTAATTTGATAATCAACGCCGCGGAAAAGCTGTGTTTCAACAGTGCCGACTAATTTTCCTTTTTCAACTGTCGTAATATCAAGGTCTTCTGGTCGGATAACAACTTCAACCTTTTCGTTTGGCTTCATCCCCGCGTCGACACAATCAAAGTCTTGACCATTAATTGAAACTACATAGTCTTTTTTCATAATGCCAGGGACAATATTACTTTCACCAATAAAATCAGCCACAAAATGGTTAAGCGGTTCATCGTAAATATCAACGGGAGTTCCACTTTGCTGGATCTTACCGTCATTAATAATCATAATCTGGTCACTCATGGCAAGAGCTTCTTCTTGATCATGGGTAACAAAGATAAAAGTAATTCCCAGTCGTCGTTGCAATTGGCGCAATTCAGTCTGCATTTGAACCCGCAACTTATGGTCAAGGGCAGACAAGGCTTCATCTAACAATAGTACTTTAGGCTTATTAACTATTGCCCGGGCAATAGCAACGCGTTGTCTTTGTCCACCAGACATTGCCGTAATTTCACGGTCGTCATAGCCATCTAATTGAACAAGGTGTAAAGCTTCTTTTACCCGTTGTTTAATTTCGGCCTTTTTTACCCCTTTAATTTGTAATCCAAAGGCAACATTTTCGGCCACATTCATATGAGGAAAAAGAGCATAATCTTGAAAAACGGTATTAACTTGTCGTTGATTGGCTGGAATATCATTGATTTGCCTTCCATCAAAATAAATTTTCCCCCTACTAGGATGATCAAACCCAGCGATCAATCGTAAAATTGTTGTCTTTCCTGATCCCGATGGCCCTAGTAAGGTATAGAATTTACCGGCCTCAATTTCAAAGTTTATATCACGCAACACAACGTTATCATCATATTGTTTACTTACATGCTGAAATTCCATTATGTTTTTTACCATCAGCGTTTCCCCAATCATCATTTTTAAACTAAGTCTTAGTATAAAGTATACGCCTTAAATCGCAACACTGTTTATCCTAAGCAAATTATTGTAAAAGTGCGATAATTAATATATCAAATTTTATACGAGGTGTTCCAGATGAAAATAAATCAATTTAGTATTACTTCAACGACACCACAAACACGGCGTCAAGAATTAATGCAAATTCACTTACTCCGGAAAAATGAAGAACAATCTTTGACCCCAAAGGCAATGTTTGAAACTTTCTTAGCACGAATTCATATGGCGAGCGCCCAGCCAATCGTCACTAAGCAGTGGTTTCATGACCTATTAGCTACTCCTGATCTTGCTCTTGATGACTGGTTCGACCAAAATCTAACGTTAACCGATGAAGTATTTTACCTTGTAGCCCTTCAGCTACTCGACTTTGAAGCAGCCGTTGATTTCGACATTACAAATCCGCTTGCCACCATAAAAAAAGTTGGCTTACCAGTTAAGCATTATCAACAATGGACAACCGCCAACGTCATTGATGCATTTTACCTTCTGTTAAATACTCATAATAAAAATGGTCAGTCGCTTCTTGACCATTTGACATCAGAAGGATTTTTGGCGTGGACTTACCAACTTCCCGCTGAACAAAAGCCCTTATTCTTTAACGGTAAACCACTTGCCAGTTTCGACCCGGCCAAATTCATCCGTGAAGTGGTCTATATTGAAGCTGATATGGATACTGATTTTGATGGTAAAGCTGATTTAATCAAAGCTGAGATTATGCGTCCTCTTGAGTCTAACCATGGCTTAAAAGTTCCCGTCGTCTTCACCGCTAGTCCTTATAACCAAGGAACAAATGACGAATGGGGGGAAAAAGCAACTCATAATGTCAACGTTCCTTTAAAACATAAAGATGCTAATCATCATGCCCCTGCTGAAGAAACATTCCCGACTAATTTTTCGCGTCAAAAAGTTACTGGTGAAACCAAGCATGCAACAGAAACATTCAGTACCACGCCAGCATATACATTAAATAATTATCTTGCTGCCCGGGGCTATGCAATTGTTTATTCGGCCGGAATTGGAACCAAGGATTCGGACGGGCTCCAAACATGCGGCTCGCCAGAACAGACTGATGCGATGAAGGCGGTCGTCGAGTGGCTGCATGGTGATCGGCAAGCCTTTACTGACCGTCATAGCGGAACCACAATTAAAGCATGGTGGTGTAATGGTAAAGTAGCAATGACTGGTCGTTCATACTTAGGGACATTAGCTACGGCAGTCGCCACTACTGGTGTACCAGGACTAGAAGCAATTATCAGTGAAGCGGCTATTTCTAGTTGGTATGATTATTATCGTGAAAATGGCCTAGTACGCGCTCCTGGTGGTTTTCAAGGAGAAGATGCAGATGTTTTAGCCGATGAAACATTTAGCCGTACAAAACGACCCGCTGATTATCACCGCATTGAAAAAGTTAATGATCAATATATTGCCCACATGCAAAAAGCAATGGATCGAACAAGCGGAAATTATAATGAGTTCTGGGATCACCGTAATTACCGGCATAACCTCGAAAATATCAAGGCTGCCGTAATGATGGTTCATGGCCTTAATGATACTAATGTCCGACCTAGTAATGTTAAGGCGCTTTATGATGGCATTCAAGATCTTCCTATCACCAGTAAGCTCATCCTCCACCAAGGACAACACATTTATATCAATGCTTTCCGTTCATTAGATTTTTCTGACATGGCTAATTTATGGTTAGCTAATAAGCTTTGGGGGCAAGAAAATCATGCAGATGATACCTTGCCAAACGTGCTCGTGCAAGATAATAGGACCCCTGAAACCTGGATTGCATATGATCACTGGACTGCAGGTGAACAGAAACAGTATCAATTCAATGACCATCGTCTAACGAATTTACCAGGGCTCGGCACTCAAGGCTTCAATGACCAGCAACCGGAAGAAAAGTATCTCCAATGGTGTAAGCGACCACAGGATTGGGCAAAGGCACTTGTTAACGATCACGGTCAATTTAGTCGTCGCTTTGTAACGGAAGTGTTTAATGATGATACGCTTCTTCGCGGTACCCCTACTGTTACATTAAAAGTAGCTTCTTCTAAAAATTATGGAATGATTAGTGCCCGGCTAGTTGACCTCGGTAGCAGCAAACGCCTAACAATATCACCAGTACTTTTTAACCGCAACGGTCTTGAATTAGGTTATCACTGGAAGACAGATGACCTTCGCGAATTTAAATTAGCAAAAGAAGCAACTAACTATAAAGTCATATCAAGTGGCCATATTAACTTACAAAATCGTAATAATCCGGCCCAAGTTAATGAACTAAATGCTAATCAATTTGTTACTGTTAAATTTGATCTCCAGCCGCTCTTTCATCACATCATTGCTGGTCACCAATTGGGGATCATTATTTATAGTACTGATTATGAATACACGCTTCGTGGTAATGAACGAATTGAATACCAATTAGAACTTGGCGGTTGTCAACTTACTATTCCGGGTTTTACCATTTTATCTTAAACGTATGCTAAAAAGACACTAAGTAGAAACTAGTTTTAGCAGAATAAATGTAAATGCGTTAAAATAGTTAGTATTACAAATAACAAATAAAAGGAGAGATTCGAGAATGAAACAAGGCACTAAAATTATTACCCTTGATAACGGCTATCATCTATGGACAAATACCCAGGGTGAAGGCGATATTCATTTATTAGCTTTGCATGGCGGCCCTGGTGGTAATCATGAATACTGGGAAGATGCTGCTGAACAATTAAAGAAGCAAGGTCTTAACGTTCAAGTAACAATGTATGATCAATTAGGTTCACTATATTCTGATCAACCAGATTATTCTGATCCTGAGATTGCTAAAAAGTACCTTACTTACGAATATTTCCTTGATGAAGTAGATGAAGTACGAGAAAAGCTTGGTTTAGATAATTTCTATCTTATCGGTCAAAGTTGGGGTGGCCTTTTAGTTCAAGAATATGCTGTTAAGTATGGACAACACCTAAAAGGCGCAATTATTTCATCAATGGTCGATGAAATTGATGAGTACGTTGATCGGGTTAATGAATTGCGAGAAAAGACGCTTTCTCCTGAAGCCGTTGCATTTATGAAAGAATGTGAGGCCAAAAATGATTACAGTAACCCTAAATACCAAGAATATGTTCAAGTTATGAACGAACAATATGTTGATCGTAAGCAGCCATCTAAGCTGTACCATCTTAAGGACCTTGGAGGAACAGCTGTTTACAATGCTTTCCAAGGAGATAACGAATTTGTTATTACCGGTAAACTCAAGGACTGGCATTTCCGTGACCAGTTGAAGAACATTAAGGTGCCAACTTTAATCACATTTGGTGAACACGAAACAATGCCAATTGAAACTGCTAAGACAATGAATAGTCTCATTCCAAATTCACAGTTAGTTACTACTCCAAACGGTGGTCACCACCATATGGTCGACAACCCCGATGTTTATTACAAGCACCTCGCTGACTTTATCCGGGATGTTGAAAATAATACATTTAATAATTAATAACGATGAGGCTGGAAGAAAACTTTTGTTTTCTCCCAGCCTCAACTGCTTTCACGAACAATAGCAAGATAATGTGGAGGCTCGAGCCTAAGTACAAACGATGATCAGCCTGTGCCGTGCTAACCATCATTCTAGCTTGGCCCACCGCCTTGGCGAGAAGGTTATTGCCCACTCTCCTTTTTATTTAACAAATAATGAATCATCTTTTAAAAAATTATTAATTAGATCTAAAATAATAAGGAGATATGGTACGATATTAACACGATAAATACGAAGGAATGATTAAAGCAAAAACTTAATATGGCTTCACTGATGTTGTTGGCTTAAGGTGTGGGAACTTTAAGCATAGTTACTTTACTTAATTCATATATTTAAGGGGAAAAATGAAAGAAAATTATCAATTAACAACTGACGAAATAAAGAAAGAATATCAACTAACTGATTTTACTCAAGGTCTATCAAAAGCGGCTGTCGAAAAACGGCTGGCTGAAGAGGGGCAAAACCTTATTGAAGTAAAACCAACTCCTAAATGGAAACTATTCTTACGCCAGTTCAACAATATTGTTATTTATATTTTGTTAGCTGCTACATTACTAACGATTTTAATTGGTCACTATACTGATGCGATCGTTATCGGCGCGGTAGTTATCCTAAATGCGCTCATTGGCTATTTCCAAGAATCAAGTGCGGCGAATGCCTTGGCTAAAATTAAAGAGATGATGGCACAACACGCTACAGTCTACCGGGATGGAAAACGTCAAGACATTGACGCAGCTGATCTTGTTCGTGGAGATGTTGTTTTCCTTGAGGCTGGTGATAACGTCCCCGCTGATTTACGGATCGTCTCTGCTGATAATTTACGAATAGAAGAATCAGCTTTAACTGGTGAAACTAATTCGGTTATCAAAACTGATGAAGCAATTACTGATCCAGACGTCCCACTAGCGGATCGTGTTGATATGGCCTATGCTTCTACCTCAGTTACTAGTGGAAGTGGACTAGGAGTTGTCGTTGCAACAGGTGAACAAACCGAAATTGGTAAGATCTCACAAGAAGTTGCTCAAATTAAACCTAAAAAGACGCCATTAACTAAAGAAATTGACCATGTGGGAAAGGTTGTTTCTTACATTACGATTACCGCCTCAGTGATTGTTTTCGTTGTCGGTTTCTTCCTCAAAATCTATTCCTTACCAGCCCTTGCACTTGCGGTGGTTGCTATGTTGGTTGGTGCCATTCCAGAAGGGTTACCAGCCATTACCTCGGTTATCTTGGCTTTTGGTATTAGCAAGATGGCAAAAGAGCATCAAATTATTATTAAATCAATGCCTGCCGTTGAAACATTAGGCTCGGTCGATGTCATCGCTACTGATAAAACAGGAACCCTTACTAAAAACGAAATGACCGCTATCGAGTTATGGGTCGGTGACAAACACTACACGGTTACCGGAACCGGTTATGCTCCTAATGGGGAGATTCTCTTAGATGGAAAACCAGCCCAACTGACCGATCAACTCAAGCTTTTCTTAGAAGCTGGATATCAAGCCAATGATACGGTGTTAACGGATGAAGATGGTACTTGGCATATCAATGGAGAGCCAACCGATGGCGCTTTCTTAACCCTTTATCACAAGGCATTTGGTGCTAAATATCAATCACCGTATAAAGCAATTGACCTGCTTCCGTTTGACTCTGATTACCGTTATATTGCTGAATTAACTCGTGATCCGGAAGATAAGCAACAGATTATCTTTGTTAAGGGGTCTCCAGATAAGCTCTTTGAAATGGCCGCAAAAGAAGATCCACAATTTGATACTGCCAAGTGGCAACAACGGGTAGACGACTGGTCAAAAGCTGGCAAACGAGTTATTGCAGTCGGCTATCAACCCGTTAATGGCGAAAACCTAATGGAAGTCGAACATGACCACCTCTACAAGGGCATCCACTTGCTTGGCCTGGCTGCTCTTCAAGATGCACCACGTGAAGAAGTTATCGTTGCCTTAAAGCAAATGAACCGTGCTGGGGTTGCCGTTAAAATGATTACGGGGGATGACCCGCAAACAGCCCGTGCAATCGGTAAACAACTAGGCTTGTCGACTGGTCCAATCAACGCAATCACAGGAGCAGAATGGGATAAGCTGTCTGCCAGCGAGCGAGAAGCGGCGGCCTTAAATAATCAAGTCTTTGCACGTACTACTCCACAGAATAAGCTTGAAATTATTGAAGCTCTTCAAAGCCAGCAAAAGATCACTGCGATGGTAGGAGATGGAGTTAACGATGCTCCGGCCTTAAAGAAAGCCGATATTGGAATTTCAATGGGCATCAAGGGAACGGATGTTGCTAAGGATGCTGCTGATATGATCTTAGGAAACGATAACTTTGCGGTAATGGCCGCTGTTATCAAAGAAGGTCGCCGCATTTACGACAATATTAAAAAGAGTATTTTATTCTTATTACCAACCTCCTTTGCTGAAGGATTAGTGGTTGCCTTCTCTATACTTACTGGTCAACAAGTTCCCCTCCAACCTGCTCAGTTATTATGGATTAACTTAATCGCGGCAATCACCATCCAGTTCGCATTCGTCTTTGAAAAAGCAGAAAAGGGCATCATGGATCGCAATCCTCGTCCAGTAAGCCAACGATTAATGAATCGCCATGATTTAATCCAGATGGGCTATGTTTCCGCTTTAATGGCCCTGTTTGCCTTAATCGGTTACGAATGGTTCATCAGTGCTGGGGCCGATGTCGTCAACGCTACCACAATGATGGTTAATACAATTGTTATTAGTAAGGCCTTCTACTTCTTCAGCATTCGAACGGAGCAATATGGCCTAAAAGAAGTTGGAAATATTGGCAAGAGAGCCTGGGGAGTGATTGGATTGATGATTCTATTCCAATTGATCTTCACCTACGTTCCATTTATGCAGGCCGCCTTCCACGTGACTGGAATAAGTTTGCTGGAATGGCTAGCAGTAATTGTCTTCTCCTGCTTAATCTTCCTATGTACTGAATCCGACAAAATGATTCGTTTCCGTCTAAATCGGCGCTAAAATTAACGACACTGAATTAGAGATTTTATCTTCTTCAGTGTCGTTTTTTAATTTATAAGCTTTCGTAATGTTTTGTTCAAATTAATGTAAGCGCATTCTAAAATTTGATATGATACACCTAACACATAGAAAAGGAGCTTCATCATGAAATATCAAGAAACCAAAGAAACACTTAATCAATTAGTCGCTGATCTGAGTCAAATGGCAATGATAATTCATCAAACTCACTGGTATATGCGTGGCACTAACTTTCTAAAGCTTCACCCATTAATGGATCAATTCATGGATGAAATCAACGATCAACTTGATGTAATATCTGAACGATTATTAACGCTGGACGGTAATCCTTATTCTACCCTTAAAGAAATTGCAACCCATACTAAAATTAAAGACTGGCCAGGAAACTTTGATAAAACAACCCCAGAACGACTTACACATTTAGTCGCTGGCTATCGTTATCTTGAAGATCTTTATCAGCATGGAATTGAAGTGACTGATATTGAAAAAGACTATTCTACTCAAGATATCTTTATTGGTTTTAAGACTGCAATTGAAAAGAAAATCTGGATGCTGCAAGCAGAATTAGATCAGGCACCAGAAATTGATAATTAATGTTAGGAGGCTAAGAGAAAACCTTTATTTTCTCTTAGCCTCCCATATTTTTAAAAATTAATTTTTCTGGACTGCTGACTTATTAAGTTGTTCCTCTTTCTTATCCCTATTTCTTAAATCTTCAAGCCATTTTATATGCTTTTCTTCATAACTACGATCTTTCTTGATAAAGAAGTATGCCGCCGCGGCCAGAATAGCGATAACAGTTCCAACAAACAAGGTTTTAGCCGTAAAATTAGTAACCATGTAACAAGAAACTAATAATGCAAAGCTGGGGATAAGGTATTTCCCAGGTAATTTGAAACCGTGTGTTGGGTACTCATTACTATGTTCAAATTTAATAACGGCAAGAATCGAAGGAACATATTGAATAAAGGAAGCTAAGACGGTACAACTAACTAAGAAAAGGTAACTTTGGGTAGCAAACAATGCTGAAAGGATGGATGTTAATAAGATTCCAACCCATGGGGCATCATGTTTATTCTTCTTCCCAATAAATTTTGGTAACATCCCATGTTCATTTGCCATTGAAGCAATTAATGATGGCGTGTTAAATGAAGCTGAAAAGGCAACCCCAAAGATACTTACAAGCATCCCAAAGATAATAAATGCATATCCCCATTTACCAATTGCTGTCCCTAAAGCATTAGCTAATGGTGTAGAATATCCACCCAATTTAGTACCAGAAAGTCCAACGGCAACGGTCATCATTAAAGCATCCAGAATAGTTACACTAACCATTACTGCGATCAATACCCGCGGAATGTTTTTCTCTGGATTATTCATTTGCTTAGCAGCAATTGGTAAAAACGAGAATCCAGTAAAAAGATAAAAGATCGGGGTAAATGCCTCACCAAAATGACGGATGAATGGCATTGGACCTTTTAAAGCAGCCTGTGGAATTACTGGTGAAAAATTAGCTTTATGAATGAAGAAAACACCCACAACGATAAAAATTATCAACGTAAGAATCTTAGCAGCGGCCGATACATTATTAACAAGCTTAACAAGGCTTCGACCAAAGAAATTAATAATTGCAAAGAGAATAATTAAACCGAGTGCAGCTACTCCATAAATAAGCGGACGGTTAAAAATTGGCAAGAAGCTCTTTAAAGTAGTTAATAAAGCAACAATTTCAGCTGAAAGAGTACAACAGCCTAAAAACCACGTAAAAATGCCTAATTCATAACCTGTAAAGCGACCAAAGGCATGATAAGAATATAACCATGCTGCTCCTGAACCGGCAAACCGACTAGAAAGGTCTGCATAACATAAGGCAATCAGTGAAACAGTAACTGCTGTACACAATAGCACTGCAACAGCTGATAAGTTCATATACCGATAAATAACAGATGGCAATAGGAACGTTCCTGAGCCAATTACTCCGTTGATGCCTAAAAAGTAAATTGACATAAAGGACAACTTTTTAGGCGTTGATTTTTGATTACTGATGTTGACCACCCCACATAAATTTATAATTCCATTTATATTGTAGTCTTTTTCAAATAAAAAGGTAAATTATTAGCTATTCTAATCAATGTTTTCTTAAATTGTTATACAATAAATTATGGATTTATTTTAATAAAGGATGAATAAAATGGTACAGAAGATTGAGAATTTTATTTTTGATATTGACGGCACTTTAATTGATACTATTGATATGTATATGCCAGCAATGATTGATACCTTAGCTAAGCATGGTCACCCCATTGCTCCTGATAAAGTAGAACAAACTAAGCATGATTTATTCGGAATTACTGGACGTGATGCCCTTCGCCTCGCTGGAATTAGTGAGGAAGAAATTCCTGAAATGTTAAAAGACTGGTTTGACCTTGCTTACCAACGTGCTGATCGGGCAAAAGTGATTGAAGGAATTCCTGAAATGCTTAATACCCTTGCTAATCGTGAAGACACAAAGATTGCAATCGCCACTTCAAAACTCGCCGATGAATACCAGGAATACTTTGTTAACAAATATGACTTTGCAAAGTTGTTTAAGGTTGCTATTACTTCCGCGGACACTAAAAAGCATAAGCCAGCCCCCGACCCGATTTTAGCAGCGATGGATAAAATGGGTGCTGATCCTGCTACTACAGTCTACGTTGGTGATACAGTCAACGATATGAAAGCCGCTCATGCCGCCGGTGCTAAGTTTGCCGGCGCCCTATACTCTTCCGCAAATCCCGATAGTATTAAAGATGCGGACTTTCCATTAATGAAGCCGGCTGATTTGTTAGTAATTTAAACTAATAAAGTAAGTGGAAAACAATCTTCTCAATAGGCGGTTGGCTAACCTAGCTGGTTATCATTCGTACTTAGACTCGAACATTGTAATTATTTTCTACGTTATCTTGCTATTGTTTATGAAAAGAGGGGTGAGAAAAAGCCAGAACTTTTTCTCACCCCTCTTTTCATATTTCTTATTTGTTACTTAACGCTATAATGTTTACTTTAGCTTAACTTCGTATGACATACGGAACATTCTCGTAACCCTAATGCATTAACTTCTCCATAATTCTTACAGACTTCGGAATTGTCTAGATTTAATGTATTACAGTAGGGACATTTTTTCATTTAGTAATCCCCATTGAAGAGCTGTGCATTGCCATTCGCTTATCAGGGTAGAGTTTCTTAGCCAAGGCGGTCACCGCCGTCGGTGCTTCCCCAAAGCCAGCTGCAATCAATGCTACTTTCCCGGGATAAGTAACACCATCCCCAATCGCATATACCCCGTCAATATTGGTCTCCATCATCGAATCAACTTTGATCAAGTTGCGTTCTGCTGCTAAGTCGAGTGACCATTGTTTCAATGCTGCATTGTTAGAGGTGAATCCATAGTTAACCACCACCTTATCCACATTCAACTGTGCTTCGTCGTCACTCCGCATCTTCTTAAGGTCAAGCGTAACCGTTTCATCATCTTCCACTGTTAATGCACGTGGTAAGAATGGGGTATCCAGTTGCACGGATGACTGTTTAAGCTGAGTCACAGTATGTTCAAGACCGCGGAACTGGTCCCGTCGATGGACAAGGTGCACTTCCTTGGCAGTAGGTTCAAGCATCAAGGCAATATCAATCGCAGAGTCACCCCCGCCGAGAATTGCAACCCGCTTGTCCGCGTAATCAGCCTTATGATTAACAAAATATGAAAGCTGCTTACCTTCAATCTCAGCCGCTCCCTCTAAGGCAAGTTTGCGAGGAGTAAACGCCCCGTTACCAAGAGCAATAATTACTGCTCGAGACCGTGATACCCGCTTAGCTGCTTTAATAGTAAAAATCCCATCATCTTCTTTGATGACGTCCTCAACAGTTTCACCAAGGAATTGATCAATCGGGGCAACTGCCATTTGTTCTTTCAACTTCGCGATCAAGTTATGTCCCGTTACGCCTGGCATTCCCGCCACATCCCAAATTTGTTTTTCAGGATAGAGCGCCCCTACTTGTCCCCCAAGTTGTGGAAGGCTTTCAATCAGCTGGGCATCTAATTCATGAAGGCCGCAATAAAATGAAGCAAACATCCCCGCTGGACCTCCACCAATAATTGTCACATCATAAATTTTCTCTGCCATTTCTCCTTTAATCCTTTCCTTTTCATCTCTAGAAGTATTATATCATCTTTATTTTTTCCAAAATTTCGTAAGCGGTCTCAAATTTTAATTGTAATTATTCCAAATTTAAATTAACATAATATATACAGAAATTGATTTTGCTTAAAATTGGAGGAATAAATACTATGGCAAAACGTAAAATGATTCTTGATTTAGATACTGGTGTGGATGACGCTTTAGCTATTGCCTATGCGCTCGCTGACCCAGAAGTTGATCTAATCGGAATTGTAAGTTCATATGGTAACAACCTATTAGATGTTTGTGCCGAAAACAGCCTTAAGTTATTAGAATTATTAGGTCACACTGATATTCCAGTATTTAAGGGTCTTCCACATTCATGCACTACCGACCACTTTGATGTAATGCAGGTTTCAAAGGATATCCACGGTGATAACGGTATCGGTGATGTTGAATTACCTGCTCCAAGTCGGGCTCTTGAAGAACAATCCGGTGTTGATTTCTACATTGAAGCTGCTCACAAGTACGGCAAGGATTTAATTATCATCCCTACTGGTCCAATGACAAACTTGGCTGCTGCCTTGAAGAAGGATCCTGAAATTGCTGACTTGATTGGTAATGTCACATTCATGGGGGGAGCCTTAACTGTTGAAGGTAATGTTACTCCTGTTGCAGAAGCAAACATTAACCAAGATCCAAAGGCTGCTGATGAAGTAATGAAGTCCAACTTGCCACTTACGATGGTTGGTCTTGATGTTACTCTTCGGACTCTCCTTACTAAGAACGAAACAAAGCAATGGCGTGAATTAGGCACTGCTTCTGGGAAGGCTTTTGCTGATATTACCGACTTCTACATCGACGCTTACTACAACCTTGATATTGATAAGCGTGGTTGTGCCCTCCATGATCCACTAGCTGTTGGTGTTGGTATTGACCCATCGTTTGTTTCAACAATTAGCTTATTCATGAAGGTTGTTTACGAAGAAGGTCCTTATTATGGTCGGACAATTGGTGACAACGCTAAGTTAAACGATCCTAACCCTAATGTTAAGGTTGCTGTTAACGTTGACAAAGAACGTTACCTCAAGGCCTTCATGGACCGCTTAAACAAGCTTTTCAAAGAAAATTAATTTATAGGCGTGTGAGACGTAACTATCCAGTTATTTCTCCCCGCCTTTTTATTTTACAAGGCATTATTCTCCTGTTTTTTTGCGATAGTTGTTATAATAAAATTGTAAAGGATTATTTTTGATTTTACTAAGGAAGTGTCTTATCAATGGGTCGTTTAGATAATAAAGTTGCAATTATTACTGGTGGTTCTAAAGGAATTGGAGCCGCTGTCGCAAAAAAGTTTATCGAAGAAGGCGCAAAGGTTGTTTTAACCGCTCGTAAGATGGATGAAGGACAAAAGGTCGCTGACCAACTAGGTGATAATGCGATCTTTATCCAACAAGACGTTGCTCGTAAAGGAGACTGGGACCGGGTAATTCGCCAAACTATCCAAGTCTTCGGCAAGCTCAATATTGTGGTTAACAACGCAGGAATTGCCGAATACGCCGATGTTGAAAAGACGAATGCTGAAATTTGGGATAAAACAATTGCCGTTAACCTTACTGGTACGATGTGGGGAACTAAACTCGGCATTGAAGCAATGAAGAACAACGGAGAAAAGAATTCAATCATCAATATGTCATCCATTGAAGGACTAATTGGTGATCCTGATCTCTTTGCATACAATGCTTCTAAGGGTGGTGTCCGCCTCTTAACGAAGTCCGCGGCGCTTGATTGTGCTCGGAAAGGCTATGACATCCGTGTAAATACAATTCATCCCGGCTATATCTCAACTCCACTAGTTGATAATTTAGTCAAGGATGATCCAAAAGCAGAAGGACACCTAGAAAGCCTTCATCCCCTTGGCCGTCTTGGAAAGCCAGAAGAGATTGCTAATCTTGCTTTATACCTTGCCTCAGATGAATCAAGCTTTAGTACTGGTTCAGAATTTGTCGCTGATGGTGGCTATACGGCTCAATAATAATTTCCACGTTATCTTAATAGTAAAGGCTGAGAGAAAATTTATTTTTCTCCCAGCCTTAATTGTTTTACATTAAATTCCGAATTACCAATGAAATTGCCAAAATCAATGATCCAATACCGACAATTATTTGCATAAGCCGGCTAGGTAAGTGACGAACAATAATCGGTCCTAAATAGCCCCCGATTACATTTCCAACCATCAATGGAATAACGTAATTCCAATAAATTGTCGTCTCAAGTGCGAACACTATCCAGGATGTTGTATTTGTCACAGTCATCGCAACGTTTTTTAGCGCATTATTAACCGCAAAGCTCTTTTGCCGATTGATCACTGTCAGCAAAGTTAGCATCAACACTCCGGCACCCGCATTAAAAAAGCCCGAATAAATTCCGACAATAAAGATACCAGTGATTGATAAAAATTGGCCGATTCGTGATTTACCAAATAATTTACTGTTTCCTGCTACTGTCCCCGTACTCTGCTTCGGATGATGGGGAAATAACAGGATAATGCCGGCCAACGCAATACATAATGGTACCAGTTCCGCAAACCACTTACTCGGGACAGCAAACAGCAAAAAAGCCCCAATAATGGAACCAGCAAAGACCAATGGCAAAATAATCCATAATTGTCGCCGATTATGCTCCAATTCCCTAAATGATGAAAAAACCGAACTATAACTACTGGTGATTGTTGAAAAAGCACTTGTTACGTTTGCCATCACTGGTGGTAATCCTAATGCAAGCAGTGAAGGATACGACACTAGTGATGCTAAACCAGCGGCGGCACTAATAATCCCCGCAAGAATCCCAATTCCTAATAATAATAAAATAAAAACTACGCCACTCATTCTTAAACCATCCCTTTAAATAACTAGTATTAATTGTAAACTACTTTCTTAAGATAGATAACCCTTACCTATATAATTAACGATTTGCATTCCGTTATAATATTAGCTATGATAATGGAAAATAAATCTGGGGTGCCAAACGGCTGAGATAATACCCATTGAACCTGCTCTGGTTAATACCAGCGAAGGGAGATTCAGTGATATTAACTTAATGATTAACTCCATGATTTTTTGTCATGGAGTTTTTTTTACCCTTATATCTTAAGGAGTTTTATTATGACTAAACGTTCACTTCATTTGCGTGACATTATTTTGCTTGCCCTGATTGGAATTATTTTTGGTGTAATTTATTTTGCAGCTGGCTTTGTCTATAACGGCCTAACCGTTCTGCTGACACCAATTGGCTATGGTCCAATGGCTAATGATTTAACAATGGGAATCTGGTGTATGGCTGGACCACTTGCCGGCTTTTTGCTGCGAACACCAGGAGCGGCTTTCCTCGGCGAGTTTTTGGGAGCAGCTGTTGAAATGCTTCTCGGTGATCAGTGGGGAGCGGTCAACTTAATTTCTGGTGTGGTTCAAGGTATCGGGTCTGAATTAGGTTTTACTTTTACACTTTATAAAATGTATAACTGGCTGACCCTGTTAATCTCATCTTTCACCCTTACATTTGTTACCTTTGGCTGGGATTGGTTCCGCAATGGCTATAATCACTTCAGCAGTCAAATGCTAATCATTATGCTCATTGCACGCTTCATTTCAATGTTTGTCTTCTCTGGAATTCTGGTTAAACTGATTACCAACCTTCTCCAACGAGCACACCTAATCAAACACTAAGACTATGAAAAATATACAATTTAAAGATCTTTCATTTAATTTTGATCAGCAACCCATTCTCAAAAATATCACCGCCGAATTTTCTACCGGAAGGATTCACTTGCTTACCGGGGTCTCTGGTAGCGGTAAATCCACGCTTCTCAAGTTAATCGCTGGTCTCCTGCCTAAATATGGCGGTGAAATAGTTAATGGAACAATCGAACGGCCAGCTGATGCCCAAATCGGGATGGTCTTCCAAGATCCGTTAATGCAGTTTGCCCTTGATACACCCCGCCACGAATTAGAATTCACCTTAGAAAATTGCCAGGTACCAACTAACAAAATTTCGGATCGCATTAAAGCAGCTTTACAATTCAGTAAAATTACCGACCTTGCTAACCGGTTAATCACAACTCTTTCCGGTGGTCAACAACAGCGGGTAGCTTTAGCAGCTGCTATGGCAATGCAACCTAATATTCTCTTATTAGACGAGCCCTTTGCTAATATTGATGAAGAAAACCGGCAATTTATTCTTAAACAATTAGTACGTCTTAACGTTGACTATCACTCAACAATCATTATTACAGACCATGATTTGCATGGCTACGAGCAGCTACATCCACTGGTTTGGCAATTAACAGAGAGTCACCTTATCCCACTCTCAAGTAAAGATAGTATCCAGCTTTTAACAGGGCATGCTAACCCCCAAGTTATTACTGAACTTCCTCCCTTAGCCTTACCAATTGCTATTAAATTTGACTGCTTATCAATAAAACGCGGTAACCAGCCCTTACTTTCACCAACCAATTTAGACATTCTTAAAAATAAAACAACTTTATTAACGGGGCCAAATGGTATTGGTAAATCTACCCTCTTAAAAGCGATTGCCCGGCTTTTAAAATATGAGGGAAAAATTAACTATGAAAGGAAAAATATTCAAAAAATATCACCTGGGAAATATTACAAGCATCTGGGATTAATTTTTCAACATGCAAACGATCAATTCCTAAATGTCACAGTTGGCGAAGAACTAGCGTTAGGCTTTAAAACTTGCCAAAACCCCTACTTTAATCAACAGCAAGTCAACGAAGCATTAACCGTGCTTGGGCTGAACGGGCGAGAAGATCAAGTTGTTTACTCCTTAAGTGGTGGTCAAAAGAAAAAGTTGCAAATCTTGCTAATGTTAATGCGGGGGCAAGAAACATTATTACTTGATGAGCCATTTACTGGTTTAGATCCAGCATCTTTAACGACTGTCCTACAACTAATCAAAGCATCGCAAAAAGAAAAGCCACAAACGTTACTAATCGTTAGTCATCAATTAAGCGGACTTGATGGTTTTGTTGATTATCACCTTGCAATGAATCATCATTGCCTTAATTATGTTGGAGGAAGTTATGAATCCTAGTTTAAAATTATTGTTGATTATCTTGATTTCACTTGAGCTGACTTTTGTGACTAAACTGTGGATTAACCTGATTGTCATTGTGGTATGTTTGTTAATCCTTATTCAGCGACGATTCCACTGGCAACAATTTTGTTGGTTAGCTTTTGTTCCTCTCTTCCCAGCCCTAGCTATTTTCATTACCATTGTCTTCTTTAGTCCTAGTCATAGCCTCTTTGATGGAACTGTTCTTTTCAGTCGCCTCTATGTTTATGTCTGCCTTGGAACGGTCTTTACCTTCACCACTAATACGTTAACTCTTGCTCGCTCATTAGAACAAAATTGTCATCTTCCAAGCAAATACGCTTACGGGGTGCTAGCCGCTTTGAACTTGATTCCAAAAATGAAACAGGCTGTTACGACTATTTATACCGCCGGGCAAATGCGGGGCGTTAATTTACATTGGTGGTCACCCACGCTTTACTTCAAAGCAATTCTGGTTGCACTTCAATGGTCGGATCAATTAGCGCAAGCCATGGAATCTCATGGCTTTGTTGAAGGACAAACACGAACCGCTACTGTGAATATTCCACTTACCGGCCGGGATTGGCGTTATTTTTTGAGTATTATTTGCATTGTTCAGATAATTGTAATTGCACTCCCCTAAGATTACATGCGATAATAATATAAAAGAAGGGACTGATACAGTGAACGATAGTAATTTAACTGACCGGATCGTTAATGCTTTATCCTATTTAAGTATCTTATTTTTACCAGTTATCTTTCCACTAATTGTGTGGATAATTGCCAAAAATAGCGATCGACCAACTATTGCTAAAAATGCTTGCTATGCATTTTGGAGTCAAATTTTCCCATTACTATACGTAATAGGTGCAATTCTAGTCTTTAGTGTCTTTTCATTAAACCTCGCTAACTTCCATGGGGGCGCCTTGTTTGGAATTCTTCTAACATTTGCTCTTTTATTAGCCCTTTTGTTATTTATTTATAATATTGCAATGGCCGTGAAGATGCTGATCGGTCGTGAGTAAGCTTAAGTAAGAGAGTAGAGACCCGGAAATGCTAGTATTTTTCCCGGTCTCTAATTTTTTATTAAAATTATCAAGTGAGGTGATTAATCGATGGAAATGATTTTGGGCATTGTTCTTCTATTAACTGCTGTTGTTGCAGCTAATGTTGTTCATCTTGTTTACCCTAAGATTCCACTATCCATCTATCAAATTATTGCAGGAATCCTTTTAGCATCCCTGCCTACTGAAGCTACTAACTTTACTATGCATCCTGAATTATTCATGATGGTAGTCATTGCCCCTTTAATGTTTAACGACGGACAGAATCAATCATTCCGTTATCTTTCGAGCAATATCAAGTCAATCTTATCACTGACTGTTGGATTAGCACTGGTGACGGTCTTGATTACTGGTAGCATTTTACATCTGCTCCAGCCAACAACTTTCTCCTTAGCGCTTGCCTTTATGCTAGCGGCAATTGTCACTCCGACTGATGCTGTCGCTGTAAAGTCAATTACTATTAATATGAAGGTCCCCAAAAACGTTAACGGTGCGCTGGAATATGAGTCACTCTTTAATGATGCATCGGGAATTGTTCTTTTAGATTTGGCACTTGAAACTTATCGTTCTGGACAATTTTCACTTAGTCATGGAATCTGGATCTTTGTTTATGTCTTCTTCGGTGGAATTATCTTCGGGGCAGTATTAGGAAGCTTATTAATTAGTCTTCGTACTAGTTTGATGCGGAAACACGTTGACATTGGCTCCATCGTTATTCCCATTAACGTAATGACGCCGATTGTTATTTACTGGTTTGCGGAAGAACTACACCTGTCGGGAATTTTAGCCGTTGTTGCTGCCGGAATTGTTCATAGTATTTTCTATGATCGAATGCGGTTAACATCTACTAAGGTCCAGATGTCTACTACCACTATTTGGAATATCATTAGTGATGCATTAAATGGATTAGTATTTGTTCTTTTAGGAGTTATGCTTCCGCAGGTACTTGGACGAACTTCTTGGCAAAATTTAGGGGCAATCATTGCACTAGCCTTTGTCATTTATGTTATTACAACCCTCTTAAGATTCTTATGGGTCCGCTTTAAGCTCGTTGACATTCAATCGACTAACCTTAATCGTGATAGTCTCTTAATGGCGCTAGGAGGAATTCATGGAACTATCACTCTGGCATTAGCTTTCTCGTTACCGGTCCTAATCAACAACCAACAATTTACTTTCCGGAATTCAATGATCCTGATTGCCGCAATTGTTATTTTGATTAGTATTGCTGTAGGCGCAATTGGGTATCCAATTATTTTACCGCCTAAATCTAAGAGTTATTCGAAGAGTGAGTTTCAAAAAGAACTTATTAAAACCGTTCAATATGCCATTAATGAACTACGAACTTCAGAAAAATATTCACCTGAAAAAGCAATTGTTATTGACCAATTGAGTAGTCAAATGACGCAATATCATGAATTTAATCGTAATGTTTACAGCCAATTAATGGGTAAAACTCATCAAATTGAATTAGCAACGTTGGATCGGCTTAACGAAGAAGGGCGCATTTCGGATAAGGAGGCCAATTTTCTCGTCAATTTTGTTACTCGGTCGATTTTCCGGGTAAATAAACACAGCTTTCTGGAATTATGGGTAATCTTATGGCACCGGTTAAAATGGCGCTTTGTTCGCTACCGTCATCTCAAAAAAGGATCTCGATACAATGTGGGACCACGGCATCAATTGACTAAGGAACAGCGTGCGGAAACAGCTGAGATCTTAGAAATAATTAATCGAGAAATTGATAAATACCTTCATTCGATTGAAACGCCACAAAATGCGAATGAAGTTGCAATGGTACGACGGACATACTTCCAACGCAAACGATTCTTCCTTCACGATATTTCTATGAATACTGACCTCATTACTTCTTTATTTATTGAAGCCTTTCAGCTAGAACACAGTTATGTTCAAATGCAACTTGCGGATGATCAATTCTCCCAAGAATTAGCAAACGCATTAAACGAACAGATTTCAACTGACGAATTGGTTTACACCCAATCACTAGACTAAAAAAGGAAATTGCCGCAACACCTTGCAAAGCAATTTCCTTTTTGGATTTTAAATAAATGTAAGTAAATATGCGATTAACGCTGGTAAAAATTGAATTAGAATAATTTTTTTGGTCGCAGTAAAAGCTCCAAATAATGCAACAACCATTATAAGAACCAATAACATCTGCCATACTAATACTAAGGTTGCCCCACTAAATAACCAGTAACTGGCGATGATAGCTGCTCCTAAAGCTCCGTTATAGATACCCTGGTTAGCGAATGAAACCCGGGCTTCATGCTGTTGCGTAAACTTAAGCGGTAAGTCAAACGCCTTGGCTTGCTGTACCGGGTTACCAAAGATTTCTAAGACCATAATACCTAAATGTTCGATTGCAACAAACATCGTAACAATAATTGCAAGCATCTTTTTTCCTCCAACTATTTAATATATTGATCTAAAAATCTTGTCAAATGGCGGCGATATTCGCTGGGATGAGTCGCATAGGACTTCGCATGCGCTGCTCCCGGCACCACCCATAATTCTTTACTTCCTTTTGTTGCCCGATAATTGCGATAAACCATGGCGGTTGGAACAAAATTATCTTTTGCTCCATGGATAAATAGCATTGGGCGATGATTATGATGCAACATATTTAAGGAGCTGGCTTCATGAATGTAAAAGCCATTCTTCACCCGGTTAATTAAACTCATCGTGCTTATTAATGGTACCCGTAAAAATTTCGGAATCCCATATAAATTACCAGCTTCATAATTCAATTCATCATTAAGACTAGTATATCCACAATCTTCTACAAATGCTTTTACTTGTGGTGGAAGGTTAATCCCACTAGTCATCATTGTTGTTGCACCACCCATGCTAACCCCAAATAAGACTACCTGACTATCTTCTCCATTATGACGAATAAGTTTATTAATCCATTTACGAATATCATAACGCTCTGGCCAGCCATAACCAATGTATTTTCCTTGACTTTGACCATGAGCACGCGCATCGGGCATTAAAACATTATACCCCATCTGGTGAAAAAGCGTGGCATATTCGCCCATCTTCTCTTTGTTACCCATAAAGCCATGAGCAATTACCACATTTTTAGTTGTCGGTTTAGCAGCCGGGATATAATCAGCAACTAACTTATAATTTCCGCCTGCCGATTTCATTATCCATTTTTCTTTATTCGCATGCTTAAACCACATTTTTTGCGCATACAATGGATCATTTCGTGAAATTTTAGTTGAATTATTAATGAAATTCTTATGCCCTGGTACCATTGCAACCGAGAAAAAATAGCTACTAGCCGCAAAAAGTGCTACGGCGATTACTACTATTAGCCCAATGAACCATCGCCAGGGATGCCATTGTTTCTTTTCTGTTTTTCTCTCCAAAATAATTAACCCCATGTCGTATTGTTTAATCAATGCGCCTAGTTTAGCACACTTTCTGTTATTTTGCATATACTTTTTATTCAAAATTGTTACGCTAATGTTAAAATAGATAATGATATATTAAGGGAGTGAAATAATGTTTCCAGAACGCCTACGAGCACTTCGCAAAGGACAAAAGATAACCTTAAAGGAGCTTGCTACTCATCTCAATGAAAACCTTGGCCCAAATGAAAAGCCAAACACTGCTTCACAAATCGGTAACTGGGAACGCGGTATTCGAACCCCGTCATACGTTGAAGCACGAAAATTAGCCGAATTCTTTGATGTCAGTCTGGACTATCTTACAGGAAAAACGGATCGTGATGACTTTGATTTAGCAAAATTATTTTTCTCTAGCAAGAATCTTTCGTTTAATCAAACGGTTCTTTCTAGTGATGATCGATATGAAATTTTTCAACTAATTGATGGTTACTTAAAAGGACGACATAATCGTCGGGATACGGATACATTCTATGGTAAGCAAGAACAACTAGACTTAAAACTTAAGTAAGGAGCTTCTGATGAATCCTAAAAAATTAAAACAGCTAAAAAAGCGTGTCAAAAAGGCACATCAAATTGTTAATGAACCCTCATATATTCAGGAATTAAATACTTATCGGGACCTATTCGATGACTTTCCGCCGGTAAAATACCTCATTAACAACGTTTTGGAAAGTGATCGCCTACTAAAGAACGGCTTATTGCCACAACCACTACCAAAATTACTATTACCGGATAACATTCAAGATACGATTTTCAAAAAGGTTAACGAACAGTTTCCACAAGGTGATCCACGTGGTGATAAACTTTGGAACAAATACAGTGAAGCACTACCAAAGTTAGATAAGGCGTTACGCAACTATCGGGATTATCTTGAAGAAACATACGGAATGTGGTCATACGTTAATGCTCCTTTTGCAAAGGCACTTTCTGATTATTTGGGTGGAGCACCAACACTGGAGATTATGGCTGGTAATGGTTATATTTCTAAAGGATTACGCAATAATAATGCTAACCAAAAAATTTATACTACTGATAGCCAAGCATGGGTAAAGGAAAATGAAACAGGTAAGCACCCTGTTACTAAAATTGAGAAATTAGATGCCCTAGCAGCAATCAAAAAGTACGGTGACGAGGTTGAATATGTCATTATGTCATGGGCTCCCGACAAAGGTGAAATTGACTGGGATGTCCTACAACTTCTTCGTTCAACATACCCTGAAGTCAAATTATTAGTTATTGGTGAAAAAGATGGCGCAACTAACTCTAAGAAATTCTGGCAAGCAGCACAATTGAGTCAAGATGATGAGTTACAGAAAGTTAATGCTAACTTGCATTCGTTTGATTTGATTGATGAACAGATTTATCTTGTTAATTAAAAGGGAGTGGAAAATAACCTTCTCAATAAGGCAGTAGAGTAAGCTAGAACGATGATTAGCACGGCACACGGGCTTGGATCGGACTGTTCATCATTCGTACTTAGACTCGAGCCTTGTGGTGACGTGCAGCTAGTTCCACGTTATCTTACTATTGTTTATAAAAGCAATTGAGGCCGAGAGAAAACAAAGATTTTCTCTCGACCTCTTTTATTTTATTCAATCTATTTTAACTACTGAGATCAGAACCAACACGCCCGCAAAATTCAAATCTTGCAATGAACAGTCTAATGTTTTTTCGA
Organism: Limosilactobacillus agrestis; assembly: GCF_014145585.1. Lineage (GTDB taxonomy): Bacteria > Bacillota > Bacilli > Lactobacillales > Lactobacillaceae > Limosilactobacillus > Limosilactobacillus agrestis. The sequence continues at coordinate 68,204 of NZ_JACIVF010000003.1, forward strand.
CTACTAATGCTTTCATTTTTGGCTTTTTCTTAATTTTTCAACACTTTACCTAGGCATTCTTCATCGCCATCTTATTAAGGTAGCTCCAAATTTGTGAACGATATTTCCGTAGTCCGAATAACATCACAAGATAAATAATAACTGCTAGTGAAATCCAAACAGGACTTTCTGATATAAAGGCAGCAAAAACCAATGCATTCAATGGTCGTGCCACTAAATTAAAACTTGTTACCAAGACCACCCCAGTTGGAATTGCCACCCCATAGTGAGCCACTGCTGCCGTATAGACAGGACTAAGCCAACTTGCCGCATATAAGCCCAAACTAAACCACACAATTCCCGTCGCAATCACCTTTAGGATATTTCCACGAGTAACAGCGACAATTGATTCAATCATGTAAGGAATTGCAATTAAATCAACTACCGGAAGGGTCTTATTGCCAGGAAGAATAAAAGCAATTAAAACCATAATCGGAATTAAAATGATTCCTGAAATTAAAGTTGCTGATTCTCCATAGCCAACTCCATCATCCACTACTAGGAACCACCGCTTTTTATCATAACGGTTATTTTTATTTTCGCCATGTTGTTTCTTCTTCTGTTCATCAATTTCAGTGGCGATGGGGATAAATGCCTTTGCGAATACGTTTGTAACGAGGGGAAAAATCGCCATAACGGCAGCCAATTGAATCGCAAATTTAGTAATTTGTCCCCATGCACTTATTTTTCCTAGTGAAGATAAATTACCCAAGATTCCAATTATTAATCCCAAGATAATTCCCATTGTAATTGGTTCCCCAAAGACACCTAGTTTTTTTTGAAAACCTTTAGGAGTCATTTTTATTTTATTAAATCCCAATAAATTCCATACCGGATCTAAAATAATCGCTGGAATCACTTGTTCGATATTATGTAAGGCGTCGACGGTGGTATTCTCGATTCCATAATAGTCTGCCCACCGGTCTGCTTGAATCTCAGCTAAGGCTAGTGAGTACAGGAGCATAAAGAATTCTAATCCTAATGATAGCCAATAATTATGAGTTACATATAATGCTAGAGTCCCCCAAATCATATAACCAAAATTATTCCAAATATTAGAAGGCAGAAATACTTTGGTAACGCCAACCGCAAATAAAATCAATTCGGCCAATAACCCAAAAACAAAAAACGATAAACCAACCGTTGAGCCAAATGCCGCTAATGATCCTGCCTGCCAGCCAATATCAACTACTGGCAGCTTAATTCCTGTATTGTCAACCATCTGACGGACAATCTTAGTCACCACTGGCGTAAATTCCGTAATAATCCATGTAAAACCAGTTAGCCCAACACCAGCATAGAAGGCACTCATCATCGCTGTCTTAGGTTGTACTCGTAGTAACAAGGCAATGATAAAAATTATTATCGGAACAACTACACTTGCACCAAAGGTTTGAAAAATAGTATTAACTTCTTGAAGCATCCTTTACCCCCTTCATCGAATAAACTGTTACCTATATTTTCCCTAAGATCAATCTTTTTAGCAAGACAAAAGTTTTATCGTTGTTTGCTATAGAAATGCATTCAGAAATTTGCTACAGTATGGTGAGCTTAATCTATTAGGGAGGATACGTTTTATGAAATATCGCTTACAGGCTATTATTTTTGTATTTGTTGCTTTTATGCTTGGCTGTAACGAATATATGATTGTCGGCGTTTTACCTGATATCGCTCACGAATACCGTGATTCGCTTGGAAAATTAGGACTGCTTGTAACTGTCTTTGCCTTGGTTTATGCAATTTTCACTCCTATTATTACCTCAATGGCAAACCGGTGGCGACGACATCATGTGTTATTAGTTCTCATGGTGATCTTCTTTATTGGCAATACCTGGACAGCAATGGCATCAAACTTTACTTCAATGTTACTTTCACGGATCTTAACTGCAAGTGTTGCCGGCGCAATTATTTCAATGGTCCTCGTAATGGCAAGCTATGTTGCGCCGCGTGAAAAAAGGGCAAGTTTGGTATCATGGGTTTTCGCTGGCTTTAGTATCGCTTCTGTTATTGGAATTCCAATCGGGACCGTTATCAGTACTACTCTTACTTGGCATGACAGTTTTTGGATGATTTCGGGAATTACGATCATAGTTTTTGTAGCCTTAATCTGGCTCGTTCCACGTGATACCCCTCAATTTAAGAGTACCCTTAGCAAGCAATTCGTGTTATTTAAGGATTCACGAATCATTCTCGGTGTAGGTTTCATTGTTGCTATCTGTGCAGCTGACTACACAATCTATACCTATATTCGTCCCTTAATCACTAACGAAATGGGATTTGATAATACTTGGTTGAATTGGCTTTTATTCGGAATGGGTATTTTCTTCATTATTGGTAATAAATTTGGTGGGTACCTGGCTGACCGTGGCGGAATTCATCGTCTCAGTGGAATTTACGCAGCAATGACAATCTTATTTCTCATCTTTGGCCCCGTCTTACCATTCAAGTGGGGTGCCATTATTATTGTGGCTGTCTTATGTGTTGCCTTTTCATGCTATGGTTCTTCCACCCAGTTAATGTTTCTTGATATTGCCGAAAAACAATATCCCCAATCACTTGATTTAGCTTCATCTTTGAACTCGATTTTTGCTAATATTGGTATTTCACTTGGCTCTTTTACTGCCTCACAGGCTGTCACCTTCACTGCCATGAAAAATCTCGGTTACGTTGGATCAGTCTATGGACTTCTTGCAACAATCCTCGTAATGATCTTAAGCAAAAAGTATACTGGAATGCGTAATTACTAATCCGTTAGATGGAGAGTGAGAATGAATCTTCTCGACAAGGCAAGGCTAGTTCCATGTCATCTTACTATTGTTCGTGAAAGCAGTAGAGGCTGAGAGAAAGCAAAAGTTTTCTTCCAACCTCTACTTTTTTATTTCCCGGGAAATTTATATGCAACTAATAGTAGCGAGGTGAGCAATTGTTGTTATCCCAGGATTATATTGACCTTTTGATTAAATCCAATTAAATTCTAAATATAGATTTTGCAAAGGAGCTTTTTGCTATGTCGTACCCTTTTCCGCAGCAACTTCTCAAATTGCGGACTGAAAAACAATTATCACAAGCTGAACTAGCTACGCGTCTATTTGTTTCCCGCCAGGCCGTCTCCAAATGGGAAAATGGGGATGCTGAACCAAGTATCGATAAGCTAATTTTGCTTGCCAAAGTTTTTAATGTTTCATTAGACCGCCTCATTCTGGGAACAAACGACTTTAATCAACCACTGGTAAAACTTAATAATATTGTTAAAACTTTTAATTCACCAATTCTCAACAACCTTAATTTAACTATTCATAATAATGAACGCATTGCCCTTCTTGGTAGTAATGGCGCTGGTAAAACAACTTTAGTAAAGATAATTGAAGGGGCTTTGAATCCCAACGAAGGTACTGTTAAATGGTATTTTAATAAAAATGATTCTTTAAATATCATGTCACAAGAAAACATTTTAATTCCGACCCTAAAAGTTAAAGAGCAGATTATCTTGACAGCCGCCATAGCTAAGGTCGATTCAAAACAGCGAATTAATTATCTTCTTACTCAATTTAAATTATCATCCCAGCAAAATACAATTATTGCAAAACTATCAGGCGGACAAAAGCGCCGACTTTCGCTCTTGCTTAGCGTTCTCCGTCAGTCCAAACTTTTAATCTTAGATGAGCCGACTGTTGGGATGGATTTAGAATCAATTGACTATTTTTGGCATTTTATTGAAAAGGTTTCGGGAAGTATTTTAGTTATTACTCATGATTTCAATCAAATTGATAAATTCTTTTCCCGGGTTCTTCTCCTTAAAGACGGCCAAATCTCTCAAGACATCCCTGTTAAGGAAATCCACCAACATAATCAGACAATCGAACAGTGGTATCGTCAGCATAATCGTTAGGAGCTTTATTATGAGTATCATTGCAATTCAACTAAAACAAGTTTTACGTAATCGTCGTTTTTTTCTTTTTACTATTCTCTTGCCTGGTATTTGGTATGTATTTATGATTCAAATTGCTAGTCCATCCTTCCCCGCTACTGGCAATTTCCGGCTCGCTTTCCTCTTACTTGCTCTGCTGATGGGGATACTCGGTAATTCAATCGTTACTTTCAGCAAACGGATTTGTAGTAATAAAGACTTCTACATTCTTCAATCGCACATTAGCCACTACTCTCTGTGGAACTACCTATTTTCACAATTAATTACCCAAGTCATCATTAATTTATTCATTGCCACCGTGATTATCATTCTTGCTATGTTTCTTCATGCTATTGAGTTCAATTCCATTACCATCACCAGTATATTGTTAACCAATATCATTGGAATATATCTAAGCGTAATCGGGTTTGCAATTGGGCTTTCCTTTGATGCACCAACTGTCGATGCTGCTGGAACCCCAATCCTATTTACAATCGCAACCTTTATCACTCCATGGAAACAGCTCTTACCAGCTAATTCCTTTATTGATTTTTTTACTGATATTCAAAAACTATTTCCAACTTATTATCTTTACGCTGATCTTGATCAGCTCTCAGTTAGTCATCTTGGGCTACTGTTTGTAACTGCGATTATTACTCTTTTACCCTGGCTTGGCCTTATCTATCGAAAATTAATCAATTAAAAAAACCGGAATACCTAGTATTAAGCATACTAAGTATTCCGGTTTTTCGTGTATTGATATTATCTCAAGTCAATCAGCACTGTCCACATGGCTAATTAACTAGACACCTCACAATCCGGTGAGTTAATGTGTCCCACTGTCAAAATGTCAATGGTAGCTCTTAGGGTCGCTACCAGACCTCTCGACTCATCGTAAATTATAGTTTAACATATTAGATCCATCGGTGCAACTCTTATGCTCTTGCTTCCATTATGTCTGCAAGGTGTTCGGCTATCCATTCTTGAGTTTTAGTAACCAAATCAGTTATCTTTCCGCCTTGATCAGTTTCATTTGCTAGTTCATCGATCCGCAATCCCGTTTTATTAATATCTTCACTTTCCATTACTAAATAGAGATTAACAGGGTACTCAATCTCTTTATCCAATAATTTAACATCCAATCGCTCTGCCTCATCCATCGGTACGTTGATCAGGTTGGTTTCTAAGCGAAAGCTAACTGGATCACCTTTTTTCATTTTAATATTCATCTTATATTGCCCAAGGTGTCCCGTATCAAGCTGTTCAATCATAAAATTAATCGCAGTTGTTAATACTGTTTTTTGCTGTGATTGGGCAGCAGTTTTTTCAACTTCTTCTGTCACAACCTGATCGCTCGTCAACTGTGACAAATAATCAGCTACTGACATCTTCATTTTTTCATTTGCTCCTTCATTTTTTCAATTTTAGCTTTTGTATAGTCTGCACGCTGTTTTGCACCATAATAAACACCAGCAGCCCCTACTAAAATTCCAACAATACTTAGTGCTTGAATAAATAATCCGTATGCACTTTCTCGCGGACTTACCATTTGAAATGCTGCTAAACTAGCGATTGCAAAATAAAGGTTTACTAAAATAGTTGCATATCCACAAAAGCGCATCTTTAAAAATGATAAGCCATTAACAATAATTGCTAAAACGATAAAGAGGAGCAGGCGCGGCCATACAGATGATGATATCAGCGAGTGACCATGCTGAACAAACATAAAAGCATCAAGGACTAATGCAATTACTGCTGCTACTGATGTTACAATAACAACTTTTTCGTTATTTTTCATTTATTTTGCCAACTTTCCTTCTTGATATCCCCATGGATGACTAATATTTTTACATCCCCTTATTAACAAAAAAGGAATGTAACGATTAATTACACTCCTCATTTTACTAAATTAAGTTAAAAAGCTCAATTATGCGAGTAAGTCCGCTATTGCAACGGTTGGAATCCCTGTAATGTATTGTTGAGTCCCTTCTTGTTCAAGCACTTTTGCAATCTCGTCATGATCATACTTAACCCCTTGGAGCTTTTTTGCTAACTGGTTAATATCTTGTGGCCCAAAGAAATCACCATAGAATTTCACATTTTTGATTACGCCATCTTTAACATCAAAGCGGGCATCAATTGTCCCCATATCAAAGTGTTTCCGCCGCTTAACCGTAAATTCTGGCGACTTACCATAAACCCAATCCCAGTTGTTATAGTATTGCTCATAGATCTTATCAATTTCTTTTTGATCTTCGGGAGTAACCACGTATTGCTTATCCTTAATCTCATCAAGGTCATCAACATGGAAGAGACCCTTTAGCAATTCATCTCTAAATGTTGGCACATCAATATCTTGGTACTTTTCATCCAAGTATGGGCGGAGATTAGTAACCCGTGAACGAACGGATTTGATCCCTTTTGAAGCAATCTTATCTTTTGCCACATGGAGGGCATCAGCGACAACACTTAAGTCAACGTCAAGCATTAAAGTCCCATGGGAGAATGTCTTTCCATTACGTGAATACATTGCATTTCCCGAAAACTTCTTACCATCAACCAAAATATCATTACGACCGCTGACTTCTGCACTAGTAGCACCCATTTGATGAAGAACATTAACAATGGGCCGGGTAAACGACTTAAAGTCACCAAATTCTTCACTATCACTGGGAACTACAAAGCTAAAGCAAAGGTTTCCTAAGTCTTGATAAACAGCACCACCACCAGATAATCGACGGGTTACCCGGATATTGTGTTCTTTCACATAATCATGATTAATTTCTTCAAGCGTATTTTGGTTCCGTCCCACAATAATACATGGTTCTTCATAATAAAATAGTACTAAAGGTTCTTTACCAAAATCCTTATTATTCATTAAATATTGTTCTGTAGCCAAATTCATTCCAATATTATGGGAAGTCATTGAAACATAACGCATGTCTAGCACCCTCTTATAAAAACATCAACATAATTAAAATAAAGCTTTATTTTTGTCATTTAGTCATCCAATTGTAGTGTACGTCTTTCAGTAAGCGTTTGCAATATATTATTGAGAAAGTAAAAAATACTTTCTTTTTTACATCTTTTTAGGGCAAAAACATTTTATAATAAAGGTATAAACTTTCGGAGGTGTCTATTATGACAGAAATTTATCCATACAAACATATTTTGGTTGCTGTCGATGGCTCAAAAATTACTAGTAACGTCTTAGAAAGTGCCATTGATTCTGCACTACGGAATCATGCTAGCCTTGATATCTTACGGATTGTTCAAGTAACGCAACTAACAGATGGTTATAGTAATGCGGCTCTTAGCAACGAAGAAACATATAATATTGTTAAGACCACTAGGGAACGACTCAATGACTTAAAGAAACGTGCGGTTGATGCTGGGGTTGAAGACGTTAACGTTCATATCCGATTTGGCAATCCTAAACGCGTTATTGCCCATGAATTTCCATCAGATCACAATACAGACTTAATTGTCCTTGGTGCGACTGGTGTATCTGGTCTTGAGCGCTTTGTTCTTGGCTCTGTTACACACTATGTTAGTCGAATGGCAAAATGTGATGTTCTTGTTGTTCGCAAAAACGACCATGTTAACTAGGTGAAACAAGGTGAAACAAATTGTTACTGGTATCGTTGCTCATGTCGATGCTGGAAAAACAACTTTAACTGAAGCACTCATGTATGAAACCGGAGCTATTCGAAAGCTAGGCCGAGTGGATAATGGGGATGCTTTTTTAGATCCTAACACGCTTGAAAAGCAGCGCGGAATCACTCTTTTTACCCATCAAGCTGAACTAATATACAATGACCTTGCGCTTACCCTTCTCGATACCCCGGGACACGTCGATTTTGCTAGTCAAACAGAACAAGTCTTACCAGTTCTTGATTATGCAATTCTTGTAATTTCAGCTACTGACGGCATTCAAGGATACACACGTACATTATGGGATCTCCTTGCGCGTTATAATATCCCTACCTTCATTTTCATTAACAAAACTGACGTGATTGGTGCCGATCCTAGCGGCGTTCTTAAGCAACTGCAAAAAGAATTTTCACCGGGTTGCCTTAATTTTGCTGATCCATTAACTGATGAGGTTCGTGAAACGATTGCCATGCAGGATGACACAATTTTAGAGAACTACCTCAATACTGGCAGTCTTAGCGATCAAACAATTCAGCAATTGATTAAACAACGCAAAGTGTTCCCTTGTTATACTGGAGCAGCCCTAAAGTTAACTGGAATCACTAATTTCTTAATGGGCCTTGAGAAATGGACCGTTACTCCTGAGTTTACTAATGAGTTTGCGATGCGGGTATTTAAGATTTCCCATGATGACAAGGGTAACAGGCTTAGTTGGGTTCGCGTATTCGGTGGCAAAGTTCCAGCTAAATCAATTTTGTTAAACGAAGAAAAAGTGAACCAAATCCGAATATATAACGGGGCTAAATTTACCACAAGTCAAGTTTTAAGCGCTGGTCAAGTTGGTGCACTTACCGGTTTAACTTCCACATCCCCTGGACTGGGCCTCGGTAAAACAAAGTCACTCCCATCGCCACTTATAAAGCCAGTCCTAAATTATGCCGTTAAAGTTGATAAAGCGGACCTGCATACTTGTCTCAAGGCCTTAAAAGAGCTTGAAGATGAAGATCCACAACTACAAATTTCTTGGAATTCTCACATCCAAGAGATTCACGTTCAACTCATGGGAGAAATTCAACTTCAAATCCTACAACAATTGCTTCTGGAACGATACCAATTGAAGGTTACATTTGACGAGGGAAAAATTCTCTATCAAGAAACGATTACTAACAAAGTTGAAGGGGTCGGTCACTTTGAACCACTACGTCACTATGCCGAAGCTCACCTTCTTTTAGAACCCGGAAAACCAGGCTCTGGAATTACAATTAGTAGTGACTGCAGTCTGGATATTCTTGACCGTAATTGGCAACATCAAATCCTAACTAGTTTACAGGCTAAAGAGCATCTGGGGGTCCTTACGGGTACTCCACTTACCGATGTCAAAATTACCCTCATTGGTGGTCGCGGTCACATAAAACATACAGTCGGTGGAGATTTTCGTCAGGCTAGTTGGCGCGCTGTTCGTCAAGGATTGATGGAGTTGAAGAAACAAAACGAATGCCAATTATTAGAACCTTGGTATGCTTTTCATCTTAAAATCCCAAATGACCAAGTCGGACGTGCGATTAATGATATTCAACAAATGCATGGGACATTCGAACTTAAGGAAGCTAATGATCAAACCCTAACCACGATTACCGGGACAGCACCTGTTGTGGAAATGCGGGACTATGCCCAAAGTATTCGTACCTACACTCACGGCCAGGGACATCTCGATCTTGTCGTTGCCGGCTACCATCCATGCCATAATACTGAAGATGTTATCAGGGACATTGATTATGATCCGGTTGCTGACCTGGAAAACACTCCTGATTCTGTCTTCTGTACTCATGGTGCTGGCTTTCCCGTTCCCTGGAATGAAGTTCCCGTAATGGCGCATTATCCGTACAGAAAATAGGCCGTTGACATTGCTCTTAATAAAGAGGGAGGCAGAGAGAAAAAAGTTTTCTCTCTGCCTCCCTCTTTATTTTTCATTCAATTGTCAATAATAACCCATATAATGCACCTAATAAATTAGCTTCATTGCCAAATTTTGCGGTCATTATTTCTGGCATCGTAACATCATCACGAAGACGGTAATCATCCTTTTGCAGAATCATAAATTGCTTTTTTATTTCATCAATTAAAATTTTTTGTGCACTAATGCCACCGCCAATGAGCACACGTTCTAAATCAACAACTGTCTGAATATTTAAGATCAATACGGCTACCCGACGACAAAAGCCTTCAAATAAGGACCAAATAACTGGATTATGACGATTGATTTCTTTAAATACTCGCCGGCCATCTGTTTTATCCTTAATATCACAAATGTCAGCCATTGTTTCAATCATCTTAACTGCTGAAGTAGTAGCCCCCATGGTTGAATAGTGAAGTTCTGGCGCATCATTATCAATGATCATGGCACTTAATTCACCCGCCTGAAAATGTGGTCCATGCAAGAGCTGGCTATTAATAACAATCCCGCCCCCAACTGAAGTCCCTAATGTGATCACAGCACCATTACTGATACCGTTGAGATTGCCAAGCCACATTTCCGCCAATGTCGCACAATTAGCATCATTACCAACATATACTGGACAATGAGCTCGTAATTCCAGATAGGCCGCAAAGTTAAAGGTCCCCATAAAGCCAAGGGCACCAGTAAACTTTACCTCTCCCGTTGCCGGATTAACGACACCTGGAAGACTGACACAAATCGCAGTAACCTTGTCTAAAACTGGCTCAACAACAGCATAGATTGCAGCCAGAAACGCTTCTTTTTGATGAGGAGTTGCAACATGATTTTTCTCAAAGATGTTACCAGAGTGGTCAATTAAAGCACTCTTTATCTCTGTTCCACCAATATCAATACTTAAATACTGTCGTTGCATAACTCCTCACCTCATTCTCTTATATTATACACGACTCCGCTGATGAGAGTACCAAATACAAATACTGATGAATAGGCCAACAAAGGTAAAAGGTAACCAGCTAAAGCCAAGTTGGTACAAAGGAAAATACTTTTCTGCAAAATGGATCAATGTCATACTAATTGAGGTATCCCGTAAAACCGGTGGAAAGGCATTTACCATATCAAAAAAAGCTGGAATCATTGTTATACCTGTCGTGATCCGGTAAATTAAGGAAGCTCCCTTGAATAGGGGCGAAAAAATACCTAGTAGAATCAACACGATGGCTAGAGGGTAAAGAAACATTAAAACTGGTATCGACCATGAAACGATCCGGTCTAATCCCATGTTAGCAACCAGAAATGATAATAGGCAATTTCCTCGTAAAAAGGTTTTATAAGAAATCTGGGGAAAACGATAGTGAAAGTCTTGAGCAAAAGCGACCACTAACCCCATCGCCGTCGTCATACAAGTAATCGTCGCAAGAGTTAGCAATAATATATTTCCAAAATTTCCCATATAATAATGAGCAATTTGATTTAGGGTTGTTCCTCCATTATCTGCGATTGCGAATTGGTGCCGACTCGTTGTCCCCAGGTAAATTAGCCCGATGTACAAAACCCCAATTCCTAAAATCCCAATCATTCCTCCCTTAGTAGTAGCAAGTGAAACTGATTGTTGAGATTTAAAACCGAGTTGACGAATTGCGGTGATAATCGTAACACCAAAAACCAATGCCGCTAACGCATCAACGGTGTTATATCCTTGAATAAAACCATTACTAAAGGCATGATTAACATATTCTGGAGTTGGTTGGGGAGCAGTTGTACTTCCCATTGGATGAATAAAAGCAAGAAGAAAGATCAAAAATAACATAATGAGGAAAAGCGGATTTAAAACTTTTCCAATTATCTCGGTAATTTTCCCTTCCCGCACTGCAAAAAAGTAAACAATCAGGAAAAATGCCCCGGTATAGACTAATAATCCCCACCCTTGCATCCCCTTACTTAAATATGGCGCAACACCAATTGTATAGGGAACAGTTGCTGTGCGCGGGGTTGCACATAAGGGTCCAATAATTATTTGAACCAGAATAAGAAAAACAAGGGCAAATTTTTTCCCGTTTGGCAAAGCCAGTTCATATAATCCGTTTGCATGTGTAATACTAATCGCTAGTAATGCAAATAATGGTAGAAGAACACCGGAAAGCAAGAATCCACCCGTTGCTGATATCCACTGGTTACCGGCTAATTGTCCTAAGTGTACCGGAAAAATTAAGTTTCCCGCCCCAAATAACATTCCAAAAATTAGCGACCCAATTACCAAGTAGGTTTTACACACTGCTTTAATTGAGTTCATAGTTAATCACTCGCTCCTTTTCTTTAATTTAATCTGATGCTAAATTATACCATGAAATAAGCACTCAGATAGGGCGACATTTTAATCAAAAAGACCGTTACATTCTCTCAAACGTTAACGATCCTTTAATTATTAACCTAATTTTTTCAGAAACTTAGCTACCAGTTCCAGAATTTCTTGCCGTCGTGATCCATTAAACATATGTCCCTCTCCAGGAATTAAATGTAACTCACTATTAGGCATGATCACATTATATTTTTTGGAAGCCTCCGGGGAAACTACATTATCAGCTAATCCATGAATTAGCAGTGTAGGCCCTTGATAATGCTGCGCCGTTTCGTAAATTGGCAAGAGTTGCCCTGTGCGGAAATAGTTGCCTCCTACAGAAAAGCCATGCACATCAACTGTTTCTGGAATATGATTAGGATCATACTTACTTCCCTGACAAACTCCTTTTAAAGCGTCATCTTTCAAGGTTGCTGCAGGTGCCAGTAGTACAAGTTTTGTAACAATATCGCGGTAATAAGCTGCTAACATCGAGGCAACTACCCCACCTTGAGAATGGCCAATTAGGTAAATTTTCTTTGCTTGCATCGTTGTGTGAGCATAGTCGATGATTTTCATTCCATCTAAGATTTCACTGAAAACTGTCATATCCTTAAATTCACCATCACTATGACCAGTCCCATCAAAATCAAAACGTAATGTTGGAATTCCTTGTTGGTTTAAATAGTGCGAAAGAGCATAGATAATCTTGGAATCATCATATCCAAGGTCGCCCTTAAATCCATGCATAAGAATTGCAACTGTATCATTTTTGATCGTCGTTGTTCCTTCAAGAAGGCCATATAGTTTTAGACCATCTCGTTTGATTGTTATTTCCATTAAACCACCTCTCACCTAGTATAATTAATGTTTTAGCTTCTCCAACATTGCGTGATGATGAGCCTCGTGCTTCTCATCAACCTTAATAAAGAAGTAAGAAACCGCAGCTAATACGGCCACAACAACTCCAACTGTAATCGTTTTAATCGTGAAATTAGTTACCATATAGCATGAAATTAAGAGTGCTAGCACTGGAATGATATATTTCCCAGGAAGTTTAAATCCATGATTAGGAAATTCATTAGTATGTTTAAACTTAATTACTGCTAAAATTGATGGGACGTATTGAACAAACGAAGCCAGCACAATACAAGAAACAAGAAAGAGGTAAGATTGTGTAACTAATAACATTGAAACAATCGCCGTAAGAATGATTGCTACCCAGGGTGCATCATGGGTATTCTTTTTCCCAATCCACTTTGGTAACATTGCGTGTTCGTTTGCTAAAGACGAAATCAATGAAGGAGTATTAAAGGAGGCCGTAAAAGCAACCCCAAAGATACTAATTAGCATCCCTACGATCACCAAAATGTAACCCCATTTACCAACCCCTGCTTCAAAGGCATTTGCAATTGGCGTACTATAACGAACCATTTTTGCCCCTAATATCCCGATTGCAACTAACATCATTAGCGAGTATAAAATCGTTACACTAACCATTACAGCGATCAATACCCGAGGAATATTTTTCTCAGGATCAGTCATTTGTTTTGCAGCAATCGGAATAAAGGAAAAGCCAGTAAACATATAGAAGACAACACTAAATGCCGCTCCAAAATGTTTTGCAAGCGGCATTGCCCCAGTAGTTGCTGCATGCGGAATTACCGGCGAAAAATTAACAAAATGAATGCAAAAAGCGCCAACAACAATAAAGACAATAATTGTAATCATTTTTGCAGCTGAAGAGAGGTTATCGACTAACTTAACAAGTGTCCGACCGAATAAATTAATAATTGAGAATAATAAAATTAATCCAAAAACAGAGACATAGTACACCCAATGAGTATTAAAAACCGGCAAGAAACTTCGGAGAGTGGTCAACAAAGCTACTACTTCTGCGGATAAAGTACAACACCCCAGAAACCACGTAAAGATACCTAGCTCATAGCCAGTAAACCGGCCAAATGCATTATAGGAATAAAGCCATGCCGCACCTGAGCCTGTAAACCGACTAGAAAGGTCTGCGTAACATAACGCAACCATACTAACAGTAATTGCTGCACATAGTAAGACAAGGACACTTGTTAAATTCATATCCTTATAGATAACTTGGGGTAGCAAAAAAGCACCTGAGCCAATAACGCCATTAATACCTAAAAAATAAATTGAAATAAATGATAACTTTTTAGGACTTTTTTCTTTTGTATTGATAAGCTCCACCTTCCATCTTTTATAACAAAAATAATATTACCTTCGTTTAAAGTCTATTCTTATTTTAAAGAGTTTACAAGTAAGGTAAGTTCACCAATTTTTAAACGAAAAAGAGACCGAGTTAAACTCGATCTCTTTTCTTAATTTATTAAGTGTTTAATTAGCAATCAGTAGCTGATTACTTAAGACCCTTCCAAGTCCAGTTAGTAACTTCTGGTAAGTCCTTACCTTCTGAACGGATGTAGTGGTTGTGCTTGTTGATCATGTTGTCCATCTTGGCAACAAATGCAGCACTCTTTTGTTCGTAACCAGGAACACTTTGGATAGCGTCCTTAGCTAAGTGGAACCGGTCAAGTTCATTTAATACACGCATGTCAAATGGAGTAGTGATATCACCATTTTCTTCGTATGAGTGAATGTGAACGTTACGGTTAGCACGATCAAAGAACAATGCTTGGATCATGTCACGGAATCCGTGCCATGCAAAGATAACTGGCTTGTCAGTAGTGAAGTAACTATTGAATTCAGCATCAGTTAAACCTTCAGGGTTCTTGTCAGTGTTCATCAAACGCATAATTTCGATGATGTTGATGTAACGAATCTTCAATTCAGGGAAGTTGTCATGAAGAATGTCAATAGCTGCAAGAGCTTCTTCAGTAGGTTCAGTACCAGAAGATGCAAATACAACATCTGGTTCAGCACCTTGGTCAGTAGATGCCCAGTCAATGTAGCCAAGACCATTGTCAGCCAATTGAGTAGCTTCATCAATAGAGAACCATTGTGCACGTGGGTGCTTAGAAGTTACGAAGAGGTTGATACATTCTTGGTTACGGAATGCCTTGTTAGATACAGCCATTAATGAGTTAGTATCTGCTGGCAAGTATTCCTTAACGAGGTCTGGACGTTCCTTTTCAAATAAGTGAGTCAATAGACCTGGATCTTGGTGAGTGTAACCGTTGTGGTCTTGTTGGAATACAGTAGAAGTATCAACAAAGTTCAATGCTGGGTATTGGTGACGCCAGTAAAGATCCTTAGCCTTACGTAACCACTTCATGTGTTGAGTAAGCATTGAGTCAACAACACGACCGAATGCTTCGTAAGTTGCGAAGAATCCATGACGACCAGTTAATGTGTAACCTTCAAGGAATCCTTCAGCTTGGTGTTCTGAAAGTTGTGAATCGATCATCCGACCTTGTGGAGCCACATCTTCGTCGTTTGGTTCGTGGACACTTTCCATCCATTGACGCTTTTGACCATCAAGGAAGGCGTAAAGACGGTTTGACTTAGATTCATCAGGACCAAATCCACGGAAGTTAGTTGGGTTCAATTCAGCCATCTTGTTGAGGTACTTACCCCATTCAAGCATGTCTTGCTTTACAACAGAACCAGGATTTTGAACATCAATAGCAAAATCACGGTAGTTTGGCAATACAAGTGGCTTAGGATCGATACCACCATTAGTGATAGGGTTCATAGCCATACGACGGTTACCTTCAGGTGTGTTCTCTTCAACAAGAGCAACTGGGTGACCATTTTCGTCAAATAATTCTTCTGGCTTGTATGACTTCAACCAGTCAACAAGAACATCCTTGTGTTCCATGTCGTCTTGAGATACCGGAACTGGAATTTGGTGTGCACGGAATGAGTTTTCAATTGGGTTACCATCAAGGTCAGTCTTAGGACCAGTCCAACCCTTAGGTGCACGGAAGATAATCATTGGCCATTGTGGTAATGAGTTATCATTGTTTTCACGAGCATTCTTTTGAATAGCCTTGATTTCTTCAACAACCTTGTCCAAAGTCTTAGCCATTTCTTCGTGAACTTCCATGTGAGGCTTGTAACCCTTGAATTCACCATCACGGTCAGCTTCTTTGTAAGCTGAAACAAAGTATGGCTTCCAGCCCATACCTTCGAAGTACTTAGTAAGTTCTTCGTCGCTCATCCGTGAAAGGATAGTAGGGTTAGAAATCTTGAATCCGTTAACTTGGATGATTGGTAATACCGCACCATCCTTGATTGGGTTGATGAACTTGTCTGAGAACCATGATGCCATTAATGGACCAGTTTCAGCTTCACCATCACCGACTTCAACAGCGGCAATAACTTCTGGGTTATCTAAGATAGCACCAACACCGTGTGAAAGTGAGTAACCAAGTTCCCCACCTTCGTGGATTGAACCTGGTGTTTCAGGTGCAGCGTGTGATGCAGTACCGCCTGGGAATGAGAAGTGCTTAAATAACTTAGCCATTCCCTTAGTGTCTTGTGTATATTCAGGATAAATTTCAGTGTATGAACCATCCAAGTATGAGTTGTTAACCATAACTTGGCCACCGTGACCTGAACCTTCGATGTAGAACATATCAAGGTCATACTTCTTAATTACACGGTTCAAGTGTGCGTAAATGAAGTTTTGAGGAACAATAGTACCCCAGTGACCAATTGGCTTAGGCTTAACATCTTCTGCCTTTAATGGGTGGCGAAGTAATGGATCACCCATTAAGTATAATGTACCAACTGAAAGGTAGTTAGCTGCACGCCAGTAAGCATCAACACTTTCCAAGTATTTCTTGGAATCGTAATCTACTGCCATCTAATAAACACTCCTTCTATAATAAATCAATACGTCCTGTGCTTTCTAACAACATAACGTAAATCATTAAATTTACAATGTTAATGATAAACTGTTTTTTCAAAAAGTCAACCTTTTTACAAATTGATACGGTCCAATTATAAAAAATTAATAATTTTAAGCCGTTTTTAGTTTAGCTTTATCTTTGTAAACTGGCTAACATCTTTAGTCTAACATCATTTGCTACCCTTTATAGCTATATTCAGAAAACTTATGACAATCTAATAAACTTAAATTAATATTAGCCTTCTTGGTCTAAGCTAACAAACGTGCTATATTTCATATATTTATAGTGAATACGCATATTTGAAACCTCAAATGGTGTCCCATCATCTAAAAAGAAGATCCCATCAATTATGCCTACTGGTTCTGTCGAGCTCAATTTTAGTAAATCTTGATCTTGTTTATCTGATGGTGATACACCAATGGTCATGAATGACTTGGTAACTCGTTTTCCCATCTTATCCTCAAGATAATTAAAAATAGAGCCATTAACAATTTCAGGAGATAATGTTGGCGTAATCTTAATCGGAATAAAACCTGTTTCAATCATAAAAGGTTGGTTATCAATTAGCCGTAACCGCTTGATTTGGTAAACAAAGTCATTTTCATTAAGGAACAGCTCTTCTTGAACATCCTTATTTGCGGGAACAACTTGGTAATCAAGCAATTTAATCCCCTGCTTCTTCCCATCAGTACGGAAACTATCTGTAACCCCCAAATTACTCCCCTCATAATGAAATAAGGATTGATTTTTTAGGTAGAGCGGATTAATGAAGGTTCCCGAACCGCGCTTTTTGAAAATAATTCCTTCTTGTGCCAGTACACCTAGTGCTCGTTTGATGGAACTTCGACTTACCGCGTAAATCTCACTTAAGCTTCGTTCATCCGGTAGCCGCATTCCGGGGTATTCATTATCTAAAATTTTTTGTTTTATATCACGCATTACTGAGCGGTATACTAAGTCTGCCATCTAATTAACTCCTCGGATTTATTTAATTCGAATTTTAATGATACACTTTAAGTATAGCAGACCTATTTTAAATTGGGATCTTTTTGTAAAATATTGGTGCGATCCAGATAAATTTAGGAGGATCTTCTTATGAGTAAAAAGAATAAAAAAAGTAAAATGAAAAAAACGCAGGTAGAACAAATCTTAGATAAAAATAATATTTCATATGAACAAGCTGAGTTTCCTACACATCAAGATGGCGATGTCCGTTCCATGAGTGTTGACCATACTGGCATTGACGAACACATTATTTATAAAACCCTTGTTCTTACTGGTAATGTAACTGGCCCATTAGTCGGTGTTATCCCCGTTGATACTCACCTTGATGAAAAGAAATTAGCCAAGGTTTCCGGCAACAAAAAAGTTAACATGGTTCCTCTTAAAAACTTGTTAAAGACAACGGGGTATGTTCATGGTGCTAACACACCCGTAGGAATCTATGAAAAATTTCAATATCCGATTTTTATTGATAATGAAGCAAAAGAACAAGGCGAAATTTATGTTTCATCTGGAAAAGTTGGTCGATCGGTTAAACTAAACGCTGAAGACCTAGCTGGATTAGTTCATGCCACTTTTGCTGATTTAGAACAAAAGTAGTCTACCATTGATTGACCTCCCTAGGTGTGAAGACTAAACTTATTACTATAGTTTTATTTAAGGTCATTTAAGGTCATTATAGAAAGGTCCTGAAAAAATGAAGAAAAATTTATCTGCTTGTACAACCGTCCTTGTAGGCCGTAATGCTACAATTGACGGTTCGACCATGGCAGCACGGAACGATGATACTTTCGCTCCACTTACACCACAGCGCTTTGTAACTTATCCGGCATATCATAATCACCCCAATCAAGTTAAAGCTTATTTAAATAAGTGCGTAATTGATCGCCCTGCCGATGGTTATCGCTACCAAGGTACTCCTAATGTCAACTACAAAACTGAAGGGGTCTTTGACGAAAGTGGCTTTAACGAAAAAAACGTCGGAATGAGCGCCACAGAAAGTGTTTATGCTAATGCACGGGTTTTAGCGTGTGATCCGCTTAATACTGAAACAGGAATTAATGAAGACCTTATCGTCGCCGCTACTCTTCCCTTCATCGATAGTGCGCGAGACGGAGTGACTTACCTCGGTAAATTAATCGCTAAATACGGTTCTGCAGAAGGAAACGGGGTTATCTTCAGTGATAAAGATGATGTTTGGTATATGGAAATCGTTACCGGACATCATTGGGTTGCGCAACGGATTCCAGATGATGCATACGCTGTTACCGGAAACCGAATTGCTATTCAACAAGTTGATTTTAATGATAAAGCTAACTTTATGTGGTCGAACGGAATTCAAGAATTTGTTGCAAAGAACCACTTAAATCCAGACAAGTATGAATGGAATTTCCGCCATATTTTCGGAACTGCTGATATTTTTGATCAACACTACAATACTCCACGACAATGGTACGGTCATAAGGTGCTAAATCCGGAAACTGAATTTGATCCGCTTGATTTTGATATTCCATTTATTATGCAAACAGACCACCGAATTACCCTTGAAGACGTGGAAAAAATCCTCAGTAGTCACTACCAAGGAACTCCTTACGATCCACTAGGCCATGAAGGTACTGAGCAGCAAAAGCATATGTTCCGGCCAATTTCACTAAACCGGACGCAAAATTCCCATGTCCTTCAGGTTCGTAATGACTTACCGGAAGCTGCCTCAACGATTATGTGGATGAGCTTCGGTATTCCTACCTTTACCCCATACGTCCCATTCTTTGGTAATGCTGAAGATATCGATGTAAGCTATCGGGAAACACCAAAGAAACTTAATATGGATTTAAAGAGTGCTTACTGGATGTATCGGGCACTTTCAATGATTGTAGAATCACACCATGCGAAATTTTCTAAGGCAGACTTGGATTATCTCAAAGATGCCCGTGAATATCTCTACCGCTGGGTTAATGATGTGGCTCCGCAGGTTAAGGGGATGTCATCTTCTGAAGTCAGTGCTTTCTTAAGTTCAAAGACCCATGAAATGGTTACCGAAATGGCTAAACGAACAAAAGATTTAATGGCTGAATTAGTAATGAATGGTTTGGAACTTTCTAAGTTAACATTCCAAATGGATAAAAATTTGTAAAAATGGATAAAAAAGCGGGGGCTCGAAAACGAAACTAGCCTCTAAGACCCTCCAAGTAACATAGGCCTCCAATGTTCGGATTTACCGAGCGTTGGAGGCCTATTATTGTACTACGCTATTTGTCTTTTGTGAAAGGAACCTGACTTATGTCACAGCCCCTCAACTGTTTTCACAAACAATAGCAAGGTAATGTGGAACTAGCTTAATCCGCTGCCTTGTCAAGAAGGCTATTTTCCACTTTCATTCTTTAACTATTTCCAGCAAATTGACTATTATAAAGCTGAGCATAGAAGCCCTTTTTACCCATCAGTGATTCATGATTACCGGTCTCGATAATCTTTCCATGGTTAACAACCACAATCTGGTCAGCCTTACGAATTGTTGACAAACGGTGTGCAACAACAAAACTGGTTCGTTCTTGTTGCAAAGCATTCATTGCTTCTTGAATTAACACTTCTGTTCGGGTATCAACAGAACTAGTTGCTTCATCTAATATTAGAATTTCTGGGTCCGCTAAAAATGCACGAGCAATCGTTAATAGTTGACGCTGACCCTGTGAAATATTAGATGCTGACTCATCTAATACAGTTTGGTAGCCATCTGGCAATTCACGAATAAATGCATCGGCACGAGCCATTTTCGCCGCATGATAAACCTCTTCATCTGTAGCGTTCTCATTACCATATTTAATATTCGCAAAAATTGTTCCGGTAAAAAGCCATGTATCTTGAAGGACAATTGCAATATGTTTGCGCAAAGTATTCCGTGTCATCGAACGGGTATCTTGCCCGTCTAGATAAATATGGCCACCTTGCGGATCGTAAAAACGTTCTAACAGATTGATGATGGTTGTCTTTCCTGCTCCAGTCGGACCAACAATTGCGACCATCTGATCTCGGGGGGCTTTAAGGTTAAAGTCCTGGATAAGCGGTTCATCAGTATAGCTAAATTTAATATCTTTAAATTCAACTTTGGGAATCCCTTCTCCTTTTAGGGCAGGCACATCTTTAATCTCAGTATCCATTTCTGGCTCATCAAGTACTGCAAAAATCCGTTCCGCCGATGCAATTGTTTGCTGAATCGTATTGCTAAGGTTAGCAATTTGGGCAATTGGTTGAGAAAACTGATTAGTATATTGCAGAAACGCTTGTACATTACCAAGGGTGATCTGTCCATGAATCACTTGAATTGCCCCCACAACCGCTACAACAAGGTAACCAAGATTGCGAATAAAAATCATCATCGGCATCATTAAGCTAGAGAAAAATTGTGCTTTCCATGCCGCTTGGTAGTATTGATGGTTTTCTTTATTAAACTTTTTTTCTTCATCTTGTTCCTTGTTAAACGTCCGTACGATTGTATGAGCAGCATATGTTTCTTCAACTTGATCATTTATTTTTCCCAAAGCTGCTTGTTGGCGACCAAATAACCGTTGTGAAGTAGGTGCTATGAATGTAACCACTAAAACACTAAGAGGAATAGTGACAAGGGCAATGAGCGTTAATTTCCAACTAATTGTAAGCATTATAATGAAAACACCAATAAAAGTTAACAAACTCGTAATGATCTGGATCAAACTTTGCTGGAGTGTTCCTGCAATATTATCCATATCATTAACCATTCGACTCATAATGTCTCCATTATTATGCGTATCATAATATTTAATTGGTACTCGACGCATTTTTTCTTCAAAATCTTGCCGTAAATTATAAACAACACGTTGCGATATCCGTGTCATAATTTGTAATTGCAAGAAACTAAATAATCCGGAGAAAAGATACAGGAGAATAACAGTAATGCCAATCTGCCAAATACGATGGAAGTTAATCGGCAAAGTACTTAAATGGGCACCCGCCTTCATCTCTGCATAGCCCTTTAGCATCCCATCATAAATAATCGTAGTAGCTTCACCTAAGATCTTTGGGGCCAAAATTGAAAGAATCACGGAAACAATAGCCAGGAGAATGGAGATAATGACTCCTACCCGCCATGGCCGTAAATAGGCGATCAACCGTTTAGTAGTTGGCCAAAAATGCTGGGCTTGTTCAGGTACTCGTGGTCCTCTACGCACGATCGACATCTCCTTTCTCAACTTGTGACTGAATAATTTGTTGGTAAGTCTTATTATGGGCTTTCAATTCCTGATGAGTCCCTTGGCCAACTACTCGTCCTTCATCAAGGACAATAATCTGATCAGCATCAACAACGGTAGAGATTCGTTGCGCCACAATTACGGTAACTGCTTGTTGAATTTGAGGATCCTTTGCCAAGGCAGCCCGTAATTTAGCATCGGTTTCAAAGTCTAGTGCCGAGAACGAATCATCAAAAATATAGATTGAAGCGGGTTTTATAATTGTCCGCGCAATTGCCAACCGCTGGCGTTGACCACCAGAAAAGTTACTCCCATTTTGCTCGACAACTGTATCCAATCCACCTTCTTCACGAACAAAATCAGCCGCCTGGGCAATTTCAAGGGCCCGCCACATTTCCTTATCTGTTGCCTCTTCATAACCAAACTTAAGGTTGGAGCGGATCGTTCCACTAAAAAGAACGGCTTGTTGCTGAGTAATTGAAATAACCTCATGGAGATCATGCTGACTAAGTTTCTTAATCGGCACTCCATCGACTTTAATCTCACCCCGCTCGACATCAAAGAGCCGCGGAATCAAATTAACCAAAGCTGATTTACCTGAACCGGTTCCCCCGATAATTGCTAAGGTTTGGCCTGCAGAGACTTTAAAATTTAAATCCTGCAATGCTAATCTTTCGGCCCCATTAAAGCGAAAATCAACATCCTTAAATTCAAGGGAAGCGGGGTGATCAACGCTAATTTTGGCTTGATCTTTTTCTGGTGCATTATGAATACTAATTGGTTGGTCCAAAACAGCGTTAACCCGCGCTGCTGATGCTGAGGCCCGCGGAACAAAGACAAAGATCATCGAAAGCATCATAAAACTAATCATGATCTGATTAGCATAAGTCATAAATGCAATTAAATCCCCCACTTGCATGCTCATATTTGCTACCAGATGGCCTCCAAGTAAAATAATAGCAACATTTGTCATTCCTAAAATAAGCGTTACAACAGGAAACAATGTCGAAACAATTGTAAAAGCTTTAATTCCGGTTTGCGTATAATCTTCATTAGCTGCTTTAAAGCGTTTCTGCTCCCGTTCTTCTTGCCGGAAAGCGCGAATCACTCTCACTCCTGTCAATCCTTCGCGAAAAACTAGGTTAATCCGGTCAGTCTTTTTCTGAATACTCTTAAATAAAGGCACGGCAAAATACATAACTGCCATTACAATAATCGCTAGTACTGGCAAACTAATAAAAAATATTTTGGTAAGCTGCGGCTCACGAACATAGGCGAGTACACAAGCCGCAATCAACATAACCGGCGACTGCAACATCATCCGCAACATTTGAACCATCACATTTTGAATTTGTACAATATCATTAGTCGAACGTGTAATTAGTGAAGAATCACCAAATTCATCCATTTCACGATTTGAGAAGCGTAAAACTTTATGATAAATTTGACTCCTTAATTTTTCACCGACCTTCATTGATTGGGTTGCCGCAAAGTAAACATTTAACCCGGCGGCCACTAATCCGATTGCGGCTACAATCAGCATTTTAATTCCTTTATTCCAAATCACGCCCATATCTTTTTGGACAATTCCGCGATTGACAAGATCAGCGGTAACTGTTGGTAAATATAGGTCACACGAAACTTGGATTAGCAGGAAGAAAATTGCCCCAATTGTTGCCCAGAAGGCTAAATTTTTTCGTGCTATTCTTATCACATTAATCCTTCCTTCATCTATAATTTTAGTCATCTTGAACTATTATACAGACTTTTGGAGAAATTAGCTTTTATTCTGATAATCTCTTTACTTAATACTTTTGTATAAGATAAAATATTATATGAAAGCCGTTACATAATTTTGGCACATACAGACAGAAAGAAGACAGATATTTATGGTTAAAAAAATTTTCGCTTTTAGCATTAGAAAAGATGAAGTGCCCTACGTTAAAGAATGGGTGGAAAATCATCCTGAAGTAGAAGTAGAATATACGGATGAATTACTGACCCCTAAAACTGCAGCAAAGGCTAAAGGTGCTGATGGGGTAATTGTATATCAACAACTCGATTACACACCAGAAACGCTTCAAGCACTGGCTGACGAAGGAATTACCAAGATGTCATTACGAAATGTTGGCGTTGATAACATTGATATGGATAAGGCAAAAGAACTTGGCTTTGAAATCACGAATGTTCCTGTTTATTCACCAAACGCAATTGCTGAACATGCTGCTATTCAAACAGCACGAATTCTTCGCCAAACCAAAGTTTTAGATAAAAAAATTGCTAATGGTGATTTACGTTGGGCCCCCACAATTGGTCGAGAAGTGCGTGATCAAACTATTGGTGTTATCGGAACTGGTCATATTGGACGAGTTTACATGCAAATTATGGAAGGTTTCGGTGCTAAGGTAATTGCGTACGATCCATTTGAAAATCCAGAATTAAAGAAGCAAGGATACTATGTTAATAGCCTCGATGATCTATATGCTCAAGCTGATGTGATTTCTCTTCACGTTCCGGCTACCAAAGAGAACTTCCACATGATCGATAAAGACGCAATTGCTAAAATGAAAGATAACGTTGTAATTGTTAACTGTTCACGAGGCGCATTAGTTGATACAGATGCTGTAATCGAAGGCCTTGATAGCGGAAAGATCTTTGGTTTTGTAATGGACACTTACGAAGATGAAGTTGGAATCTTTAATGAAGATTGGCGAGGCAAAGAATTCCCTGACAAGCGACTTAAAGACCTGATAGATCGTTCAAATGTTCTTATTACTCCCCATACAGCTTTCTATACTACTCATGCTGTTCGTAACATGGTTCTTAATGCTTTTGACAACAATCTTGAATTAATTAATGGTGAAGAAGCTGATACACCGGTTAAAGTTAACTAATAATAATCTTTATCTTAAAAAGCTCGACTATTAGTGCAAGACTAATAATCGGGCTTTTTGGTTACTAAACTAGTGCTGTTTGTAATGCACATGCAAGAAGGCCCCCAACAATTGGACCACACATTGGAACCCATGCATACCACCATTCTGAGGCTCCCTTATTAGGAACTGGCAAAATAGTATATGCTAAACGTGGTGACCAATCACGGGCCGGATTTAAGGCGAAGCCAGTAGTTGTCCCAAGACATGTACCAACAACTGCAATAACCATTCCTACAATAAATGGCTTCAATCCCTGCGTAAAGTTGCCAAGATTTAAGAGTACAAAAATAAATGCAAAAGTTGCAATCACTTCTGAAAAAAAGTTAAAAATTGGACTATTTATTGCTGGACGAGTAGCAAATATCCCAACATTATTTCCTTCTTCTTCATTGGGAGTTGCTTTAAATTGTGGATAGAATTGAATAATTACTAATACTGCACCAACAAATGCACCTAAAAATTGACCGAGCAGGTAAGGAATAACATTACTCCATGGGAATAATCCGAATACTGCAAAAGGAATTGTTACCGCCGGATTCAAGTGTCCTAATGAACCGAGAAATCCAGCAACATAAACTCCCATCGTAACTGCTAATCCCCATGAAATACAGATAAACCACCAGCCACTTTGCTTACCATACGTTTTATTTAGACTATTACCAGCACAACATCCTGCTCCTAAGAGGATTAAAACCATGGTGCCAAAAAATTCACCAATAAATCCATGCATGTCTGAACACCAACCTTTTTTATACATCGTTTCCAAATTGTATGCGCTTTCTATACATGATACTAACACATTAATTATGTATTTTATTGTATCAATTGTTCAATAACGGCAATATTTTACAAATTAATACACAAAAAAATCATGTTCATAATTAGAAATTATTAGATTTTTTTCAAACTAAAACCTAATATCAAGAAAATAATCACCAAAAGAATCCCACAGTAAATATATCTTTGTGGGTGTCCTTTTACATGCCCATATCGATAATCATTATTATAGCGTTGCATTGCTCCTATTATTAATCCACTGATTCCGTTTATTGTTGGACTGAGCGCAAAACACGCCGACACTATGCTTATTTCGGTATTATTAAAGTTAAAAACAATAAAAAGTACCCCACTCACTACTGTTGAAATTATTGTTGCAAGATTAATTCCAATTAACAGTTCATAGATAATACTATTATTAGCTGGAACCATAACAAGTATTCTTGGTATCTCCTGCCAACTTCTTGCAATAAAAAAAACGAGTAAAATGCAATCCCCAATAATGAACGGTAAAGTCCAACCATTATGTAATTCTAAACTTGGGGGAGTTATAACTCCTGCACTGCATAAAACTACTATTGGCCAATACATCGAAGCAAATTTTCGACGTGATTGCGGCCGTTCTAGGAGAGCAAAAAATTGTCCCAAAAGAGCTTGTAAGAAATTTAAAACGATAAATATCATGACCCAAATATTTAAGTAGCTAGGAATTAGAACTACTTTAGGCTGTCCCCAGGCTAAGACAATCGAAATAATTAAAATAAGAGCTAATAGCAAAGCCCTTGGTGCATAAGGAGAAAGATTTCGATACTTTTCTGTTCGTTGATAAATTAATATTAAATTATAAATATTCATTACTAAAATGACAGCTGAAACCAGTAAAACAGAGTCCTGCAACTGATTTGGAGATGGTGGTTGTCCACCTAAAATAATATACGCTGACATTGTACAAAGCCATCCCACTGTCCACATCAACGGAATAGTTGGTGTCAAGATTAATGGCTGACGCGGCAACCATTGTTCCATGTGAAACACCTCCTCAATATGGTATCTTACCATAAGAAATTACTCAAAATCTGGTAAGATAAAATAGTAGTTAGTTTTTTAGGAGGTAAATTTTTATGTTCTTACCACAATTAGGATTAAAAGGGAGCAGTCAACTAAACCAAATTGATGACCGCTTACAGTACAATCCTACTACTTATGAATTTTACACTGATGCTCATGACTTTACTGACGAGGGTTATCGTCATCTCTATGATGCAATCCAATACGTTAAAGATGCTGGTATTAAAAATATTATTCTGCATCATCCAATGCAATTTCAAGCTCATCATTCAGAAGTAGTTGCCCCTGAAAAACAATATCCCGACCTATATCGCTTCATCGAATTTACAACTGAAAAACTACTTTATTTAGCTGATGACCTTGATGTTCAAGTTTTGATTCATGGTGGCTATGCCGGTCCAGAATCACGTTACTTTGTTTCACTTTATCCTAGTGTAGAAGATGCCCGAGACGCTGTTTATCAGCGATTGGATCATTTTGCAGATGCCGGTGGGGAGCATATTATGTTTGAAAATTCGATTGCACCCGTCTTTGCTTATGGCGATCCCTTTCAAGAAGATGAAATTCTTGCGCATGATTATCGCCTTGCCTTTGATACCTCCCATTGTTTTATTGAACTTCATGGAAATAACCGAAAATTAGCAGCATCCCTAGAACACTTAAAAGAGCGGGTTGTTCATTATCACCTAGTTGATTCAATGGGTGAGACTCATGATAGTCTTACTCTCGGGACTGGTAAAATCGACTGGGCTAATGTTTTACCCCACTTAAACCCGGCTGCTACTAGTATTTATGAAATTAACCTACATGATCAAAATAATTGTCATGAACAAGTGGACAGTCATAATTATTTAGTTAAACTTTATCAAAAGCTTAATAATAGAGGAGATTTATCGTGAAGCAATATATTAATCGTCGTCATATTTCCTTAGTATTGGCCCTATTTATCCTCTACTTAGCAATTACCTACTGGGAAATCATCGCTAAATTTATCCAAACAATTTTTTCGGCAACCATACCTCTCATAATTGGAGGGATCGTTGCCTATATTATTAACCTATTATTGAAACAGTATGAATACCTATACTCGTATTTATTTAAAAAACCAAGTGCGCAAAAATTCAAGCGACCCGTTGGAATAGTGATGTCCTATTTAACAATTATTCTAATAATCGCCGTTGTCTTTGCCTTGGTAATTCCTGAACTTATTACGTGTGTAAAACTGCTCATTGCAAATCATAGTCATATTATCAACCATTTTATCGATTACTTTGAACACAGTAGTGATCTTAAAGGCCTCATCAATAGCTTTGATATTAATAAAATTCAATGGGATAAAATTGGGAAATACCTTACGTCTGGTGTTGGGGGAACTTTTCGTACGGTTATTTCAACAGCCTCGTCTGTATTTTCAGCTGCCACAACTGCAATTATTGCATTTTTCTTTTCAATCTACCTCTTGATTTATAAAGAAATGTTGCAACATCAATTTACTAAGTTACTTTCAACATACTTTAGCCGATACCATTCACAAATAATTAGAGTCCTAAAAGTCTTTGATGAAAGTTACAGTAACTATATCGTTGGGCAGTGTAAAGATGCCGCTATTCTTGGAATCTCATGTTTTATCGGGATGACGATCTTACGAATGCCATATGCCTCAATGATCGGAGTTGTAACTGCATTTGGTGCTTTAATTCCAATAATTGGGGCCATCCTTGGAGCCAGTGTCGGCGTAGTTATCATTTTTGCTGTTTCGCCACTTCAAGCCGGTATTTTCTTGATCTTTATTATTCTCCTTCAACAATTAGATAACCGTATTACCTATCCCCTAGTGGTTGGAAGATCAATCGGGCTCCCAAGTGTATGGGTATTTGCCGCTGTTATTATCGGTGGGGGAATTTCTGGAATTCTTGGAATGATGTTCACTGTCCCCTTATTTGCAGCCCTTTATAAATTATTAAGTGCCGATACAAGAAACAGAATAACAATAAAAAAAGAAAATGAGAGTGGGGAACAACCTTCTTGAAAAGGTGGTGGGCTAAGCTAGAATAATGGTTAGTACGGTACGGGCTGATCATTGTTCGTACTTAGGTTTGAGCCTTGTGGCGGCGCGAAGCTAGTTCCATGTTATCTTGCTATCGTTCGTGAAAACAGTTGAGGCTGAGAAAAAACTTTTGTTTTTTCTCAGCCTCATTTTTTATAAATTATCTGGAACCTTTGTAACAGGCTGGTCCTTAGTTAACTGATAGACCTGCGATGTATTTACACCAAAGTATTGGTTAATTAACTTACTCAATTCTTTCATCGCTTCATTAGCACGTTCAATTTGTTCTGGATTAATTGCTTCCATAACTGCAACTACATTTTGCGAATCTTCTGTCAACATTGTTCGTTGAGCTTCGCGCCAGTTTAGGCAACGACATACGGCACCTTCATCGTCATAATAAATGACTTCACCCTCCAAAGCTGGTTCATCTTCTTCAGCACCAACTGGACGAAATACTTCGCCACCTTTTGCGACACCAAGGTGAAGGTCTCCAGCAATCTTGTTTCGGTCTTCAATCCCCACTGGAACACCATAACTTAGAGAAACACTATTGTAGACATCAACAAGCGGTTCAATTGGTTCAAATTTCCGTCCTTGGTTGGCACGCTTTAATAAGGCCTCAATTGATGAACGCGCACCCTTCTTTTTCTTAAATTGTTGAAATGCTTGACGCCATTGCTCAACAACTGGATTCAAGCGAAATGTTTCATTAGTTAAAAACTTATCAGCATCATGAGTAGCATTTGCTAATAGTTTCTTTCGTTCATCATAGTTGTCATCAGCATTATGATTATCAATACCATTCGCAAACAAGATATTTACTTGTGCATCTGGAAAAAGCTCCCAAAAACTTGGATCAATCGTCACTTGCTTCATGAAAATAATCTCCTTTTTATAAATTAATATTGACGTTTGCCACCATGCTTTACGGTATTCCAATCACCATCAATATTTTGACGGATACGAACTAGATAATCATGAACCTGCTGAGCCTCTTTTTCCGAGAACCCCTTCAATGCCTCATTATTTGAAAATTGGTTTTCACGAATAATAAAGGGATAAATCTCTTTTCCTTTTTGAGTAACATAAAGTCGTTTAATTTTCTTATTCGTTGGATCACTTTTTCTTTCAATAAAGCCATTTTTTTCAAGTTTTTTTACAGCACGGGCAATCGTTGTTCGGTCAACTTTTATCAAGTTTGATAATTGTTCTGAAATAATTCCTGGGTGCTCATAAATACGCACAACATATAGATATTGACCACGTGCTAAATCGATTTTCTTGAACTCAATATTAGCAATCGAATCGAGAGCTCGATCAATCATCCCTACTTCACGTAAAATATCAATCATTGATAAAAATTCTCCTTGTTTACAATATTAAAGCATTTTTATTGCAATTGCAACAAAACCTGATTAGAGTTAATTATTTTCCAATGGAGCTGGTTGAGCAACTTTTTGCATTGTCATTAATAATTGAGCAGCGTCCATTCGCGATAAGACTGACTTCAGTGCTAATGTCATTAATCGATCATTCTGTGGATTAATAACACTATTACTTGGAATTTCTTCTCCGGCTAAAAGTGCATTTAAAATTTCAACAAAACGATCATAAGCAGCTTGCGGGTAAGAATTCATAGTAACCTGAGCAATTCCTGCACGAATATCGTCCAGTGAAAAATTCGATTTTAATAATCCAATAAGCAAAAGATCTACTAATTGGTTAACAGCATACTTTTTTTTGATTGGTGCTTGAATAACTTTCTTTTTCACATAATTATTTACCATTGATTTAGTAAGCGGCTCAATTCCCAAATGATTTAATTGTTCATTTACAATTGCCACTACTTGATCAACATACAAACCCAGTGTAGGCAATTCCTTCCATCGTGGAAACCGCACCCGTGCTAAATTATTTTGCCATCGTTGATATTCTTCTAATTTATCCATATCACAACCTGCTTTCTTATGGTACAATTCCGATCGATTGATTCCGAAAATCATCGGTAGTAACTGCTTGTTCAATTATCTGTGCTACTTGTCCTAATCCAATCTCTTTACCTTCTAAAGCATTACCTTCACTAACAACCTTAAGGGAAGTTTTTTCATTGGTAATTGGCAAAGCTCTAATAATAGTATATGGCAGCTCAAATTCATCAATCATTTTAACCGCATACTGATGAGCAAGGACTACCTGAGTTGCCTGTTGTCCATACCATTCCTGTAATTGCTGATTTGTCGCATCATCTGCTGTTCCTGCAATCGAAAGCATTACTATTTTTGATGGTAAAAACAGTGAATGATCAATCAATTCAGCTAACTCTTGTACTTCATCATCAACAAATTCATTAACAGTAGGGAGCCAACATAATATATCTCCACGTTGGATTTCAAATTTAAAACTAGTAAGCGCAACTGCTTCTGGAACCTTTTTGATAATAGTTGGTACTAAATCGTCATGCCGGTGACTAATAAAAACTATCCGCCCCATCGCAACCTCCAAAATTATTAGTAAGCCATTAATTCATCTTCAATCGTTGCGTCTTCAATTCGAACATCAGTAATTGTGCTTTGCTCTAGCAATGGCAATAATGTTTGAATATTTCCAGTGAAAAGAAAACGGGTCTCATCACTTGCTTCCTCTAACATATGTGCCCCTAGTTTTATTGCATTGTCGATTGGGAAACCAGTTCCCATTACTGTCACAGTGCAATCTACCCCATCATTCATTGATAAATCACGCGCAGAAGTCAAGTGACTACCATTAAAGTAATAAAGAGTATGGGCAAATCGCATCAATGTCGAAATGTTTTTACTTGTGAAAAGAACTAAAGCATCCACCTTTTGAGCATAGTCTTTAACAAGGTGGCCAATCATTTGTCGTTTGTCTTCTTCCAGGCCGTCAAAGGCATCACTTAAAATTACGATTGGGCACTGCCATGTCAAGAGGAGGGCTATCCTTAATTCTAGTTGTTCAGTCTCACTTAATGCGGCAATCATTTGATCTGGTTCAAATTTTAAAGATTTAAGCATTTGAAGTGCTTGTTCCGGCTTCAAAGCATTTTTACGATGACGTAATGTATGTTCAACAGCTTTTGCCACTGTTTTTCCCTTTAAGACTACATCGTCAATTCGGCCGATTTCTTTTTTACTTTGACGCTTATATTTTTTGAAGGGGACCCCGTTAATGGTTATATCCCCATTTAAGATTTTTCCCCGAACTGTTAATAAGTCTTCTAGGGCAGTTGTTGCGCCTGTATCATTACTGCAAATTCCAACTACTTGTGGGGACTTTAGTTCTAATGAAACGTTATCTAATTGATCTCCTGATTTAGCATTATAGACTAAATCATTAATTGTAATACTACTCACTATATAACCTCTTTTCTTAAGCTATCTACCTTTACCAATTTTATCATTTTTTAGGTGTTGAACGAAATAAACACATCTTTCTTTTTAATATGCTTTAATTTATAACGACTTATTTGAATGGTAAAATAAAATATATAAATTGTACTTATTAATCGAAATGAGGAATGTTATTTTGAATGAGGGCCAGCTACTCACTAATTTTGTAATTATAATTATTACGTTTATCTTCGCAGCATTCTTTGTGGCTGCTGAATTTGCGCTTGTTCAGGCACGGGTAACCGCCCTAGAAGAAATGCAAGCAAAGCGTAATAAGCCATCTACTAAAATTAATCGCGCAATCAAAATGGTTACAAATCTAACGGAATATCTTTCTACCACTCAAGTAGGAGTCTCAATTTGTGGAATTATCCTCGGCTGGGTCGGTGAAGGAACAATCGAAGCTCTTCTAACCGATGCTCTTTCACTACCAAGCTGGTCACTAAATAATAGTGTGGTTCATGTCATAAGTGCCATTGTGGGGGTTCTTCTTCTAACATATTTTGAAGTGGTCTTAACTGAAATTGTGCCCAAAAATATCAGTATTGATATCCCAATCAAGACCCTGATGTTTGTTACCACCCCACTCCACTATTTTCACATCGCTTTTTATCCTTTTGTCTGGTTACTTAATAGTTCAGCCAATGGAATTGTTCGAATGCTAGGCATGAAACCGGCTGATGAGAGTCAAGACGTCCTCTCGCAAAGTGAAATTATTAGCCTATCGCGCAACGCTGTAAAAGGCGGTGAACTTGAGCACAATGACCTGTTATATATGGAACGAGCGTTTGACTTTAATGATAAGGTTGCTAAAGATATTATGATTGATCGGACTCAATTAACAGTCATTGATATAAATAAAACCGTTAATGATGCGATTAAACTATATCTTAAAACGAAATATAGTCGTTTACCAGTGGTTGCTAATAATGATAAAGATAAGATTTTAGGGTATGTTTTTAACTATGACCTAATTCGCCAAAAGCAAATTAACGGAGATGTATCTCTAGCAAAAGTTCTTCGTCATATGCCTACTACTCCTGAGACCACACCTATTACCGAAGTCCTTAAGTTAATGATTAGGACTCGTGTACCAATGGTAGTTGTTGTTGATGAGTATGGGGGTACTAGTGGAATTATTACCGATAAAGATATCTACGAAGAGCTCTTTGGCACGGTAAGAGACGAAATTGACAATGTTTCAGATAATATGATTTCTAAAATTGGGAAAAATCAATACCGCGTTGATGGGAAAACGACCATTTATGATTTTGAACGCTTCTTCCATGTTGAACTTAAAAATTCTGAAGATAGTGACGTGGTAACTTTATCGGGATATGTGTTAGATAATTATCATAATATTCATGAAGGAGAAACGATCAAATTGGCTAACCTTGATTTAAAAATCCAAGATTATCGTCACTCATATATTGATAGTTTTATTGTTACTACTCTATCTAAGTAAAATTTTACATTTTGGCAACAATAAGAAAATTATCCTTTTATTTATCACTTAACTCTATTAAAATAATTTTATAATATTAAAATAAATCTAAACTAGAAGGAAGAAATTCACATGGTACCAATGAATATTATTTATATCTCGCTTGAGGGAAATACCCGTTCCTTCTTAACGCGGCTGCAGGGATATGCTAAACAACAACACAGTATTAGCGAAGATCGTCCACTCATTGAACTAAAAGAAGTCAGTGACCAAACCATTCCTGCCGATGAAACAGCCCCATTCTTTGCCTTTGTGCCCACATATTTAAATGGTGGTAACGGTATTGATTCTGGTTTCACTGAAATTATGACAAATGCACTAGGTGAATATATTGCTTACAATGATAATGCTAAACAATGCGTAGGAGTCGTAGGCAGTGGTAATAAGAATTTTAACGAGCAATATTGTTTAACTGCTCGTAAATACGCGCACGACTTTGCGGCACCATTTCTCGCAGACTATGAATTACGCGGCACTTCACAAGACATCGAACGAATTTATACTATCTTAACTAAACGGTGGAGTGAAATTAACGCCTAAATAAAAAGCGACTTGGAAATCCAAGTCGCTTTTTATTTAGCCTTGTTTGTTAGCACTTATCAACCATGTTATCCCATACTTATCTACAATCTGCCCCATTACATTATTTAGGACCCAATCACCAAACGGTATCGTTACCCGTTGATTTTCCGATTTTGCTAAATGATTAAACAAATCACGTGCTTTATCTTCCTCTTCTTCAAAATCAAGCAAAATTGAAATTAAAGTCGAAGTTTGGGGGTTACCCATCGTTGCATCCGCACAAATAATTTTTTGCCCAGCAATCATAAATTCACCACGCATTGTTGTTTGGTTCAATTGATCAACGGGTAATCCAAGACTTTCCGCCTGCTCTTTTGTCAGGGCCTCATGATATATAATTTGAGCGCCAAAGTCTTGCTCATAATAATCCATTGCTTCCTTCGCATTCTCAAATGTTAGGTATGGGTATATAGCCGTCATAGTGTTCCTCCAAAAATATTCATTGTTGATTATATATTTTGAATCGCTTTCCGTCAAACTGGCCTCTAATTGGATTAACTACTTCTAACCGTATATTAATCATAACTAAGGACCCGTTATGATATAATTGTCTAGTCTATTATCAAGCTAATTTTAAGATGAAAGGATGAATTTTTTGGAAAAAATTAAAAAGCACAGTCCACTTCTGATCCTCGGATTATTTTTCCTCGGAGTTTGCATGCGGATGCCGATTACTGCAATACCATCTGTCATTAAAGATATTGCACAAACTTTTAACGTTGAAACTACCAGCCTGGGAATTTTAACAACGATTCCCCTTCTTTGTTTTGGATTATTAGCATCAGTAGTTTCGGCGCTCGCTCAGCGAATTGGTAATGAACTAACAATTGAGTTAGCAATGGTTTTGATGTTTATCGGTTCCTATTTACGAATTTTAAATTTCTCATCATTAATGATCGGAACAATATTAGTCGGGGCTTCCATCACTTGTATTAACGTCTTATTGCCTGCAATTATTTCTGATAAACTTCCTAATCAAATTGGAAGTGTAACAGGGATGTATAATGTTGCAATGACTTTATTTGCTGCAATTGGCGCTTACGCAATTACGCCAATTACCCACGCTACTAGTTGGCAAACAGCTGTTATCATTATTAGCATTGTTGCTTTAATTGCAGCTATTATCTGGGTACCGAACTTAC
This sequence comes from Limosilactobacillus agrestis, assembly GCF_014145585.1. Classification (GTDB taxonomy): domain Bacteria; phylum Bacillota; class Bacilli; order Lactobacillales; family Lactobacillaceae; genus Limosilactobacillus; species Limosilactobacillus agrestis. Next base: position 103,637 of record NZ_JACIVF010000003.1, read on the forward strand.
GCTATAATCAACGTGCTACTAACGAAAGCAGTTCTACTGATCGAGGAACTAACATGTGGAAAAACGCAAATGCATGGTGGTTACTCTTATTCTTTGGGGGACAATGTTTCGTCTTCTATAGTATTGTTGCCTGGTTGCCTACGATTGCCATGGATGCCGGCTTAAGCAGTGATAATGCGAGTCTAGTTGCTGGATTACTACAGCTATTGTCAATGCCATTCGCCTTTGCAATCCCCGTACTTGCAACCAAGATGAAGAATCGGCAACCAATTATGCTATTTGCGGGAACCATTTCTTTAATCGGAACTGGCATGATGTTCTTTCCGGTAAATTCCCTTGTTTACTATATATTTGTTGCACTATTTCTCGGTGCCGGTACAACCACTACTTTCGTTCTTGCAATGACTTTATTCGGACTAAAGACCAAGAGTTCCACTGATACCCGAAACCTTTCTGGAATGGTTCAATCAGTAGGATACTTAATTTCTGCATTAGGGCCGATCATTGTCGGTAACCTTTATTCACAAACCCATAATTGGTTTGCAAGTTTAATCGTGATTGCTGTTGCTGCTATCTTCTTCACCGTTTGTGGTGTGATAGCAGAACGGAAACAATTTGTTTAAGATCCGTCTTAAAGCTGAGGAATTTCCCCAGCTTTTTTATTTAGTTTAACTTTCACAGGTCATGACTTTAATCAACTACAAATTTATTTTAAAAGTTTTTTTGATCTAGACCATTAATTGATAAGCGTTTACCTAAGGCTAATCAATAAGCCATTTATCGGAAATGGTCCATTTTCACTTCCTAAGATATCTTCTCAGAAAACGTTTCCCTTGATAGTGCAGATTGTGCTTTAAGAGTATATAATTGTCACGGTATAAGAATTTTCTGAAATTTCAGAAGGAGTGAACATTTTGGCTACAGAAAATAAGGCTGTCATTACATTATTTGGTGCTACTGGTGACCTTGCAAAGCGTAAACTTTATACTGCTTTGTTTAAGTTATATCAAAAGGGTTACCTAGCTGACCATTTTGCATTACTAGGAACTTCTCGTCGTCCACTAACTGACGAAGAATTCCAACAAATCGTTCGTGAATCTATTAGTAACATTCCAGAAACTGAGGATGGCCAAGCAGAAGCATTCTCAAAACACTTTTTCTACAAGTCACATGATGTTACTAAGCCAGAACATTACGAAATCCTAAAACAACGCCTTGCTGAATTGGATAAACAATTCGGTGCTGAAGGCAACCGTCTCTTCTACATGTCAATGGCACCACAATTCTTTGGTACGATTGCATTGAACTTGAAGAAGCAAGGATTATTAACTGACAACGGCTTTAATCGTCTTGTTATTGAAAAGCCATTTGGTCGTGATTTTGAATCTGCTAAGAAGCTTAATGATGAACTATCACAAACATTTAGTGAAAATCAAATTTTCCGGATTGACCATTATCTTGGTAAGGAAATGGTGCAAAATATTCAAGCACTACGCTTTGGTAACACAATGATTGAATCACTCTGGAATAACCGTTACATTGACAACATCCAAGTAACATTGAGTGAAAAGCTCGGGGTTGAAGAACGTGCTGGTTACTATGACCAATCTGGTGCATTACGTGATATGGTACAAAACCACATCATGCAAATTGTTGCCCAATTAGCAATGGAACAACCCGTTGCATTTACTGATGCTGATGTTCGAGTTGAAAAGATTAAGGCTCTTCGTAGTCTGCGCCTCTACACACCATCAGAAGCAGCTGCTAACTTTGTTCGTGGACAATATGATGCTGGTGATGGAACCAACGCTTACCGTCATGAAGATGGTGTCGATCCAGAATCTGGTACTGAAACCTTTGTTGCTGCTAAGTTAATGTTTGATAACTATCGTTGGTCTGGTGTACCATTTTACGTTCGAACTGGTAAGAAGTTAGCAGACAAGTTTACTCGTATTGATGTCGTCTTTAAGAAGCCATTAATCGATATCTTTGCTAACCCACGTTCTGAAAGTGACCAATCCCTTAACTCAAATATATTAACTATTTTTGTTGAACCCAACTCAGGTTTTGCAATTCAATTAAATGCTAAGCGTGCGGGACAAGGCTTCACCACAGAACCTGTTGATTTACGCTTCTTACAAAGTGATTCTGATAAGAAGGAATCTCCAGAACCATATGAACGTCTTTTCCACGATGCACTTGAGGGTAACCATACAAACTTTGCCTCATGGGCTGAAATTGCTTATGCATGGAAGTTCGTCGACGTTATCCGGAAGCTTTGGGATATTGAAAAGCCTCAATTCCCTAACTACGCTCCCGGTTCCATGGGTCCAGCTGCTTCTGATGAACTGTTGGCTCGTGATGGACGTAAGTGGGTTTATCGTTTAAATCATTAGTTACTAAAAGTAATTTACAGTGTTCTTACTGTAAATTACTTTTTTATAATAAAAATTGATGTTTAGCGTTTGCACTATCTTTAATTTTTGTTATAATCGAGGTTGTGAATTATATTACATAAGTATTGAGGAGAGTGACTTTAATGTCTGATCAAAAAGCACAAATTGGTGTTGTTGGTTTAGCTGTTATGGGTAAGAACCTTGCACTAAACATTGAAAGTCGTGGCTTCACGGTTGGTGTATATAACCGTCACCGTAACCGTACTGACGACATGATGCGTGACCACAGCGATAAGAAGTTAGTACCTAGCTACACTATTAAGGAATTCGTAGACTCACTAGAAAAACCTCGTCGAATTCTTATGATGGTTAAGGCCGGTAAGCCAACTGATGCTCTTATCGACGAATTATTGCCATTACTTGACAAAGGTGATGTTCTAATCGATGGTGGTAACACTAACTTCCACGATACCATGGCTCGTAACGCTAAGTTAGACAAGTCTGGTATTAACTTCATCGGAATGGGTGTTTCCGGTGGTGAATTAGGTGCCCTCCATGGTCCTTCACTTATGCCAGGTGGTCAAAAAGAAGCTTACGACTTAGTTGCTCCAATCCTTACTAAGATTGCTGCTAAGGCTGAAGAAGATGGAAAGCCATGTGTTGCTTACATTGGACCAAACGGTGCTGGTCACTACGTTAAGATGGTTCACAACGGTATCGAATACGGTGATGAAGAATTAATTGATGAAAGTTACAACATCATGCGTAATGTATTAAAGATGCCTGTTGATGACATTGCCAAGACTTTTGCTGAATGGAACAAGGGTGAATTAAGCAGCTACCTTGTTGACATCACTGCTGATATCCTTACTCGTAAGGATGACCTTGGCGACGACAAGAACAAGCCTATTGTTGACATGATCCTTGACCGTGGTGCTAACAAAGGTACTGGTAAGTGGAGTTCAATGACTGCTCTTGATGGTGGTGCTCCTCAATCAGTTATTACAGAAGCTGTTTATGCTCGTTACATTTCAATGATGAAGGACGAACGTGTACAAGCAAGCAAGGAATTGCCTGTTGAAACTGAAGCTATTTCAATCGATGACAAGAAGGAAATGATTGAAAAAGTACGTCAAGCTCTTTACTTTGGTAAGCTTATGAGTTACGCACAAGGTTTCGAACAAATGCGGATTGACTCCGAACGTTACGACTGGAACCTTAAGTATGGTGAATTAGCTCAAATCTGGCGTGCAGGATGCATTATTCGTGCACAATTCTTACAAAACATTACTGATGCTTTCACTAAGAACCCAGACTTGAAGAACTTACTTCTTGATGATTACTTCAAGGATATTGCTAAGAAGTACCAAAAGGCAACTCGTGACGTTGTTGCTCTTGCTGTTAAGGCTGGTATTCCTGTTCCTTCACTTAGTGCTGCTATTAGTTACTACGACTCATACCGTTCAGAGGTGCTTCCTGCTAACTTGCTTCAAGCTCAACGTGACTACTTCGGTGCTCACACTTACGAACGTACTGACCGTCCTGGTAACTTCCACTACAGCTGGTACGAAGAACAATAATCAAATAAATTTTGATTTAACGACTGAGATCTATTCTCGGTCGTTTTTATTTTTAAATTTCTTAACAAGAACATAGAAACGTGGTTTGATTAGAATAGAGGTGATGATAATGAATAAAACATTTATGAGCGGTTATTACCAAGGTATCATCGAAGCAGCCCCTGCTACCCTTTCGGCTGCCAAAACAGAACAGTTAGCAATTACAATGACAATTCTCCATTTACGCCATGCCGGAATAAACATTACATCGATCCACGATTTTCTTATCAACGATCTTCATGCAAATGAACGCCTTGTAAATAAATATATTAATTTAAATGCAGATGACTTAGAAACTGCCCAAGCCCAAGTTATGGCAATCGCTTTCAATTAATAATTATTTTGATATTCTTTCTTTTTCGTAAAATTTTACTAAAAGTGCATTGACTTTTTCTATGAAAACGCTTACCATTATTCGTGTAAGATATTATATGTAGTTGTAGAAAAAGAGGAGTTTTAACATGGATGCAAAAATTGATACTGCACAGAAAGACCCACATGTTGTCCGCTCTCGTTTAGCCTATTCTTTAGGTGCGTTTGGACATGACGCTTTCTTTGCATTACTTTCTACTTATTTTATGATGTATGTTACTGGGCACTTGTTTATTTCAAGTGATAAGCACTTTGACAACAAGATGGTCTGGTATGTCACAATAATCATTATGGCGTTACGAATTGTTGAGCTAGTTATTGACCCATTAATTGGTAACGCAATTGATCGTACCAATACACGTTGGGGTAAATTTAAACCATGGGTGGTTGGTGGTGGTATTATTTCTGCCATCTTACTTGCCGCCCTTTTTACCCCGCTTGGCGGCTTAAATACGAGTAATCCAGTCCTTTACTTAATCATCTTTGCTATTATTTATATTGTTATGGATGTGTTTTACTCGTTTAATGACGTTGGTTTCTGGTCAATGGTTCCAGCAATGTCATTTGATTCACATGAACGTGATAAAATAGCTACCTTTGCCCGGGTTGGTTCAACTATTGGTGGTCAAATTATCGGGTTTGTCATCATGCCAATGGTTCTATTCTTCTCTGTAAACCAAAATGATGGTACGGGTGATGATCGTGGTTGGTTCATTTTTGCCGCAATTGTCGCTGCAATTTCAGCGATTACTGCTATTGGTGTTGGGATGTTTACCCATGAACAAAAATCATTACTTCGTGAAAACAAAGAACAAACTAAATTCAAGGATATCCTTAAGATCCTAGTAAAGAATGACCAACTTCTGGCTATCGCTATGTCTTACCTATTCTTTACTACTGGTCAAACACTATTAAATAGTTTTGAACTTTACTACTTTACTTATATTCTTGGTAATTCTAAGGCCTTCTCAATCCTTGGTGGTTTGAACACAATTGTCGGTGTAATCTCTGTGTTCGCCTTCCCACTTTTCTCCGGAAAGATTGGTCGGCACAAACTATTTTATGGTGCCGCTTCAATTGAAGTTCTTGGTGCATTGATCTTTGCCTTTGCTGGTAAGTCCTTAGCATTAGTTCTTCTTGGTGCTGAATTATTCTTCATTCCACAACCAATTATTTTCTTAGTCATTCTTATGACAATTACTGACTCTGTTGAATATGGTCAATTAAAATTAGGACACCGTGATGAATCACTTACTTTATCGGTTCGCCCATTACTAGATAAGTTTGGTGGAGCAGTTGCTAATGGTGTTGTTGGGGCTGCTACTGTTGCTGCTGGTATGACTGGTGGTGCTACTGCAGCTACTGTTACTGCTCATGGAGTAAGCATCTTCAAGATCTATATGTTCTTAATCCCTATTGCTTTAATTCTTGTCGGTATTATCATCTTTGCGCTCAAAGTTAAACTTGATGAAAAGTCGCATGCTCAAATCGTTACTAAGCTTGAACACACTTGGGGTAAGCAATTCAATAACGACAATGATACAACAAGTAAATCTACTCCTACCCCACAACCTGGTGTTACTGATATTACATCACCAGTTGCCGGCACGCTTGTTAACTTAAAGGATGTTAATGATGAAAACTTTGCTTCTGGTAACATGGGTAAAGGATTTGCTATTAAACCATCTGATGGTAAAGTAATTGCTCCATTTAGTGGGACTGTACGAGCAACCTTCTCTACTCGTCATGCGATCGGTCTTGAATCTGATAATGGTATTATGTTGCTGATTCACGTTGGTATTGATACCGTTAAACTTCATGGTACTGGATTCATTAGTTACTTTGATAAAAATCAACACTTTGACAAGGGACAAGAATTAATGGAATTCTGGGACCCAGCAATCAAGAAAGCTGGCCTTGATGATACCGTTATGGTAACAGTTACTAACAGTAAGAACTTCGATATAAAATTATTGAAGAATGCTGGTGAAAAGGTAACGACTACGGATATCGTCATGGAAGTTACTAAAAAGTAATTAAATATCTTCTCTATTAAAAAAGGAACTGCTCTGATTTGAGCAGTTCCTTTTTAATCTACATATTTTATTCTGAATCTTGTTAATGTTACAGCATTAATCAACGTTACAGCGGTCATAATGATAACCACAAGCGTAAACGCTGAATAAAACCATGAAATTCCAAAGCCAGCAATTGTTGAAACAATAAAAATACTTACAACAGTCTTATTCACTCTTACCTTATTGTAATAATTAGCAATCCCAAGACCAATATAAAATAAGGCAAAGCCAAAATACATGCATGTTACTGCAAACCGCGGATCGGCCTCTGTATCATCAATAAACTTCATCGCCACAGTTACTAGACTGAGCCCAAATAAAATAAAGTAATGAAGATAGATCATTAAATTTCCAGTCTCATGACGTTGATGTTCGTTAATTAAATGGTCAAATTCAACAATGTAGGTAAAGAATAGCGCTGCAACTGTGGTAAAAATAAGAATAGACTGAACTGAGAAATTTGTGGCGGTAAAGTAATCAGCAATACCAACAATCGTCTCCCCAAACATCACGATAATTAATGCTGTAAGCCGTTCAAGCAGGTGCGAAAAGATGATGGGATGATGCTTTGTATATTTTCCGGTAAAGCCGGGCGCAATCCAACTGATAATAATACCGGCAAAAGCAATTGCCACTCCAACTTTACTTTGATAAAAAATCCCACCAATAAAAAGAGTAACAGACCTAAAAATCAAAATTCCAATAAATGCTTGTGTAATCTGTTTATCTATCTTCTTTTCTGTCTGAAAGTAAACTAAAACATATTGGATACATAACGTTAATGATAACAAGCCAGCAGCTACGAAAAAAATTGCTAAATGCCAATCGAATGTTGTTGAAAACGAATTTGACATATAGAGGAGAATTGCCATATCGACGAACGAAAAAACGATATTTGTTCCCGAAAGCTTCCCATACCGATTTGTAAAAACCATCTGCACCATCCAGGAATTAATAAATACAATCACAACAATTGCAAAGATTCCTAAAACCGGCAATCCAACAATCCCATGGTGCAAGTGGTGAATCATTTCTGTCGCTCGAGAAACCATGTAAACGAACACTAAATCGTAAAATAATTCTACCAAGGAAACTCGCTTAGTAATTTCATCTGCCACGCTAACACATCCTTCATTTTTTATAAAAAAGAGTTAATGGTAACATTTACCACTAACCCTTATTGCTAATATTCAATGACTATTTAACCTGATCTACATCAGTCCGAACAACCAGCACATCAACTGGCGCATTACGCTTTACATATGACGTAACTGAACCCATGACAGCTCGTTGCATCCGTGATAATCCACTAGCACCGATAATAATCATGTCGTTGTGGTGGTCACGAGGAAAATCAAATGAAATAATTGTCTTTGGATTGCCAAGACGAATATGGATGTCAAGGTTATCAAAGTCATCCTTGTTTTTAGCATCCTTCAATAAATCATCAAGGTATTGCTTCGATTTATCAACTAATTGGTAAGCAATACTTCCATCTGACATTCCAGCAAAGTTATAAGCCATTGCTCGCGTATCAATCACATTTAAGATGTCTATATGTGCCCCATTACGTTTTGCAATCGCAACAGCCCGGTGAAATGCATATTCTGATTCCTTAGAACCATCAACTGGAACTAAGATATTTTGATATTCTTGATCCATAAGTTTGAACCTCCAAACAAACAAGTGATACGTTTACTTAAATTATACCATTTTTTTGAATAATAAAGCGAAGGAAACCAGAATAATACTGACTTCCGATAAAATTCAATTAATTCAAGATTTCCGAAATTTAGGCTATACATTAATCTTTAATTAGAGTAATCTTAATATATCCAATATACCTTTAATATTTGAAAGTGAGGCCGCATCTTATGGACAAGATCGATAGGAAAATTATTAATCTTCTTCAAAAAAACGCCCGTACTTCGTTGAAAGAACTCTCTAAAGAATGTTTCATCTCATCACCAGCCATTGCGGCGCGAATCAATAAACTTGAACGAAATGGGATTATTACTGGCTACCATACAAGTGTTAATATGGAAAAAATCAACTTTCATGTTAAAGCCTTTATTCAAGTTCAACTAGAGCCCCGCCAAAAACAAGAATTCTATCCCTACATCCAACAAATCCCCAATGTGATTGAATGTAACTGTGTAACTGGTGATTATTCAGAAATTATGGAAGTTGTTTTCCCATCTACCACCGATTTAGATGATTTCATCAATACTATTCAACAACGCTTTGGAAAGACAAGTACACAAATCGTATTTAGTACAAGCGTTGATCACCGGGGAGTTAAGTTAGCACCAGCAAAAGATCCTATTAATTCAGAAGAAGATTAAAAAGCGAAGATGGGGAATTTCCCCATCTTCGCTTTTACGCTTATTTAATTTTATTTAGCTTCAACATCAGTATCTACTGGTGTCTTTTCTTTGCCGTAATTATCCAAATATGTATTATATTTTTTACGATCAAGAGCACCTTCTGATTCACCGATAACAAGTGTGGCAATTGAATTACCAACTACGTTTACAGCAGTTCGTCCCATATCAACAAAACGATCAATTCCGGCAATAAAAGTCAAACCAGCCATCGGTACCCCAATTGTGGAAACACTAGCGAGTAACACCACAAAGGAAGCTCCTGGTACTCCCGCCATCCCCTTACTAGTAATCATCAAAACTACTAGTAACGTAATTTGGTGAGAAATACTGAGATGGAGACCATATGCTTGGGCTAAAAAGATCGCTGCTAATGATTGATAAATAGCTGATCCATCAAGGTTAAAAGTATAACCAGTTGGGATAACAAAGGCCGTAATTCCCTTGCTTACCCCCATTTCATGTGTCTTTTTCATCAAGCGCGGCAACGTAACTTCTGAACTAGCAGTAGTGAATGCCAAAACAATTTCGTCCAGGATAGCACGCATTGTCTTCCAATAACGTAAATGGAAAATATGAGCAGTAATACCGAGGACAACAATAATGAAGATAAGCATTGTCGCATATGCAATCAAAATAAATAATCCTAATGGGAGCAAAGCACTAATACCCATTTCGGCGATTGTCATCCCAATTAAACCAAAGACCCCAATTGGTGCAAACTTCATGACCCAATTAGTAACTTTAAACATAACTTCCGAGACTGCATTTAATACATCAATTAAAATTTTAGCCTTTTCACCAACAGCAGCAATTCCTAATCCAAAGAGTACGGAGAACAAGATGACGGGCATCATATCGCCATCTGACATCGATTTAAAAATATTGATTGGAATAATCGATAAAATCAATGGCCAAAAACCACTATTGTGTTCTGCTGATTTTGCAGTAGACATATATTGCGAAATATCAGTTGCGTGAAGTTTATGAATATCAATAAATGAACCTGGATGAGTAATGTTAGCTATTACTATCCCTAAGATCAACGCAATCGTGGTTAAAACTTCAAAATAAATTAATGTTTTTCCACCAATTCGTCCTAACTTTTTAATATCACCAATATTGGCAATTCCGACAGTCAAGCAAGAAACAACAATTGGCATTACGATCATTTGAATCAGCCGGATAAAGATTGTTCCTAAGCTCTGCATAACAGTGATAGCACCCTTATTTTGGTAAAAAATTAATCCACAAATAATACCAAGGGCTAGCCCAATCATGATTTGCCAGCCCATACTTAGGCGCCCCAAACGATATCGCTTCACTTTATATCAATCTCCCTTATGTAGTCTTATTATACTTTAGCACATTTTTTAGTCAGATTTTAGCAAATTCTAAGATTTTATTTAATTAAATCCGAACGCTTTTTACCCTTTTTGGTTATTTTATTCACTTCAATATAATATATTCTAATTTATAATTTGTAATTTTCACTAAAGAAAAATAAGACCGCTATTAAGTATTTCTCTAATATGATAGAGTGTTTAGAGAATATTAATTAATATAGGAGTAATTTATGAACGCTTGGCTAACGGAATTTATTAATCAGTTTGGTTATTTTGCGATTGCCGCATTAATCGCCCTTGAAAACGTTTTTCCACCACTACCGTCCGAAATTATTCTTACAATGAGTGGCTTCATGACAACCACCACCTCGTTATCAATTCTTGGGGTAATTATCGCCGCGACAATTGGCTCACTTATGGGGGCGCTTATTTTATATGCTCTCGGCCGCCAATTAACTGTTAAACGGCTTGAACGTCTTCTTGGACATCGCTTATTTAAACTTTTAGGTTTCCATCAAGATGATGCTAAAAAGGCAGTTAATTGGTTTAATAAGCATGGGGCAGGCGGAATTCTTTATGGGCGCTGCATTCCCGTCATTCGCAGTTTAATCTCTATTCCTGCAGGGATCGCACAAACTTCATTAGGAAAATTCTGTATTTTAACTACTATTGGAAGCGTAATTTGGAATACCTTGCTCGTTGTTCTTGGTGCTTGGGTCGGCCAATCGTGGAATAAAATTGTCATTATTTTCAACGACTACACAATAGTTGCAATTATCATCATGGCGATCATTTGCTTATACTTTGCTTATCGGTGGTATCAAAAAAGAATTAAAAAATAAAATGATTCAGTTTCTATTAATAAAAGCTCTTACGCCCTTACTATCAAAACTGAATCATTTTTTTCATATACTATCGGGTTGTTTGCCGTTTGATCAAGTGAGTTCCGACAACTGTCTTACATGGATCACTATTTGGATTCTGCAGACGTTTAATCATCATATCAACTGCGGCATGTGCCATTTCATCAGTAGCAACATGTACTGCTGACATACTTGGGTAAACATACTTAACAATTGCCGTATCATTAAAACTAATCAAGGCAATCCGATTTGGAACATTAATTTTGGCTTCTTGAATCGCTTTAAGTGCACCAACGGCCATTGGATCATTGGCTATAAAGATTCCATGCGGCATACGGTCACCAAGCGTCGCAATTGCCTTTTTCATCGCATTATATCCTGACATCGAGGTGTAGTTGCCAGCAAACATAAATTCTGGATGATAGAGGTTTTGTTGACGTAAGTTACTTTCAAAATAGAATCGCCGTAAATCAGGAACAATTTGTTGGTCCGTTGTTTTTTCAGTTCCTGCTAGCATCCCGATATCGTTAATTCCTTCGCTAACAAATTCTGAAATAACTGACCGCACTGCATTTTCAAAGTCCGGCACTAAGCAATCGTAACCAGCAGCCAGACTATCGTAATCAACAAACACAATATTAGAAGTTACTAACCGCAATGCTTGAACTTGCGAATCACTAAATTTCCCAATTGCGATGATGCCCGTAACATCACGAGGAATTTCTTCCATATTGTTTTGGTAAACAGGAACCGTCTGAAGTCCCCGTTGTTGAGCTGCGCGTTCGATTTCCATCCTAATCGCCATATAATACAGGTCATCTAATTCTTGTGTAAGGGAATACCATTGAACAACAGCTACTCGTTGTACCTGGTTACTCCGTGCTCGCTTATGCTTAGTATAGTTAAACTCTTCGGCAGTGGCTAACACTCGCTGACGTGTCTTTTCATTTACAGAAAGTGTCACATCATTATTTAAAATTCGCGATACAGTCGCAATAGAGACCCCTGCTTTATCCGCGATATCATGTAATGTTACTGCCATACTGCTTCAGTGCCCCTTTCTTCATTTTAGGTTAAAACTATTTTAAGGCATCAATGAATCGTTGCCAACCTTCATTTCCAGCTGCGTCGTCCTTAAAGACTCCCGCATTTTCTAGAACATTGGCAAAAACATTAGCAAGTTCTTGTTCCATAACCTCATTAACGTTATCCTCAGTGATATTAATTCTTGATTGAACTTCCTTTGCCCAGGAAAGATGGCTATCGGCAATCTTATTTTCAGCCCCAAGCCAAAACTTCTTAACTTCATTTAATTCATCTTTAAGCCGAGCTGGTAAAATAGCACGCCCCATCACTTCAATTAAACCAATATTTTCCTTTTTAATGTGCCATAACTTTTCATGTGGATGGAAGATTCCGAGCGGATATTCATCATTAGTATTATTATCCCGCAATACTAAATCAAGAACAAACTTATCGCCTTCCCGATGCATGATTGGGGTAACAGTATGATGACGAGTTTGCCCATCAAATGCCTTAATGTCAAGACTCTCATCACTGTATTGATCCCACACCTTAATAATGTGCGTACCAAGATCAATTAATTGCTCAGTATCTGGACTAGTTAAGCGAATATCACTCATCGGCCAGTTAACAATTCCTGCATCAACAGCTGGATATTCTGCAAAGTGCAATTCTTTCTTAATGGAGGCCTTCATCATTGGGAAAATATGCTTACCACCTTGGTAGTGTTCATGAGCAAGCATTGACCCACCAACAATTGGTAAATCCGCGTTACTTCCAACAAAATAGGCTGGGAATTGCTTTTCAATTTCAACTAGGTTAATTAAAGTTTGCCGATTAATCTCCATTGGCTCATGCTTACTATCAAGGAAGATACAGTGTTCATGGAAGTAAGCATACGGCGAATACTGAAAGCCCCATTGTTGTCCGCCTACTGTAATTCGAATAATACGGTGATTGCTTCGTGCTGCTTGGCCAAGTCGTCCCTTGTAACCCTCATTTTCCATACAAAGAGCACATTGGGGGTACTTCTTAGCGGTATCATGGGCAGCAGCGGCAATTGCTTTGGGATCCTTTTCCGGCTTGGAAAGATTGATGGTAACTTCAAGATTGCCGTACTTAGTTGGTTTATCAAATACAACATTCTTTTTAATCGCAGCTACCTTAACATAGTCGTTGCTAGTACATAGGTTATAAAACCAATTGGTTGCGGTTGATGGAGATTGTTGGTACTTTTCCCAGAATTTATGATTAACTACTGATGGCGTTGGAGTCAGCAAATCATAAAGTTGATCGTTTAAAATTTCCTTAGCAGTTTGACCGTCATCAATTTTGCCGCGTTTAACTGCTAAATCAACAAGTTGACTAACAACTGGTTCATCATCCTTCGCCTCAACATCTTCATCACCAACAAAACTTCGAATCTTGTTTAAGACATAGATTCGGTCAAGTGGTTCATAAGTTCCACTAGCAATTACTTGGTCAGCAAACTTTTCCATTAACTTCATTTTCTCATTCCCCCACTAAAATACTATTAAAGCTTATGTGGTCCATCAACAACTTCAGCATCATAGAAACTGGCATCGTAACCAATCTTGTCACGATAAATCTTACCAACGTTCTCCTTAAAGTGGTCTGCTTCAGATTTCTTAACAATTGCAATCGCGCTGCCGGCAAATCCACCGCCGACCATTCGGGCACCAAGGCAGCCTGGTTGATCCCATGCATTTTCTGCCAATGTATCGAGTTCTTTTCCTGTAACTTCATAATCATATTTAAGAGAGACATGAGAAGCATTAATTAGGCGGCCTAATTCTTCAAGATCACCCTTTTTCATTGCATCAATAGCTTTCTTCGTCCGTTCATTTTCACTAACAGCATGCCGTGCCCGCCGAATTAGTGTGTCATCATTTATTAAGTAAGTGTATTGATCAAATGTGTCAGAATCTAATTCTCCAAGTTTGTTGATATCAAGCTTTTTGTTAAGGCGTTTAACTGCCTCTTCACATTCTTGAACGCGTTCATTGTACTTGGAACCAGCTAAGGAGTGGTTCTTATTTGTACTCATGATAACAATTTCATAGTCGCCAAGTTCAAGTGGCAAATACTTATATTCCAGGGTGTTGCAATCAAGATAAATTGCGTTATTTTCTTTACCCATTCCTACAGCAAATTGGTCCATGATTCCAGAATTAAGACCAACAAAATCATTTTCCGTCTTTTGTCCAAGTTTAACTAATTCAATTTCATCAATATCAAGATTAAATTCATCTTTCAAGATATTTCCCATCAACATTTCGATTGACGCTGATGATGATAAGCCTGAACCATAAGGGAGAAAACCGTGGATGTATAAGTTAAATCCATGATCAATCTTGAAGCCCCGTTGCTTTAGATAAACAAGCATCCCCTTAAAGTAGTTAACCCACTTTTCATCTTTAGCACTTTGCGGTTCTGTATCATTAATGTCAAAAGTAATAATTTTGCTATCTTCTTCTTGAGCCGAGTTAGCTGAGTAAACAGCTACTGTTGTATCCTCACGCGGACCATATACCCCATAGGTTCCAATACTAATCGCACATGGAAAAACATGTCCACCATTATAATCAGTATGTTCCCCGATTACATTAATCCGTCCTGGTGAGAAGAATACATCCTTTCCTGGTTCCTTAAATACATCTTGGTATTCAGCTAAAAATTGTTGCTTATCCATCAGACTAACCTCCATACATCAAACAAGCATTAGTAAACTTTTACTAAATACAATTTACTACTTTTTAACCAACTCGTCAATAAGCGCTTACAAATAATTAAAAGCAACGAAGAAAACGATTGCAAAAACCAGTGACTGATATACAGAATATATTTTTAATGCTACACTATTTACAAATAATTGGAGGATTCTAATGACGACATACCAACCAACCGATCTAATTAGGCTCGCCTCACGTACTGGGCGCTGGACCATTAAAATTATTAATAATATCTCTACTTTATATACAACCAATCTTGGCAGCTATCTCCGTTTTAAGATTTCAGACGCTAAAAAGTGTCAAATTACTGTTTTGCCAAATCAAAATTTCCTATCTCCTAGCCAAGTATTTGCTTTTCGAATTGATGAAGGAAAGTGGGAACGGGCACAAGCTAGCTTAGGAAAAATTGATATTCCACTTGATTCTACTTTGCACACCATTGAAATAATGACGGCCGGTAATACCGACATTGACGAAGTGTGGGAAGGGAATGAAGGTTTTGCGATTAAAAGTATTTATTTAGACAGAGGTAAAATTATGACTGCTTCTCAGCGGCCCTTGGTCAACTTTATTGGTGATTCAATTACTGCTGGTTGCTGGGTGGTTGGAAATCATCCTGCTGCTGATTACCGTCCAGAAACTAACTATGCTGGGGTCTGTGCAGATCTGCTTAACGTCGATAGTGTTCGGATAGCATACTCTGCCGGGGGAGTCTTAAGGACTGCTACTGGCGGGGTCCCAACTGCTGATGTCTTTTTAGGAAAAATTGATAATCAAACATTGTGGACCCCTAATCACCCTAACCTCAACGTGATTAATTTAGGAGTTAATGATCGTCGGTTCCCTATATCTCAATTTACTGCTGCTTACGATCTTTTTATTCAGCAGGTTCAGCTGACCTTTCCTGATACCCCGCTAGCAATCATAATTCCTTTTAGCCAGACCTTTGCTCCTGAGATTCGAACAATTGCCACTAAACATGGTTGTTTTATAATTGAAACAAAAACTTGGCACCATAGCTTCACTGACGGGCTCCATCCGGATCAAGCTGGCGCTATTAATGAAGGTAAAATGCTTGCTCAAGCTTTACAACCTCTTTTACCGTAATTTCAGTGTACAATAGTAGTAAGAGTTAATACGAGGAGGATTCTTATGGCTAACCAACGCTTACTTCCAATAAAGAATGGCTATAATTTTCGTGATCTTGGAGGTTATCCAACAGCAGATGGCCATAAAACAAAATGGCGTCGACTTATTCGTGCGGGTTCACTTGCTCGTTTAGATCAAAATGATCTCACTATTTTAGATAATATCCCTGTTTCTCTAGATATCGACCTCCGCGCTCCTGACGAGGTAAAGAAGGATCCTGATCAAATTCCTTCACAAGCAAAATATCATCATTTACCTGTTTTCGAAGCTGATGAAACTGATGCCTCGCATAGTGATGAAGAAATCGCCGCTCAAATGCAACAACCAGGAAACGGCTACCGCCACATGACTGATGTTTATCAACGAATGATAACTGCTCCTTCGGCTAAAAAAGCCTATCAGAAATTATTTAGTCTTTTACTAAAAAACGAACACGGCGCCTTGCTATTTCATTGTACTGCTGGCAAAGACCGGACAGGGATGGCTGCTTATCTTATCCTTAGCGCCCTTGGAGTTGAGCAAAAAATTATTATGGAAGACTACCTACTGACTAATACCGTTACACAAAATTTTCGGAATCACTGGCTGCAAAATATGCGGAATCATGGTGCTAGCGAGGAACTAGTGACGAATCGAGCTGCTCTTGCCTCGGTGGCTCCCGATTATCTTAATACAGCAATCAAAAATATTATCCAGACTTATGGAAACGTTAATCAGTATCTCAACAACTATCTTGATATTACGCCTGCCGAAATAAAAGATTTACGAAAATTGTATTTAGATTAGGCTCGGTTATAATTGTCTTATAAGGAGGATTTTTTATGCAAATCTCAGTACCATTAGTTAACGGAATGTTAGCAGATGAATATGGTAAATATGCGCCAGCAGCTGATATGCTAGCTGACCATCCAATCAAATCATTCCCAATTAAAATTACCGGCGCACCAGCAAATACAAAAACATTTGCAATCGTCTTTATTGATTATGACTCAACACCTGTCTGTGGTTTTACTTGGATCCATTGGTTAGCCGCTAACATCCCAGCAATGTTAACAGATATTCCAGCAAATGCTAGTCGAGAATTAGCAGATAAATTTGTGCAAGGGAATAATAGCAATGCCGGCTCATTGGTTAACGGAAATCCATTGATAACTAGTGGTTATGTTGGCCCACAGCCTCCCGATAAAACCCATGATTATACTTTAATGGTGTTTGCGTTAGATGATACTTTACCTTTAAAAAATAAATACTGGCTTAATGACTTTATTCACGCGGCCAAGGGTCATATTCTAGCAAAAGCACAAATCAATTTGCCAAGTCGTGCATGAGGAGGAACTTATAATGGAAACAAGAATTTTCTTTAATCCAGGCGATTCAGTTGCGAATATTAATGACTATAATGAAGCGATTCGGAAAGGACAAATTTTTAAACAAGCACGTCACAATGATGAACTTGTCATCGCTAAAGATCCTAACGATAAAGAATACGCAATTTTTTACGCTAAGGATGCATTACCAGCTGAACACGAAAAGTCAAAGCCCTACGAAATTAAAAATCGGCTTTAAAATAGAAAATGACTCGCGGAAATTTCCACGGGTCATTTTCTATTTCGATAAAAATCTTAACGACCACCAACAATCTTGGTTGTCGCATTTTCAAGTCGTTCAATCAATGAATCAGCATCATTCTTAAAATCATTAACAAATGAGCTTGATTGGGGTTGGATGCGCCCAGCTTCATCACCCATAATATCCGTAATTACTAGGTCATCCCCATCCCACTTAACATCATCATAATGACCTTCAAGAGCTTCATCAAAAAATGCTTGGAGTATATCCCGAATTGCATTTTGAATAACAGTCGTTTCGTCAACTAGCTCACCACGGACCTTATGTTGAGCTAATTGCATTGCTACTTCTTCCATATTTTCTGGAATTTCAACGCTCATTATGGATTCCTCCTCTAAAAAATATTAATGGCGACGTAACTTCCGTCGAGCCTTTTTACTAAACTTAATTCCTTGAAGGGACTTCTTTTTCCGCTTTAATTGTGAATCAATTTGGTTATTATTACCCTTAGCTACTTGTTGTTGTTTCATTTCACGTTGCCGCTTAAGTAGCCGCTTACGTTCATATTCGCCCCACGGATTTAATAGGCCACGCATAAAATCAGCAACTTCCTGCTTATGGTCGTCCATCCAAGCTTCCGCCACGGCCGTATCATCAGTATCGATACCATTACTATTGATAAATGATAGGACTAATTGGGTTTCACGTTCATCACGGTTTAATGAAGCAAGCATATCTTCTGATGGTTGCATATTAGCAATCGCTTTTAACCCTAACTTATATTGATCCATGTCAATATAGTCATTTTGCTTCAAGTATTCAAACAAAGCCTGCGCACTTGGGACAATGTTATGAATTTGCTTTATGGAAATATGCGGATCTAAGGGCATCATCATGCCTAATACCCGTTGCAAGTTACTGAAAGTCCATTGACCTGGATATTCATTGCATTCTTGAACCATTAATTCTAAGAATTCTTGCACAACGTAATTTAACTCAATATCATCTAATTCAAGATTATTGAATTGGGAAGCTGACTTGATAGCTTGTTGAACATTTGCTAATAAGTCCTTGAATTTTTCAGGTGTCCATCTAAATTCTTGGTGAGCAGGACTTGCTTGACCTGAGGTTGCTTCTGCTTTGTCATCCTCTGCCTCTCCATGCAACTGTGTCCATGTCTTATGTGCTTTTCGACACTCATTCATCTTTGTCCGTTGTTCTTCCATTGCCTTTACAACTTCCGCAAGATTATCAACTTTCAAAAATTCTTGATAAGCCCGTAAAACTGGAACAACCGCAATTCCAAATTGATTAGTTAGTGCTGGATCAGCGATGAATTCCCCAACCATGACCGCTTTTACTGCTTCTGGTGTCCAAGTAGTATCGGTCAAATGCTGATCATTTGCCATTTGGTTATTAAAACGCGTCAAAATGTCCTGTGCATGTTTTTGCTGATTAGCAGATAACTGATGATAGTTGGACGAAGTAAGAAACTGGTCAATATGTTGTTCTTGTTCGTTCATTATCTATTTATCCTCCGTCTCCAAATTGAATTTTCCTTTCTATCATATCATAATTACATCTAGTAAATATAATAAGATAGTTAAGATGCAAGGAGATATTATACCAATGCAACGAAAAAAGATCCAAGAAGCAATGAAAAATGTTTATTTTCAAAAGATGACTGCTAATGGTTATCATGAAATTGAAGAACAGATTACAAAATTACAACAACAAAGACCTGCAAAGATTGAACAACTAAAAGCAGCCCGTGCCCTTGGCGACTTATCAGAAAACACTGAATATAGTACTGCCAAACGGGAATTACGTCACCTGGAGAGTAGACTACGATATCTCAATAAACAACTTCAATACGCCCAAATTGTAACCCCAAAAAATGACCATACTATTGATTTAGGAACAACCGTGACAATTGAATTTGAGGATGACCATGAACAAGAAACTTATCATATTGTGGGAAAGCAGGAAGCTGATCTTGCTAAGCAAAAAATATCCTTCGATTCACCACTAGGCCAGGCACTGCTTCATCAAACAACTGGAACAACCGTGAATGTTGAGGCTCCGCAAGCATCATATAAGGTTAAAATTGTTAAAGTTGAATTATAGTATTGATAAGTCATTTCATGTTCCATAGTTAGCTAAAGAAAATTTTTAAATTTATTATTTTTAACGATAGGGTTAATTTTGCGGCATTAATTAATCTAAGCGACTGATTAAATAAACTTTAGGGTATTGCATCCCTGATTTTGACCCGTTATACTATTAAACGTTGCTTTTTTGCATCCACAATATCTTGTGTTACCAGCCGGCGGTAACCACAAAATTGCACAATATATAGTAGAGGGAGTTATATTAATGATTAGCGATTATTTTAAATTTCTCGCCCACCAATTAAAGGGCTGGCCACAACAAAATTATTACCTATTCTTTTTCAGTCTTGGCTGTCAGGTAATGACTTTAGTTAGTGCTCCAATAACGTGGGTAACTGTCATTACATTTATCGGAACTACGCTCGGCGTACTTTGTGTTTTAGCAATTAATGCCGCAAAGTCAGTAAATGGTTTCTTAGGAATTTTATCAGCATTATGTTTTATCATTGCTGGTTTTAGTGCAAAAAACTACTTAAGCATTGCCGAACAAATCGCCTATGTTATTACCCTCGATTTACCAGTGTTACTTTCTGCAAACTGGAATGTTAACATGGCATCAAAGATTCGTAAATTCAACGCTCGTTCATGGACGATTGCAATTATTGCAACAATTGCCGTTTATTTTATTTCTGGCTATTTAATCGGTCATCTTACCGACGATCCACGGCCATGGATTGATGCAATTAGCTTTTCCATCAGTCTTTCAGCTGGTGTTATCTGCTTTTTACGTTTTAACAACCAATATTTTTGGTGGCTTGCATCCGGTCTTGCACAATTAGTACTTTGGTTTGTTTCCTATAAGCAAGGATCGGCTACTTTAGCAATGGCCGTTAATAGCTCAATTTACCTTATCAATGATGTTCTTGCCTTTACCATTTCACCATGGTACAACGAACGTGAGCGTCAACGTCTTAGTAAGGAAGAAACAGCCTATGCTAAAGAAATGGGTTTAGAATAAATATGAAAACAGCAAAGAGATTGAAGTGTTTGACGTGTACCCTTAAAGTTGGAACCTGTATGTTCTTGCTTTAAAATTGAATAAATATTTTTCTAGGCAACTAGATTCTGCTCATATTGAAGTG
>NZ_JACIVF010000030.1 GCF_014145585.1 Limosilactobacillus agrestis
TTGACGATGGAGGGACGCAGGAGGCTAAGCAAACCGTACGATTGGAAGAGTACGGCCAAGCAGTAAGTCAGGATGTGAGTCAAATGTTTACATCCGAGTTGACAAGCTGTGATGGGGAGCGAAATTTAAGTAGCGAAGTTGCCGATGTCACACTGCCAAGAAAAGCTTCTAAGGAGTAGTTAACTGCCCGTACCGCAAACCGACACAGGTAGTCGAGGAGAGAATCCTAAGGTGAGCGAGAGAACTCTCGTTAA
>NZ_JACIVF010000031.1 GCF_014145585.1 Limosilactobacillus agrestis
TTATAATTCGTTAATTAAAACTCAAATAACGCGGTGTTCTCGGTTTATTGTTTTGTTAATAAAGAAATTAGATAGTATTTAGTTTTCAAAGTACAAACTCTATCAACCTTACGGTTGATGATGGAGAATAACGGAATCGAACCGATGACCTCCTGCTTGCAAAGCAGGTGCTCTCCCAGCTGAGCTAATTCCCCATATGGGCCTAAATGGACTTGAACCATCGACCTCACGCTTATCAGGCGTGCGCTCTAAACCAGCTGAGCTATAGGCCCAAATAAGCGTCTTATAGGTTGAAGTTTTAAGAGGTAAACCTCTCAAAACTAAACAAAGTTTCTTCGATGTGTAGGTTCCGTTTTATTCCTTAGAAAGGAGGTGATCCAGCCGCAGGTTCTCCTACGGCTACCTTGTT
>NZ_JACIVF010000032.1 GCF_014145585.1 Limosilactobacillus agrestis
AAACGTAACTTACAAAGAAACTGATGCACACAAGTACACTCCAGAAGGACAAGATGTTCACACCAACATTGGTGGTACTCCAGAAGCATCACAAGGTATTGGCAATATTCCAAGCTTACCAACAGGTACAACTTACACTTGGAAAGATGGCGAACCAGATACTAAGACTCCAGGAACTAAGGATGCTGTAGTAGTTGTAAACTACCCAGATGGTTCAAGCGAAGATGTTCCAGTTAAGGTAATCGTAAGTGAAGCTACTCCAACTCCAATCGTTACTCCACAAGGTCAAGTTCCAGATCCTTCAACAGGTATTGGTAATATTCCAGACTTGCCAACAGGTACAACTTACACTTGGAAAGATGGTAAGACTCCAGATGTAAGCAAAATTGGTGAAAGCCCAGTCACAGTAACTGTTCACTACCCAGATGGCAACACTCAAGATGTACCAACTACCATCATCGTAACTGGTACTGAAAAGCCAACTGATCCAACTAATGAAGATCAAAAAGACTTATTCAAGACTGTAACTAGAACTATCGACGGAACTACTCCAGATGGTAAGAAAGTTTCAGATCCACAAACAGTAGTCTTTGCACGTACTAAGACTGTCACTGAACAAGATGGTAAGGCTGTAACTACTTACGGAGATTACAAAGTATTTGAAAATGGTGCACAAACTGACAAGACTACTGGTAGTTTTGCTCAAGTAGATGTACCACAAGTAGATGGTTACACTTCACAAGTAGACGGTAAGAACGCAACAGTAATTCCTGCAGTTGATAATGTAACTCCA
>NZ_JACIVF010000033.1 GCF_014145585.1 Limosilactobacillus agrestis
TATTGCGAACCACGTACCAGAAGGTTGGGTAATTAGTGGTAAATATCCAACATCAATTACATTTGGTTCAGAAAACCCAGCTCCAATCAATGTAACCATTGAACACGGAACAAAGGATGTAACTAACGATCCAAGTCAAGCAGATAAGGTAAACAAGACAATTACTAGAACAATTGATATTGACATCGCAGGTAAGACTAGTGAATATACTAAGCAAACTGCAACTCTTCACAGAAGTGCTACTAAAGACTTAGTAACTGGTGAAGTAACTTACGGTGCATGGAACTTGGATGGAGCTAAGTTTGATAAAGTACCAGCACCAGAAGAAGCAGGATACACAGTAACTAATCCAAATGCCGCACCAGAAGTAGCAATTACAGGTGATACTGAAAGTTCAACAGTAACCTTTAACTACACAGCAAATGAACAAACTAGAAAGATCATCTTTGTGGATGGTGGTAAGACAGTTGGAAAGCCTCAAATCTTAACTGGTAAGACTGGAACTAGCGTAACTATTGGTAACGGAAATGGAGAAACTCCATTACAAGTACCAACTGGCTATGAAGTAGTACCAGGAAC
>NZ_JACIVF010000034.1 GCF_014145585.1 Limosilactobacillus agrestis
ATATTCTTCAACAGCTTTAAGTTTAGTTTTAACGCTAATTTTGGTCATATAAAATACCCCCAGAGTTGATTTCCAACTCTGGGGGTACACGTCAGTTTTTCAGTCAATTTGCTGTTTTTGTTTAATATTGTTTATCGTATTCATAAACTAGTTCTGGTTCACGACCAGTACGATGATAAGCATTTAATGCATCTATCTGGGCCATTTCTTGGGTATTAAGTTCAAAATCGTAAATATCAGCATTTTGGGTAATTCGTTCTTCATGGACTGACTTAGGAATAAACGAAACACCATTCTGGAGATGCCACCGCAATATAATTTGCGCAGTGGATTTATGATGAGCAGCAGCAATATCTTTCAATACTGGTTCATTGAGAACTGCTCCCCGCCCTAGTGGACTCCACGCTTGCGTTACTATTTGATGTTGATGATTAAACTTTAATAGTGGTTTTTGCGTTAACAACGGATGCAACTCAATTTGATCAACAACCGGCATTTCATTTGCTTGGGTTGCTAAATATTGGAGATGGATCATTTGATAGTTACTTACACCAATTGATTTAGTAAGACCTTCTTTTTTCATTTCTTCAAAGGCTCGCCACGTCTCAAAAAATGATCGTTCAATTGGCCAGTGAACCAGCAATAAATCAACATAATCCATTTGTAATTTATGTAATGATTCTTTGACAGATTCAATAGCCTTATCGTAGCCTTGATTTTCTTCTGCTACCTTAGTTGTAACAAAAATATTATCACGCGGGATATCTAATTGCTTAAAAGCCGTCCCAACTTCTTGCTCATTTCCATATAACTGAGCCGTATCAAAAAGACGGTACCCATCTTCATATGCCTTTTTGATTGCTTGATTCATTATCTCTTGTCCATCCACCTTATAAAGGCCAAAACCTTCCTGAGGCATTTTATTTCCATCAGCAAGAGTTAATAGGTTGTCCTTAATATCCATTAAAAATCACTTCCTCTACTTATCTTTAATCAGCAATTTAGGATTGTCAATATTGAAATTTTCTTTTCTAAACAAACTAATGTATGATGAGCTTATATCTATTTACGAGGAAATAATTATGGCTAAAATATTCATCGTTGAAGATAATCCTGATATTATTCATTCTACAACTCAAGAATTAAATAAATGGCAATATGACGTTATCACAGTTAAGGACTGGCAGAACGTTGCAAATGAAATTATTACTGCAAAACCAGATCTGGTCATATTTGATATTACCCTCCCGACGTTCGATGGGTTTTATTGGATTCAAGAGGTTCGTAAACAGAGTCAAGTACCGATTATAGTTATTTCTGCGGCGGAAATTGATACCAATGTCATGCATGCAGTGGCTGCTGGTGCAGATGATTATATTATGAAGCCATTTACAATGACGGTGCTTTTAGCTAAAATTCAAGCTTTGTTACGGCGAAATAAGCAAACGGCTGATGCAGAAGAAATAATGTGGGATCATAATTCATTCAATCCCCTTACTAATATTCTTACAAACGAAAACGGTACTGCCCAGCTCACTCCTACTGAAGGTGCTATGCTACAAGTTTTACTCAGTCATCGTAATAAGACCGTTTCTAAAGAGCAATTACTTCAATGGTTATGGCAAGGTGGCAAGTACCTTAATGAGAACACTCTTAATGTTAATATTAGTCGTTTAAGAACTAAGCTAAGGACAATTGGTTTACAACAGTGCATCCATACAGAACGTGGTCTCGGCTATCGATTGGTGGAAAACAATGAATAGACATTATTTCAAATTATTTTGGCGCTCAATCCTTCTTCCTACTATTGGCTATCTTTTTCTCTTAAGTCTGATTGGCCTTTTAGTAATTTTATATAATCTCCCAACTGTTTTTGGGGGCGATGTAATTCGCTTTTCTCTTCCCTTTTTTATAGTGTGGCTTATCGCCAGTGGTGCAATTAAATATTATCGATTGCGCCATTTAAATATTTCTCAGCTTGATAAATTCACTCCTACCAATATGGCTGAGGGAAAACTTGTTGAATTATTACAAGACGAACAAGCAAAAAACATTGACACAATCCGGCAATTACAGGCAACCCAACACGAACAGCTTGACCACCTTGAATTATTTACTCATGAAATTAAAAACTATTTGACAAGTCTTAATGCCGCGGCAGAAAATTCACCAGCTGTCGCAAGCACAGAAGTGAAAAAGAATATCCACCAAGCTAACTATTATCTCAACTTATTGTTAAATGACGAACGGCTAGCAATTAATAATCATGATTATGATTTTCAATGGATTGATATTGCCAACTTAATTAATAATATTTTGCAACAAAATTCGGCTATCTTCATTCATAAACAGTTAATTCCAGAATTAAGGGGCTTAGACGGAATTAAAGTTCTCACTGATCGTAAATGGTTGCGGTTCTGCATTGAACAACTACTTTCAAACGCAATTAAATACTCAGCTCCTAATAGTACTATCAATATTTCCTGGGAAATGAATTCTTTGCGGATCGTTGACCATGGATGCGGTATCTCAATGAATGATCTTCCACGAATCTTTGACAATGGCTTTACTGGTAAAAATGGGCACCAAACAACTGCTGCTACCGGGATGGGATTGTACCTTGTTAAAAAAGTTACTGAGCACTTAAATTTCAAGGTTAGTATCTCATCAGTTCAATCTCAGGGAACGACAGCGATTCTATCTTTCTTACCAGATAATATCAGATCATCAAACTAATTCTTACAAAACTGTAAGGTTCTGTACACTTCCGTAAGTAGGAAGATGCACAGAACCTTTTTATAATTAAGACATATTCAAAATTAATTCTCTCCCAGAAAGGAAAATTACTATGACATTATTAAACCTTCAACACGTTCAACGCGTCTATAATCCTAACTCCACTAATCCAGTAATGGCCTTAAAAGATATTACCCTTAAAGTTGAAGAGGGAGAATATGTTGCAATTATGGGTGAATCTGGTGCTGGCAAAAGTACCTTATTAAATATAATTGCAACTTTAGAACAAGCAACCAACGGGCAGGCAATCCTTAATGGGCAAGATCTTCGGCGGCTTTCCAAAGACGACGCAGCACGCTATCGACGGGAACACCTTGGCTTTGTTTTCCAGCATTTTAACTTACTTGATAGTCTCTCAAATCGCGATAATATCTACTTACCACTTATTCTAGCAAAGACTCCAGTTGCAACAATGGAAGAACGGATTAAACCTTTAATTGATCGCTTACGTATTAATAATATTATTGATCGTTTTCCAAGCGAAATTTCTGGAGGCCAGCAACAGCGAATTGCCATTGCACGGGCGTTAATTACCCATCCTGCCCTCCTTCTCGCTGACGAACCTACTGGAGCTTTAGATTCGAACACCAGTAACGAAATTCTTGAACTCTTTGATGAAGTTAATATTAACGGCCAAACAATTATTATGGTTACGCATAGTGCTGCGGCTGCTAGTCATGCTAAACGTACACTCTTCATTAAGGATGGACGAATCTACCATGAACTCTATCGTGGTGATCTTTCACTTAAAGACTACCAACAACAAATTAGTCAGACAATGATGACCTTAACGAATGGCGGTGAATAATGATGCTATTTTTCAAACTGATTAATTCGAGTTTTAAGCGTAACCTTAAAGTCTACATCCCTTACCTCATATCAATGACAATGCTAGTCGCTATTAACTATATTTTTAAGGCAGTTGAAATTAATCGCAGTCTTAAAACTTTGCCAAGCGCGACGGTTACTAAGGCATTAATGCAGACAGGATCAACTTTTATTATCCTTGTAACACTTGCATTTATGATCTATGTCAACCGCTTCTTATGGCAACAGCGTCAACAAGAAATGGGCCTTTATAGTATGCTGGGGATGACGAGACGTAACTTACAAGTGCTAACCGTCATTGAAAAGTGCTATCTTTTAGTAATTAGCCTTTTCCTTGGGATTTTATTTGGAGTTATTTTTGATCGACTCGCTTTTCTTGGCTTTGCTCATCTCTTACAAATCGATCATTTATCTCAACCTTGGATTGAATGGGGTGCTGTGATAAATACAATTGTCATCATTGGTGGCTTTTTCTTAACTTTAATGGTCATTGATCTGATCAAATTATTCCGGCTAAATCCAAATGAATTATGGCATCCCCAACAAACTAAAATTGCGCATCATAGTAAGTTCTTTACTTTTGCCGGACTTTTGGGTGTTGCAGTCCTTGCCTACGCCTATTATCTTACAATTACGGTTAAGCCACGAATATCCGCTTTAACAACATTCATGACTGCCGTCTTTTTAGTTGTGATTGGAACATACCTCATTTTTATTGCTGGTAGCATCATTGTCCTCAAACTCCTACAAAAAAACAAAGGGTATTACTATCGTCCTCGCCACTTTATTGCGATTTCTGGCATGCTACAACGGATGGAACAAAACGGCGCTAGTCTTGCAACAATCTGTTTACTTTGCAGTTCTGTCCTTGTAATTTTATTTACATCCTTAACTATGTATGCCGGCATTAATGATACGGTTAATTCTTTTGCCCCATGCGACCTTACAATTATCACCTCACAGAAACTCACTGCCCGACAAGAATCGACCATCAATTCTGTCGCCAAAAAACACCATGCTCACCTTAATAAGCCCGTTATCTTTACAACGAGCGCTCCGCAATATGGCTACTGGGAAAATAATCGTTTCATCAACCAGGGCAATTTAGAGAAGATGACTAATCAAACTACCAATACAGTCATTACCATGTCAACTGCAACTTATAATCGGATTGCAGATAAACATATTAAATTAGCAGCAAATAAGGCCTTGATTTATTCCCCTGCTAAAGAGCATCATGGTGCTTTACAGATTGGTTCACAAAAATATCAAGCTACTCCGATCCATGACTTTAACTACTACTTCAATCCAAGTCACGCTATCTACTCACCAATCTTTATAATCACAAATAAACTTCCGGCCAATACTGCCACAATTAACTTTACAGGAATTAATTATCACTTAAATGGCAGTAAGAAAGCCCATCTCAATTTTGAAAATGACCTTCAATCCCAGCTCCACTTGCCAAACCAAGCATATTCTTCCCGGACAAACCTTCGCAGTCAATTGACCTGTCTCTATGGCGGAATCGTCTTTTTAGGAATTCTTATTAGCTTTGCCCTGGGAATCACGACAACTGTTGTAATTTACTTTAAACAAATTACTGAAGGTTATGAAGATCAATATCGCTTTAAAACTATGCAACAAGTTGGTTTAAGCGAGAAAGAAACAACCAAGAGCATCCACAATCAAGTACTGATGGTCTTTATGTTGCCAGTGGTTGGTGCAATAATTAATCTTTGCTTTGCAATCCCGGCAATTCGGCAAATTCTAATTCAATTTAATTTCTATAACGTTCGATTGATGGCAATAATTGCCGTCTCAATCACTCTTGTCCTCCTATGCCTTTACTTTGCTATTTACGGATTTACCACCAGAATGTACCGTAAAATCGTTGAGCAAGGTTAAGTACTATAAATTGACATTTCTTATTTTAACGGTTACACTTTAGTTACTATAAATAAGTACGGCCGATAAAAACGAGGAGATGTCGTTCATGATTCTTATTAACACCACCATTATAGAAAAACTTACAAGCTGTTGCTAAACTACTCACGACAGATTAAATTGCCCTTATTTAGGCGTGATTAATCTACGTTATTGTTTAGTGACAGCTTTTAGTTTGGTTCAAATTATATTGAGGTGATTTCATGACGGCAACTCCATTAAGAATAGGAATTCTTAACTTAATGCATGACAAAGTAGATACTCAATTGCGATTTACAAAAGTACTTTCTGAGGGGCCCTACAATACTGATGTACAATACTTTTATCCCCAAATGCATTATATATCTCGCCCTGTCCCTAACCTTGTTCAAGAGATTTCCCAGCCTTTAGATTTAAAACGAGTTGCCACAATGGATGCTTTTATTATCACCGGTGCACCAATCGAACAACTTACATTTAAAGAAATTACGTATCTTGATGAGATTCATCAACTAATTGACGTATTAGTTGCGAATAACATTCCGCAACTTTACGTGTGCTGGGGAGCGATGGCAGCTGCTAACTACCTTTATGGCATCCCCAAATTTCAATTACCTGAAAAAATTTTTGGCGTCTTCCACAATTATTTGCGCGCGCAAGATCCCCTTTTAAAAGGATTACCCGATGGCTTTCTTGCTCCCCATGCTCGTTATGCCGAACTTGACATTGACAAGATTATGAAAGATCCACGATTAGTTATTAATGCTGTGACCAAAAATAATCTCTTATTCTCTTTCCGTGCTCGAGAAAAGAACCAATACTTCCTTTTCTCCCATCTTGAATACGGAAAGGATGCCCTTTTAAAGGAATACTTACGAGAACGGAATGCTAATCCCGGCGTTGAGTACATCAAGCCGCAAAACTACTTTCGCGATCCGCTTCATATGAAAGATCCTGAATTTAGCTGGGCAACTACCCAACGAGTATTCTTTGATAATTGGCTTCATTCAGTTGCGGACCACATAGCTACACAACAATTTGTAAAGGAGTAATCAATATGACGAAAATCACTAATTCAATCGTAAATTTAATCGGTAATACTCCGATTGTTAAGTTAAATCGCGTTGTTCCTGAAGATGCAGCAGACGTTTATGTAAAACTTGAATTCTTTAATCCTGGTGGTTCAATTAAGGATCGGATTGCTCTTGCCATGATTGAAGAAGCGGAAAAAGCTGGTAAATTACAAGCAGGTGGTACCATTGTCGAACCAACCTCTGGAAACACTGGTGTTGGGTTAGCAATGGTTGCCGCTGCCAAGGGATACCATCTTGTCATCACCATGCCAGAAACAATGAGTGTTGAACGCCGGAAACTCATGCAAGGTTATGGTGCCGAACTTATTCTTACTCCCGGTGCAGATGGAATGAAGGGGGCAATTGCAAAAGCAGAAGAACTAGTTAAGGAAAAAGGCTACTTCATGCCAATGCAATTTAATAACCCGGCTAACCCCGCAATTCATGAAGAAACTACAGGAAAAGAAATTCTTGACGCATTTGGCGATGATATTCCTGACGCATTTGTTGCTGGTGTTGGTACTGGAGGAACACTTACTGGGGTCGGTCATGCATTGAAAAAAGCTGATCCTAATGTTCAAATTTATGCTCTTGAACCAGCAGAATCGCCAGTATTAAAAGAAGGAAAAGGTGGCAAGCATAAGATTCAAGGTATTAGTGCGGGATTTGTCCCGGAAGTCCTTGATACCAATGTTTATGACGGAATCCTCGAAGTTAAGAGTGATGACGCAATTGCGATGGCTCGCGAAGTCGGTCATCAAGAAGGAATCCTTGTGGGTATCTCAGCTGGTGCTAATATCAAGGGTGCGATTGAAGTTGCCAAAAAGCTTGGTAAGGGTAAGCAAGTTATTACTGTTGCTCCCGATGGCGGTGACCGTTACCTTTCAACAGAATTATTCAATTACTAAAAATTAAAAAGGAAAGAGACTAAGATATTTTTAATCTCTTTCCTTTTTTCTATTGACCACGACCTTACGTCATTAGCTACACTTAATAGTATGAAAGGAGTAGTCAATATGTATACGACTGTTAAATGTGATAAGTGCCATCAAAAAATTATTGTATTAAAGAATATTATTCATAAAAATAACCAAGGATACACAAAATTTTGCTTCTTGGTTATTTTTCGATTCTTTATAAAATTGGTGAAAGCAACCGCGAGAAGTATTGCTTAAATTTCCGCCACTTTGATTGATTAGCGAAATACTCAGGAGTAAGCAAAGTACTCTTTTTCATATCGTTTTCGAAGTCTTTCTTTAGCTGTGCTGTTAGCTTCTCATTATATGCGAATGCGTTGACTTCAAAATTAAGTCTAAAGCTACGGTAATCCATATTTGCCGAACCAACAGAGGCAATGTTACTGCCACTAACCATTGTCTTTGAATGGATAAAGCCATTATTGTACTTGTAAACTTTTACCCCATTGTTCACTAAGTATTTAGCGTAATATTCCGTTGCCCGATAAACAAATGGGTGATCGGGCATACATGGGATCATAATGCGGACATCAATTCCACTTCTAGCAGCAATTACTAATGCTTCAAGTACTGAATCTTCTGGAATAAGGTATGGTGACTGAATATAAACATACTTCCGCGCCGAACTAATAATTGATTCATATCCCCGCCTAATTGAATAATTTTCATTATCTGGACCAGAAGATACGATTTGCATTGGAACCTCATCTGGATCACCATCTGGTGCAATTAGTTCAAAATTCTCAAATTCCTTCTCAAGATTAATTTTCTTTTTATGTGTTTTTCGACAAGTCGTATTCCAGTCCATCGCAAATCGAACTGTCATCATCATTGTTGCTTGACCAACCACACGGAGATGAGTATCACGCCAATAACCAAACTTAGGGTCTTCCCCAAGGTACTGATCCCCGATATTAAATCCACCAATATAACCAATTTTTCCATCAATAATAGCTAGTTTACGGTGAAGATGATAGTTTAAACGTGGTGTTTGAAAGTGAGCCTTAGCAGCTGCAATAAACGCCTGTGCTTCTCCGCCTAATTCTTCTAAATGCTTAAAAAATTTGAAAGTCGTTCCATGGGACCCACTTAAGTCATAAAGAACGCGAACTTTTACTCCCCGGGCTGCTGCTGCTTCTAAGGCCGCCAACACCCGTTTCCCTAAATTATCAGAATAAAAGGAATAGTATTCAATATATACATGATCAGTTGCGTGGTTTATATCATCAATTAACTTATCAAATTTCTTTTTTCCATCAATAAACACGTGAACTTTATTATTAAAGGTTACTACTGAATCATTCAAGCTCAAGAAAAGATTAACTAACTGTCGATCTCGCGACAATCGGCTCCCCCGCGGCATTAGTTCATGTTCTTCACTTAGTTTTTGCTGTTTTTTAAGATATTTGATTCGTAACTGTTTTTGCTCATCTTGAATACTAAAAATCTCATCATGAGATAATTGTCGTCCTACAAAAAGATACAAGATAAATCCAACTACTGGTAAAATGGTTAGCACTAATAACCAGGCCCAAGTTGAAGCAATATCACGACGACTACGGAAAACAGTCCATACTGCAAAGCCAATGTTAATTAACCATAGGACTTCAATAATTCTACGAATGATATCCCATGTCCAAATAATATTCATAATTTTATAATCTCCCTACTAGTATTACTGATTTATTATAGCTATTATTCATCTACTTTGCAGTAGGTTCAGAAATTATTTTCGATAAAAACGACGAAGAGTAACAGATAACCCGATTGCTAATACACCATAAACTGCACCAACATACCCAAGGGTGGTTAAACTCGCAAAGTTTACAGTCGTCGAAGCGGTAAATGAACCTAGTGATATTCCAACATTTGCAAAAATAGAAATTAATGAAGTAGCCAAAGCTAATGATTGGGGATATTCCTTTTCTGCTACATTGATAAATACTAATTGAATAGTCGTTCCGTATATAATTACAACAACACAAAGAGCGGCCAACGTAAGCATCCCAGCAAGCTTATTACTTAATGCCATACCAAGGATGAGACTCAAGATTGTCATGAGAATGAATACAAATGGTAATTTTTGCACTCCTTTATGACTAGCAACTAAACCAGCAATTTCATTACCAATAATACTCATTACCCCTAAAAGAAGCAGCAACCAATTTAAACTAGTTAAGCTAAAGCCCATCACAGTAGTAATTAGCGGTCGGACATAAGTATAGAAAGTATACTGTAGACTTAAGACAGCTACCGTGATTCCAATTCCTAATAAAACACGGTGATCCTTTAATAAGGATAACTGTTCTAAAATACTCCCTTTAACTTGAGGTGTATCACGAGGAGTAAGCCAGGCTAACAACGCAAACACAATTAATGTTAATCCCGAAATAATCCAAAAACTATCATGCCAAGAAAGTAATGTTGCAATGGTTGTACCAAGAGGAACCCCAATGACCGATGCAATACTAAAACCCGCGCCGACCCATGCTAGAACCATTGGTCGCTTATCCATGGGTGTAATTATACTAACTAGCAAGTTAATTAATGAAATAATGGTTCCAGCAACAGTGGCAGTAATAATTCGTGCAAAAAGGAGCCAGCCAAGTGTTGGTGCCATTGCAGTTAAAGTATTACCAATAAAAAAGATGGTCATTAATAGCATAAGAAGCTTATATCGATTCCAATTGCTAGTTAAGGTAGTAATAATTGGCGTACTAATCGCATAAACTCCTGCAAAGGCCGTCACCAAAAAACCAACTGTGGAAAGCGGAACATGATAACTCCGTGCAATATCTGATAAAACCCCCACAACCATAAACTCATTACATCCCAGCATAAATGCAACAAGAATAAAAGTGAACGATCGTAATGTTGTGTGCTTCATAATAAACCTCCTTTTAAAACAGACTAAGCTTAGTAGTGGAAATATCAGAACGACGGTTCTGATATTTCCACTACTTTTTTGTTAAAGTAGGGGTGAAGTTGACATGTC
>NZ_JACIVF010000035.1 GCF_014145585.1 Limosilactobacillus agrestis
ATCGTGATTGAAGACCCTACACATTTGATTCGTCGAAACTTTGTTCAGTTTTCAAAGGTCTACCTGTTAACTAACTAAGCAGCCAATCAACATATTCATTATAACATGTACCAAATCGGCTTGTCAAGAAGAAATTTTAATTAATTTCAAATTTCTTTGATCGATAACTCAATCAGCAACTTTATTAATATATCATGTCGTTAAACAGATGTCAACAATTATTTTTAACTTTTTTGTCAAACCATCTCAACAGCACTTAACTGTTTTGACAACGATAACTACTATACATGGATATTTCTTCTTCGTCAATACTTTTTTCAATTTTTACTTATTTTTTCGTTTAGTTTGCTCTCAGTATGATAAATGATAACAAAGGATATTCATCCGTCCAAAAATCAAAGATCCATTCAACACTATTTGAAGAGAATGCTTAATCAACCATACGATTAATGTTTATTCACCGATGAATATATTTTCTCAAAAATTATTAAAAGTTTTAAACGCCCCTTCACAACATTTTTCTATCTTGCTACACTTTAACAGTATTATCTTAATTACAAAAAGGAGAATTACCTTGGCAACTCTTATTGATTTTATACTACATATTGATGTTCACTTAATCCAAATTGTTAATCAATTCGGCGATGCGACCTATTTGATTCTATTCGCTATTATTTTTATTGAAACTGGTGCGGTCATAATGCCATTTCTACCCGGAGATTCCCTTCTCTTTGCTGCCAGCGCATTAGCTGCCGACCCTCGCTATCATCTTAACATTTGGATCTTCATTTTTATATTCTTATGTGCATGTTTGGGTGGTGATTCCCTTAACTTTTTAATTGGTCATAAGATTGGGAAGAGTCTTTCTAACCATTCACTTTTTGGAAAACTGATTGCCAAAGATAATCTAGAACGTGCTGAGACCTTCTTTGAAAAGCATGGTGCCCCGGCTATTATTCTAGCCCGCTTTATTCCGATCATTAGAACATTTGCTCCATTTGCGGCAGCTGGTTCAGGCTTCCCATATAAGCAATTTATTCGTTATAGTGTAGTTGGTTGTGTTACCTGGGTAGCACTTTGTTGTGGATGTGGTTACTTCTTTGGTAATCTCCCATTCGTTCAAGAACATTTTTCTGTAATCATCCTTGCGATCATTGTAGTTACTTTAATTCCCGCTATCGTTGGAGCATTACGTTCACGTTTTGTTAAAGAAGATGCGTAACATAAGCTTTAACCATCCCCAGATTAAAAGTAATATGATTAATGTCAATCCTAACCATAATTCAAATAACACTGTAAAAAATTTTTCGGGCATCAATAATATGATTGGTGTTGTTTGCGGTTCAAATAGCCAGTCCATATTGTTAAAGAAGAGGTAGTGGAATTTTATAAAGAATTCACTGAAATTTATTACCCCTATAAATCCACTAAAAAACAATAAAATAAATAACACCTGAAACGGTAGGATCAAGCGCCAAAGCTGATTTTGCCGTTTTTGTTTTTTAAATTCATATACTAGCATTGGTATTGTAAACACCATCACAGCTTCATTCAATAAAATCAAGTGCTTCACATCCTTAAAATGTTGAAGCGCAGAAGGAGCAATCGGTAAATACCTTAGTTTGAGAATTTGTTGTGTCGGAAGCTGAATATATTTAATTACTCTCCAATAGTCGGATATTAATTCAGAGGCAGATAGTCCTAGAAGATGCTTAGGAATTGTAATAAAAAAAGGTGAGATATTAATAACAACAAAAAGAGCAATACTAATAGCAACAACTAAACTAAGTAGTGTCAATAATATTGCTCTTCCCCATTGAACAAATTCAAACTTTCCATTCATCAAGATTGTTCACCTGATATGTTGGCTGATTTTTTTCTTTTGTAACATCCTCCGGGCGCGATAAGCCAGTATAAACTAATAAACTATCCATCCCTACATTAATTGCTGCCTCAATATCGGTATGGTAGTTATCACCAACCATAATTACCTTTTCTTTAGGTAATCGAACTCTTTCAAGTGCCATTTCCATAATTATTGCTTCTGGTTTACCAATCATCACAGGTTTTACCTGAGTTGCATATTCTACTAACTTTATAAGCGAGCCTGCTCCCGGAACCATTCCCCGTTCATTTGGTAAATTACTATCAGCATTAGTCCCAATAAATTTAGCGCCATTTCTAATTAGCAAAACCGCCCTTTCAAGTTTTGCATAAGTAACGCTCGTATCTAATCCTACTACTACATATTCGGGTTGGTCATCGGTCAGGATAAAACCGCGCTTTTCTAAAGCTAAACGCAATCCCGATTCACCAATAACATAAATCTTACTTTTAGACGGCGCTATTGTCCGTAAATAGTCCGCAGTTGCGATTGCTGTTGTATATATATTTTCCGATATAACGTTAATATCATGATTATTACGGAGGTTCTCAGCGACATACTCTGGTGTTCTAGTACTATTATTAGTTACAAACAAAACCTCTTTCCCCGCTTCTTGAAGTCGCTTAATAAACCTCCTAGCAGCTGGAATTTGTTCTTTTCCCTTATAAGTAGTCCCGTCTAAATCAATAAAATATCCTTGATAATCTTTCATCGTTTTAACTTAACTCCTCTTTTTCTTCCGTTGATGAATCACAAACTTTTGACGATGGCCGTTTTTAACACGTTCTGCGCGCTGATCATGCCGTTGAAACACATTCGGCTGTTTAACTTTCCGCCGCCGCTCATGAATGATTGGTGTAGTTTTTTTTCGACGTTGATGGCGACCGTGTCCATGTTGCCGCGGAATATAAACATCATCGTTGTGAAGAATAAAATACGCACATCCAAAATTACAATACTCAAATAAATAATCTTCAATCGTATCAGCAGCTAACTCTGGCTCAAACAAAGGATTCCTATTATCATAAAAACCTTTTAACCGTAATTGGTCATATCCCCAATCACCAACGATATAGTCATATTTACTTAAAACACTACTAAAACGTTCTGCAAATTTTTCTGGATTGAAGCCGTTACGATAATCTTTTACTAATTCGTAGGGATGACCATTAACAGTAAAATGGGTTCGATCTTTTTTCTCAATATGATAGATTAATGAGCGTTGCTCTTCACGCTGGTCAATATAGTCTTGAATCTTAGCCCGATTCATCTTTCTCCACCTTCTTTTTATTACTGTTATCTCGGATATTTTATAGTTTTCTTAGCCACTATTTCTTCTATTTCATGAAAATTCAGTGGTGCTCCAAACTTCGGCTTATTTTCAAGATAATCCAGTTCAGGAGCATCTACCCCCACATTTATATTCTCTTTAACAGGAACAGAATAATGATGAATATGGCCATGGAGGTTAATAATTTGTGGTGCTATTCCTAACATAAGTGGGTAATGAGTTAAGTAGTATTGACGATGATTGTATTTTAATAGTACTCCTACATCATGAAATTGAAATTTAGGAAGCCCATTAAATTCATAGTTATTATTTTCTAGGTACTTAAAAAGGGCCCGACTATCGTGATTACCCTTTATCAGTATTAAGTGTCCATGGAGCTGTAATAGTACCTTAAGAATTGCTTGATAGGCATCCCGTTGAGGTTTAATAAAATATAGAGCAATATCTCCTAAATGATAGACAATATCATTCTCGTCGACTTTATTGTTCCAATTATTAATAATCGTTTGGTTCATCTCATCAACATCATTGAATGGTCTTGGGGCAAATTGATTTGTACCAAGGAGACTATCATGAAAAAAATGAGTATCTGACGTGCAAAATTTCATAAAGAATCTTCTTTCTTAAAAAGACAATAATAGTTATCTTAAATTCTAAAATAAAAAGAGACTAGAGACAAATACTCTCGTCAACTAGTCATCTTTGGGCAAATTATTTAGTGCTTAGTTATTTTTCTTTAAACGTTCAATGTCACGAACAATCATTAATTCTTCGTTAGTTGGAATTAACAATGTCTTAATTTTTGCATCATCAGCGGAAAGATCACGTTCAACACCATGACAATTGTTCTTTTCTTGATCAATCTTAATGCCAAAGTAGCCAAGCTTATCTGTAATCATCTTTCGTACTGGAACACTGTTTTCACCAACACCTGCAGTGAAGACAATAGCATCTGCACCACCCATCTCAGCAATATATGCCCCAATGTAACGAACAATGCGGTTAACATAAATATCTAATGCAAGTTGTGCCCGGTCGTCACCCTTTTCAGCGGCTGCAAGAATGTCACGCATATCCGGTGAGATACCAGAAATTCCAAGTAAACCAGACTTATGATTCAAAATATCAATCATCTCATCAGAGGATAAGTTTAGTTTACCCTGCATAAAAGCAATTAATGATGGATCAACATCCCCTGAACGAGTTGCCATTGTTATTCCTGCAACCGGGGTGAAACCCATTGACGTATCAAATGATTTGCCATTCTTGACGGCAGTAATTGATGCACCTGCTCCAATATGCATGGTGATTAATTTAAGTTCTTCAATCGGTTTCCCTAACATTTCCGCAGCCCGAGTAGATACATAACGGTGACTTGTACCGTGAGCACCATACTTACGAGCACCATACTTCTTATACCAATCATAAGGTACACTGTACAACGCATTCATTTCTGGCATATCAACATGGAATGATGTATCAAAAACAGCAACCGCAAATGCATGTGGTAATACTTTACGGAAAGCCTTAATACCAACTAATTCTGCAGGCTCATGGAGTGGGGCATACTCTGACAATTCATCAATTTTGCTAATAACATCATCATCAATAATTGTTGAATCCTTAAAGAATTCCCCACCCGCAACGATTCGGTGACCTACTGCTGTAATTTCATCGTAACTTGCCACAATCTTTAATTCAATTAACTTATCTAACAAATAATTAACTGCGGCAGCATGATCAGCAAACGGCTTATCCTCTTCATGCTTTTGATCATTACCATACTTAATCTTAGCATGACCCATCTTTTCACCAATACGTTCAATCGTACCTTCAGCCACTACATCTTCACTTGGCATATCAAATAATTTGAATTTAAGGGTTGAACTACCAGCGTTAACTGCAATTGTTTTTGACATTGACTTTTCTCCTTTAACGTAAATTCGTTGTTACCCATTTACTGATATCATCCATGAATGAAGCAAATTTTGCTTTATCCTTAAATGAAGGAAACTCACCCAACAAAACTTTAACTGCTTGTTTGCTATCTCCGCCCTGACGCTGCAATAATAAAATTGATTTTTGCGCATTCGGATTAGCAAAAAGTTCTGCCGGTAAATTGATAAGTCCTTGTAAATAAGCAACAGACTGAATCCATTTAACAAATGATTGTGATTCTTTAGTTTGGAACAAGCTACTAGGCACCAAGAACACTCCAAATGCACCAGGCTTAAGATAATTCATAGATTGTTCAATCAATAAATGGTGAACATAGGAATGCCCTTCCTTAGCCCGTGTTTGATAGTTTTTAGCGTTTTCATCAAGTGGGTAGTAACCAATTGGCAAATCAGAAATAGCTAAATCACATTGAGGAATATCCAAAGCCGTTACAGCATCCTGATGGTACAGCTTTACATTAAGGTGTTGTAATTCTGTACTTACGCTCGCAACTTCTAACATATCTTCGTCATTATCTATTCCATAACCAACAATATCTTTATCTCCATTTACTTTCAACTGATTCATAACGGTTGTTAATAAATTAGCTGTTCCAACGGCAGGATCAAAAACTGTCTTAATCTCCTTAATTTTTGTAACCTTTTCAATTAAGAAAGCCATGATTAAGCCAATTGTATCAGGAGTCATTTGATGATTAGCCTGAATTGCGTCTTTTCGAATTACTTTCAAAAAACTCAGCTGGATAATTTGCCGGATAATTTCTGGCTTCACATTTTGTAAATTTAATTCTTGGTATATTTTCTGCAATTCTTTTACAGTTTTTTCATTAGGAACACCGTCATCAACACGAACAGTATTATCGTCAATAATATTTTCTGCGTTTTCTAATAGCGCATCTAAATATGAACAATTTAATGCTGCTTGTAAAATTTCAGTGGCCTTATCAAAAAGCTCAAATAATTGCTGTGGTGTTTTCTGTGTCAGTGCTAGTCGCCTCCAAATAATACAATCATTACCCTATTAGTTTAACTATTATTTCTAGCAAATTCAAGATAACACTCTTAATGGCCACTTAGATTATCCTTTATTCCATCAATATAAATCGAACAAAGATCTCGGCCTATTTCCTGATAATTCTGATAATAGCGATATTGAAATAATAAAACTGAGCTAATTATAAGTAATACTGCAATACTTACAAATAAAATAGAACCTTCTTTTTTATTTTGATGGATAAAGCCTAACAATTGCACTCATTTTCTCTCCATTCTTCCTTGTCACTTTAATCAATACTCGTTGAGAATCAAGTTGAGTAAACGAATATTCATGATCCTTAATATTATCTAGCAATGGCATATAACCACCCTCATTTTGGCATGTTAAGTATAGAGTGTGATTCCCTTTTAAATCATATTTTTGATCGGTTATCTGACTGTACAACAATAAATGATTATCACGAATTCCTATTAATTCGAAACGATGATTAGCTGACTCTAGCTCCCGTAAAAACAAATGCCAGGTGATTGTTGGTTCCAAATTCATTTTACTTACTTGTTTCATACTAGTTGTAACTAGGCTTATACTGATAATCACTAATGAAGAAATAATTAATGCACAAGTCGCTTCTACTAAAGTAAAGGCTTTTTTCTTCATTTTTCAACCCGACAAAGGCATCGATCATTATTATATACAACTACCTTTTGTAATGTTGCTCTTGCAGTTAAATCACCATCCTTTAAAATGACTGGTTGCTTTTTAAATGCATATAAATCACTAGCCTCTTTTCCTAACCTCGTTGCAGCCATTTTTAACTGAAGATTCCTATTTTGTAACCACAACTGCTTTTCGCAAATAAAAAACAAATTTATTCCCATTGCTACAACAAGTAAACTAATTAAACTATCTGCCATCATAAATGCTTTAGCGTTCTTCAATTCGGTACCCTCCCCATCCTAACTGAATTTTCATGTAATAATAACGACCATTGATTAATGATTTAAATCGTTGAGTGCAGGGGCGAGTATAGCCATTGGGTGTAAGATAGAGTTCACCAAACCACTCAACATTCAGCGTTGAGGGAATGGGAATCACTTTTGTTTTTCTCGTTTGATCATTTATGCGAAAAGTAATCATTTCACCATTTTTATCATAACGAATTACAATAAATTGATGTTTATTCTCACACTCTAATTGGGCCCACTGCCAGTCTTGACGTAATGATTGCCAAAATTGTTCTTCAGCTAGTTTTTGACGTGTTTTTGTAAAATTCGGAATTGTAATTAGTAAAAGGAGGGCCGTGACCCCTAAAACAATTATTGTTTCAAGGAACGTAAAACCCTCTTCCCGAAGATTCATCGCTGGATTGCCTTTCCATCAACAATTACAATTTTTTCATGCTGTGCCTGTCGAATTTGCGCATCGGTCAGGTAGTTTGCTTTATTTAATTCTTCTAAACTAACATTATCAGTCCCATTTTCATTTTCATATGCATCAATTTGGGTTTGAATTACGGATGTCATTGCCTTCCCATGAATACTATTAGCATGTTTTCGTTGTTGCGAGAGATTCGGAATCATGATTAATACTAATAAGCTAATAATAAAGAGGACGATTGACATTTCAAGTAAGGTAAATCCTGCTTGTTTCTTTTTTAAAATTTTCATTAATAAACTCCTTGGAATGAATGATAAATCGGCAATAAGATACTAAGATATAAAACAACAATTATGATTGCAATAATGCTAAAGATAACTGGTTGAACAAAAATTAGTAAACGCTCAATTGAAGTCGTGAGGGCCTGAAATTTCAAATTTGCAAAAACAGTTAAGTCCCGTCCAACATTTTCCCTTGTCGCTCCCTTATTCATAAAAATGATTAATTCATTAGGGAGAAAAGAATAAGTAGCCATCATCTCTGAAATATCTCCGTTGCGTTGAATTGTCTTCATTATTTTGTTACCAAAAATATAAAGAATTGATTCCTTATCAAAGCTCTGAGTAATTTCACAAATTTCAGCCAACGATAATCCTTGTTGTAGCATTGATCCTAAAATACTAGTTAGATAATATTGAAAATAAAAACAATAGCATTTGCCAACAATCGGCATTGTACAAATCTTTATTAATCGTTGTTCCTTGTCCATTTGATACCATCTTAGCCACTGAAATACGGTGCTAATAAAGATAATGGTAAAAAGATAAGTTGTGCCTAACGTAATCATGTGAATCGTCGGCAAGGTTTCCCCTTCTCCTTGCCAGACCTTCAATTCCGGAAAGACAAATAAAAGTAATCCGCAGATCACAACTCCTAACATCCCTAAAAGAATTAATGGATATTGTAAGAGACTAAATAACTTTTTTCGTTGCCGTTCCCGTGCCGCAAGTATTTTCCCTATTTCACTCAATGTTTTTGTTAAGTTACCATGTTTTTCTGCTAATAGTAATTGATAGAACAGATCATCTTTTATTTCTGTCTGTAAACTCTGGGCAAAACTCGCTCCCATTCGCATGCGTTTATCTACAGAATCAATCCATGGACTTAACTTAGGTTTCACAGTTTTAATGAAACCAAGAGCTTCTCTAATAGAAAAGCCAACACTTAACAAAGCTGCTAATAGCAGAAAGAAATTTGCCTGTTGCTGGTGAGTGAATTTAACCTTGACGATATTGCCGCGCAGTATTCTCCGTAATTTTTCCATTTTCCACAGCCTGCTGAAGGCTTTTTGTCCAGTCATCAGATACTCCTCCTTGCTTAATACCACTAAGTAAATTACTAAATTGGTGTCGATCTAGCAGATCACATAAGATGGCTTGTTCTCCATTCACCAATGGGATCAAGCGCTGATAAGATACCGCCGTTAGCCCCTGCTTAAGGTAATAAGAATCTATTCCTAACTGTTGAAGACGTGCAACAACTCCATAAGCATTTCGTGCATGGATCGTTCCTAAAACTAAGTGGCCACTTAATGCAGCTTGGATGGCCATCGCTGCTGTCTGCGAATCACGAATTTCGCCAATAATAAAAACATCTGGACGATGACGTAAGCCAAGTTTTAATAAACTTTCATAGTCCATCCCTGCTAATTCATTGACCTGCAATTGAATAAAATCTGGATGATCAATTTCTACCGGATCTTCAATTGTTAATACAATTTGTTTCGGTATTAACTGTTGTGCAAGTTGGTACATGGTAGTCGTTTTACCAGCTCCCATTGGCCCGGCAAAAAGAATTAGCCCTCGTTGATGGCGATATTCCTGTAATATTCTCCACTGATTAGGAACCAAAAAATTAAAATTAAGTTCATTAAGGGGATATATAAAACGAATAACTAATGATTCCCTTCCTTGGTAATCACCAACACTTGATAAACGTAAATTAATCTTTTGGTGACTATAATTAAATTTAAAAGCGCCTAACTGGGGTCGCCGGTGTTCACTAACTGCCATATTGGCGCAATATTTTAAGTACGAGATAAAACGTTGACCATAGTCGTATGTAACCTGTTTAAAGGGAGATAGGGTCCCCTTTATCGCTAACGATAATTGATAATACCTATCATGAGGCAAGATATATAGGTCACTTGGTTGTTTACGAATTATTCCTGTTAATTCTTCTTCAAAACTCGGCATATTTTAACCTCCCTATTATTTAAATACGGATAAATTCTAAAAATGCACTAAAAAAATTTAAAACTAAAAAAGAGGTTAAAAAGCAAAATGCTTTTTAACCTCTTAATAATAACGATTAAACTATTCTTCATCGTCATCTACGTCTGGTAAAATACCAGTTTCGTAAATATCAGCAACATCATCATTTTCAGTTAATTCATCAATTAAATGACGGTATTGCTTTGCCTTATCTGAAGGTACCTCTGTCCGATTTTGAGGGATCATGGTAACTTCAGCAGTATCTAATTCATAACCTTGTCCTTGAAGAGCATCACGAACATCTGTCATGTTACTTGGATCAGTGAAGATTTGGAACTTTTCTTCAGTTGCCTTCATATCTTCAGCCCCAGCATCCAAAGCATCCATTAACATATCATCTTCACTCTTATCAAGACCATCACGAAGGATTTCGATTAATCCTTTACGGTCGAACATGTATGAAACTGATCCACTAGCACCTAACGAACCACCAGAGTGACTAAATGCTGAACGAACAGCAGATGCAGTCCGGTTCTTGTTATCAGTAAGAGCAGAAACCATTACTGCTACTCCACCTGGTGCATAACCTTCATAAGTA
Source organism: Limosilactobacillus agrestis (assembly GCF_014145585.1). Taxonomy (GTDB): domain Bacteria; phylum Bacillota; class Bacilli; order Lactobacillales; family Lactobacillaceae; genus Limosilactobacillus; species Limosilactobacillus agrestis. The sequence goes on from NZ_JACIVF010000035.1 coordinate 10,380, forward strand.
ACTTCTTCGAACTTAGCTCCACCAATACCTGAAGCTTTAGCAATGGCACGGTCAATATTCTTTTTAGGCATGTTGGCCGCGTGTGCCTTATCGATTACAAGCCGTAATTGAGCGTTGTTCGCTGGATCAGGATCACCTGCTTTAGCTGCTTGGTACAAATCACGTGAAATCTTTTGGAAAATCTTACCACGCTTAGCATCTTGGGCGTTCTTACGTCCCTGAATGTTATGCCATTTTGAATGTCCTGACATTACTGACTCCTCTTTTCTTTATTAGTGTAATACAAACAGATAAATTTTAGCAAATATTCATCGCTAATTCAAGGTTATTGGCGAGGTCGCCATTTCCGTTTTACAAATTGCAGAATAAACAACACAATACTAACGACGATTATAATCATTGAGATGTGAAATCCCGTCTGTTGAAAATCATTAGCAACTTGGGAAATAAAAGGGCTTAAATCTGGTTGCCCTTCACCTATTTGCAAAGCAAGCGCATGAATAGCCATAACGGTTCCGGTATATAAAATTGTTCCCCACAGACAAATCCACCTAAAACTACTAATTAAGTGTCGTCTCCATAATCCCTTAAGAATTAATACAATGAGACCGATAATTGAAATCGCTAAAATAAAATTGGTAATCGTTTTAGCAATTTTAATTCCATTAATTAGTTGTGCAACTTCTGGAGTATTTAATTGACTATTAACCATCGAATTAATGTTACTGGTAATTGCTGAAGAACTACCTGCTGGAAGCATCGAAGTTGACAAACCATATTGAGCTAATTGGGAATTAACAGATGAGTTCACACTATTAACCACAGGTGATAAGTCAAGCTTAATTTTTTCACCCGCATATATCTGATCAATCGCCTGGTTGATTAGCTTATCAGTATCACTTTTCTGCAAGACAGAAGTTGAAATCCCGTACTGGGTTAGGCTACTGTTAACTTGACTTAATATAACCGATTCAAGCGACGAACTTGTAACTTCTTTTTTGATAAAGTTGACATTTAAGAGCGTCGAATTAACTAGTAAGGCTAATCCGAGCAAAGTCACACAAATTACACCCCATAAACAGTATAAAAAATGATGCTTTTGCGATGTTGCCTCTATTGATTGCTCAACTTTTTCTTGCCGTTGTGTTCGCCGTAATTCACTTCGGGTTGTCACAACACATCACAACCTACTTACGAGTTGATTGGCGTTCAACAAAGCCATGATCTAAAATAACATTCTTTTCGTCATCATTGCCGTCATTGCCATCCAATAATTTTGTAAGCAATCGCATTGAAATAGCCCCCAAGTCATAGAGGGGTTGAGTGATTGAAGTGATTGTTGGACGAACAATTTTTGTGTAATTAGTGTCGTTAGATGAAATTAGTTCAAAGTCAGTTGGAACACTAATACCAGCATCTGTAAGGCCATTTAAAAGACCAGCAGCTAAACTGTCATCTGTTACATAAGCGGCCTTTAACCCCTTTTCAATCACTTCTTGAGCCTTGGCATATCCCGCTTGATAGGACCCATCCGTTTCGATGACTAATGAATCATTGAATGTTACATTATTATTTGCCAATGCTTCTTTATATCCATTTAGCCGATCGCCACTATTAATGGAGTACCGTAATGGGCCCGTGATATAGGCAACTTGTTGGTCGCCATGGTTTAGCAAAAATTCAGTTGCTTCCTTAGCAGCTGCTTGATAGTCAATCCGAACACTTGGTAAAGCATCATCGTTAACAATAGAACCGGCTACTACAACTGGTGTGTTTGTGCTTTCAAATTCATTTCGTAGATCATCAGAAACATCATGCCCCATAAAGATAAGCCCATCGACTTGTTTAGCAAGCAAGCTCCGAACCACTTTTAGAATCTTTTCATCATCAGAATCAGAATTAGTTAAAATGATATTGTACTTATACATTGAAGCAACATCATCAATTCCCAATGCTAATTCCGCAAAATATGGATCAGTAATATTGGGAATAACTACCCCGACTGTTGTTGTCTTTTTAGAAGCTAATCCCCGTGCAACTGCATTAGGACGATAATTAAGCTGCTTAATTACATCTAAAACCTTTTGTCTAGTTTCTGGTTTTACGTTTGGATTACCATTTACTACCCGTGAAACAGTGGCCATTGAGACACGAGCTTCTCGGGCAACCGTGTAAATTGTTACTGATTGTTTTTCCATAAGATAGCCCTTTCTTTATTGGTATAATCTGTTTTCATATTTTTTCATAACTTAGTTAATATAGCAGATTTAGTTTTAATTAGCAAACGTTCTTCATTATTTTTTTACTACCATAACAATATGTTATAATATTCGCAATCTTTTTTAGGAAGTGAATGCCGTGACAAAACTTAATCAACTACAAAGTACTCTTACTGAAAAGGGATTAGATGCGGCTTACATTAGTGATCCGATGACCATCAATTATTTAACTGGATTCTACAGTGATCCAGTAGAACGAGTATTAGCCCTAATCCTTTTTGCTGATAATGAGCCATTTTTGTTTGCGCCAGCTCTTGAAGTAGAAGCAATAAAGGATACTGGTTGGAAATATCCGGTATATGGATACTTAGACCACGAAAAACCCTTCAACCTTATTGCCAAACATATCAATCAGCATGCTGACTCACCAATTAACTGGGGGATTGAGGAAGAATCCTTAACTGTTGATCGTCTTCGGGCCTTAAAAGAAGTCCTCCCTAATGCTCATTTTAATACTGATCTATCTCCATTGATAGCAAAGATGCGGATGATTAAAAGCGATGATGAAATCGCCAAGCTAAACGAAGCTGGGAAATGGGCTGATTTTGCTTTTAAGGTTGGATTTGAATCAATTCAAATTGGTAAAACAGAACAAGAAGTTGCCGCAGATTTAGAATACGCTCTTAAGCAACACGGAATTAATAAAATGAGCTTTGATACACTTGTTCAAGCAGGACCTCATGCGGCTGAACCTCATGGTGCTACCTCTAATAATAAGATCCAGAATAATCAGCTTGTTCTTTTTGATTTAGGAACAATTGTTGATGGCTATATTAGTGACGCCTCACGAACTGTGGCCGTGGGAACTTTAACTAACAAACAAAAAGATATCTACAAGGTATGTTTAGAAGCGCAATTAGCTGCTCAAGATGCCGCCAAACCTGGAATTACTGCCGAAGAATTAGATGAGATTGCTCGTGATATTATTACTGCAGCCGGTTATGGTGAATACTTTATTCACCGTTTAGGACATGGTATGGGTAGTAGTGAACACGAATTCCCATCAATCATGAATGGCAATCAGTTAGTCCTTGAGCCAGGAATGTGCTTCTCGATTGAACCCGGCATCTATATCCCAGGTTTTGCTGGCGTACGGATTGAAGACTGCGTTCATATTACAGAAGATGGTTGCGAATCATTTACACATACAACTAAAGAACTATTAACTTTCCCTAATTAGAGGGACTGGAACATAAGTCGATCAGCGTAAAATAAAGACCGCTAACGTTCGGTGTTACTGAGCGTTAGCGGTCTTTTCTAGCTTGCTTCCGTTTTGCAGTTATTCTTTATCATCATCTTGGCTTACTTCATCGTCTTCAGTAGGTGATGGCTTTTGATCATTAGTAGCGTCAATAATAATATCATTATTATCTTCATCTGCTTCTTTATTCTTCGCTAATTCTTCACGAATCTCAGCAGTTTGCTTATCAAAGTCATCGTTAGTTATATGGTTAACCACTTTATTAGCACTATTCTTTACCTTACCTGTTACATTATTAACAGCATCGGCAGCGCCACTCACCTTATCATTCAAGTTAGAATCACTCATAAGATCATCAACAATGTCTAATGCATCTAAAGTATAATCAGTTACATAATCCGCAACTTCATTAAATTTTTCATTGATACTTCCTTTCAACGCTTCCTTTTTAGCTGGTGCCATTTTCTTCCATGCAGCATATGTTGCAGCGCCACCTAATAACATCCCAGTAAGTAACTTTTTACTCATTATTTGTCATTTCCTTTCTTTTGCTTCCGGTGCTGTCTAAATTTATTGAAGACATCTAAAACAAGTGCCTTACCTGCAAATTTAAAAATACCTCGATCCAATTGTCGCTTTTCACGACGCACCCGAGCTTTATCAACCATTTCTTGAAGTGAAGCATTTACTTCTGAAACACTCTGACTTACATCTGCAACTGCTTTAACAGCTGGATCTAATTGTTCTGATTTATGGTTAATATCATCTAACAATGTATTCGTGTTACTTAACACATCCTCCATTTCTTGGCTAAGATAATGAACATCCCGCGTTAAAGTTGTAATACTTTTATTTGTTTCTTTCATTGTCTTACTCAATTGATTCAACAGGATACATGCAAAAATGACTAGGATTAGGAATGCGATTGCCGCAATTAACCCTGCCAACTGGCCAAAAGTCATCTGATAATCCCTCCTTTTGTTTTCAAAATACTTATTCAATACTAAGAATATCATAAAACAAATAAAAACGATAATCTAGTGTAGTCGACAGAAGCTTGTCTTCCCTGTTAAAATGTTTATTAGTATTTTTTAGGAGGTTATTATGATTACTGGTGCCACTTCACTTACATCAAAACAAATGGAACAATTAAAAAAAGCTTTTACAGATTTATCCTGGCACGAAATTTCACAACAGCTTTTAAGTAAATTTCTTTTAATTATCGTTACGTTTGTCTTATTTTTAATGATTTTATGGGTAGGACGAGTTATCATTGTCCACCTTTTTCAAGAATCAAAAAAATACAACGTGCTTAAAAATAGCAACCGGATGGCAACGGTAAAAACCCTTGTCTTAAATATTTATCGTTATACTTGTTATTTTTTCTTATTGTACGCTGTATTATCAGAAATTGGCGTTCCAGTGGGTACTCTGATAGCTGGAGCCGGAATTTTTAGTTTAGCATTAGGGCTTGGTGCGCAAAGCCTCGTTAGTGATATTGTGACTGGATTTTTCATCCTACTTGAGCAACAATTAGATGTCGGGGATACAGTCCAAATTGGCCAAGTCAAAGGAACGGTTACTGCACTTGGAATTCGTACCACACAAGTTACTAGTTCCGATGGGACACTTAATTTTATTCCTAACCGTAATATTACTATTGTTCAAAATCTTTCACGAAATAATATGGTTAGCAACGTTGATATTCGGATTACTTCGAAGACCCCTCTTAGCAAGGTAGAAGAAATTGTTACGCAAGTTAATAAAAAACTAGTACCACAAACAAAAGCACTACAGTTAAAACCAGTCATTGTGGGTCCAGTCGTTACCCCAGATGGTGCACTCGTTTTTCGTGTAACAATAACAGCAGTTAGCGGAAAACAGTCATCTGTCGCTAGTCGCTTTTTAGCTGCCTATCTTAAAGAATTACGCGCAAATAATATTCCAATTGCTTGGGAAGGAGTACCTAATGAGTATTAAATTAATTGCTACTGACATGGATGGTACCTTTTTACGAGACGACCATACTTACAACCATGCCTTATTCGCAAAAGTCTTTCGTCAACTTGAACGTCATAATATTTACTTTGTCGCTGCTAGTGGATCCAGTTTCCCACGGTTGCAACGAGAATTTAAAGACTACACCGCCAAAATGGGATTCATTTCGCAAAATGGTTCAGTTATTCATTTAGGAAGTAAATTATTTAAATCTTTTCCCATTGATCAAGAATCTTTAGCACGGGTTATTCATGTCCTTGACCGTTTCTATGGCCCGCAAGATATTAATCAATTAGTAATCTCTACTAGTGAAAAATCTTATGTCGATCAGGGGATGAGTGCTCATGATTTCAATATTGTTAAACTATTTTATGAAAATGTGGAGCGCGTTCCTGACATTCGGCAGATTTTTACTCAACGGCCAACTGAAGATTTTACCAAGATATCGATTAATTTTGCTAATCATATCGATCTTAAAAGAGTTGCAACAACCTTAGATGGTTACTTACCGCCATCCTTAATCATGGAAAATTCGGGCTTTAATACTGACTTAATTGGTAATGCTGCTGCGACTAAACAAAACGCCCTCAGCCTTTTGCAGTCCCACTTTAATTTAAAAGCAAATGAAATTGTTACGTTTGGTGACAATGAAAATGACCTCGGGATGTTAGCAATGACCAGTCAAAGTTACGCAATGCAGAATGCACAACCGATTATTCAAATACAAGCCGCCCACACCACAACAATTGATAATAATCATGATGGCGTCTTACAAACTATTAACCAGTTAATTAAAAATGAACGATAAAAAGAATAGGCCTCCAACGTTCGATAAAACCGAACGTTGGAGGCCTATTGTTGTATTACGCTATTTGTTTTTATGAAAGCCACCTGACTTATGTCCCAGTTCCTTTTTTATTATTTTCCAAAAGTATGCACTGTATAATTGACTGCTTTTAACATTTCCCGACGCGTCACAATCCCACAAAAATAATTCTGATTGTCCACTACCGGTAAAAACGACTGGTCAATTAAGAGGTGTAAATTTTCTTCAATATCAGTTGGATCATGGATAACCGGAGTATCCGTTTGCATCACATCCCTAACGGTTAATTCATTTAAACGTTCCACATTGATCCGTTTTGTCTCCAATAATTGGTCAGTAATCATTGCTAAAGAAACTTGACCACAATAATGATTTTGATTGTCGATCACAATAATTTTAGCGTAACGATCCTTAGTAAGCACTAAGAATGCATGCGCTAAACTATTACTTTGGTTTACTGTCGCAACTAAACTAGCGGGAATCATAAACTTCTGCTTATTTTTCAGCAACAAAGTCCGCAAATGCTGATCAATCACAAAAATACACTCCTTTATTTTTGACGACTAAATTCACAATGTAAATTGGAAACAGCCTTCATCTGGCGGTTATAATAGTCTACAATAAACCATTCAGGTTGCGCATCAATAATTGCGAAAGTACCCCCAAGTTTAGCATATTCGCCACGGGGAAAACTAATACTGCCAGGATTAATTATTAGCATTTGATGGTCATAAACAACCCCTAGTTGATGAGTATGACCATAGCACACAATAGAGGCACCCTTTTCTTGACCAGTAAGCATCAGCGGAGTAAGTGAAAAATTAACCCGTTGTAAATGACCGTGAGTAACATAAAGTCGCTCTTGACAGTCATTAACTACCAACTCATTAGGATATGACAAGCCATAATCATTATTTCCTTTCACTACTTCAAAATCGCTCATTGGTTCTTTATCAGGGGCCAATTCCGAATCACCGCAGTGAATCATTAGGTCAACTTTATCATCAAATTTCTGAACAATCTCTGTCAAAATCTCTTCTTCACGGTGGTTATCACTTACAACTAGTATCTTCATTTTTATTGCCACCAATCATTAAATTGCTTCATAAATGATCGTAATGCTCGTCCACGATGACTAATTTGGTTCTTTTGGTCTGCTGTTAACCGTGCCATTGATTGACCTAGTTCATCGACATAAAAAAGCGGGTCATAACCAAAGCCATTTTCTCCAGTGAGTTGATGAAGAATATGACCATCAACCCGACCATTAGCAACTAATTTTGTCCCATCAGGTTTAATACCAACGATAGTCGTATGGAAGTGAGCAGTTCTTTTTTCATCAGGCACATCTTTTAATGCCGATAAAAGTTTAGCATTATTAGCAGCATCATCATGATCACCAGCATATCTTGCGGACCGGACACCTGGAGCTCCCCCAAGGGCATCAACCATTAGACCCGAGTCATCAGCCATGACCGGTAGTTGTAGTTGATCAGCAGTTGTAAGTGCCTTAATTGTTGCATTTTCTTCAAATGTTTTACCATTTTCATTAATTACTATCGGGGTAAAATCAGCTAAGGTTTTGATTTCAATTCCTAAGGGAGCAAGCATCTCTTGATATTCACGAGCTTTCCCGGTATTCTTTGTCGCGATTACAATTGTTTTCATTTTAATCTTCCTCATTTAATTGAATATGTGCACATTTGTTATACCTATTCGGTAGCCATTTTTGCGCGCCAGCAACTAAGTCTTTGACATCTCCTGTTGAATAAAGTTCAACCCTTGACGTTAAATTATCACTCAATTGGTTTTCACTGGTTAATAGTTCCCTTGCCTGCCTAATTGTCTCAAATGCAGGATCAATTAACTGAACATTAGCTCCTAATTTATTATGAATTTCTTTTTGTAAAAATGGGAAATGGGTACATCCTAGAATTAAAGCTTCGATCGACTGATTATCAAATACTTCTAATTCAGTATCCACAGTTTTTTGGGCCAAAATTGTCCCTGTTTGTCCATGTTCAACAATTGAAACCAGTGGTTGGGCGGGAGAACTGATAACACCTAGCGCAGGGTTAAGTTTAGCTAATATTTTAGCATAGGCACCATTTTTAATAGTGGATTCGGTACCAATTACGCCAATTTTTTTATAATGATGTTGAGTGGCCGCCCTTGCTCCTGGCTCAATCACTCCAATTACCGGAATTGGTAATTCATTCTGAAGAAGTTGAAGAGCTGCGGCAGTCGCAGTATTGCATGCAATTATCATCATTTTTACATCTTGTTTTACCAAAAATTTTCCAATTCGTAATGCTAATTGCTGAACCTGTTCTCTTGTCTTAGTTCCATATGGAAAATATCCCTGATCACCCACAAAAATTACAGATTCATGGGGTAGTTGTTCACGAAGTACCCGAATTACAGATAGTCCACCTAACCCTGAATCCATAACCCCGATTGGTCGTTTATCCATTCTCTCCACCTCGTTAATTCATTTAAACGGTTAGAACCTTGAAACTATATTATCCTTTTCTCTTCAAGATTTTGCAAGTTTTTCAAGTTTAACCCTATTAAGATCTTGAATTTTAAGTATAATAATAATGATTGTTAAAAAGGAGCGAGTGGATATGAGTCAAAAATTATATAATCAGTTAATAGCAGGTCATCAAGGATTAGGGACTGGAACAATGCGCGACGTTATTCTTCCAGCCATTCTGGGTAAAGAAACGGATGAGATGCTATATTGGATTGGTAAAGATCTCGCTCGGGTATATCCTGTTGCTACGATTGAGGATTTAGTATATCTCACTAACCAACTAGGATTTGGCCGCTTAACTTTACGTAAAAAAAGCAATACTTCCCAAATATGGCGGTTATCAGGAGTAATTGTCAAGGAACGAATTCAACGAGATGAAGAAGAGACCTCTTTTGGTTTAGAATGTGGTTTTCTTGCTCAAGAAGTAGAATTTCAACTAGGAACCGTTGCAGAGGCAAAGATCTTAGACCGTCACCATGATTATATTGATATTTTGATTCAAAACGATCCACAAAATTCGGCCGACAACGAGCGATCTGAAATGGTAACATTCATCACTGTTGACCGCCCGGATGCAAAAGAAGAAGCCCCTAAAAAAGAAACTCATCATTCGTTACTAAAGCGACGAAAAAAAGATAAAAAATAGGTTTAAAATAATTAAAAAGCTGGAAGAAAACAAAAAGTTTTTTTCCAGCTTTTTTCTAATCAACATATTGTTGTAAGATTTGCTTTAATTGATCTTCACTGTGGTAACCAATAATTTGGTCAACCACTTTACTATCTTTTTTAACCATTAATGTTGGAATACTCATAATCCGGAACTTTTGTGCAGTTTCTGGATTTTGATCTACGTCCATCTTAAAAAATTTAATATCAGTCATCTTATCAGACAGCGCATCGACTACTGGTGATTGCATCCGACATGGACCACACCAAGTTGCCCAAAAGTCAATTAAATCAACACCAGTTGCTGTATCTTGTTCAAAGGTTTGATCTGTTGTTACATTTACAGCCATCTTCAATTCCTCCTTTGTTATTCTTACCGCTATTTTAACAAATCCCTTCTTAAATGTCATTCAAGTTGCTTACTTTTTTATAGTAAGCGATTATAAATTAACAATTGTCGCTCCATCCCCACCAGCATTAGGGGAAGCATAAGAAAATGATTTAACGCGTGGGTTGCTTTGTAGATATTGTTGCGTTCCCTTACGAAGCGCACCCGTCCCTTTTCCATGGATAATTGTTACAGTTGAAAGATTATTCAACAATGCATGATCAATAAAATTACTTAACTCACTCATTGCTTGTTCATAACGATGTCCACGTAAATCAAGACGCGCTGAGGTCTTTCTTGTTTGTGTTGTCCTTACAGCATGACGACGATTTACATTTTTCTCACGAGGGAGGTCTTTTTTCGCTACTTTTTCAAGGTTATTCTCATCAACTTCCATTTTAAGAATACCAATCTGAACTTCCCACTTATGGTTTCCGCGCTTAGATAAAAGCTCTCCGTATTGACCATAAGATTTTACCAAGACTGCATCACCTTTATGCAAATCATGTTTTTGCTTAGCTCGTTGCAATACCGAATTATGTTGTAAGCGGGGATTATCACGATGAAGAGCATTTAATTGTCCTTGTGCATCAATCAATTCATTTTCCTTTACATTCCCGCCCTGTTGAACTTCTAACTGACGCAAATGATGAATAATTCGATCAGCCTTCTTCTTAGCTATTGAGACTTGATGGTTGGCCTTTGAACGCGCTTGTTCATATAACTTATCACGTTGTTCATTAAAGCGTGTGAGTTTTTCATCTAGGTTACGTTGAGCTTTTTCATTTTCGGCTACTAATTTTGTCAGCTTTTCACTTTCTTCGCGTGCTTTTTTTCGTTGCTCTACTAAATCGCCAATCATATTATTCAGGTTCTGACTATCATCACTAACAAATGTCCGCGCTTCATCAATGATCTGTGAATCGATTCCTAACCGTTGGGCAATCTCTAGTCCATTTGATCGTCCAGGAATTCCTAGTAGTAATTTATATGTCGGCTTAAGCGTTTCTTGGTCAAATTCCATACTAGCATTAATCGTCTTAGCACGATCATATCCGTAAACTTTAAGTTCAGGATAGTGCGTTGTGATCACAACCATTGTCCCTTTACTGCCAATATGATCTAAAATTGCCATTGCTAGTGCAGCTCCCTCTTTAGGGTCAGTTCCGGCACCAAGCTCATCTAACAGAACTAAGCTACGACTGGTAATTTGTTCAAGAATGGCTTTTACTCCATCCATATGCCCAGAGAAAGTACTCAGATTTTGTTCCAATGACTGCTCATCACCAATATCCGCAAAGACATTATCAAAAATTCCAATCGTGCTACCTTCTTCTGCCGGAATAAACAGCCCTGATTGGCCCATCAACTGGATAATTCCTAAAGTTTTAAGTGTAATGGTCTTACCACCAGTGTTTGGTCCTGTAATAATAATCGCTTGGTAATCTTTGCCAATCTTAATATCATTTGTCACTACGCGCTGGGAATCAATCAAAGGATGGCGAGCCTTTCGTAACAAAACATGATTTTCTTTGCTTAAGAGGGGTAACGTCGCCTTAGTATCATGCGCCCAGTGCGCTTTTGCATTAATAAAGTCAAGATGCCCAAGAATTGTTTCATTTTGTCCAATATCGTGCCGATAAGGAGCAATCATTTGTGATAACTCAATCAAAACTCGTTGCATTTCCTGCCGTTCTTCTATTTGCGCCTGGCGTAAGCGATTATTAGTTTCCACCACGGCTGCTGGCTCAATATATAAAGTTTGTCCACTAGCACTTTGGTCATGAACAACCCCACCAAATTTATTTCGATAGCGAGCGATTACCGGAATTACATAGCGGTCATTTCGCATTGTGATAATAGGGTCACTTAAGTATTTTGCATTTTTCCCGTGAGTATACTTTTCCATTTGTTGGTGAATTTCTGCTTCCGTTCGTGTAATTAATTGACGGATGCCATGGAGTTTAGCCGATGCTTCATCATTTATCCGCCCATCAGGATCAACCGAACGAACTAGCCGTTGAGTAATTGAAGGAATTGTGACTAGGCGGTCAACTTGTGTCGTTAAAACGCGAAGCTTGATTTTTTTCTCCCGCATCTGATCAAAAAAATTCTTTACACTCATACTAGTTTGCAGCACTTTAGTAATTTGTGCTAATTCGGTGCCGTTCAGATTTGCCTTAATTTTTAAACGTTTCAATTGCGGCTTAATATCAGCCAGTTGCGGAATAGGAATCCCATTCTCTAATCTTAAAATATCGGCCCCATCAGTCGTTTCTGTTAGCAGTGCTTTGACCGCCTCATAATCAGTTTGTGGAATAAGCTGCATTAATTCCCGGTGGCCAGCTGCAGAAACAAGATATTGGGCAAGCTGCCCTTTTATTCGATCAAACTCTAATATTTCTAAAATTTTGTTATTCATTTTATCCTCCCTGTACTAGCGTATTAATTACTAAATGCGCTATTCCTGGTGTTTGATTAATTATAAACCGTGCTAATTCTGAGTTGGCTATTTGCATTTGCCACCAACCCACTGGAAATAGTTGCATAATTAGTAAAACAACGTAAATAATCAAATAGCCAATTAAAAACGAAATTAAGCCACCTGCTATTTTATCAACTGTCCCTACTACTGGAATCCTCTTTACCCAGTTTAACTGGCGAATCCCCCAATGACAAAAAATTGAAACAATTGTAAAAATTATCATGAATGCAATCCCATTATAAAAGAAAAGATTACTATTCACATTTGTAAGCAGACTTGCCGAAAAAGTTGCCGGGTTCCCAATACTTGGTAACAATGATTTTAACCAGCTACCAATCAATTGAGTCCCTTGACGAGCAACAAGCCAAGCCACTATATATGTTCCAAGCATTAATATCATTGTCAATAATCCCCGACGATGACCATTAATAAAACATCCCATTAAAATCAAAATAATAAAGGTTGTTAAAATCATCCTGATGATCCTTCCTGTTTGTAAAGAAAAAGGACTGTGACAAACGTGTCCACAGCTCCCCTTTTGTTAATATTTTATTTATCCTGTAATTTTAATTAAGCTTTAAAATTGCCGTCATTATCAAGGAAAGTATTTAATACTTCTTCAACCATGTCCCATTCCTTATCATCTTCAATTGGAACAAGATCTTGTCCATCATCATCTTCATTATCAGCTATAATGTAAGCTTGAATATCAACGGAATCGTCATTTTCCTGTTCCGCTGGATAAATAAAAATATATGATTTCCCATAATCATCAGAATCAAACGTAAACAATTCCTTAAACAATTGTTCATTACCGTTCTCATCAATTAATGTAATCATGTCTTCGTTATTTTCTTGTTTGCTCATTTTAATACCTCATTTTAACTTATTCACAAGGCGGCCATGACGATCCAAATAGCTTTGTAAAATGAATGTTGCTGCGACTTCATCAATAACTTTTTTCTGCTTAGCACGTGAAATATCTGCTTCTTCAACTAGCATTCGGTGCGCCTCAACCGTCGTTAAACGTTCATCTTGAAAATCAATAGGAATATCTGGAAAACGTTGTTGTAGTAGCTTGCCATAGTGCTGAGATGCTTCAACACGAGGTCCTTCTGTGTTATTCATATTTTTAGGAAGGCCAATTACAAACCCAGCTACCTGTTCTTCTTTTACTAACTCGGCAACACGATCAATCCCAAAAATTTCGTTTTCTTCATCAATTGGAATAATCTCAACCGCTTGGGCAATCCAACCAAGCGGATCACTTACAGAAATACCAACTGTTTTAGAACCTACGTCTAGTCCCATTAATCTCATTTAGTTTCTCCATTATTCTTTAGGTATGACCGAACAAGCTCTTCAATAATTTCGTCACGTTCATGCTGACGAATCAAGTTACGTGCATCATTCAAACGCGGAATATAAGCAGGATCACCAGATAAAAGATAACCGACAATTTGATTAATCGGATTATATCCCTTTTCTTCTAATGATTCATAAACCGTCTTTAATGTTTGCTTAATATCTTCTTGACGTTCTTGACCGAAATCAAAGAACATCGTTTTATCATTTGTAGCCATCAATCGTCACCTCCAGATATTCTTTTCAACCATCAATTTTACTATATTCTTATTAAAATCACAATTTACATTTGTCAATTGTAAGTAAACAGTAATATTAATTATAGTCCAAACTACAAGTTTTACCATTATAGCTGATAATAAGGCTTACCGGTAGTATTTTTTTATTACTTTAAGAAGTTCTTACAAAAAGAAAGATTGAAAGAACTTTAAAAACTGATTTCTTTCAATCTTTCATATTATTAAAAGATGGTTATTTACCCTCTTATTCTTGATTTACTTATCGAGATAGTCCTTAGCTTGCCCCAAGGCATCTTTAATTCCAGCAGGATTCTTTCCACCAGCTTGTGCGAGGTTTGGTCGACCTCCACCGCCACCATTAATAGCTGGCGCAATCGCCTTAATAAGATCACCAGCTTTTAAGCCCTCTTTAGTTTTATCATCACTAACAGCTACTAATAGGTTTGCTTTACCATCATTAGCTGTTGCAAGGACAAGAATATCGGAAAGAGCCTTTGAACGCCAAGTATCAGCAAGTTGCCGTAATTGACCCATTCCAGCAACTTGAACTTCAGCAGCAATTAAGCTTCCATTCTTGGTTGATTGAACATTTTCAAAAACATTATTTGCCTGTTGAGCAGCAATCTTAGCTTGAAGAGACTCATTTTGTTTTTGTACTTCCTTCAACTCATTTTGCAGTGTTTCTACTTGGTGAGGAACTTCCTTAATTTGGGCAACCTTTAAACTAGCAGCACTCTTTGTTAAGAGATTATCACGGTCTTGAAGGAACTTAAAAGCATCACTGGAAGTTACTGCTTCGATCCGGCGAACACCAGCTCCAACACCTCCTTCAGAAACAATCTTGAAGAGGCCAAGCTCATTCGTGTTTTTAACATGGTCACCACCACAGAATTCAGTGTTAAAGTCACCAATTTTTACAACCCGGACCTTATCACCATACTTATCTGAGAATAAGGCAATAGCACCCATTTCCTTAGCAGAATCAATATCAGTTTCGACTGTCTTGACTGGGATTTCCTTCCAAATTTGCTCGTTAACCATGTTTTCAACCTTCTTGAGGTCCTCAGCAGTTACTTGACCAAAGTGGTTAAAGTCAAACCGTAAGTAATGTTCTTCAACTAATGACCCGGCTTGTTGAGTATGACCACCAAGAACGTTCCGCAATGCTTGGTCTAATAAGTGCGTTGCTGTATGGTTTTTCTCAATCTTAAGGTGACGAAGACGGTCAACGACCAGTTTGTAACGGGCACCCTTTTTAATAGGAGCAGTTAATTCTACCCGGTGAAGGTTTTGTTGGTTTGGTGCGTGTTGTACATCAATCACCTGACCAACTTTTTTACCATAGTTATCAATAATGTCACCAGTATCAGCGACTTGCCCTCCCATTTCAGCATAGAATGGCGTTACATCAAAAATTAATTCGATGTTCTTATCGCCTGGTTGTGCTTCATCAGCTTGTTGACCATCATGCGCTAAGCCAATAACTTTTGCATTATCAACAGTCAAATCAGTGTAACCAACATATTTACTATCTTCCTTGAATGAAGTCCATAAATCAGTTTGAACTCCCATCCCGTTATCCATGTCACGGGCATTACGAGCACGATTTTGCTGCTCTGTCATTGCTGCTTGGAAGCCCTTTTCATCAACTGTTAGTCCTTCATCTTCAGCATATTCCTTGGTTAATTCAATTGGGAAGCCATAAGTATCATAAAGCTTAAAGGCTGTTCGTCCATCAATTTCGTTGGTCTTATTTTCCTTAGCTTCAGCAATCACGTTATTCAACAAGTTTAATCCGCCATTTAAGGTTGCACTGAAGCGATCTTCTTCTGATTTGATAACTGAAGCAATATAGTCAGCATTTTTAAGAACATCAGGATAGTAGTCTTCCATGATCTTGCCGACTGTTGGAACCATCTTTGCTAAGAATGGTTCGTCAATTCCCAGCTTCTTTCCAGCAACAACTGCTCGCCGAAGTAAACGCCGAATAACGTATCCACGACCAACATTTGAAGGTAAAGCCCCATCGCCGATCGCAAAGGTAATTGTCCGAATATGATCAGCGATGATCTTAAATTGAATATCATCTTCTTTGTTTTGACCATACTTCTTAGTACCACTAAACTCTTCCGCTTGCTTGATTAATGGCATAAATAGGTCGGTTTCAAAATTGGTAGGGGCATTTTCAAAGATAGAAACAACCCGTTCAAGACCCATCCCCGTATCAATATTTTTATGAGGAAGTGGTTCATAAGTATCTTCTGGCGTATGATTAAATTGACTAAAGACAATGTTCCAAATCTCAAGGTAGCGTTCATTTTCACCACCAGGGTAGTTTTCTGGATCATCATCGGCTAAATTATTAAATTCTTGACCACGGTCATAAAAAATTTCTGTATCAGGACCAGATGGACCTTGACCAATATCCCAGAAGTTATCTTCATCAGCAATTAAATGATCTTCAGCAACCCCTACTTCACGCCACCGATTATAAGCATCATGATCTTTAGGGTAATAAGTAATGTATAGCCGTGCAGGATCAAAGCCAAACCATTCATCACCTGTTAGCAATTCCCAAGCCCACGGAATTACTTCATTTTTAAAGTAATCACCAACAGAGAAGTTACCCAACATTTCAAACATAGTATGGTGCCGTGCAGTTTTACCGACGTTTTCAATATCATTCGTCCGAATACTCTTTTGTGAGCTTGTCATCCGTGGATTATCAGGAACAACTTTTCCATCAAAATATTTCTTCATTGTGGCAACCCCAGAGTTAATCCATAGTAATGTTGGATCATTTACCGGGACTAATGAAGCGCTTGGCATAACTTGGTGGCCATGCTCTTCAAAAAACTTCAAGTACATCCGCCGTACTTGAGCACTATTTAGTTGCTTTAACTCTTTCATCAAATCGCCCTTTCTAAAATAAAAACCATCATTGCGAATCAGAGACGCCGGATTGACGCGGTACCACTCTGCTTGCAACGATGGAATTCGTTTACCTCTTTACTTCTTGGTTTCCCAAGGTTAAATATCAAATTATCCGAATGGGGAGCACTAAAGCTAGGAAATCAGTTGTCACACCTTACCAACTGTCTCTGAAATGTTCCAAAAGTTATAGCATATCCCAAACGTGTCATATTATAGCGAACAATTACTTTAAAATCAACGGGCATTTCGCTCACGGCGATGTTGTTTTTGGCGCGCACGTTTAGCTTTCCGAATTTTATGACGTAATTCAAGTTTCCGTTTTTGCTGTTCATCTTCCTTAATCGCCTTTTTAATCCGTTTCTTATAACCAGGTTTAACCTTCTTCTTAGTCTTTTTTACATAACCTTTCATTGACGGATCAAGTTCATTTTGGCGCCGCTTATAATGCTTCCGGCGATTACGGTCATGGGTAGTTACTAGTTGACCATTCTTTAATTCTTTTGGTACAAATTTAACTCCCCGCTCCTCAAGCTTAGCAATCAAATCATCTTCTGCTGGTTCATATAGGGTAATGGCAGTTCCCTTCATCCCATTTCGCCCTGTACGACCAACCCGATGAACAAAATATTCAAGGTCAGTTGGCAAGTCGTCATTAATTACTAGTGATACGCCATCAATATCGATTCCACGAGCTGCTAAATCAGTTGCTACAACATATTGATATTCAAGATCCCGGATTTGCCGCATTGTCCGTTTACGCCGACGAGCTTCTAGTCCTCCATGAATCATCGCTACTTTGAGCCCTTGATTTTCTAAATACTGAGTTAATTCAACTGCTCGTTCTTTTGTATTAGCAAATACCAACGCAAGATATGGTTCACCAAGAGTCAACAAACGATAAATTAGTTGATTACGATCTTGCCCCTTAGTTGACATTAACCAATTATCAACGTCTGGATTAATTACTGCTTCAGTCGGAATCTCTTCAACGACTGGATTTTCCATATACTTTTTTAAAAATGGACGCAGTTTCTGCGGAATCGTTGCTGAGAAAACCATCATCTGAAGGTCATCAGGAAAATGACTGGCAATTTGGTCAACTTCATGTAAGAATCCCATATCTAGGGTCATATCTGCTTCATCTACCACAAACATTTTCGCTGTGTGAATATCCAATGCCTGACTCTTGATTAAGTCTAATACTCTCCCTGGCGTTCCAATGACCAATTGGGGTTGTTTTCGGCTTAATTGGTCAACTTGATGCTGCTTGTCTGTACCACCAACATAATTGTGAATGGTAAGAGGATGAGGAGCATACTTATTAAGTTGCTTTGCCGCATTATAAATTTGGTATGCTAATTCCCGACTAGGAGTTGTAATTACTGCTTGAACGGTTTGATCTTCTGGATTAATCTTTGAAAAAATCGGTAAAAGGAAGGCATGTGTTTTTCCACTACCGGTCGCTGATTGCCCCACAACACTTCGTCCCGCCATAATCACTGGTATTACTCGTTGTTGGACCGGTGTTGGTTGACGAAAATTAATTTTTTGAATTGCTGTTAACAGATAAGGTTGTAACTGAAAATCAGCGAATTTTTTATCACTCATAGCTATTTCCCTTTCATTTTTGGTTTGCATAACTTTGTGTTAATTGGTCCAATTCATCAATCACTTGTTTAATTTCTGCCTCATCTTTAGCCTTAGCGCCACTAGCAAGGGGATGTCCACCCCCATCGTGCTGCTTAGCTAATTCATTAATTGTCGGCCCTTTTGAACGGAGACGAATGCGATAATGGCCATCTTCTTGCTCTACAAAGATCGCCCAAGCAATAACATCATGAATTCGACCTGGTAAAGAAACAATTGCAGATGTCCCGGCTTCAGTCAATCCGAATTGTTCTAAAATTTCATTGGTTAAGATAACATATGCGGCTCCATTATCTAATATCTGCAAATTTTCATAAACATATGCTGATAGACGGGCCACTGGTAAGGTAATTTCATTTTCGTGCTGACTAATTTCCGCTGCATTTGCCCCGGCCGCCATTAACGAACCTGCAACTAGCATCGTTCGTGGAGTTGTTGCTGGATAAAGGAAACGACCTGTATCGCCAATAATTCCTGCGTATAAGGCATGGGCAGCCTTTTGGGGAAGAGTTAATTCTTTTGCAAATCGTTGATAAAAACTATAAATCATTTCAGAACAGCTAGAAGCATCTGGGTCAACCCACATAATATCGCCAAAGGGTTCATCATTAGGGTGGTGATCAATCTTAATAAGCGCGTCCCCATTGTCGAAACGCCGATCATCAATCCGGGGAGCATTTGCTGTATCTGTAACAATTACTAGTGCATCATCAAATGTCTGATTATCAATCGTATCCATCTCACCGATCCAATCAAACCCAGGAATATGCTTCCCTACAACGTAAATTTGCTTATATGGGAATGAAGCCCGCAAAATTTCTGCAAGGCCAACTTGTGAGCCAATCGCATCTGGATCAGGGCGCTGGTGCCGATGAATAATTATTTTATTGTATTTTTTGATTTGTTCAAAAATTGCTGTTAATGGATCTGCCATTATGCTTTTCTCCTTACCCGAATAAAATTTAACACTATCTTTTAGTATAGCAATAAACGTGATTGACAACCAAATAAAAAAGATGAAAACATTCGCCAGTTTACGACTATTTTCATCTAAATTAAATTACTTTTCTTCGCTGTCCTTTTGTTCATCGCTAGCACTCGCTGCAGATGCAGGTTCACTAGTAGCACTATCTGCTAAAGCATCTTTAGTACTATCCTTAGCAACAGTTTTATTATCTTGTGAAGCTTCATTAGCTGGTGTATCTGCTCGTTTAATAACGCGGGCAATTGCCACCATATCAAAAGTAAGGTAGATCCCTTCACAATCTAAAGTAACTGTCCGATCAGCCTTATTGATTGAATCAATCTTACCATGCATCCGACCAATCGTGACAACTTCATCACCTGGGTGTAATTCATTCATCATCTCTTGGTGTTCTTTACGTTGCTTTTGTTGTGGGCGAATCATAAAGAAGTACATTAATGCTACCATTAAGATGATTAAAATAATTCCGGAGTAACCACTTGCATTATTAGATGAAGCAGCCCCAAGAACAAAACTACTCAAACTATTCACAGTCTATCCATCCCTTCAAAAAGTTAACTAACATTAACTTTAACAAACTTTACCATAAAAAGCCATATACTCTATTGATTCTGTAACAATTCTTGAACAAAATTTTTTGTTTGATGATTTTTAATTGCCTGTCGCAAACTACTCATTAATTTATTGAGGGTAAAAAGATTATGCTGCAGCAAGAGTTGTTCACCGTAAAAACTATGATTGGTAATTAAACTATGGAGTAATGCCCTTGAATATCCTGCTTGACAAGTTATACAAGCACATTGACGATCAATTACTTGTGAATCAAACCTAAAATGTTCACGATCAAGATGAAGAGCAGACGCACCTTGATTAACTAATGCCGTTCCATTAGCCGCTTTTTTGGCTGCTAGATTGCTATCAATTAAATCAACTCCTGCTAAAATTGCCACTAGCATCTGGTCAAAAGAAAGTGCCGCAGGGAGGTAGCGTAGTTTCTGCTCTGCTAGTTTAGGCGTAATTTCATTAATGATTCGGCTAAACTCTGGATCATCTAAGTTGTTAGGAATCCCACTCAAACGATAACCGCTTAATCCGGCTTCATCAACCGCTTCAATACTGGCTGTCCGCAAATCTCTCAAGCCGCCACCAACAATCGAACCAAGTGCTTGTTCTTTTTGAGATACGACAACAGATAACCAGTCATTTGTTTGTTTTACCCCTGCTTTTAAATCATCAACTGGCGCATAATAATCTGTTGCTTGGTCAAAGCTTTGAAAAATATCAGCCCCGAGTACTTCTTGAATTTGAAGAGCAGTTGCTGGTTGCCAGAATTTTAATTGACCAGTTGTTGGATCATGAAATCGAACACCATCATGCTTTTTTCCACGTGGCTTTGCTAAGCGATAAGCCTCCTCAGTTTCCAAGTCCACAAATAAAAGACCATCCCACTGAAAAAGCTGATGGAGGTCTCCTAATTTTTCAGTCACCGAGTCATATTTTAGCCAACGCTTTAAGCCACTTGTTTTAACCGCTCTTATCCCAGTCTGCTTAAGCTGAAGGGGTGATAATTTTTCTAATTCATCTCCACTAGCAACCAAAGCCGGTGTTTCAACTTGTCGTCCATTAACCTGCAAAAGTCCGGTTCGTGCTTGGCGATCATTTTGATTAATTGTAAATTCTAACTTACTCATAACTTTCCTCAATTAATTTTTATCAGTTGGATATTCAATCCCTAAATGTTCATACGCTGCCGGTGTCACTAACCGACCGCGAGGAGTACGACTGATAAAGCCAATTTGTAATAAATATGGTTCATACATTTCTTCAATCGTATTAGTTTCTTCGCCAATATTTGCCGCAATTGTTTTTAAACCTACTGGGCCTCCATGGTAGAAATTGATCATCGTTAACAACATTTTTCGGTCAATCTCATCTAGTCCGTGGTTATCAACTTGAAGAAGCGATAATGCCTGCTTTACAATTGCCAAATCAATACTTTGTTTCCCTGCTACCTGGGCAAAATCCCGCACCCGTTTTAAAAGGCGGTTTGCAATTCGCGGCGTTCCCCGTGAACGAAGGGATAGTTCATGGGCTCCTTCATCTTGGATACTCGTATGGAAAATCTTAGCAGAACGAAAAATAATTTTTGTTAATTCATCTTGAGTATAGTAGTTCATGTGTTCAACGATCCCGAAACGATCACGTAATGGTGCCGATAACATTCCAGCCCGTGTCGTTGCCCCAATTAATGTAAATGGAGGAAGGGGAAAATGAACGGGATGCGCAGTTGGTCCCTCACCAATAACAATATCAATATAGTAATCTTCCATCGCTGAATAAAGCATTTCTTCCACGACTTTAGGTAATCGATGAATTTCATCAACAAAAAGGACATCTCCTGGCTTTAGCTCATTCAATAAAGCCACCAAATCGCCTGGTTTTTCGATTGCTGGTCCACTCGTTGTTTTAATATTAACGCCCATCTCATTAGCAATTACCATCGCCAAAGTTGTCTTCCCTAATCCCGGAGGACCATACAGCAATACATGATCAAGGGCTTCTTCCCGGGATTGGGCTGCCTTAATATATACTTCTAGTTCGTGCTTGATTTTAGGTTGGCCAATATATTCTTTTAATTTCTGTGGGCGAAGGGTCACCTCCACTTGGTTTTCTTCTTCCCCTGATGGTTGATCTGATAAAATACCATGATCATTTTCCACAAGTCTTACACCTCCTAGTTAAGCAACCTTAATGCTTGTCTTAAGTATTCATCGGTTGCCATTTGTTCTTCTTTCATTAATGTCTTTTGAACCTTTTTAATGTCCCGTTCCTTGTATCCTAATGCCGCCAATGCTTCTAAAGCATCTTTCAGCTCACTATTTACTGTTGCATCAACGGCAAGCTGAGTTGTTGCAAATAATGAGCTGCTGCTTTCATTAGTAAGCTTATCACGTAAGTCTAACACAATTTGCGAAGCGGTCTTTTTCCCAATTCCAGGGAACTTAGTCAGATAGCTAACATTATTATTAGTAATTGCATCAACAAGTCCCTGGTGATCAGGGTTCGCTAAAATTGCTAAGGCACTCTTTGGTCCAATTCCAGAAACATTGATTAATTGCATAAAGAGTTTTTTTTCGTTTTGATCTGTGAAGCCAAACAAGGAAATATTATCTTCACGAACTGCTTGGTAAACATATACTTGGACCTTCTTAGTCTGATCCTCTTGATAACGATAGGGATTAGCAACTAATAATTTATAGCCAACCCCATTAACATCAACAACGATATATTGTGGTGCAACAACGGTTACAAGGCCTGTTAAGTATTCGTACAAGGTAATTCCTCCTTAAAATTCATGGTCATCAAAATCATCCGCATACGGGGTATGAGAATCTTGAATTCGTTTAAACATCTTTTCTAAATCCTGATCATTAAAATGAACAGTTACCGGACGCCCATGTGGACAATTAAAGGGATTCTCACATTGGGGTAACCGTTTCAGCAAGGCTTTAGCTTCCCGTTCATCAAGGTGGTGGTTAGCCTTTATGGCCCGCTTACAGCTCATCATAATCGCTGTCTTCATTCGAAATTCTTTGATGGTTAGCTTCCCATTCTTAATTAACCAATCAATCATTTCTTTGGCCGTATCTTCTTCTTGGCCCTCTTTAAACCAGGTGGGATGGGCGCGCAAAATAAAACTATTCTGGCCAAATGACTCTAATTCTAATCCGACCGCTGCCAGCGTATCAAGGTGCTGATTAATTGTCATTGCATCGACAGTCGAATAATTAAGAACAAGCGGAACCAAGAAATTTTGCTGATCAGCGCTCACTTCACCAATTTTTTGGCGGTAATACTCATAATTGATTCGCTCCTGAGCAGCATGTTGGTCAACAATGTAAAGACCATCTCCTGCTTGTGCTAATAAAAAGGTTCCCTGAAGCTGACCAATATATTGAAGATCAGGAAACCGCTTTTGCTGCTGATCTTGTTTATCATGAACATCTAATTCAATATTTGTAGATTTTACGGACTTCTTAGCGATGATAGGAACTGGAGCAGAAAACGGCGTAACTTCACCCTCATTTTGATAACGCTCATCAAATTTTTGCATTGCTGGTGTATTTAAATCTTCAAGATGGTGGATAACGATCGGTGCTGGAATTTCACTATCAAGCGCGTCAGCATGTGCCGGATTATCAGCTTCTGGAGTAGAAATCCCAGTTGCTTCCCTCTCCTTTGCTGGTACTGCTGAAATTGGCGCAGCATGATAAACAGGCGATGCTTCCTTTAACCGGCGATCAAGGTCCGCTATCTCGTTATCGTTAGGAATAAATTGGTCGGCATCTACATCTGGAATCAAGTTTTCGACTGCTATCCGCTTCCGAATTGTCTCAGCAATCAATTCTACTAGTTGCTGTTCTTTGCTTAGACGAACCTCACGCTTAGCCGGATGGACATTCACGTCAACCAAAACTGGATCCAAGTCAATGTTGATTACAGCGATCGGATAACGACCAACCATTAGTTTTGATTCATATCCCTGAATAATGGCCTTTGTTAATTCAAAATTACGAATATACCGATGGTTGATTGTGATTGTTATATATTGGCGTGATGCTCGTGTTAATTCTGGTAAAGAAACAAAACCCCTAACCTTAAAATCATCATCTGCGCCGCTTATCTCAATCATCTTGCGTCCTGCTTGAACGCCATAAATTGCGGCAACTACCTGTTGTAAGTTATTATTACCTGCTGAACGAAATAGTTCCCGCCCATTGTGGGTAAAGCTAAAAGCAACTGCTGGATTAGCAAGAGCAAGCCGATTAATGATATCTGTAATTCTGGTTAGCTCCGTTTGGGGGGATTTTAAGTACTTTAATCGGGCAGGAGTGTTAAAGAATAAGTCAGTTACCTTAATATCGGTTCCTTGACGCGCACCGGCCGGCTTTACTACTAATTCTTTTCCTCCTCGTAAATGAATCATTGTTCCTTCTTTTTGACCAGCCTGAGCAGTCGTAAGCGTTACATCAGCGACTGATGCAATACTAGGTAGCGCTTCACCACGAAACCCCATCGTCTGCACCTTAAATAAGTCATGACGCGAATTAATTTTACTGGTTGCATGGCGGTGAAATGCAAGGCTAATATCTTCAGCAGCAATTCCATCCCCATCATCAATCACGCGCACGCTATCTAAGCCAGAATTTTCAACAATAATATCCACACGGTGACTATGGGCATCCAATGAATTTTCAACTAATTCTTTTACAATTGATGCTGGACGTTCAATTACTTCACCAGCAGCAATTTGATTGGCTAAAATATTATCTAATTCATGAATCTTTCCCATTAACTATCACCTTATTTCAATTTCTGCTGCCACTTATAAATTTGATTCATAACATCCATGGGGGTCATCCCCATTAAATTAAGTTCTTTTAATTGATGTAAGATCCGCCGATCAACACTCGCTTCTTTTTTCTCAGGGTGAGTAGCAAATAATTCAAGTTGACCATTATCTTCAACAACTGGTGCAGCCTCTTTCTTTACCGTTGCCGCTTCATTTATCTTTGCTGATATTGGTTCTGTATGGTAAGTATCTGTTGCCGCTTTAGGGGTATTCGGTAATTTGACATCCTTTTGCTCTAACTTTTGTAAAATAGTATCTGCACGTTTTAATAATGAGGATGGCATTCCTGCTAGTTTAGCCACGTGGATTCCGTAAGACTTATCTGCAGGCCCTGAGCTGACCTTGTGTAAGAACACTAACTCCCCATCTTTTTCAGTTGCTCCCACATGAACATTTTTAAGTCGAGATAAACTCTTTTCTAGGGCTGTTAGTTCATGATAGTGAGTTGAGAAAAGAGTTTTAGCATGAACATGCTGATGAACGTACTCAATAATTGCCTGGGCCAATGCCATTCCATCGTAAGTTGCAGTTCCCCGGCCAATCTCATCAAAGAGAATCAAACTACGATCAGTAGCATGAAGCAAGGCATTATTTGCTTCCATCATTTCAACCATAAAGGTACTTTCACCAGAGATTAAGTCGTCAGCCGCTCCGATGCGCGTAAAGACTTGATCAAAAATTGGCAATTCTGCAGACTTAGCAGGAACAAAACAGCCAATTTGTGCCATTACCGCAATCAATGCTAGCTGACGCATATAGGTACTCTTCCCTGACATGTTTGGCCCAGTAATCAGGAGAATATCAGTATCTTCCCCCATTAAAACATCATTGGGCACATATTCTTGATGCCCCATAAATTTTTCCACAACCGGGTGACGACCATCTTTAATTTTTAAGACGTGGTCAGTATTCATTTTAGGACGGACAAAATGGTAATCTTCACTAACAACCGCAAAACTTTGGAGCACATCTAATTCCGCAAGTTGTTGTGCTAACTTTTGCAGGCGTGTAATTTGTCCCTTGACTTGTTCACGAATTTTAACAAAAATATCGTATTCCAAGGCTGTCGACTTTTCTTGCGCTCCCATTATTAATGCTTCTTTTTCTTTTAATTCAGGAGTAGAAAAGCGTTCCGCATTAACTAACGTTTGTTTACGCTCATAACGGTCTTTAGGAAGCTTATCAAGATTAACTTTTGTGACCTCAATGTAATAACCGAATACGTGATTATAACCAATTTTGAGATTATTTATCCCTGTTAATTTCCGTTCATGTTCTTGCAGGTCTGCAATCCATTGTTTCCCATTATTCATTGCATCGCGGTATTGGTCTAATTGGTCATTATAGCCATCCTTAATTATGCCACCTTCAGTAACAGCAATTGGCGGTTCTTCAACAATTGATTGATCAATTAAATCTGCCACATCGGCCAAGGGGTCTAATTGTTTTTGCAATTCTTCAAAGACAGGAGAGTCAAGGGTTTCTAAAACATATTTTATTTTAGGAACTTGCTTTAAGGAAGTCTTAAGTTGAATAAGATCACGTCCATTAACACTTCCATAGGCAACCCGCCCTGCCAAGCGTTCAAGGTCATATACCTTAATTAGTTCTTGTTGTAAATTACTTCTTTCAAAATAGTGGTCTAATAATTCTTGGACCTTATCTTGTCGTTCACTGATTGCATTTTGATTAATTAATGGCCGGTCAATCCATCGTTTAAGAAGACGACTTCCCATTGCTGTTTTTGTCTCATCTAAGAGCCATGCTAAAGTTCCCTGACGTTTTCCGCTTCGCATATTACGCATTAACTCAAGATTTGTTTTAGAATAGTGGTCGATCTTCATAAAGGAGCTAGGTTGATACGCAATTGCTTTCTGCATATGTGCCAAAGAGCGCTTTTGGGTTGTTAATAAGTACGATACAAGTAATGCAACAACATGCTGTTGGGCTTTATCCGCAAGATCTTGGGTGAGATAGCTAATTTCAGCATTTTTAAGGACTGTTGGCTGGTGTGATTGAAGGATATTTCGTTGCTTAAACTGGGTCGTTATTTCACCTGGAAGCTCACCATCCACAACTACTTCTTTGCTTTGAAGATTTACTAATTCATTAACCGTATCATTAGCGTTATTTAAGTTTGTCGTTTTAAGCTCACCAGTTGATAAGTCTGTATAGGCAATACTAAATAAACCATTTTGCACACTAATTGCCGCAAGATAATTGTTATCGCGTGCTTGTTCACCATTTAAATCCATTTGCGTTCCAGGAGTAATCAAACGCGTAACAGCTCGTTTTACCATTCCCTTAGCTTTTTTAGGATCTTCCATCTGCTCGCAGATTGCTACTTTATAACCCTTATCAATCAAAATATCAACATAGTTATTAACTGCTCGATGGGGTACCCCACACATCGGAATTGGATTTTTTGCACTATGGTTCCTAGTCGTCAATGTCAGTTCAAGAAGTTGTGCTCCTTTAACCGCATCATCATTAAATAGTTCATAAAAATCACCAAGTCGGTAAAATAAAAAGGCATCGGGATATTGATCTTTTACCTTTTGATATTGTTCCATCATCGGCGTTGTTTTTTTTGCCACTAAATTTCACCCCGTTAATATCTTTTTAATCTTAATAATAAACTAATTATATTTTTTGTCTAAATTTACCGCAAGATATCAGTTAATGATGGATATTATTTAAAATAATAAAGAGACTGAAGGTTATACCCAGCCTCTTTATAGGAACTGAAAAAATCAGTTTATTTAGCATAATCAACTGCTCGAACTTCCCGAATAACGGTTACTTTAATATGTCCTGGATATTCTAATTGCTTTTCAATTTTGTTCTTAATATCATGTGACAAAGTTGTTGCCTGCAAATCAGAAATCTTCTTCGGTTTGACAATAACGCGAAGTTCTCGACCAGCTTGAATTGCATAACTATGGTCGACACCATCATAACTGTTTGCTATGCTTTCCAGTTTCTTTAAACGTTGAATGTATTGTTCTAATGACTCGCTTCGAGCACCAGGACGTGCTCCTGAAATTGCATCTGCTGCTTGTACAAGAACAGCAATTACAGAAGTAGCTGGTACATCACCATGGTGGGAAGCAATCGTATTGATAACTACTTTATTTTCTTTGTACTTGCGGGTTAGCTCAACACCTAACTCAACATGCGAACCATCAACTTCATGATCAATTGCCTTCCCAATGTCATGGAGGAGTCCCGCACGTTTTGCTAATGTAACGTCTTCTCCAAGCTCAGCAGCCATAATCCCAGCTAACTTAGCAACTTCAATTGAGTGGTCTAAAACATTTTGACCATAACTAGTCCGGTACTTCATTCTTCCAACCGTCTTAATTAGGTCTGGATGCATTGAATGAATTCCTAAATCAAATAATGCTTGTTCACCAGTTTCCCGTAGTTGAGTATCCATCTGCTTACGAGCCTTATCAACTGCTTCTTCAATTCGTGCAGGATGAATCCGACCATCTTGAATTAATTTTTCAAGCGCAATCTTAGCAATCTCACGTCGTACAGGATCAAAGCCGCTCAATACGACAGCTTCTGGCGTATCATCAATAATCAAATCAATACCTGTTAACGTCTCTAAAGTTCTAATATTTCGACCTTCACGACCAATTATTCTTCCTTTCATATCATCATTAGGAAGATTAACAACCGAAACAGTCGTCTCTGAGACAACATCAGCAGCACTACGCTGAATTGCTTCAACAATTAGTTTCTTTGCATTACGTTCTGCAGAAAGTTCCGCTTCTTGTTCACTGTCACGAATCATTACTGCACGTTCAGTCTTTAACTGTTCTTTTACTTCAGATAATAATAACTGCTTAGCATCTTCTTGTGACATCTGAGCAACTTTTTCAACTTCTTGTTTGCGTTGTTCAATTAAGGCTTCTGCTTGTTCCTTTGATTGATGAAGCTGCTCTTTTTCTTGATCTAATTTACGTTCACGAACACCAACTGCATTTTCTCTTTTTTCTAGAGCACTATCCTTATGATCTAAAGAAGCCTCCCGTTGGAGTAAGCGATCTTCCTGCCGTTGGACCTCACTCCGCCGCTGTTTTAACTCATCTTCCACTCTCTCGCGGTATTGATGACTCTCTTCTTTTGCTTCTAAAATAGCTTCTTTTTTCGCCGTTACTGCCTCTTGTTTTGCTTTAGAAATAATACCTTTAGCATCATTATGTGCTTCTGCAACTTGTTTTTCATATGAAACCTTGCGAATTACATAGCCGACAATAATTCCGACAACCATAGCAAGCGCGGCGAACATTAAAATTTTCACTATTTCACCTCCGCTTCAACTATTATGTTGTTGGTATGAATAAATTAATTTCACCGTGTAACATCAAAAAAACATCACACAAGTTAAATTTTAATCTTGCCACACTAAGGTGTCAACTATTGAATTTAGCAATTACTTAAACAGCCATCATAAAAAGGAAAATCCCTAATATTCAGCTATTAATGCTAAAAAATTAGGGAATTTCAATTTCAAATATTATTATTTACTTGCTTCTTCGATTGTTTCTTGTTTATTTTCACCGGTCTTACCGCTGGCTTTATCATCAGCAGTTTCTTTCGTTGACTTTTCATTTAATGGTTCCATCCCATTCGCAACACGAACTTTATCCATTAATTCATTCATGCTGTCTGGGTGCTCCTTAAGCCACTTTTTAGCATTTTCACGACCTTGCCCAATACGTTCATTACCATATGAGTACCAGGCACCGCTCTTGTCAACAAGATCGTTTTCAACTGCCATATCTAGCAATTCACCAGTCTTAGAGATTCCCTCACCATACATAATATCAACTTCACAACGTTTGAATGGCGGAGCAACCTTATTTTTAACAATCTTTACTTTAGCTTTATTTCCAATCACATCCGTACCATTCTTAATTTGTTCAGCACGACGAATTTCCATCCGAATAGTTGAATAAAATTTAAGTGCCCGTCCACCAGTTGTTGTTTCAGGGTTACCAAACATCACACCAACTTTTTCACGAATCTGGTTAATAAAGATAGCGATTGTCTTTGTCTTGTTAATTTCACCAGAAAGTTTCCGAAGAGCCTGCGACATCAAACGAGCTTGTAATCCAACATGGGTGTCACCCATATCACCATCAATTTCCGCACGAGGAACTAATGCTGCAACCGAATCAACAATTACTAAGTCAACGGCCCCACTTGAAATCAATGCATCAGCAATTTCTAGTCCTTCTTCACCACTATCAGGCTGTGAAAGCAATAGGTCATCAATATTAACACCCAAGGCTTCTGCATATTGAGGATCAAGAGCATTTTCAGCATCAATATAGGCTGCTGTCCCGCCCTGACGTTGTACTTCCGCTACTGCATGCAATGCTACAGTAGTCTTACCAGAACTTTCAGGGCCGTAAATTTCAACTATCCGACCACGAGGATATCCACCAATTCCAAGTGCCTTGTCAATAGCAAGGGAACCACTAGAAACTGAAGCAATCTTCATATCAGTGGCGTCACCCATTCGCATAATAGAACCCTTACCGAAGTTCTTTTCGATCTTTCTGATAGCAACATCTAATGCTGCTTTTCGTTGGTCAGCCAAATCAAATTCCTCCTTTTTCACGGTTTATCCGATAACTAATAATAACAGTTTTAGCCAAAAAAACAAGAAAAAAGTGAACAAAAGTTCGTTTATTTTTTTAATTCACGATAGATCAATTGAAGCCCATACTGAACACTTAACGTACGAATTGCTTGTCTTCCAACATAGGATGCAAGATGCAATTGAACGGTTTTAGTTGAACGTCCTTTTATTGCTAGTCCAATCCAGACCGTACCTGCTGGTTGTCCTTCTAACATATCTGGACCTGCCACACCAGTAAAACCAATCCCAACTTCAACATTTAGCTTTCGTCGACATCCTTCCGCCATTGCTGCAGCAGTTTCAGAACTTACTACTCCGTACTGTTCAATCGTGTTATGAGGAATTTCTAATAGCTTTTCCTTTGCACTAGCAGCATAAGTAACAAACCCTCCATTAAAAACAGTCGAGGCTCCTGGTACGGAACAAATAGTACTTTGGAACATCCCCCCTGTTAAGCTTTCTGCTGCGGTCAATTTCCACTCGCAATTTTTTAATTGTTCAACAACGACTTTAGCAAGTGTGAGTCCATCTCCCACACCAAAGAAAAATGGTTCTTCAACTGCAAGAATTGCTTCCTGCGCCTGATCAATTTTTTCTTCAGCTTTATCAACTGGTAAGTCTCGCACGGTGAGGCGAACCTGGATTGCCGTTGGTTGAACATAAGAGGTAATACTTATCCCTGGTATATCGTTAGTAGCACCTTCAATTTCATCCATTAATTGTGACTCCGGCCGCCCTAAAAAGTTTAATGTCCGACTAGTAATTTGCTTTTCCGTTTGGAAATATTGTTGGAGTTTAGGCACCAGGCTCTTTTCAACCATTTGCTTAAATTCAGCAGGTGGTCCCGGTAAGACAACCACAACTTTACCCTTAGTTTCATACCAACATCCTAGAGCAAGTCCCACAGGATTAGCAAGTGGTTCTCCTCCCTGCGGATACTGCGCTTGGCGAATATTCTCTGGTTCCATTTTTATTTGTCGTTGTTCAAATGTTTTTTGAATCCATTTCCAATGTTCTTCGTCAGTCCGCAACTCTTTTCCTAAGATTTTGGCAACGGTGGGCATTGTAATATCATCTGCAGTTGGCCCAAGTCCCCCACAAACAAAAACTAATTGTGCACGAGCCAACGCATGAGTAATAACACGTTCTAACCTTTGTGATTGATCATCAACAGTCGTTTGATAGGTAGCCGGTAAGTCAAGTTGGGTTAGTCTGTTAGCTAAGTACGCTGCATTAGTATTAACTATTTGTCCAAGGACGATTTCAGTTCCTACTGAAATAATTTCTGCATCCATAAAACTTCATCCCCTATTAATATATATACGTAAAGTATAGTCATTTTCACTAAAATCTTAAAACTATGAATAAAAAACGTGAGGGTGAGAAAAAACAAAAGTTTTTTCTCACCCTCCATATCCTATTTAAATCCATCTGAAAAAACATCGCGTCCTTGAACGAAGTAATCCACTCCAGAATAAATAGTAAAGAACAAGCAAATATATAACATGATTTGGCCAAATGGGATACTCCAAATAGCAAAAATAACATTATTTAAGAGTAAGAAGATAATTGCAATAAACTGAGTAGTTGTCTTAATCTTCCCCGGCATTTTAGCGGCCAATACCACCCCGTCTTGTTCCACTAATAGTAAGCGTAAACCAGTAACAGATAATTCTCGCCAAATAATGATTGAAGTGACCCATGATGGAACAACACCATTTCCAGTTAAAACGATAAATGCAGTCATGACAAGTAACTTATCAGCAAGCGGATCAGTAAACTTCCCAAAATTAGTTACAAGATGGTGTCGTCGTGCAATTTGTCCGTCAAGATTATCAGTAATTGTTGCGGCAATAAATAAAATAGCAGCAATAAGCTGAGCCATTGGAATAGTTGCTCCCCAAAAGCTTACAGCTCCCCAACTTTGTAATGGCAGAACCATTAATAATAAGAAAAAGGGAATAATAATTAAACGTATAACAGTTAGTTTATTTGGTAAATTCAATGTTCTAACTCCTTTAGTACTCTTAATTAACGAGTTGGTTGACTAACATTCGTCTGAGGACGGCTGTTATTATTAGCAGCAGAAGGTTGCGTTGCATTATTAGGACGAGCAGATGACGAAGAAGCCTGGCTTGAACTATTTGATGACTGACTTGCTGAACTGTTACTTGTTTGGTTTTGGCCAAAGTTAATCGTTACATTTCGAGTATTCTGATAACGACCATTATTCGTAAAGTCAATTTCTTGATTACCAATCTTTAATTTTGTTGCTCGAGCATTACCAACTGTAATTACTAATGAGGTTGTATCACGACCTATTTTTATATTTGTTTTTTCATTGTTATTCAATGTTTTATTTAATAAGTCATTATTATTTGCTTTTACTTGCATCCAAGAACGATCACTTGGTTCAATTTGTAGCGTTGTGTCTTTAGTAAGTTGACTTGCTGTATAAGTAACGCTTGTATCATTCCGATTAGGCGCCTCTTGGAGCTTGATTGCTGTTGATTTGCTTTGCTTTGTACTTGCCTTTTTAGCAGAGGTAGAGGCCTTCTTACGACTCTCTCCAGAAACGGATACCGAACTATTATCAATCCGTGTAGAAGAATCACGATGATTGCGGGCAATGGCAGTAATCCAAATAGCTGCCAACACTAAAACAATCACACAAGCAATAATAATTGTTGGCATATAATTACGAACCCTGTCGACACTGCCGCTAACAGTCTTTCGTTGATTAGCACGAGTTTCAACTGCTTGAGCTAAGTGATCAGAGTACTCTTCTGTTTTCGTCTGTGGCAATTGATCATCGTATTTTTGCAATAATTCATTACCATCTAAGCCCACTGTATTAGCATATTGCTTAATGAACGCACGAACATAAAAATCACCAGGAAGTTCATCAAAATTTTCATCTTCAATCGCAATTAAATACCGCTTTTGAATCTTAGTCATTTGTTGAAGGTCATCGAGGGTATAGCCCTTCTCCTCCCGTGCTTTTCGTAAAATTTTACCGATTTCAAGTCGTTTTTGATCGTTCTCGTTCTCACTCATTATTCTATCTCCATTTTCATTTATCTTTACTCTTAGATATTATATCTCAATTATATATTAGCTTATTGGGATAAATCTATAAGAAAAGTTTATTTTATTGATGTTGTGGAATTACTTGATAAACCGAAATACCTTGAGGCGTAATGAATTCTTTTGCAACCTGATAAAGGTCATCAATCGTAATAGTCTCCAAGGTTGCAATCTCATCAATCAAGCTGGCACCTGCAAACAGGTCTCCAGCATAACGATTGGCAATTGCTTCTGGAGAATCTAATAAGCTAATTAATCGTCCTAGTTCTGCTTTCTTTATACCCTCAAACCTTGTCCGCGCCGCTTCAATTTGCTGATCGGCACTTTCAAGAATATCAATAATTTCATCTGCAAAACGCTCCATCTGATCAGTATCAGAGCTAAAATATGCAAAATGAAAGCCACGTTGCATTTCAAAATTATAGCTAAACGTGTCATCCAATGTTTCATTGTTGTACAAGCGCAAATAATTATCTGACGTATCGTCAAACAAAACATCTAATAACAAGTCGATTGCTAATTTGTAGTGGAGTCGTTCTTTCCCATCATCAAATTGTTTTGTTCCTCTTAAGCCCACCATTACTTTAGGCCGAACAATATCCATCGTTAATGACCGGAATGGAATCACATCATGAGCAGTCGGATCATTCAAGCTAAATAACCGTTGCGGTGTTTCAGCAGGCGCAAAAAGCTTTCGTTCTTGATTTTGCCTGATCCATGCCATCGTTTCTTCTGGATCTAAGCGTCCAACTAGAAAAAGGTTCATGTTGGTTGGTTGATAGAAAGTCCGGTAACTATCCATCAAAATTTCCGGTGTAATATGACTGATTGATTCAACAGTTCCTGCAATATCAATCCGCATTGGATCTTTGGGGTATAAGTTCCCCAAAATACCTAAGTAAAGTTGCCACCCCGGATCATCCTCGTACATTTGAATTTCTTGTCCGATAATTCCCTGCTCTTTCCTCACTGTTTCTGCCGTAAAATACGGATCCTGCACAAAATCCAATAAAACATCTAAATTCTCATGAAGGTTACTCGTAGTCGAAAATAGATAACTTGTTTGGGTAAAACTAGTAAAGGCATTTGAATCCGCTCCTAATCTACCAAATAAGTCAAAAGCGTCATAATCCTTCTTCTCAAACATTTTATGCTCAAGAAAGTGAGCTACCCCATCAGGAACCGTGATGGCCTCTTTTTGACGGTACGGTATAAAATGATTATCAATGGAACCAAAATCAGCTGTTAAAATAGCATAGGTCTTATGGTAGCCTTCCATTGGTAAGAGCTGGACTTTTAAGCCATTTGATAGTTGTTCACGGTAAATGGACTGGTTAAACTTTTGATAAATTTCTCTATCCATATAATTATTTCTCACCACTTAATAAATAAACTGCCTGAAGCTTCATCTGTTTAGCAACCCGCATCACATCAGCTACGGTTACTTTTTTTATTTCGGTAATAAAGTCCTTATCCGATTCATTAATTAATTTGGTAACTAATTGTTGTTCTAATACGTTACTTGCCAAATCATGCCCTGCACGGTATTGATTAATCAGACTATCTTGAACTTCACGTAGCGTCTCGGTAGTAAAATCACCATCCTGCAAGGCAATTAATTGTTCCTGAATCATATCTTGAACTTTTTCTTTGTCACTCGCTTGAATTCCCGTTTGGACACTTACAACCCCATTAAATGGAAGAAGCCGGCTAGAAGCATAATAAGCTAAACTCGCTTTCTCACGGACATTCGTAAAAAGCTTTGAATATGGTGTCCCACCAAAAAGGCCATTAAAAACCAACCCAGCATAATAATCAGGATCATGATAATAAGTAGGCAAGGAGTATGCCAAATTTAACTTTGCCTGGTTCACTTGTTGATATTCTGTTTTTCTCTGAACTTGATCATACAGTGATTGGTGGTACAAAAGTGAATTACTAATAACATTGCGATTCTTAAAAGGTAACTTAGCAAAAAGTTGCTGAGCACGCAGCGGATCAATGTCACCTAACACAAAAATATCAATTTTA
The DNA here is from genome assembly GCF_014145585.1 of Limosilactobacillus agrestis. Taxonomy (GTDB): domain Bacteria; phylum Bacillota; class Bacilli; order Lactobacillales; family Lactobacillaceae; genus Limosilactobacillus; species Limosilactobacillus agrestis. Next base: position 46,119 of record NZ_JACIVF010000035.1, read on the forward strand.
TCTTCGGCAATCATTGACTGATATGTTGAAACTAAACTTTTAGCGTTTAGACTCTCCAAATCAGTAATTTGACCAAAGCTAGGAATCTTCATTACCGAATCATTTTGGTAGTATAAGTCCATCAGACGTTGATTAGCCAAAAATTGCTTATCGTCGTAGAGCGACTTTATTGCACTTTTTAAATTATTAGATTGAATCCTAAAAGTAGGCCCATCAAACTCCCCGTCATCAATCAAGGGATGAAAAATAATTTCATTTATTAATCCACTAATCTTTTCAAACACGTCCCCGTCAACAAAACGATTGTTGACAAAACTCGCCCGCAACCGAACAGTATGTAATGTTCCAAGGCGGTTAACATATAAATTAACATAAGCACCGTATAAGGATGCTAGTTGCCGGGCCAAAGCGGTCTGTGTTGGATAGCGATGCGTGCTGGTCTCTAATAGGTTTGCCAATAAATTTCGTGCAGTAGCATTTGTTGGTGTTTGCGGAGTCGCAAAATCTATTAAGACGTGATTCATCTTAAATTGTTTTGTGGGTATAATGTGCAAGTCCACGCCACGAGCAAGATTAAAATCCACGTTCTCTTTCTCCCTTCAATATAAAATGCAGCAAGAGGGATTCCACTAGCTGCAGCCTAGTTACGTTCGAATTATCATACTGAATAATGATACGTTAAATACGACTAAATTACAAACCGATTACGAAAATTCACCATATTTTTATTAATTTGTTTGTAGGAAAGGAGGCTGAGAGAAAACAAAAGTTTTCTCTCAGCCTCAACTGCTTTCACGAACAATGGTAAGATAACGTGGAACTAGCTTCGTGTTGCTACAAGGCTTGAGCCTAAATACGAACGATAATCATCCCTGCCATGCTAATCATCATTTTAGCTTACACCTTGTCAAGAAGGTTATTTTCCACACTCTCTCATTTAGTGTTATCCGGACCTAAATAGTTACTATTTTGACCAAACCATTTTTCGTTAAGCCCCCGTAACTCGCCATTTTTCTGCAAGTTACCTAAACCTTGATTAATCTTCTTCTTTAAGGTTTTGTCACCTTTTCGCATTCCAACTGCAAAATGTTCCATTGGCAACTCTTTACTAATATACGTTCGATAGGAATTACTGTTTGGTTGGTGTTTGATATAGTAATTAGCATACACTTCATCCATTAAGATCCCCTGGATTCGATTGGCATTTAAATCAATGAATGCATTAGGGAACGTATCATAAAGGACTGGTGTATGATTCTTAATTTTGTCTTTTAATAGCTTTGGTTTCTCATCCAAAACAGTTACCCCAGTTGAACCATTTTGGACCCCTAATGTTTTACCAGTCATTCCGTTCAAATTTTTAATGTTATTCTTCTTTTTAGTTACTAATATCTGCCGATTTTCTAAATAGTAACGACTAAAGGCGACTTTTTTAGCACGGCTAGGATTAATAGAGTAACCATTCCATAATAAATCAATCGTTCCATTTTTTAACTCTGTCTCTTTCATTGACCAATCAATCGGTTGAAAATCAACTTTTATCCCATACTGCTTAAAAACTGCCCGTGCAAGGTCAACGTCATAACCAACTAGTTTACCATTTTTTTGCCGAAACCCCATTGGCACAAAGCTATCGTCAAGCCCAACAATCACTCGTTTTCGTCGCTCAATCCGGTTCCATGTATCTTGCGTATCAGCACGTTTTGTTACACTTTCACAACCACTGAGAAGAAGGGCAGGGACTACTAACAAAATAAGTAACCAAACTGTTTTTGCTTTTTTCATCAGTATTGCTCCTCTCCCTATTTGTTCTGGCGTTGATCAATTGGTTGTACTCGTAAAATATCATCAGCAATATCTTCTGCAAATTCTAAATCGTGAGTAACAATTAATTGGGTCATTCCGTCCTTCTTTAATCCTAAAATAATATTAGCAACATCTTTTCGTAGGTTTGGATCAAGTGCTGATGTCGGTTCATCATAACACAAAATTTCAGGCTTCATTGCTAATGCACGAGCAATTGCAACCCGTTGCTTTTGTCCACCTGAAAGTTGGTATGGGTATAACTTTCCTTTTGTATTAAGCCCTAATTCTTCAAGTAGTTTTTGGGCATCATCAATTGCTTCTTGCTTATTCTTTTTCAATACCATCATTGGCGCCAAAGTAATATTTTCCATTACTGAAAGATTTGGAAAAAGCTTAAAATCTTGGAAAACTACACCTATTACACGATCAGCCGCATCCGTTCCCTGGGGATCAAATCGACGACCGTTAATGAAAAACTCACCACTATCAGGGGTTTCCAACCCAGTAATACAACGAAGTAAGGTCGTTTTTCCAGCACCTGAGGGACCCACAATACAAAGGATTTCACCATCGTTAACGGTTAAATTAACCCCATCTAAAATCTGCCGATCGCCAAAACTCTTTTTTAAGTCTCGAACTTCTAACATTGACATTCCCTCCCTTACTTAAAATATGCATAACATTTTTCAACTTGCCGCAGAATTAACGTACAGATTCCGACAAGGATCAAGTAAATTAATCCTACTAACATCAATGGGACAAGAGTGACATCTCGTGAAGTCGCTACGTTTCCTGCTCGTAGTAAATCACCAAGCCCAATTACGTAAACTAATGATGAATCTTTGACTAAGTTAATAACTTCATTTCCAATTGATGGAATAACAATTTTTATTACCTGAGGAATGATGATTTTACGAAGTGTTTGCCAGTAGCTTAATCGTAAAACACGAGCGGCCTCAAACTGGCCTTGATCAACGGACTGGAAACCCCCACGGAAAATTTCAGCAAAATAGGCTGCATAGTTCAAAATAAAGGCAACCAGGGCGGCATCATAACGTTCAAAAACAATCCCAATAATTGGTAATCCATAAAAGACAAAGATAAGTTGAAGAAGCAGAGGAGTTCCCCGCATTAACCAAACGTAAATTTCCAATATCCACTTCAATGGTTTAATTTTAGAGGTAAGTCCTAAACTAACCAAAATCCCTAATGGAAGGGATCCAACTAATGTCCAGAAGAAAATCTGTAATGTAAGAGCTGCTCCCTGGAATAATGAAGGTAGAATTTCACTTATATATTGCATTGACATTTACTATTGCCTCCTTAAATAATTGCCTAATAAAAATAACAGAAAAAGAAAAAATCCTCTAGGAGATAACTCCTAGAGGACGAATACATCGTGGTTCCACCTCATGTTTACAAATACTTCACAATATTTGCCTTAATAAGTCTAGTTTAATGAAATAAAAAAACGCCCTCGAGCCTAAACTGGCTACGAGGGCGTTTCCGCGGTTCCACCTCATCTTGCTACTTTCTCACGAAAAATAGCCTTAGTGAGTTCATTAAAATAAACTCCGCGCTGTAACGGGCTTCCCCGGGTCTTCCTACTATGGCTTTCAGAAGGCCAACTCACAGATGTGATTCAAGTTGAAACATTGATCCCTTCCCATCATTCAGGACTCTCTTTGCAATGTTTAAAGCTCTACTAGTCTGTTCACTGTCATTTATGATGTTGTAAATATCCTATACTGGAATATCTATTGTGTCAAGTATTAATTTTAAATTTGACCATCATTCAATGCCCAGCGATATATTGCGCGAATTGGCCAGAAGAGAATAACAAAATAAATTAAATTTAATGCTAACGTTGGAGCAAGCGTATAAATAAGGTAGTCGCCAAATCCAACATTAGTAACATCTACTAAATAATACGCCCAATAATTAAATGTCTCAAAAATAACAATATCAACAAAGAAAATCATAATCATCGAAAGAAATGATGAACTGAAATAACGAGATAAGATTTTAGTTATTTCTACAATTAGTGGATACAAGAAAATGTATAATCCCAAAATTCCTGAAAAGTATAAATCATAAACTGCACCTGCAGCAATTGCAAATGGAATTAATGGGATCTCAATATCATCTTGAAAGAAATACGATAAGACTAACCACAATAAGACAAGTTCACTCACCATTGAATAGGGATAACTGAAAAATAATGGTGCCCATACATGACTTAAAGCCCCATCTAAAAATAGACAGACAAATAAGCCAATTGGGAATACATATTTTAAACGTGATAAACGATACATAATTTATCACTCCTGTGAAGCTGCTTCAGCAACAGTAACAATATTAATATCATTAAAATCTGTTGCTGGAGTAATATAAATTTTCTGGGCTAGGCCATAATCATCCTTACCTACACGTGACACACGACCAACATAAAGGCCCTTTGGTGTCACGCCACCCATTCCACTGGTTACTACTCGCGTACCCTTTTTTATTTTAGCTTTAGAAGTTACTTGTCCCATTTCAAGTTCGTTATTTCTTGCATTATATCCGGTGATAATTCCATTAATCACCTTACCATTTTGACCATTAAGGGTAATTGCAAAACGATTTGATGATTCACTAGTATCACTTAATAATTCAACTTTACTATTAGTTTTATTTACTTCTGTAATACGACCAATTAACCCACTACCACTCATAACTGGCATATTTTTCTTAATACCACTAGACTGGCCCTTATTAATTACGAGTTGTTGTTGCCATGAAGATGGTGTGCGCATTAATACAGCTGCCGTCACTGTATTATAGTCGGTCATTGAATTATTAAGTTTTAACTGTTGCTTTAACTGTTTATTTTCATGAGCTAAGGTCTGATCACGGACCTTAGTTTGTGCTAATTCAGTTACTTGCTGTTTAAGTTCACGGTTTTCAGAATAAGTATTCATTAATCCATTAATTGAACTCACACTCGTCTGTGCCCAATTTACAGGGAGAGCAACTGCACTATCAACAAAGCCAACAATATCATTCCCGAATTGTTGAATAATCGGTGGTGTATTTCGTCTATTCCGTAAAGAGACAGAGCCTGCCATTAGTCCAAAACAAACAACTAGAATTATCACAGCAATAACTAATCGGCGATTGGAAAAAAATTTCTGCATTATGACCCTCCAATGCATACACAAAGTAATTAAGACGGGGCCTGCCAAACAATCCTGCTTGGCAATCAGCCCCGTCAATCACTAGTTAGTACTAATGATGATTCATCGCTGACGTCACTGTCAGAGAATCATTTTATTTTTTCTTCATTACATCAATACTCTTTAATGACTCACCAGTACCAATAGCAACACAGTCAAGAGGATCATTAGCAATAAATACTGGTACTTTGGTTTCATCTGCAATAACATCTGGTAAATGTTTTAATAGTGCGCCTCCACCAGTTAATACAATTCCGTGGTCAATAACATCCGCAGCAATTTCTGGAGAAGTTTCTTCAAGCGTCCCTTTAATTGCCGTAATAATACTATCAACAACATCTTGGAGGGCCGTTGAAACATCCTTCGCAGATACTTGCATTGTCTTTGGTAAGCCAGTTACAAGGTCACGACCACGAACCTGTGTCGTTCCCATTTCTTCAGCAGCTTCGACAGATGCAGACCCAATGTCCCACTTAAGTTTTTCAGCCGTTCGTTCACCAATTAATAAATTCATATGTTGCCGAACATATTGAACAATTGCATCATTCATCTTATCTCCAGCCATCCGAATTGAACGACTTGAAACAATTCCACCTAATGAGATTGTAGCAACATCAGTAGTACCACCACCAATATCAACAACCATACTACCAGTTGGATCCATAACTGGTAATCCAGCTCCAATTGCTGCCGCAAATGGTTCTTCAATAACGTAAGCATCACGGGCACCTGCAACCCGGGTAGCATCAATCACTGCCCGCTTTTCGACTTCCGTGATTCCACTAGGAACACACACCATAACATATGGTTTACCATTATTTCCTAGTGTCTTGTCAATATAGTACTTCATCATCGCAACTGTTGTGTCATAATCAGCAATCACACCATCTTTCATTGGGCGAATAGCCATAATGCTTTCCGGTGTTCGTCCGATCATATCACGGGCATCACTGCCAACAGCGATTACTTCGTTAGTCTTAGAATTACGAGCAACAACTGATGGTTCTCTTAATACAATGCCCTTACCTTCAAGATAGACAATTGTATTAGCAGTTCCAAGGTCAATGCCAAGATTTTTTGTTCCAATTCCTAGCAATCTGCTTCTTCCCTTCGTCTTAAAATCAAATTAATATCGTGCATATTATACCATAGCCACTCGGTACATACGAACATTAATATACATTAATATGAGCAAAGGGACTGCAATTATTGTAATAAATTAAAATTTTCTTTACTTTTTAAGTTCATTAAGGAGACTAGCTTCTCGCCAACTATGGTATGTATCACGGCCGACAATCATAAAATCAATCAAATGAAGGCCGATAATTTCGCATCCTCGCTCTAAACGTCGTGTAAAAGATTCATCTTGCTTAGAAGGCTGAATATCTCCCGTAGGATGGTTGTGAATCATAACAATTCCTTGAGCTGAACATTGGAGCGCATATTGAAAAATCTTATCAGGATAAAGAATGCATTCACATCCACCGCCCACAAATAAAATTTTCCAATCAACTATCTCATTATGGATGTCTGTACAGGCAATACATACACTTTCTTGTTCCTCACTTTGAAAGTGGTCAACCATCTTGCGGCCTAATTCGATACTTGAGTAGGCATGTCCAATAATTTCTTCATGACTTTTGGTTACTAACTTTCCTAATTCAATTGCAGCAAAGAAATTAAGCATTTCTGGTGCCCATTCATTTATTTCATTTTTTTCAATTCGTGAAAGACGTTTAATTGCGAGGGGATTAGGGCATTTACGCAAAAAGCGTTGACATAATTCCTGCTTCTTTTTTCCCAATTTATCAGGAATAGCCGTCCAGACTAGTTTTGTATATTCGTTAAGCACTTCATTTTCCATAAATAAATATTTCTCCTTTTTACACTCTATATATTTAAATACGAAAAATTTATGATTTTACACTTTTTAATTCAAAAATAGCTTACGAACATCTGAAACAAAGTAAAGAGAACCAGTGATAATCATTACGTCATCTTCACTCATTTGCCTTGCGATCTTGCCAATCCCTAATTGCCAATTATCAATAATCTGAATGGGATATTTAGTTGGAATATCAGCGACTGCTCTTGCCAAGTCTGCACTTGGTCGTTTGGGACCAGGGCCAGCAAAGTGAGTAACGTTTAAGTGAACATTCCCGAGACTTGCTAATTCACCAAGCATTAACTCATATTGCTTATCAGCTAGAATTGCTACTAAGAGATAAACTTCTCGGTCCGCGAAATCATTCTTGATGGTCCGAACTAGCGCTTGAACACCAGGAAGATTATGGGCGCCATCTAGTAAAACCAGCGGCATCTCATTCACTTCTTCCAATCTTCCTGGCCACTTAGTATTTGCTAAGGCAGCTACCAGGGCATGGCGGTCAATCGCTAATCCACATTTCTCCATAAAAATTTCAAAAGCCATCAAAGCAACTGCCGCATTTTCTATCTGATAGTCTCCTGCCAAGCCAAGAACTGCTTCGATTTTTTTAAGCGTTCTTCCTTGATACTGAATTTTCGCGTAAAACTGATGAACATTAAGCTGATGAGCATTAAAATCTTTTCCTAATTCAAAAACAGGAGAATCTTTCTCCTTTGCATCTGCAAGAATAGTTGCTCGCGCTTCAGTCGGTAGGTTACCTAAAACAACCGGAACACCTTTTTTTATTATTCCCGCTTTTTGCGTGGCGATCTTAGCCAAAGTATCGCCTAAATACTTCATATGATCCCAGCCAACGGTCGTAATCACGCTAACAACTGGCGTAATTACATTTGTAGAATCGTACAGCCCTCCAATACCCACTTCAAGTAATACAACATCAGGCTTCTTTTCTGCCATATAACAAAACATTAACGCTGTATCAATTTCAAATTCAGTTGGTCCGCCCGTCTCTAATATAGCATCTAATTTTTTAATAACTGGGACAATTTTTTGAACTAATCTTAAAAGATCCTCATCGCTAATTGGTATTCCATTATATGCAATTCGTTCATTAAAACGCGTGATAAAAGGCGATGTAAAGCTTCCAACAGTTAGTCCACTCTCTAGTAAAGTAGATCGCAGCATTGCAACTGTTGACCCCTTACCATTAGTTCCTGTAACGTGAATGTATTTAAGATTCTCTTGTGGGTTTCCTAATTCTGCCAAGAACCGTTTCATTCGTGTAAGTGTTGGAATTTTTTTAAACTGTGTTCGTCCATGAATAAAAGATAATGCTTCATCATAAGTTTTAATCATTTATTTCACCCTTTAGTTATTATAATTATACCTTTTTATCATATAAGTATAAAAAAAGGAAACTAGAAATATTCCAGTTTCCATTCATTTTCTAGTGATATAAGTCAAAGCGCCCTTTGGCAAATAGCTCTTTTAATCCACCGGTTTCTAACAAGGAACGGTCGGCAATAATTTTCTTCATTGCTGAAGCAGGATATCCACGTAATTCATGTCCCATTGCCTCCCCAAATGCTCGCGTATTACCAACGGAAGCAACTGTTCCTAATGACTTGTAAGTAAAGGGTTTAGCTTCGTGCTTACCCGTCTTAATCCGGCTAACAATATCTTCAGCTGTATAATCAGCCATTGCTAGGGCGATTTGTGCAGTAGTTGGGTATGGTCGTTTACCATCTGGTGGCATTACGGCAGCAACATCACCAATGATGTAAATATCATCGTGCTTAGGATCTGTTAAGTGGTCAGTAACAATTACCCGGCCACGCTTAGCATCAAATCCACATTCTGCCATCAACGGGTTACCACTTACCCCAGTTGTCCAAATGATTGTTCCAGCAGTAAGGGATTGTTCTTCACCATCCCCATGAGTATATGTAACTTTGCCGGATTCAATCTTATTAATTCGTGAGCCATCAATTAATTGTACGTTAAGGCCCTTAACAAGGTTCACCCCATATTCAGCAAGTTTTTCACTAAACATTGGGAGTAATCTTGTGGAAGCTTCAATTAGTGTAATTTTAATTTCATCTGGTGAAACACCAGCAATTTTGGCGTAACTTGGCCGTGCATCAACAAGTGCCCCTGCTAATTCAATTCCAGTAAATCCACCACCACAAATAATAATTTGAAGATCATCTGGATTGTGGGTGGTACGATAATCTTTCATTTTAGCAATGATGTGATCATAAATTGCTAAAGCTTCTTTAACATTCGTCATTGGTAGGGCATTTTCTTCGACACCAGAGATTCCAAATGATTCTGAAACAAAGCCAAGCCCCAATACACAATAATCATAGCGTAACAATTCTTCATGACCAGCAAGCTTAACTGTCTTGTCATCAGGATTGATCTTTACAACTTCATCTTGGATAAAAGTAGTGATTTTGGGATTGATAACGTCACTAATTGGATAAGTAATCCGTGAAACACTTTGCGTTCCTGCAGCAGCTTCGTGTAAATCAGTTGCTTCATAATGATAATTATTACGATCAACTAATGTAATATGAACATTAGTTTTTAGCTTTTTTTGTAGTAATACAACTGTCTTTAAGCCAGCGTAACCAGCTCCAAGTACAACAACTTCTTTCATTACTATTCATCCCTTCATTAATAATCTTATTTATTATAACATAGCTAGATACCCTCATCTGCCATTTTTAACGTACGATAATGTTTGTTTGTTTTCTGCAATTTTTCAGGGCTGCCCTCCATTGCAATTTTACCATTCTCAATAAAAACAACTTGATCCATCATTTCTATTCCTTGTAAATGGTGAGTAATCCAAATCAAAGTTTTTCCTTGCAGCTGCTTCATAAAGGTCTCAATAACCTTTTCTTCTGTTACCGGATCTAATCCTACAGTTGGTTCATCTAAAAGGATAATTGGGGCATCCTTGAGTAAAATTCGTGCAAGAGATAAGCGATGACGCTCTCCTCCAGAAAATCGGAGTCCTGCTTCATCAACCATAGTATGGAGTCCCTCTGGCAGTCGTCTAATCATAGTAGCTAAGCCGACACGTTCAAGAACCTGCCATACTTGCTCTTCAGTTGCTTCCTCATTACCTAAACGAATATTATTTAGGATTGTGGTATGAAATAAATATGGGGATTGGTGAACAATTCCAATATAATTTGAGATCTTATCCCCAAATTCATCCGTTGGCACATCATTAAGGGTTACTGTTCCCGAAGTAGGTTTACGGTCTCCACGAATCAAACTAGCTAACGTGCTCTTTCCGGCCCCGCTGCGACCAAGAATTGCAAGCTTCTCGCCAGGCTTAATATCAAGGCTAATCCCTTGTAAGACTATCCTTTCCGTTTTGGGATAACGATAATAAACATCCTTAATTTTAAGATGGTAAGGAGCAGTAATATCAATATTAGTCTTAGAAGGAACTGGCGGTTGTGGCAACTCATTCAAACGCTTTAGTGAATCCGTATATACATTGGTCTCTTGAGCAGCTGCTGGCAAACTAGACAACACTTCATCAAGGGGAAATACACAAAGAACAAAGGCCGCAATCCAATTAGCACTGCCTCCCCAATGACCGCCATAACGAGTCGCCCCCCATACAATAAGGCTAATAACCACTAATAGGATCATTATCTGCAGAATATAATCACGCCAATGTTCAAAACGTTTCATTGCCTTTTGGGATGCTAGTACGTTTTTCTCGCTTTTGTCATAGTGCTGCAGATAATCTACACTTCGCCCCGCAAATACCCAGTCTGTAATTCCCATGATATTATCTGTCAGGTCAGCATACAGGGTATTTGTATACTGCTTTTCTAGCTGTTGTCGCGCACCATTAACGAGCACTGACCATACCGGAACAGCAATAATAATTAAACCAAATAAGACTAACATTAAAAGCCCCATTAGCGGAGATACTATTCCCATCCCAATGACAATAATGGCATACAGCCCAAATGCAACCAGCATCGGAAAAATTGTTCGTAAATACAAATTTTGAATATGTGCGACGTCTTCGGAAAGCAAGCCAAGAATATCTCCGATTCGATATTTACTATTAAAGAAAACGGCATCCTGCTCAAGTGAATCATAGAGTTTTTTACGAAATGCAGAAGTCATTTTAAGAACCCAATTATGACTAACCAACCGTTCAAAATAATTAGTTACTGGTCTAAAAATCCCAAAGGCCCGCGTAAGAACGATTGGAACATATACTAACAGGATATTAAAGGGCATCGTTGCAGATTTACTAATTAAGTAACCAGCAGTAAACATTAATCCACTAGCACAAATAAACGTAATGATCCCCAGTGTAATTGCTAATACCAGAGTCCACTTGTAACGCTTCAAAAATGGTTTCACCCAGCGATCGTGTTTCATTGCTTTAAGTAAAGGAATCTTATTCATGGGCTATCCCCTTTCCGCGTGTTTGATCAATTAATTCTGTAAAATAATCATGTTCATCAAGCAACTGCTGATATGTTCCTTGTTCAATCAATTTGCCATTTTTCAATACTAAAATGTAGTCCATCTGCTTCATCCAGTGTAAACGGTGGGTGGCAAAAAAGACTAATCTCTTTTCCATTAAAGGAAGCATCCTCTTTTTCAATTCTAGCTCTGTCTCAATATCGAGATGAGCGGTAGGTTCATCAAAAATCATTACCCGGCGTTTTGGATCCAGGAATGCTCGTGCTAAAGCAATTCGCTGTGCCTGTCCACCACTTAATGCTCGATGCCCACTTCCAATCATCGTATCCAATCCCTGAGGTAACTCAGCAACTAAGCCATCTAGGCCAACAACATGAATTGCTTCTTTTATTTTGTCTTCGCTGACATTTGGAGTATAAAAAGCAATGTTATTTTTTAACGTATCAGCAAAGATATAGGGCGTCTGGGGAATGTAGAGAATCTGTTTCTGCCAGTCGTGAATATCTAAAGTTGTTACTTTTTGTCCTTGAATGGTAATCTGACCACTTGTGGGAGCCAAAAATCCACTTAAAAGGTTAATTAAAGTTGTCTTACCAGCTCCGCTCATCCCAATAATGCCGATTTTTTGGTTCCCTTTAACCGTTAAATCAAGGTTTGTTAATTCACTGCCATTTTGAGGATACATAAACCCAACATTCTTAAAATTTAACTCATCTGTTCCTGTCCACTGGTGTAATTCAACAGCAGGTCTCTTAGGTAATGGCATCTTAAGAATTCGTAGGACAGCATGAAATGAGTTCTTACCGTTTAAGGTTGCATGATAATCACTTGCGAAGTTTCTGATTGGTAAAAAATACTCCGGAGCTAAGATTAGGATCGCTAATGCTGGGAATAACAATAAGTGACCATTGATTAAGCGCAAGCCAAGGAAAACCGCTAGGATTGCAATAGCTAATGTAGTGAAGAAATCAAGAGCAAAGGTTGATAACATTGCTACTTTAATCACGCTCATTGTTGACTTACGAAAACGTTCACTGGACCGATAAATACTTTGTGAATACTTCTTACTAAGACCAAAATACTTCAATGTATCAATTCCCCGTAAAGAATCAATAAAGTGATTGGACAAAATTTGAAATGCAGCAAACTGTCGATCAGCCTTTGCCTTAGCCGCATAGCCTAAAATAATCATAAATAAAACAATCAAAGGATAGGCCAACAACATAACAATACCAGAAATCCAGTCAAGCCAAAAACAAATAATCAAAATAATGACTGGAATAATCATCATGCTGATTACCTTACTATAGATGAGCCGAATATAATTTTCGACCTCCTTAATTCCATCAAGGGCAAGAGTAACCATATTACCGGTTCCCTCACGTTGAACAATTACTGGTCCAAGAGCAAAGACCCTTTTTAATAATTGCTGACGAAAATTTTGAGCAGCATCGGCCGAATACTTATCAAGCCAACTATTGCTAATTTCAGTTAGTCCATAACGCAAAAGGTAACAAACAATAAACCCACTTAATCCATAAACTTGGCTTGAGAGAGAATGCCCCTGCCATAAACCTGTTAGTAAAGCAGCCAAGCTTAATCCCTGACCAAGGATAAGAAAAGCTTGCAGGACATAAAGCCCCACAAGCTTAATCATGATATGTCTGCTCCCCTCGATTTTGAAGAGTAGTCGATCAATCATAAATCTTTATTTAACCTCCGAAATAGCTGGCATTGCAATCCGCTTACGGAAAATCCAGTAAGCCCAGATCGTGTATGCCAAAACAAATGGTAAAAGGCAACAAGTGGCAATTGTCATAACTGTCAACGTATATTCTGTTGAGGAAGCATTTTGAATAAGAATACTGTACTTCGGACTAATGCTACTAATTAGTACCCGTGGGAAGAGACCAATAAAGATCAGTACAACCAATGATACTAAGGTTAACCCACTTGAAATAAATGCAACCAGTTCATGACCAGCAAAGGTTTCCGCTTGAGCCAAAACTGAGAAGCCAACAATCAATACCAGCATGATGATTGTGCCAACTGGATGAACAGCCATAAAGTCAGTCATAAAGATTAATAATAATGCAAAGACAACTTCACCAGCATAAAGAATCCAGTACAAAAATTCAGCGTAGTTCCGGGCTCGTTCTTGAACCGGACCAGTCGTCTTCAAAGCAACATAATTAATTCCATGTAAGTAGGTTAATAGCAATAAGGCAATTCCGCCAACAACTGAAAGCCAGTTGAAATAATCAAAGAATCCAGCATGGAAATTACCATTAGCATCAATTGGCATTCCATGAATCATACTAACAAACATAATACCGAGGAAAAATGGAACGATGGCACTACCAATTGCTAATGCCCAATCCCAAATCCGCTTTTGTGGCATTGGACTATTTTTGCGAAATTCAAAAGAAACACCACGAATAATTAAACCAGCTAGAATAATCATTAAGATTAAATAATATCCGCTGAAAAGACTAGCGTACCAATATGGAAATGAGGCAAACATTGCACCACCAGCCGTGATTAACCATACTTCATTTGCATCCCAAACCGGTCCAATTGTCCGCACAAGTTGATCACGCTCTGATTCATTATGAGCAAGTGTTTCGACCGCCATTCCTACCCCATAATCAAATCCATCTAGGAAGAAGAAGCCGGCAAAAAGCACTCCAATCAATACAAACCATAATAATTGAAGAAAACTCATCTAGAACGCCTCCTTGTCAAATGGGTCCAGAACCTTCTTGAATTTAGGTTCAATTGCTTCAGATGGATCTTTACGTAACTCAAGAACGATTAACCAAATTAATGTAATTGCAAGAGTTGTAAATAATACAAAGTAAACAATATTTGATGTTAGTAGTGATCCAACTGAAACGTTCGGCGACACACTCTCTGCAATTGTAAACAAGCCATAAACTGTCCATGGAATACGACCAAATTCGGTTACAAACCAACCAGCAGTATTACCAATAAATGGTAAGAAAGTGGTAATTGCAATACACCAAAGTGCCCAGCGGCGTTGTGCAAGTGGTTTCTTGCTTTTTTCTCTAGTCATAATTAATCCAACTAATGAAACTAAGAAAATCCAAGCACCGACAGCACACATAATCCGGAAACTATAGAATAATGTATTTACTGGTGGATAGTAATCAAGATTCTTACCGTACTTTTTCTTATATTGGGCATTAAGTTCATTCATCCCGGTAACTGCACCAGTAGTTTTATGATATGACAAAATACTTAGAGCATATGGAATATCAATATTTCCTTTTACTTCATGGTCTTTCATATCAGCAATACCGACAATTGTCCATGGTGCATGCTTACCAGTAGTTGTGAAAACATCTTCAGTAGCTGCAAATTTCATTGGTTGTTCTTTGATTAAGTATTGCATCTGGGCATCCCCTAAGGCAATTCCACCAATAGAGAAAATCAATGAAATTAAAAGTCCTAAACGCATTGACTTCTTGTAGAACTTCTTATTAGCTTCTGATAGTTTTTGCTTTTTAAGAAGTTGAAATGCTGTTAAACCAGCAATAATAATTCCACCCATCATGATAGCATTAAGGATAACATGCCCAAATTCATACCATAATTGAGGATTTTTAAGCAGTGCGCCAAAGTTAACCATTACTGCACGGCCACCCTTGATTTCATAACCAACTGGGTGTTGCATAAATGAGTTGGCGGTTAAAATCCATAAAGCAGATGTTAAAGAGCCAAAACTCGTCATCCAAATAAAGAAAAGGTGCAGCCCTGGCTTAACCTTTTTCCAGGTGAATACCCATAAGCCAATAAATGTTGATTCAATAAAGAATGATAGCAAAGCTTCGAGAGCTAATGGGGCACCAAAGATATCACCCATAAACCGTGAGTAATCCGACCAGTTCATTCCGAATTGGAACTCCTGAATCAAACCTGTAACAACACCAACCGCAAAACTAAGTAAGAAAATATTTCCCCAAAATTTTGCCATTTTTTTGTATGTTTCGTCTTTAGTCGAGACATACATACTTTCCATAATGGCGACGATAAAAGCTGTTCCAATCGAAAATGGAACAAAGAAGAAGTGGTAAACCGTCGTCATGGCAAATTGGAAACGTGCCAGACTAAGAATAGTCATTATAAATACCTCCCTCCGAAGTACATCAATAAAAAGAATAGTTGAAACCGTTTCCTGTTTCTCCACAATTAATCATAATACTTGTGATAAATAATTACAATAAATAAATGGCAAATATGTGAAATAATTTCTAAATAAAACGCTTAACTATCAACTTTTTATGCCTTATCGAACGATAAAAATTTTCGAGTGATGTATGATTGATTTTTCATATTAACTAAAAAAGGAATCAGCAATTGCCAATTCCTTTTTAATCTAATTTTAAACTATATTTATAAACATTACGTCAAATAGTATCTCCACAGTAGGCTCATCGATTTAATAAAATGATATATTTTTTCATTTATCATTAAAAATATTAATTATCCTACTATAAATTGATACTATGCTTGTTGTAATGAGTGAAGTCGTTCCCTAGCAGCTGCTAATTTTTGTTGCCATTCCGTTGCCTTTTGCCGTTCGGCTTCAACAACCTTTTCTGGTGCATTATTAACAAACTTTTCATTGCCGAGTTTCTTTTGTGAACGTTCTACTTCTTTTTCAAGTTTAGCAATCTCTTTTTCCATTCGCTCTCGTTCTTCATCAAGATCAACTAATTCAGCCATCGGAATATAAACCTCTGCGCCAGTTAAAATACCGCTCATTGCGAGCTTAGGAGCGTCGACATTCTTGCCAATAGTTAAGTTTTCTGGATGGCAGAAACGTTCAATGTAGTCACGATTATCATTCAACATCTGAGCCAGGTGATCGTTATCAACCTTTACCAAAATGTCGACTGGTTTAGACATTGGTGCATTAGCTTCATTTCGAATGTTACGAACAGCCTTAATTAATTCAATCAGGCTATTCATTTGTTCAGTCGCTGCTGGATCATCAAGTTCTTCATTAGCTACTGGATATTTAGCAACCATGATTGACTTCCCATCATGAGGCATTGATTGCCACAATTTTTCGGTAACAAACGGCATGATTGGGTGCATCATCTTTAAAGTCTGATCAAGAACATAACCAAGGATATTCTTGGTATCTGTCTTTTCTTCGTCAGTACCGTTATTAATCTTCTCCTTAGTCATTTCAATGTACCAGTCACAGAAGTCATTCCAAATGAAGTTGTAAAGGGCCCGTCCAGCTTCACCAAATTCAAACTTATCAAACTGTTCGTTAACTTGTTTTACCGTTGCATTTAACCGACTCAAAATCCACTGGTCAGCTAAATCCCACTTGCTCTTATCAGGAAGGACTGGGGCAGGCATCTCACCAAGGTTCATGATAACGTAACGACTAGCATTCCAAATCTTATTAATGAAGTTCCAAGCCGCATCCATCTTAGTGTAGCTAAATCGAATATCTTGACCTGGAGTTGACCCAGTAATTAAGAACCACCGTAGGGCATCTACCCCGTACTTCTTGATAACATCCATTGGGTCAATACCATTGCTCAAGGATTTACTCATCTTTCGTCCTTGTTCGTCACGAATCAAACCATGAAGAAGGACATTCTTAAATGGTGCCCGACCCGTAAATTCAAGCGATTGGAAAATCATCCGGGAAACCCAGAAGAAGATGATGTCATAACCAGTAACTAAAGTATTAGTTGGGAAGTAGCGCTTAAAGTCTGCTGAATCGGTATTAGGCCAGCCCATCGTTGAGAATGGCCAAAGCGCACTGGAGAACCATGTATCAAGAACATCCTTATCTTGTTCCCAATTTTCGGCATCTTTAGGAGCTTCCATACCAACATAAACTTCGCCAGTTTGTTTGTTATACCAAGCTGGAATCCGGTGACCCCACCATAATTGACGAGAAATAACCCAATCATGAATATTTTCCATCCATTGCGTAAAGGTGTGTTCAAATCGTTCTGGAACGAAATTAACCCGGTCATCAGTATCTTGGTTTTTAAGAGCTGCTTCGGCTAATGGCTTCATCTTAACAAACCATTGTGTTGAAAGACGGGCTTCAACTTGTACTCCTGTCCGTTCTGAGTGACCAACAGAGTGAACAATTGGGTCAATCTTTAACATGTAACCTTGATCTTGAAGATCCTTAACGATTGCTTCACGAGCTTCAAAACGGTCCATACCTTCGTATTTACCAGCATTTTCGTTCATGGAAGCATCTTCATTCATTGTATTAAGTTCAGGAAGATTGTGACGCTTACCTACCTTGAAGTCGTTTGGATCATGAGCTGGGGTAATCTTAACCATCCCAGTACCAAACTCAGGTGTTACATAGTCATCAGCAATAATCTCAATTTCCCGGTTGACAAGTGGTACCATGACCTTCTTACCAACTAAGTCCTTGTAACGTTCATCATTAGGGTTAACGGCAACCGCTTCATCCCCAAACATTGTTTCTGGACGAGTAGTGGCAATTTCGATGTAATCCTTACCATTAAAAGTAGTGCCATCAGTAAATGGATACTTAACATGATAAAATGCACCCTTATCGTCCTTATGAATAACTTCAATATCTGATAAGGCCGTCCGTGCTTGTGGGTCCCAGTTGATGATGTAAGTTCCACGATAAATTAAGCCCTTATTGTAGAGATCAACAAAGACTTTCCGAACAGCCTTATTTAATCCTTCATCTAGGGTAAAACGTTCGCGGTCATAATCCACAGAAATACCCATCTTAGCCCACTGCTGGTGAATAATATCAGCATATTCATCTTTCCAGTCCCAAACTTGTTGAACAAACTTGTCACGGCCAAGGTCATAACGAGAAATTCCTTGTTTACGAAGACGGGCTTCAACTTTCGCCTGGGTGGCAATACCAGCATGGTCCATTCCAGGAACCCATAATACATCATAGCCTTGCATCCGCTTTTGTCGAATAATCATATCTTGTAAAGTTGTATCCCAAGCGTGACCTAAGTGCAACTTACCAGTAACATTCGGTGGTGGGATAACAATTGAATATGGGTGAGCTTTTTTGTCACCACTTGGTTTAAAGAATCCTTGATCAATCCACCATTGATAACGGCCTTCTTCAACCGCCGCTGGATCGTACTTGGTTGACATATCTTTTTCTGTCATGGCAGAAACTCCTTTCAGAAAGCAATCTTCATTTTTATTTTGTGCATTAACTAAAAAACGCCCTATCACAATCGATAGGACGAATCATCGCGGTACCACCTAATTTGAGTATAAAATACTCCACTTTATCATTTCATAACGGTAAATGAACCGGATATACCTACTATTAATTTCAGTATATCAGCTCCCGAACTACCTTCATAAAGTTTAACTAATCCTCTCTCACTATCAGGATCTCGCTTTTTAGGTGCCACTTTACTACTCTTTCGGTCAATGCTTATTAAAATGTATCATAGCTAAATTATCAAACCTCGTCAAGGCCTAATTAAAGTAATTCAGCAAAAACATCTTCATTTTGGTTTAAATAATCTTCGCCAGGATGAATTTCCGTAATTTCAATCCCATCAAGAGCTCGTTGCATTAATCCTTCAATATCAAGTCGTTTTTCGTATTCACGAGCCCGCTCAACATTTGGCCGCGTCTTAGGCGATGGCGGGGTAAAGACAGTACAACAGTCTTCATATGGAAGAATTGAAAGATCATAGGTATCAATATCTTGGGCAATTTTTATAATTTCAGTCTTATCAAATGACAATACTGGTCGCAATACCGGATAAGAAGTTACATCATTAATCGCTAGCATACTTTCCATTGTCTGAGAAGCAACTTGACCTAATGATTCACCGTTAAAGATAGCCAGGCCATGACGTTTGATCATTAAGGCAGCTGCCAACCGAAGCATCATCCGCCGTTGAATCGTCATTAGGTAACCTTCAGGAACTTTTTCCTTGACTGTTTCCTGAATTTCAGCAAATGGCACCTGAATAAACTTAATACTTCCACTATATTTTGCAAGACGTTCAGTTAGTTGCTTGGCCTTTGCTAAAGCTTGGGGACTAGTATATGGCGGACTAAAGAAGTGAACCATTTCCATTGAAACACCACGCTTCATCCCTAGGTAAGCAGCTACTGGTGAATCAATTCCACCAGACATCATCATCATTCCCTTACCAGCTGTACCAACTGGCAAGCCACCAGCACCCTTAATCGTTTCACTTGAAAGGAAAATTCCATTAAGGCGGATCTCAACTCGCAAAGTTAGGTCCGGATGGTGAACATCAACTTTTAATTTATCAGGAAACTTATCTAAGAGGTATCCTCCTAGCTTGTTGTTCATTTCAAATGTATCAATTGCAAATTGGTGATCCGACCGACGAGTTTCCACTTTAAAGGTAATTGGTTTATCTACTTGTTCAGCGATCATTTGAGCGGCTGCCTCTGCAGTTGCTTCAAAAGTCTTATCAACTTTAATTGATGGCGAAAAGTTTTGAATCCCAAACACTAACTTCAAGCGATTCATCACTTGATCATAGTCAGCTCCATTTAATTCAACATGTAACCGATCACGTTGTGCATGCACCTTTACTTGGTCAAAACTATGAAGGGCCTTTCGTACGTTTACCCCTAAACGATCAATAAAGGACTTTTTATTATGTCCCTTTGTCGAAAGCTCACCATAGCGAACCATGATTTCTGTATATTGCACGTTATATCCTCCTTTCAGATTTTATTCAATAATTTTCTTAAAACCAGCGTATAGTTCATCAAATGTTTTATTGAACTGATCAGCTTCTTCAAGGGTATTTTGATCCCCAAGACTAATCCGAACTGCACTTGTCGCAATATTTTCTGGAACCTTCATGGCAGCTAATGTTCCGGCTTCGGAATGCTTTTTAGACGAGCAAGCACTAGTAGTTGAGATATAGATATCCTTGTCTTCAAAGGCATGAACAATCGTTTCGCCCCGAACTCCTACAATTGCAAAGCACAGTACATGGGAAGCGAAACCTTGATCGCGGCCAGAAATCAATTTTACATGATCAAATTTACTTAAATGGTCGTAAATCCGTTCTTTGATTGCTTGTTCACGTTTGGCTGATTCTGCTTCATTTTCCTTTACCAGCCGAATTGCTTTTGCCATCGCAACATTACCCGGTGTATTTTCTGTTCCATTTCGTAGTGTCCGCTCTTGACCGCCACCAGCAATCAAGGGCTCTAACTTACGACCACTCTTGACGTAAACAAAACCGGTTCCTCGCGGGGCATGAAATTTATGACCAGAAAAAGTAGCAAAATCAACGCGATCACTAAATACTTGGTCATCTAATCCCTTACCAATTGCCTGAACAGCATCCACCATAAAATGAATATTTGGATAATCTTTAAGGATTTCTCCCACTTCTTTAATTGGCTGAATCGTTCCAATTTCATTATTAACCGCCATGATAGACACTAAAATAGTATCTGGACGAATAGCAGCTTTTACATCAGCAGGATTTATCCGTCCTTCTTTATCGACAGGGAGATAAGTAACCTCAAATCCAAAATCTTTTAGTTGCTCCAATGCATTTTTTACTGCCGCATGTTCAACACTGGTCGTAATAATGTGTTTGCCAAAACGGTGCTTAGCCATTGCGGTTCCTTTGATTACCCAGTTATCTCCTTCAGAACCACCACTAGTAAAAATAATCTCACTAGGTTTAACCCCGAATAGCTTTGCAATCTGCTGGCGTGCCTGTTCTTGAAGGTTCCAAGCATTTTCACCAAAGTTATGTAAACTGCTTGGATTCCCCCAGATCTTTTGACTCACGGTTTCGTATGTCGACAAAACATCCGGTAGTATCTTTGTCGTCGCACTATTATCAAAATAGATCATACTAATTTCCTTCCTAAAAGTAATACACAGGGTTGTTACAAATGGGTAACCTACTCTGATTATGATTTCAACAGTATAGGATAGGCTACTGCTGAAGATTTCGACTCTTCTTAAAACGGTTTTATATTATAACAGAAAATTAGCTATTAGGCATTAATTATCACTATCATTTAATAAGAAAAGAGGAAATCAGGATTCTTTGCCCAATTTCCTCTCAGATCTTTTAATTTTTACCAATTTCACGATAATAGGTATCTTCAATTCGTTTGTAGCTACCAGGTTCTACTTCCTCTAAAACGGTCGCAATTGCCTCTAAACTTGCAGTGTAGTTAAACTGCTTAAAAAGTTCTTGGGATTTTTTAGCTGCCGCTGCAATCTTTTCGTTATCACTAAACCGGTTCGCATATTGTTGGAATCGTTCAGTTAATTCCGCACTATCACGAAGAATATCAGTCTTGTCATTTAATGTGTCTAGGTCTGACTCAACGATAATTAGTTGCTTCGTAATTTCATCCATATTGATCTTATACTCATTCAATTCATCAGCTAACTTTTTAATCTCATCACTTACACCAAAGAAGTAATCTAAGTAATCTTTAGGTAAGCCAGGAAGATTCAATTGTTCCACTTGACGATGAATTGTGCGAATCTGGGTAGAATATTTTTGAAGCATTTGCCGGGCCCGTTGTTCATCAGTCTGCAATTTAGCAACCTCATCATTAAGCTTTTCTTGGCTCTTTTCAATTTCCGTCAAGTTTTTTTGATTAGACTTTTGCCGATCAAGCACTTGGCTATAAACGGCTGTTTTATTGGCGATTGCTTCTGCGTCATCACGATACTGTTTAATAATCGCTTTAATTTGTTCACCAAGTTCACGAACGGTTTCCTGTTCATGATTGGTAAGCGTGTAATTCAAACTTAACCGGTCAAGTTCTACCCCCAATTCATCATTTTGCCGTTGAGCATGTTGAGTAAAATTCTTCATTACATCAATTAAATGAATTGCTTCATTTTTAGCATCAATTTCTTTTTGCATTACCCCATATAGGTAATCAATCTGGTCACTAAGGTCCTTATTAGATTGTTCTACAATATCTAATTGTAAATTGTTAAGTTGGTCAACTGTCTGATCCAGCTTAGATTTAAGCTGTTTAATTTGCTTATCGATATTTTTCTCCGTAAAGTGAAAATTCTGTTTTACGAGTGTTTCATAACCACTTTTTAGTTCGGATAATTGTTCCGGAAACTCTGTTGCAATTGGTTTATAGAGCTTAGGAATCTTATTAAAATCTTGTTCAAATTTATTATTTTCAGATTGTAAATTGCTTAAAATCTCTTGGGCCGCCTCAATATCGCCCTTATTAGTCAAATCAGTAAATTGAGCAAATTGGTCCTCCAATTCATTTAACCGACTATTTAATTGTTTTTCACTATCGCCATATTCGAAACTCTTTTCATTTAATTGTCGGTGGAATTGACGATATTTATTTTTAATCTGTTCGACAGCTTGCTTATGCGTATGCTGTTGTTGACGAAGATGTTGTAATTCTTTTTGGATTTGTTGAAGCATTGTCGTTAACTTCGCCAAATCTGCTTGTAAATCACGAATCTGAGTATTAATTGTCAGTAACTTGCTAGTCCGTGAATCGGCTAATAACTGTGGCGCCCGTTTATTGAAGGCTGTGATAGCTGGTCGCACTTGTTTTTCATACTTATTTTTAACTGTTTCGAATTGTTTTTTAGCATCCCCAACTAGCTGTAATTCTTCAACATTCTTTATCTGTTGGTCTACATTTTGATCTGCTAACCTTTTCTCACTTTCCATCAGGTCGTTGATTTGTTTGACAACTCGTCGTTGATAAAAATATACGCAAGCTAATATTGCTACAACAATAATTAAAATACCAATCAATACTTGAAAAACCACTTTTTCCACCTACTATTTTTTATTGTTTATTGCTCTTGCACAATAATTATCCGTATAATCCTATTCAAAATTATAGCATACCACAATGCGCCTGCTTTAAAAGATATAAAAAAACATCTACTTTAATAAACTTTTATATTATTCACCACCCTGATTAAAGTTCGAAAAAAGCACAAAGTTGCTAAAGAAAAGATTGACTTATTATCGTGAAACGTTGTACACTAGTTTTTGTGTAAAATAATGCAGCAGTGAGGAGCAAGCTCGTCAACAGACTGGTGCCAGACGGTGTTTTTAGTAACCCGGCTGCTAGGGTGAAAAATTCAAATCAGCCTGCACGAATGCTAAGCTCACAATCGGATTATTTTACTCCAACTAAAATTATTGGAGGAATTTATTTATGTCTCGTTACACTGGTCCAAGTTGGCGTGTTTCACGTCGTCTTGGCGTTTCACTTTCAGGTACTGGTAAAGAATTAGCACGTCGGGCTTACGCTCCTGGTGACCACGGTCGTGATCGTCGCGGTAAGCTTTCAGAATATGGTACACAATTACGTGAAAAGCAAAAGCTACGTTTTATGTACGGTATGACTGAACGTCAATTCTCAAATCTTTTCGTTCGTGCCGGCAAGATCAAGGAAGGTACTCACGGTGCTAACTTCATGGCATTGCTTGAACGCCGTCTTGATAATATGGTTTACCGTCTTGGTTTGGCTACTACTCGTCGTCAAGCTCGTCAATTGGTTAACCACGGTCACATCACTGTTGATGGTAAGCGTGTCGATATTCCATCATACGAAGTTAAGGTTGGTCAAATCATCGCTGTTCGTGATAAATCTAAGAACTTAGACATCATCAAGAACGCTGTGGAAGCTGTTGTTTCTCGTCCTTCATACGTTGACTTTGATGCCGACAAGCTTGAAGGTAAGCTTAACCGCATTCCAGCCCGTGAAGATATGAACGCTGATATTGATGAAGCTCTTATCGTTGAATTCTACAACAAGTAATCTGATAATTACTTGTTTAATTCGACTAAAAAGGCATTCCTAATAAAAATTGGGAATGCCTTTTTTATATACCATTCTAAATTAAAAGATAAGAGTAGAAAACATTCTTCTCGATAGAACAATGGGCTAAACTAAAACGATAATTGATGCGGCACGGACTAATTATTATTTATACCTAGTCTCGAGTCTTAAGGTTGTTTTCCACGTTATCTTACAATTGTTTATGAAGATAGAGAAGGCTAAGTTAATTTGCAGCCTCCTTTCTTTTATTAGCCACATAAGCCACAATAATTTTTAGTTTTTAATAACTTTTGTCCGTGGATTATGAGGCTTTTCTACTTTCGAGATTACGCCCTTAGCTACTAATTCTTCAATTTGTTCAGGATCATAACCAAGCGAAGATAGAATCTCCTTATTATTTTCACCAAGATCTGGGGCGCGCTTATAGGTTGGCTTATAGTTTGACATCGTAAACGGCATCCCCACGGTCTTAAATTCGCCACGATTTCCTCCCTGATTAATCTTAACCAGAGTACCATCTTCATTTAAATCTGGATCATTTTCGAGTTCATGCCAATCTAAAACTGGACCAACTGGTATCCCAGCCTCTCCAAGTTTTTTAGTTAACTCATATTTATCGTAATTCTTGGTATACGATTCAATCAAGGGGTAAATTTCTTGCTTATGAAGCTGGCGATGTTCCCAATCCTTAAATCGTTCATCAGTAGCCCATTCAGGATGCCCCATCGTATTAGCAATTGTCTCCCAACTTTTGTTTTTATTTTGAATAACAATATAAACATAGGCATTAGGATCTGTCTCCCAGCCTTTCGCCTTATAAGTCCAGCCAATTACTTGCCCGCCTTCACTATTTTCTGCCCGCGGAATTGCCTTTCCCCATTTATAATTAGGATATACTGCATAAAATGGTAATGCTCCAAGATTGTCTAACATCAATTGATCCCGCAATTTAATCCGACAAAGGTTAATAACTGCATCCTGCATTGACTGATAAACATAGCTTCCCTTACCAGTATGCTCTCGCTGTAGCAAAGCAGCTAGAATTGCAATCGTTAAATGCATTCCAGAGTTAGAATCTCCTAATGCAGCCGCTGACTGTGTTGGGATATTGGCAGCTCCTTCATTCCACCCAGTTGCCGAAGCTGCACCACCAGCAGATTGCGCAACAGGTTCAAAGGCCTTTACATTGGCAAAACGTGATCCCTTATTAAATCCTTTTAAGGAAGCCATGATTAAACGCGGATTTAATTCGTGTACTTTTTCCCAGCCAAAACCTGCCCTAGTCGCTGCACCAGGCCTGATATTCTCCACAAAAACATCAGCCTTCTTCAGTAAGTCATACATTATTTTTTGACCCTCTGGAGTTTTAATATCAAGCGTTAATGATTTTTTATTTGCGTTTAATTGTAAATAATAAAGGCTCCATGAATCTTTAATATCAAGCAGTTCATTACGAGTTGGGTCTCCAGTATTAGTACGTTCAATTTTAATAACTTCCGCTCCTAGCCATGCTAAAAGCTGCGTACAGGAAGGTCCCGATTGAACCTGTGTCCAGTCCACAACTTTAATTCCCTTTAATGGTGCATTTTCACTTTGTTCAGTCATTATGATGGCTCCTCTCATTTTCTTCAAGTGGTCGTAAATTAAGCTTTGGATTTAAATTCCCAATATGGCCAGATTCTTTTCCCATCGATGGCGCAATTTGAACATTAATAATATTTGGACGTCCCGAGTCAACAGCCCTTGCAAAAGTATTTTTCATCTCATCGTAATTACTTACAAAATAATTATCACCACCAAAGGCCTTAGCCATTAAATCATACCTTGCAGTTGGATCAAGAGTAGTTGGCCCAAGTTGATTGGGAACAACCTGGCCGATTCCGTTATAAATTCCGCCATTGTTGATAATAACGACCGTAATCGGCAACTTATATCGACAGATCGTTTCAATCTCCATCCCATCAAAACCAAATGCACTATCGCCATCAAGCGCAACAACATGTTTTCCTGTTTCAACGGCCGCCGCAATTGCATAACCAAGGCCAACACCCATCACGCCCCAAGTTCCCGTGTCCAGCCGATGACGGGGAAGTTGCATTCCAATCATATCCCGCCCAATGTCAAGCGTATTAGCCCCCTCACTGACTAGATAAGTATCAGGATGTTGTTGGAAGTATTCCGCAATAGGCGCAATCGCTCCATAATAGCCAAATTTTTGTGCCACTTTACCATTAGCAATCCGTTGCGCAAATTTTTTGTCATTTTTCTCAGTATCTTGCGCAATTTGCTCTAACCATGTTTCTGGCGCTTGATATCCAGTTGCCAATAGCGCTGGAACCAATTTATCTAAAATCGACTTAAGATCTCCTTGGAGCGGGGCACTAATTGGCTGTGAGGAATCAAACTGCGTGGCATCGATGTCGAGCTGAACAAATTTTGCGTGCGGGTTAAATTGAGGTGCATTCCCATATGAAAGCATCCAGTTTAAACGTGCACCAATTACAATTACTACGTCAGCATTTCGCAGTGAAAGTGAACGAGCCGCAGCAGCAGAATGAGGACTATCATCTGGAATCAACCCTTTTGCCATCGACATTGGTAAAAAAGGAATATTAGTTTTCGCTACTAATTGTTGCACTTGTTTTTCAGTACGATCATAGGCAGCTCCTTTTCCCAAAATAATAAGTGGCTTTTTCGCGTTCTTGATTAAATCAACTGCCCGTGATATCGCCTCATCATTAGGTATTTGTTTAGGAGCAGGATCAACCAGCTTATAGACACCTAAATTAGCTTGATCAGAAGCATCATCCTCCTGAACGATTGTATCAGCCGGGATATCAAGATAAACACCACCAGGTCGACCTGAAACCGCTGTCCGAATGGCTCTTGCAACAGCTAATCCCATATCTTCTGCTCGATCAACCCGATAGGCCTTTTTGCAGAAAGGTTTTGCTGCATTATATTGGTCGAGCCCTTCATAATCGCCCTGTGATAAGTCAATAATATGGCGTTCAGATGAACCTGAAATCATAATCAATGGAAAACAATTCTTAGTAGCTTGAGCCAAGGCTGTTAATCCATTTAAAAAACCGGGTGCTGAAACAGTTAATGCAACGCCAGGTTTTTGCGTTAAGTAACCAGTTGCTGCAGCAGCATTAACCGCCGAATCTTCACGGCGAAAACCATAATATTTCATTCCGCGTAATTCAGCAAGCCGCGCTAAATCAGTTACCGGTATTCCAACTATTCCATACATCCGGTTAATGTTATTCTTTTGCAAGGCTTCGATTAATAAATTGGCACCTGTCTTAGTTAAAGAATTGCCTACCATAATTTAACTCCCCTTTTATCATTAAAAATTCAATAGAATCAGTGCGCTGATGGTAGTTTTGTATACAATTATTTTATAAGACAATTCAAAAAGGTTAGCAAATAATATGATTATTTTACCAGTTCAAAAACTAATTTTGCATCTGTTGACAAGTCTTTCCGAAAACGATAGCCACCGATATTAAAGTGCTTGACGTCTTCAATTGTTTGAATTTGATTTTCTGCTAAGTATCGCACCATATTCCCACGCGCCATTTTAGCTAATGTTGCTTTTTGTTTTATCTTCCCATCTACTTCTTCTCCAAAAATACATTTGATAAATCGATCTTGAGTTTGTAGATAAGGAGTAATTGCCTTTTCGTATTCGACCGAGGCTAAGCTAATTACTAAATCATTCTTCTTATAAAGTTCACGATAAAGTTGTTCCCCCCAAAAGTCATAAAGATTTTTATAGCCATTTACTGGCGCCATGTCACCCATCCCTAAGCGATAAGGTATTATCCCATCAAATGGCCGTAAAATGCCGTAAAATCCTGATAATATCCGTAAATTATCTTGAACGTATTTCAGCCCATTATCCGAAAAAACACTTGGCGCCATATATTGATATTGTAGCCCAGTAAAGGCAATAATTGCTGGCGTCAAATTTCGTTGAAGATCCATTTGATGGAGCCATTGATAATTTTTCATTGCTAAACGCGAGCTACAATTCCCCCATACTTTATGTAACTCATCATAAGATAAACTCCTCATCCATCCTAAGATATCTTTTGTTTGCTGAAGAAATTTTGGCGAATCTTTGTAAAGTAAGGAGTCGGTATCAACTTGCATTGTTCGTGCTGGAGAAATAATTATTTTCACATATCTCATCCTTTCAAAATTTTTTTTGTAATCTTTTCCAGCTAATTGGTCTAATTAGATTTATGTTTCCTATGGCCATTTAATGTTTACGCTTTCAGTAAATCGTTTCAATAATTTTGGTATAGGACAAATCCCGTCATTTCAGCTTGTGAAGCGCTTGACAAGCTTTTTTGATGGTTGTAAATTAATTCATCGAAGAGAGAAAGTGAATAACTTCACCAAATGATTGGTCAAGTTTGAAGGGAGAATATAATGGAACAAGAAAAAGTTCCAGTACAAGGTCAAGTTGCCGAACGAACAATTTCATTAACTACCAGTTGGGCATACTTTGCACTGTCAATTGTTATTAACTCATTGGGGAATGTTCTAACGCTTGTTACAAGTTCACATGTCCATCCACAATTTCTTGGCTCCGCTTATTGGACGGCTGCCGAAAACAACCTAGGGATTGCCGTTTTAGGGAATAATTCGATGACCCTTTTCTGGGCTTTCATGGT
Source organism: Limosilactobacillus agrestis (assembly GCF_014145585.1). Lineage (GTDB taxonomy): Bacteria > Bacillota > Bacilli > Lactobacillales > Lactobacillaceae > Limosilactobacillus > Limosilactobacillus agrestis. The sequence goes on from NZ_JACIVF010000035.1 coordinate 75,041, forward strand.
TTTAGGAATGTTAACTTCTGTCCTCAACGCAATTTTGATGCATAAGTGGGACTGGCAACGAATTGGTGGTAATTTTATTTTCATGTTGCCATTTTCTATTTTTATTCAGTGGTTTTCTGACATTTTTAATCGTATTATGCCGGATGCCACTACTTTACCGATGATTATCCTCTACGTTTTCATTAACTTCTTAGGGGTTGCTTTCATCGGAACCGCTATTTCAATTTATCAGCGCGTCAACCTCGTATTACACCCTGCTGATGACCTGTTCCAAATTATTCGTTTCCGTTATTGCCATGGTAACGCAACAATTGCGATGTGGTTATCATACATTCCTCCAACAATTATGGCAATTATCGCCGCATTCATGCAAGGCGGGATTTATAACTTTGGTTTAGGAACACTATTTGCCCTTGTCTTTCAGGGGGCAATCACTGGTTGGGCAGATCGTTATATCTTCCCTAAATTAAAGCACCAGGCACTTGATATTGGTAATTAAGACTATATTTATACAGGAGTGATTTATTATGGCATTTAACAAGAGTTTAGCAGGTTACTTTGATGATGTACAACATATTGGGATTCCAACCGATGACATGGCAAAGACGATTGCCTTTTGGGAAAAGCTTGGTTTTAAGAAGCTTGGTGAATTTGATACTGATAACCAAGGAAATGAAGTTATCTTTATGCAATACGGTCACCTCACTTTAGAAATCTGGACTGGTGACGGTGCAGTTCACGAAACGGGTGCTATTAACCATATTTCCCTTAATACTAGCGATGCTGATGCTGCTTTCAAGGCTGCTAAGGCTGAAGGCTTCAAACTAAAGGACGATGAAGTTCAACACCTTGACTTCTGGGATAAGGGAATTAAGTTCTTCAACATTGAAGGTCCTAACAGTGAAACAATCGAATTCTGCGAAATCGTAAAATAAAACACCAAAGGCGAGGCTGGAAAACTTTTCCAGCCTCGCCTTTTTACAAACTCTTAATTAGAACTATGATTTTTATCATATTGATGTGGACGGTATCCGTTATAAAATTGAAAAATAGCAAGAACAATGTTTGCCCAATTAATCAATCGAAACCAGGGAGAAATTCCACCACCACCATTGCTGGCAGCGTAAAACGTCCAAAAGCCAATTATTACTGCCACTAAATTTATCCAGGCAAACGTTCTTGACATCATCCGATTATTAAGGCGCGCAATTGTCCAAACTAGGTTGACAATAAACCAAAATGCTAAAACCCAAAATACTGCACTAAACATAATAACCACTTCCCTTATAATGTTAGTTTACTTTTATTTCTTCATAATCATGATATAACAAGAATTATAGCATTATCAAGAAATATAGTTTTTTGTATTTCGTGTTACAATTGCATGATAAGGAGGCGTTCAATATGTCTGAACAAGAAAAAAGTGCTGCTCAACAGCGAATTGACAATGCTGTTTACGGTACACCAAAAATCAAGCCCGATGAACAGCGAAAATACCTCGGAACATTCCGTGAACGCGTCTGTCTAACAATAAGTGTTCAAGAACTACACGAACAAGATTGGACAAAGGCATTAACTGCCGAGTTAGATCGTGGAATTGGTAACCTTGTCTTTATCAACGGTAATCTTCCTCATGATGAAATTCATCCATACATTCAAACTGCCGCTAAAGATAATGCTCAGTTTACCTTAAAAACTGATCCGGAATATAAAACTGACCCAGATTCATTAGCAATTGTCGTGGCCGCAAAAACAGCTGTCTACCAATCACCAGTCGATGTCAAAAAACGATATCCTAATCTGGTAAATGCAAATAATAGTACGGCTGAAAAAACAATAGATCAACATCAAGGTTTTTTTCATCATCTCTTCCATAGAAAGGATCGTGGCTAATATATGCAACAACCACTTGCTTATCGAATGCGGCCACGAACATTAGATGAAGTGGTCGGTCAACAACACCTTGTCGGCCCTGGTAAAATCATCTCGCGTATGGTTAAGGCAAAAATGCTTTCTTCAATGATTCTATACGGTCCTCCTGGAACTGGTAAGACAAGTATTGCCAGTGCGATTGCTGGTTCAACTAAATATGCTTTTCGAAAACTAAATGCGGCAACTGATACAAAAAAAGATTTACAAATTGTTGCAGAAGAAGCTAAAATGAGCGGGACTGTGATTTTGCTACTAGACGAAATTCATCGGTTAGATAAAGTAAAGCAAGATTTTCTTCTCCCACACCTCGAAAATGGACGAATCATCCTTATCGGAGCGACAACAGAAAATCCATACATTAGTATTAATCCCGCAATTCGTAGTCGAACTCAAATTTTTCCGGTTCACCCACTCTCAACTGATGAGATGAAGATCGCTATCCAACATGCATTAGTTGATAAGGAACGTGGTTTGGGTAATTTACCATTAGTCCTAGAAGAAAACGCTGAAGACCAACTAGTAGCAGCAACTAATGGTGACCTGCGAAGTGCTTTAAATGGCTTAGAACTTGCCGCAAAATCAACTGATCCAAGCGAAGACGGAAAAATTCATCTTACGCTACCGATTATTGAAGAAAGCGTCCAGAAAAAGGCATTATCTGCTGATAAAGATGGTGATGCTCATTATGATGTCATCTCTGCCCTTCAAAAATCCATTCGTGGATCAGATACTGATGCGGCCCTCCACTATCTTGCACGTTTAATCGAAGCTGGTGACCTTCCTATTATTGCACGGCGCTTAATGGTCACGGCCTATGAAGATATTGGCCTTGCTAATATGCCTGCTGTTCAACGAGCTGTTACGGCGGTTCAAACTGCAGAACGGGTTGGTTTTCCCGAAGCACGCATTCCTTTAGCGGATGCTGTCATAGAATTGTGCTTATCGCCAAAATCCAATTCGGGAATTAATGCCATTGATGAAGCACTTGCTCAAGTTCGTCAAGGAGGCTTTGGAGATGTTCCAGCCCATCTTAAAGATGCCCACTATAAAGGAGCTGCTAAGTTGGGGCATGGGATAGATTATGACTACCCACATGACCACCCACAAGATTGGGTAGCTCAACAATATTTGCCAGACCGAATCAAAGATGCTCAATACTATCAACCCAAAAATAATGGGCGGTTTGAAGCTAGTTTAGGACAACAATATTGGCAATTACGCAAGGCCCAGCAACACAACTTACGGGGAAAACATCATCCGAGTAAATAATTGCGCCAACCACTTAAAAATGCTATTATGAAAGTGAAAATTCTGTAGTGTACGCGTTGTCTAAACGCAGGTTTGCCTTACATTCTTATTACTTTGGGACTAGTGCATTGCCTTTTGGACAACATGCCTTTACACTTGGTAGTTGAATATTAGGCAGCCATGTCCCACCTGTCTTAAACACAGGTCAACACTGAATGACAATTAACGGCACCAACGGAGTTTTCGTACATATTTAGTGAGGGTGAGAAAGGACTTTTGCTTTTTCTCACCCTTATTTTAATTTCATTATAGATAGGATAGATTTTTATGTTGTTACCAATTCTAATGACCCTTTTTGGATTGATTGCTCTTTTTGAAGGGCTCTTTCTTCTAACTCACATTCATAAACCATTTCTTGTTTTTGATCCTACTAAAAGTAAATATTTAGCTCCTCAATTAAAAAATTGGGGAATTGTGATGACCATCGTTGGAATCCTAAGTATCATTTCTGGATGGACAAATAATACTGGATTCCTTGTTGTGATGGTAATTATTGGATGTATAAGTGAAACGTTAATGGCCTTTGCAATTACAGCTGATTTTCGGGTAAATCATCGCAAGTAATGTTTCGCAGGCGCTTTACGCTCAATAGTGAAAAAGTGTATAATAAATAATATAAGATATAAGATTTCAGGAGGGCACTACAATTATGGCACAAGAATACAAACATATTTTAGTTCCAGTTGATGGTTCTAAAGAAGCTGAGTTAGCTTTTAAGAAAGCTGTTGCTGTAGCAAAACGTAATGGTGCGGATACTGAATTACGTTTACTTCACGTTGTTGACACACGTGCATTCCAAAATATTTCTAGTTTCGATACTTCAATGGTAGAACAAGTTACAGAAACCGCTAAGAAGACTTTAGATAAGTACATTGATTATGCTAAAGAGCACGGTGTTAAAAATGCTAGTTACTCCATTGAATATGGTGCTCCAAAGACAATTATTGCTCGGGAGATGCCAAAAGAAATGGGTGCTGACCTAATCATGATTGGTGCTACTGGACTAAATGCTGTTGAACGAATTTTAATCGGTTCCGTTACCGAATACGTTACCCGCACAGCAATTTGTGATGTTTTAGTAGTACGGACCGATTTAGATAACAAACCAATCGAAAATCCAAAGAAGCGTCGGTTCTAAACATCAAGATAAAATCAATCAAATGCTTCATAAATGTTAGCAGGTTGCTAATTATATGGAGCATTTTTTGTATATTCAAAACTACTTGTATTAAGATAGGAGCGCAATGCATTGGAAGTAAAGTATGAAACAGTAAAGCAAACTTTACGAAATGAAATTATTGATGGAAAATATAAAATCAATGAAAAATTACCAACTGAAAGTGCCTTAATGAAGCGTTTTAATGTGTCGCGTTATACAATTCGTCGCGCTGTTGGTGATCTTGAAAACGAGCACTATATTTACCGTATTCAAGGTGGTGGAATGTTTGTCCAAGATTGGCAACGTGACTGGACAAAAAGTGAAAAGAATAAAATAATTGGGGTAATCAGCACTCACATGGCTGACTATATCTTCCCCCCAATTATTTCTGGAATTGATAGTGTGATAACAGAACAAGGTTACTCAATGATTGTTGGAAACACGCTTAATGACCATAAACGTGAACGCCAAACAATCTTAAATATGTTAGATTTACAAATTGCTGGATTAATTATTGAGCCTACTGAAAGCGCCATGCCTAATCCTAATTTAGATCTCTATCGTCAGGTCCAGAAATATAAAATTCCAACAATACTATTTCACTCTACTTATCCCGGTTTTAATTTTCCTTCTTTACTAACAAAAGATCGGGAAGCTGAGGAAGAATTAGTGAAATACCTCTTTAGCCTTGGACATACTAATATTTTAGGAGTATTCCAAATAGATGATCAACAAGGGGTCGACCGCATGACTGGAATGATCAAAGCATATCAAGATAACAATATTCCTACCACTAAATCAAATGTTATTATGTACCAATCAAATGAAAATTACGAAGATATTATCAAAAAAGTCGATACGATGCTTAATAGTAATAATGACATTACCGCTATTGCTTGCTATAATGACCGGCTGGCAACAAGAGTTATTAGTTATCTTCAGAAACAAGGAAAACGTGTTCCAACTGATATTTCAGTAATAGGTTTTGATAACTATGAAATGGCACAAATTATTTCACCCAGTCTTACGACGGCTAATCACCCTAAACGTCAACTGGGCGAAGATGCTGGGAAAATGATCTTAAAAATGATTGCTGGCGAAAAAGTTTCTTCAAAAGTTTATACCCCAACGATACTTAAGGGACAATCTACTGCCCCGTTTATTTCAAAGGAGAATCCAAATGAATAATGAAGTAAAACAATTATTACTTGCTGATAGTCAATCAATGCCTCAAGAAGGATTTGGCTTATATAAAATCACTGATCAAAGTACGATTACCTCAGCGATAAAGTATGCCTATGATGCTGGCTATCGTCTTTTTGATACCGCACAATTATATAAAAACGAAGCAGAAGTTGGAAATGCTTTGCAGGAGCTTGGTTTACCTCGCGAGGAACTTTTTATTACTACAAAAGTATCGGAACCTAATCAAGGGTTTAAGCAAACGATTGACTCTGTTAAAGACTCACTTCAAAAATTGAAACTCGATTATGTTAACCTTCTGCTTATTCATTGGCCAATTGAACGAGCTTTCTTTGACACCTGGGCAGCTCTTGAAGAATTAAAGAAAGAAGGTCTGACTCGTTCAATTGGTGTTAGTAACTACCAAATGATCCATCTCCAATATCTTGCTACCCAAGCACATGAGATGCCCGTCATCAATCAAATTGAACGTCACCCACGCCTCAACCAACAACCCTTGCTCCAATACGATAAAGAACATGGTATTGTTACCCAGGCGTGGAGTCCGCTTGGGCGTGGAACCATCCTCGATAATCCAACCCTCAATAAGATTGCTGCTAACCATCATAAGTCTGCCGCCCAAGTTGTCCTCCGCTGGCATTTGCAAAGCGGGGTCGCCTTCATTCCGAAGTCAGTTCATGAAGCGCGAATCAAGCAAAATATTAACATCTATGACTTCACATTAAGCAACGAGGAAATGACTGCTATTAATAACTTAAATAACTTTACACGCGTAGGTAAAGAACCAGCACTAGTTTACGAATATAATCTTAAATATTAAGAATGATAAAGGGAACCAAGATAACGGCCGTCACATGACCATATCTTAGTTCCCTTTTTGCGTTAAAGATAACCTGGGAAATAATCAATTATTCTACATATGGATTCTCTTTAATGATCCGTGCTGGATTACCGGCAATAACAACATTATCACCAAACGACTTTGTCACTACACTTCCAGCACCAACAATTACATTATTACCCAAAGTTACACCTGGACAAATAATGGATCCCCCACCAATCCATACGTCATCCCCAATAGTGACATCCTTACTTTGTCCATAAGCTCCATTTCGTCGTAATTGTGGGTCAAGGGGATGATTGACAGTATAAATCTGCACGCGCGGTCCCAATAAACAATGCTTCCCAATCCGAATTGGGCTTACATCAAGCATGACACAATCATAGTTAGCGAAGAAATCATCATCTACATAAATGTTATAACCATAATCGCACTTAAATTGCGGATGAACTTCACACTTTTCGCCAACGTGCCCAAATAGTTGACGAATCACAGTATTGCTTGCAGTCGGGTTCATTTCACCAAGAGCATTAAATCGTTCAACTAATTGGCGGGCATATTGACGCTCTTTAACTAATTCAGGATCATAAACATTAAAAACTTCCCCTGCTAGCATTTTCTCTTTTTCAGTTTTCATTATTTCCATCTCCTGATAAAAAATGATTCTACTCGTCTCGAGGTTTGCCGAGTAGAACCATTTTGAGGATTTTCAATTAAAATTAACTATTCAATAAAATCAACTTTAACATCTAACATTCCGAAAAGATCTTTAATTTGTTGTGGCTTCAAACTGAAACTCAAGATTGTGTGGTGACCACCACCAGCATGCATCCAGCGTTCAGCACCTTCCTTTAAGCCAACAGTTGGTGTCCATAACTGCTTAGCAACTGGAAGATGAGGCGTTTCAGCTTCTGGCTTGTGACAATCAACTGAGTAACCAATAACCTTGTAACCATCGTTGAAGTATGAAAGGGTAACATCGACAGCCTTACCTTCACGACCAGTAAATACTAACCGTGCTGGATCATCTTTACCACCAATGTCTAATGGATGAACCTCAACCCGTGGCTTATCTGAAGCAATTGTTGGGTCAACTTCAAGCATGTGTGAACCAAGAATTGCTTGGTGACCTGGACGAAGATCTAAGGTGTAGTCTTCCATAAAGGCAGTGGCAACATTATCCGCAGCAATCTTCAATAAGCGGTCCATGCCGGCAGACTTCCAATCACCTTCAGCACCAAAGCCGTAGCCATCACGCATCAATAATTGAGCAGCTAAGCCAGGCAATTCTTCAAGGCCATGCAAGTCTTCAAAGTTAGTGGTAAAGCCAGTGTAGCCTTTTTCATCCATAAACTTCTTCAAACCAAGGTATTCACGAAGTTGGTATCGAACTGAGTGTTCATAGTGTTCCTTAGAATTGTCACCTTGGACCATTTCGTAACGACTTGCTAAGTCCTTGTAAGCAGCATCAATTTCATCTTCACTGATACCATTTACATATTCAACCAAGTCACTTACTGGCCAGTAGTCAACAGTCCAGCCAAGGAACATTTGGGCTTCAACCTTATCACCTTCAGTAACGGCAACATTCCGCATTGTATCACCAAAACGAACAATCTTAATGTTAAAGCTTTCGTTGTAAGCAACTGCAACATTTTGCCAGTCAGCGATTTCTTCTTGAACTTCTTCATCACCCCAGAAGCCGTAAACAATCTTGTTATGCTTTTGCAAACGAGCGTTAATGTAAGCATATTCACGGTCACCATGAGCTGATTGGTTTAAGTTCATGTAATCAAAGTCAATGGTGTCATATGGAATCTTGTTCAAGTATTGGGTTGCCAAATGAAGTAGTGGCTTTTGCAAAAGCTTAGTTCCCCGAATCCAGTTCTTTGCTGGTGAGAAGGTATGCATCCACGTCATAACACCGGCAACATTGTCATTGTAGTTAGCTTCCTTCATAAACTTAGTGATTCCTTCAGCAGTTGTCATAACACCCTTGAAGACAACCTTGTAAGGCAACTTACCACTTTTGTTTAACTTATTAACAATATCTTCAGCGTCAGCAGCAACTGACTTTAATTGTTCTTCACCGTAAAGGAATTGACTACCAGTAACAAACCAAAATTCGTAATTCTTAATATCCATGAGATTACACTCCTTTTATGCTAAAAAGTTTTTAAATGTAGCTACCAAATTAATTAAGCGTGAGCTGCATGATCTTTTGAATGCGCATTATTTTGTCCGTAATATGCATTCGCCCCATGCTTGCGGTAATAGTGTTTGTCCAATAAGTATTGTGGTAAGTGAAGATCTTGGTGCGTTAATTGCATTGCATGATAATCTTCTTCTGCCACAACTTCTAACACCTTAGCATTATAAACTGCTTTGTCAGGTGTTGGGCCCCAGGTAAATGGACCATGTTGCATTACTAATGCCGCTGGGGTTGCTTCATAGTCCAAGCCCCGTTCCTTAAATGAACGAACGATTACCTTTCCTGTATTACCTTCATAGTCTTCTTCAATTTCTTCCTTCGTCAAAGCATCAGCGGCTGGGACATCGGTATAGAAAGTATCAGCGTGCGTGGTATTCATCGCTGGAACATCCATCCGTGCAGCTGCAAATGCTACTGCCCATGGTGAATGAGTATGAACGACTCCACCAATCTTTGGGAAGTGATTATAAAGGTAAGTGTGAGTAGGAGTATCACTGGATGGATTCAAGTCACCCTCGACTACCTTACCATCCAAGTTGACAACAACCATGTCTTCCGGCTTCATTTCTTCATATGGAACTCCAGAAGGTTTAATAACAAACAATCCTTTTTCACGGTCAATTCCTGAAACATTGCCCCAGGTAAAGGAAACAAGCCCTAGTTTAGGAAGCCGCATATTTGCTTCATAAACTTCTTTCTTTAAATCTTCTAACATGTACTATTTACTCCCTTTCTCTTTACGTTCTTTAATGTCGTCACCAGCTAATGCTTCAACAGGTAAGCCTGCTTGGTAGCGAGTAATAAAGCTTTCGTATCCCTTTACACCAGCAGGTTCTGGCGTAAGGGTCATACTTTCTGGATTCTTAAAGACTTTTTCATCAAGGTAATCTGCTAGGGATTCTTTCCCGTAAGTCTCAGCATACTTAGCAAGAACTGCCATTCCCCATGGTCCACCTTCACTGGCAGTATTCATGATTGTAATTGGGATATTTAAGGCATTAGCTAAAACTTGTTGCCCAATAACTGGTGTCCCAAAGAGTCCCCCTTGCGCAACCATGACATCGGTTTGAACATGTTCTTCATTTAGTAAGATATCCATTCCAATCTTCAATGGCGCAAACGCTGCGTAGAGTTGAGTAAGGAAGAAGTTAGCGAGGTTCATCTTACTATTTGGAGTACGGACAAATAAGGGACGTCCTTCTTGAATCTTGGTAATATTTTCACCAGAAAGATAACTATAATTAATTAATCCACCAGCATCTGGGTCAGAGTGAACCGTTGAATCAAATAGGGTCTCGTAAAGCGTATTGGTATCAATCTTAGCCCCAATTGCATTAGCAAAGTCTCTAAATAAGCCAACCCAAGCGTTGATATCTGAGGAACAATTGTTGATATGAACCATAGCCACTGGATCACCAGTTGGAGTAGTAACAATATCAATATCACGGTGAAGTTTCTTTAATGGAGCATCCAACACATTCATTGAGAAGGCTGAAGTTCCAACTGAAATGTTTCCTGTCCGTTTTCGAACACTGTTAGTTCCAACCATTCCAGTTCCTGCATCCCCTTCTGGAGGGGCCATCAAACTACCAGCTTGCAAAGTCCCACTTGGATCAAGCAACTTTGCTCCATCAGCAGTTAAGTGACCTGCATCGCGTCCAGCTACCAGGACTGCAGGCAAAATATTCTTAAGTTGCCATGGGTATTGTTCAACTTCTGGTAATGAATTGAATTTTTCAATAAAGTCTTGACGATAAGTTAATGTTTGATCATCGATTGGAAATACTCCTGATGCATCTCCAATTCCTAAAACTTTCTCACCCGAAAGCTTCCAATGAACATAACCAGCTAAAGTTGTAATGAAATCAATATCTTTAACATGCGGTTCCTTGCTCAAAATTGCTTGGTAGAGGTGAGCAATACTCCATCGCTGTGGAATATTAAAATCAAATAAATCAGTTAACTGATCTGCAGATTCTTCGGTAATGTTGTTCCGCCAGGTTCTAAAGGGAACAAGTAATTGGTTATTTTTATCAAATGGTAAATACCCATGCATCATAGCACTGACACCAATTGAACTAATTTCATCCAAACTCACATGGTACTTACTTTGGACATCTGCCTTAATCTCGGCATAAGCAGTTTGAATTCCTTCCCAAACTTGATCCAGTGGGTATGTCCAGATTCCATCTTTTAATTGGTTTTCCCAGGTATAGCTCCCAGAAGAAATGGTTTCGAAATCAGGATTAATCAAAACTGCTTTAATTCGGGTAGAACCTAATTCAATTCCAAGTGAAGCCTGACCATTTTTTAACTGTGTCGCTGTTTCACGTAAATTCATAGAGTATTCCTCCTAATTTTCAGGATTGGTGGCTTTTACTCGACCACGGTTTGTTCCTTGCTCTTCAATTTCTTCAAGAGTGTGACCACGAGTTTCAGGAACACAGGTCTTAACAAAGATAACTCCTAAGATACAAATAATTCCGAAGATCGCGAAAACAGCTTCTTGTGGCATGCATGCAGTCATAATTGGGAAGATAAGACCAACTAACCAGGATCCAATCCAGTTAAATGATGAAGCTAAACCAGATGCACGACCCCGGATAGCTAGTGGGAAGATTTCACCAACAAGCACCCATGTTAACGGAGCCCATGTGAAGGAGTAAAAAGCAACATAAATACATAAGAACACAACAATTGTCATCGGATTCATATTTGGCATCATCCAATTAATAACGGCTGGAAGAATGAAGGAAAGTCCCATGACAGCACCACCAACCATTAACAATGTCCGCCGGTTAAATTTATCAGCAATCCACATGTATACTAGGGAACCAATAACTAAGATAATCCCCTGAACGATTGGCCACATTAAATTTGAAGATGCTGCTTGACCAGTTGCCTTTTGAACAATTAATGGAATGTAGTAGAAGATCGCGTTTGCACCTTGGAATTGTTGAAAGGCCGCCACTCCAACCCCGGCAATAACTAGGTAGCGATACTTACTACTAAACAATGTGGACCAACTTGTCTTTTGATTTGCTTGTTGCTCTTCTTTAGCAGTTTCTTTAATACTTGCTAATTCTTGATCAATTTCAGCTGGATTTTTACGAATGTAAGAAAGAACTTTTCGTGCTTGCGCTTCATCACCCTTACGTAATAAAAACCGTGGAGATTCAGGCAAACGAAGAACACCAAGGAACAAGATTAAAGCAGGAACAGCTGCCAATCCTAACATGAGGCGCCATGCCCATTCACCAGGAAGGTCCTTCAACAGGAAATCAACAACATATGATAACAACATTCCAGAAACAATCATCGTTTGGTTAAGTCCAGATAAACGTCCACGTGCTTTAGCTGGTGCCATTTCGGACATATAAGCTGGTACTAGGGCTGAAGCTGCCCCCACCGCTAAACCTAAAAACATCCGGACAATAATCAGATAGTAGGCACTTGCTTCGCCCATATCTGGTGAAACACCAGATAAAACGGAGAATATCATAAATACAATTGCAGACATTAAAATCATTTTCCGCCGACCAAACTTATCAGAAAGTTGTCCGGCTAATGCACCTCCGAAAATAGCCCCAAACATAACTGCTGAAGTAATCCACCCAACTAGAGAAGCCTCATTTTCAAGGTGCCAATCAGCTTGCAAGAAAGGCAAAGCACCAGTCATAACACCAATATCGTAACCAAATAGGATGCCCCCAAATGATCCGAAGAAGTAGATAAATGCACTTGATATTTTCTTCTTGGCTTTAGCCATTACATTCATCCTCCTTAAAAATTAAAAGATAATAGTTATTTATGAACATGAACGCGCTTTCATTGAACAATTATTACTATAGAATATTTATCCGTATAAATCAAGTGCATTATTTAAAATTAATCATAACCAATTGTGAAAAGTTGTTTTATACATTTAACGACCCTGTGTCTATCTTGTACTTAGAAGCTGTTATGCATGTGAAAAATATTTTTATTTTTTTACTACTAAAAAAGACTAATTCCGGTTTAATGCATAAAAAAACTGGAATTAGTCCTTAATAATCAATTAAGTTTTCATTAATTATTTGTACGTATAAATTTTTGATTTTAAACTCAAAAAACGAAGCTTAGACATGTCAACCATCTCTCAGCTTCGTTTTTTAGTTACACATATTCTAACTAAATTTCTAAATTCTTTAACTCTAATAAAATTGTATCTTCTGCTACTGATCCATTACGAGCAATGCTAAGGCTTTCCGCAATCTTTAAAGCTTTTTTAGCTTCTTCATTGTCGTTCTTTAGGATGTAGCTACGACCAATACATAAGTACAATTCATCCAATAAGAATAATGAGTCATGTTCTCGACAAAGTTCAATTCCCTTATTAGCAACTTCAATAGCATGATCTGGATCCTCAAGTTGAAGATATAATTCGGCAATTTGACAATCAATTGATGCCCATTGCCGAAGACTCCCAATTAACTTTTTATTATCAATCAATTTAACAGACCGATTAGTTAATCGTGCTGCACGTTCCTTGTCACCACGCTTTAAGTAGGCAAGAGCCATTCCCGCAGTTGTCATAGCTAAATAAATATTAGCACTAGTAGTAGCAAATTGAGTTAATACGAGTTCAAAATTGAAAATAGCTTCATCGATTTGGTTATTTTCAACTTGAACCATTCCTACTAGATAGTAGTAACGTTGTTTATCAAAATCACTTTCTAGATTTTTTACATGAACCTTCTTCAAAAGTACTGAAGCATCTTCAAAGTTGCGTATAATCAAATTATCAACAATCTGATTAAATATTTCATTTATTCCGCTAATTTCATTTTCGACAATTCTATCAGAAGAAATATTTAAGCGTTCACATATTGCCGTTAAAATATCCATTTTGGGTAAGCGATTTTGTTTTTCCATTAGGCTAATTGTCGCTTGGGTACAAATCCCTTCAGCTAGAGCCGTTTGGGACAATCCACGCTTACGACGAATTTGTTTTAATACGTCTCCTCGAAGTTTCATTGTTTATCTCCCTTAATCATAATTGTTGAATAAAAAACATGTACTCTATAAACGGCATTATTACCAATTATATTATATCACTAATTTGTAATAAATATTAATTTAGTTTCCACTAAGTCTTTTATTATAAGCTAAAATTAAGTTAATACTATTCTTATGATTAATTTTATAAGAATAAATACTTTATAACCATCTTCATGATTAACTCTATGATAGTTATAAAGTACAGCAAATAGCGTGACTGTAAGAGAACCCACCGCTTACAAAATATCACATAATATTATTACATTATAAATTATATTATAATTTTGTATTCCTGCAATACTAAACTAAAGATTTTTTACTAATATAAAATTATTTTCTCCCTTTGATGATTTTGATAACAAAAATGGTCAGGATGTTGCACTCACAACATCCTGACCATTAAATAATTACTCTTTAGTCTTCGTTATATTTCTTTTGACCGACCCGTTCAGTCCCGAGCTTACGAAAATCATACTTAATCTTACTATTTCGTTCATATTCTTGTAATCCTAATTGAATTAACCGATCAATCAAGTCAGGATATGAAATGCCAGAAACTTCCCACATTTGGGGGTATAAACTAATGTTAGTAAATCCAGGTAAAGTATTTGGTTCGCCAAGATAAGGGACATTGTTGTGATCAACTAAAAAGTCAATTCGTGCCATTCCCTTCATCCCTAATGCCTTATATGCTTTCAATGCCATGTCCGTAATTTCGTCCACTAAATATTGTGGTAATTTTACAGGAAGCTCAAAAACAACTCCACTGGCATCTACAAACTTATTTTCATAATCATAGAATGGATCATCCTTAGGAACACGAACAGCTCCTAATTTAGATGCAATGGGGTGTTCATTTCCTAAAATTGAAATCTCAATTTCTTGAGGATTGTCGATCCCCTGTTCTACTAAAATTTTGTAGTCATACTTAAAGGCATCGTCTAACGCTTTTTCATATTCTTCAGCGTTAGTAACTCGATGAATTCCAACGGAAGAGCCTTGCTTAGCTGGTTTGACAAAAGTGAGATCACCTAATTTTTCTTCAATCCGCCCCCATGAATAGTCAGCTCGATTTTCTGGTGTAACTACTACATAAGGGGTGTTACGAATTCCAGCTTGACTAATAATCTTCTTAGTAAGATCCTTATCAAAAGACATTGCACTAGCTGCAATATTTGAACCAACGTATGGCTTATTAAGGAGTTTAAAGAGGCCCTGAATAGTTCCATCTTCTCCTAAATTACCATGAATAACTGGGAAGAAGAAATCAATTTCCCTTTGTTCATTTAAGGCCATAATTGGTGCTAATGGATTACTCATATCCATCTTTTGGTATGCTTCTGCCACTACTTGATCTTCAGGTTCACCATCAAAGATCTTTTGCGAGTCCTTATTTCCTAAAAGAATTCCATCCTTAGTAAACATAAAAAGACTTACATCATACTTTTCCTTATCAAGAGCATCATAAATATTATGTGCTGATCGCTTTGACACATCATGTTCAGAGGAGTTTCCCCCAAATAATAAAGCGATATGTAATTTCTTGGTCATAATAAATACCACCTTAAATATTCTATCTTAACCGTTTCCCTAGAATCTTAAGTATAACATGAACGATAAAAATCTGCCAATAAAAATAGGAGACAAGCACCAGGCCTCCCTAGTTCTAATCTCCTATTTTTTATTTAACTTCAACAATCCAGTTTTTTTCCATATCACTTGAATTTAATCCAGCTGGATCATCAACAATAGCTTCATTTATTTTAGTAATTTTACCATCAATAGGGCTATCCACATCGGTAACTGCCTTTTCTGCTTCAACCGCAATAAACTTATCAGCCTGCTTCAAAGTTGTCCCAACTGCTGGCACATCGATGAAACTTACCTCTCCTAACTTATCTCGGCCTTCATCGTTTAAACCGACACGCTTAGTACCATCTGCTTGTTTTTTTACCCAAAAATAATTTTTTGCCATTTTACGACCCCACTATCTAAATTCACGATTACTGCTAAACATATAAGAATGATGATGATAACGCATTGACATCACCATTCCAATCCCAATCAGGTTACCAATTAAGGAGGATCCCCCCGCACTAATAAACGGAAGTGGAATACCTGTTAGAGGCAATAGTCCAATATTCATTCCAATATTTTCAAAAACGTGGAACAGAATCATCATGATAACTCCAGTGGATATATAAGCATAGAATTCGTTCTTGGTATCAAATGTTACCCGAATCATTAAGTAAATCAGTAACAAGTAAATAAGGATTAATAAAACCCCACCAATAAATCCAAAATTCTCACCGATAACAGAAAAAATCATATCCGACTCACGGACAGGAACATACACCTTGGAATTATTAAAACCAGTCCCAGTAATGCCACCAGAACCAACAGCCTTAATACTCTGCCATAACTGATACCCTTGGTTAGTTGTATCTTGTTCCGGATGAAGCCAGGTATCAACCCGGTCAAACTGGTATGCTTGGAATCCAACATGTTCTAGTATTTGCCGACCTACCGAACTAGTTACCATCGCTAAAGCCGAACCACCAACAACCACTAATATTGTAGCTGCTGGTACCAAGATTCGCCAGGTCACTCCAGAAACTAAGATCATTCCACAGAAAATAGCGAAGAAAACTAACCCCGTCCCAAAGTCATTTTGAAACTTAAGAGAAATCAAAATTGGTACTAGCCATAAGAACATTGTTCCAATCAATCGCCAATCTGAATCAACTGTATGGACACTATATCGATTATTATGAGTCGTAATGACCCGCCCCATCATTAAAATATAGGCAGGTTTCATTATTTCTGAAGGTTGAAACGTAAATGGTCCAATCGCAAACCAACTCTTAGCTCCTGTACTAGCATAATAAGCTCGACTATAAAAAACGAGGATTGCAAACATTAAAAACACACTTAGCCAGTATACAATTGGTGCCAGTTTCCATAATTGTTCAGCATCAAATTGCATAATTACAATAATAAGGATTGTCCCGACCGCATACCAAACCAACTGGGTAATAACCTGACGTGCAACACTAGTTTGTTGACGATCATGAACTGCCGCGACATAAATTGAAGCAAGTCCAATCAAGGCTAACAAAAGCACACAGAATATAATTCCCCAGTCAATCCGACTTTCTACATCATTTTGCGAACGTTGCATTACCAAACTCCTTTACAAATTATTAATCAAAGAGGATGGTTCACCAAACTAATGCTGGTGAAGATGATATTGTTGAAGAACTATTTCTAATCCTTCTTCTTGAGAACGAACATAAAATTCGCTCTGTTCACTTATCAGCATTGCTTTGAAACGTTCATTATCGGTTACAACTTCACCAATTAACCGGTCTCCAATAAAAATTTGTTGAACAGGTTGATTACGACGTTCAATATCTTTAACGCTGACTTCTACTTTTTTATCTTTCTTTGACACTTTTTCACCCTTAATAACTATTATTACCCCTGACGACGAAAAGTAAAATGATTAGGTACTGGATCATAGCCACCATGAGAAAACGGCTGACAACGAAGGAGACGCCAACTTCCGAGTAATATTCCTTTTAAGCCAAAGCGCTGCAGAGCTTCTAACATGTATTGTGAACATGAGGGCGTAAAGCGACATATAGGAAATGGTCGTTGCGCGGAAATACCTTGTTGATACCATCGAATAAGGTCACATAAAATCCTTACCATTTTCAAACTACTTCTTTCGTTCAGTCTTCTGCATCCGTTCTAACATTTCACCAGCACCTTTAGCAACATTGTCTAATGGGTCTTGTGAAACAACAACTGGTACTTTTAGACGAGCACTGAATAATTGATCAACACCCTTTAATAAGGAAGTACCACCGGTTAACATTATTCCCCGGTCAATAATATCACTAGCTAACTCTGGTGGAATTGTTTCTAATACATTTACAGCTGCTGCAACAATTTGTTCAAGCGTATCATGCAATGCTTCTTCAATTTCATTTTCATTAACTGTGATTTGTTTTGGCATTCCAGTAGCGACATCACGGCCACGAACATCCATTGTTTCAGGATCATCAACTCGTAATGCAGTCCCAAGTTCCATCTTGATTTTTTCAGCAGTATGCTCACCAATTACTAAGCCGTGCTTACTCTTAATATAGGCGGCAATATCACTATTCATCTTGTCACCAGCCATCCTAATCGAACGACTCGAAACAATGTCTCCTAATGAAAGAATGGCGATATCACTAGTACCACCACCCATATCGATTACCATGTTTCCACGAGGCTTAAAAATATCCAGCCCAGCACCAATTGCTGCTACCTTTGGCTCATACTCAAGATAAACTTTTCCGCCACCAGATTGTTCGGCAGCCTGAATAATTGCCTTTCGTTCAATTTCGGTGATATTCGTTGGCGCGCAGATCATAATGTTTGGCTTTGACATGAACCCTTTAACGCTTAGTTTACCGATAAAATACGAAAGCATTTCTTGGGTAACGTCAAAGTCAGAAATAACTCCATCCTTTAATGGACGAATGGCCCGAATGTTACTAGGAGTACGTCCAACCATTCGGTATGCTTCTGAACCAACAGCCAATACTTTATTGGTCTTTGTATCAACCGCCACAACTGACGGTTCATTTAGAACAATACCCTTGCCTTGAACATAAATCAAAACATTGGCCGTTCCTAAATCAATTCCAATATCCTTTGCCATTAATTTCTTCTCCTTCTAGCTAGTTAAGTGTTAACACTAAACTCGTTAATATCGTTCGTAATTATACCACAAAATAGGGCTACAAACAGATGTCGCTTACGAATCTTTAATCTTGATTTGTTTTATTCTTTGAAGGCTTTACCGCCAATTTAAATTTGTCTTCAACGTCGATTCGATCAATCTTGGCTCCTAATTGTTGTAACTTTTGGTGAAGATGGTAATATCCCCGATCAATGTATTTCAAGTTACGAACCTGAGTAATTCCATCAGCCGCCAACCCAGCTAGTACTAAAGCAGCTCCTGCTCGTAGATCGGAAGCAGCTACCTCTGCTCCACTAAAACGAGTTGGCCCATTTAAAACCGCAACCGGACCATTAATTTGGAAGTCAGCATTCATTCGACGCAATTCTTCTAAATGCATAAAGCGATTTTCAAAAATAGTCTCATCTAAAGTACTTGTCCCATTTGCTAAAAGCTGGAGGACCGACATCTGAGGTTGAAGATCTGTAGGGAAGCCAGGGTATGGGAGGGTTTTAATATTTGTAGGAATTAAAACTGATGTCCCAAGAACACGAATCCCATCTTCTTGGTTAATAACAGTCACACCCATTTCTTCCAATTTAGCAATCAATGAAGTGTTATGCTTAGCAACTGCTCCTTCAACCACTACGTCACCATTAGTAATGGCTGCCGCAATCATAAACGTCCCTGCTTCAATTCTATCGGCCATTACCGTATGCTCGCAGCCATGAAGGAAATTAACACCCTGAATACGAATAACATCTGTTCCAGCACCATGAACCCGCGCACCCATTTTATTGAGCATGTTTGCTAAATCAACAATTTCCGGCTCACTAGCCGCATTTTCAATTGTTGTAATTCCCTGGGCAAGAGTAGCTGCCATCATCAGATTTTGCGTTGCGCCCACACTAGGAAAATCTAAATAGATATGATCACCAATTAAGTGTTCAGCTCGTGCTTCTACATACCCATCATGTTGTTCAATAACTGCGCCCAATTGCCGTAATCCTTTCAGATGTAAATCAATTGGGCGAGAACCGATCGCACATCCACCAGGGAGCGCAATTTGTGCATGACCTGTTCGAGCTAACAAGGGTCCCAAAACTACCATGGAAGCTCGCATTCGGCTAACATATTCTAATGGTGCTTCAGACGATACGGGATCAGCTGCATTAATCGTCAAAATGTGCTTATTCTTATCAAAATCTACTTTTATATTTAAAAACCGTAATAACTGATTCATTGTCGTTACATCCGATAAAATTGGAACATTTGATAATTTAATGTTTCCACTAGAAGCTAAAATAGCTGCTGCTTGAATCGGCAAAACTGCATTCTTAGCTCCTTCAACTTTAACTCGACCAGTTAACCTCTGACCGCCTTTAACAACAATTTTTTCCATAAGTTCCTCCAGTAAATACTATCGAATTAAATATGTCAAATTACCAATTGCACTTAAGATATTTAAGAAAAATGTCGCACATAGATATCCTAGTCCAGTAGCCATTAAAACAATGAGTAAAGGTAATGTGCGTGGTGGTCGGTTAAAAAAATGTTCCAAATGTATCCCTTGAATAGCAATAAATGCTAACCAAACAAATGCAAGTTGTACTATTATTTCTATTAGTGCCCGCAATCCTGTAATTTGCAATCGATCACCCTCTTTTAAACTAAATTTAATCATATCATATCACATGATTAAATTATCAATTCGTTAAAAAGCTTAATGATCTTTTAAACGAAAAAAGGATCATGGTCTCCCATAATCCTTCTTTAATGTTCTGTATTAAATATTACGTTGCTTAGAAGCGGCATTCAAACGGTTAATTGCACGTTTGAGGTGAACCTCTGCCCGTGACAAGTCACTTTGATTCTGCTTCTTCTTTGCTTCCGTAATTGCAGACTCAGAACGCTCTTTGGCTTTCTTTGCCCGCTCAACATCAATTGCTTCAGGCATTTCAGCACTATCAGCTGCGATCGTAGCATTTTGACCATCAAATTGAATGATCCCACCATTAACCGCCGCAACTTCATCAGTGCCTTCAGAATGTTTAATTCGAACTGTACTGATTTCAAGCGCAGCAATTAATGGGACGTGGTTAGCCATGATTCCCATTTGTCCACCAGCAGTGTCCATAACAAGCATGGTAACTTTATCATTATCATAGACGGTGCCATCTGGAGTAATAATAGTGACCTTAAAAGTATTTTCAGCCATAATTATCCCTCCTAGTCTTCTGAGCTATCTTCGTCAGTATCAGCTTTCATTTTCTTTGCCTTTTCAACAACGTCTTCAATTGGTCCCACTAACCGGAAAGCTTCTTCTGGAAGATCATCATACTTACCAGCAAGAATTTCCTTGAAGCCCTTAATTGTTTCCTTTAATGGAACATATTTACCAGGTAAACCTGTAAATTGGGAAGCAACACTAAAACTTTGTGATAGGAAGTTTTGAATCCGCCGTGCACGAGCAACGATTGTCTTTTCTTCATCAGATAATTCATCCATACCTAAAATAGAGATGATATCTTGAAGTTCATGATATCGTTGAAGAACGTGTTGAACCTGTGTAGCAACTTCATAGTGTTCCTTACCAACAATTTCTGGGGTAAGAGCAGTCGAAGTTGAAGCTAGTGGATCAACGGCTGGGTAAATACCAATTTGAGTTAATCGACGTTCCAAGTTAGTAGTTGCATCCAAGTGGGCAAATGTTGTAGCTGGTGCCGGGTCGGTATAGTCATCGGCAGGAACATAAACGGCTTGAATAGACGTAATTGATCCCTTCTTAGTTGAAGTGATCCGTTCCTGTAACCGACCCATTTCAGTAGCTAATGTTGGCTGGTAACCAACGGCAGAAGGGATCCGCCCCAAAAGGGCAGAAACTTCTGAACCAGCCTGCGTAAACCGGAAGATGTTATCAATGAATAACAGAACATCTTGCCCCTTTACATCACGGAAGTATTCCGCAATTGTTAAACCAGTTAAGGCAACCCGCATACGGGCACCAGGTGGTTCGTTCATCTGACCATAAACCATGGCCGTCTTTTCAAGAACTCCAGAGGCCTTCATTTCATAGTACATATCGTTACCTTCACGGGTACGTTCACCAACTCCTGTGAAGACAGAAATACCATTATGACCCTGGGCAATGTTATGAATCAATTCCTGAATCAAAACGGTCTTACCAACACCAGCACCACCAAATAGACCAATCTTACCACCACGAACATATGGAGCTAGTAAATCAATAACTTTGATTCCAGTTTCCAAAATTTCGGTAGCATTATTTAAGTCATCATACTTTGGTGCATCACGGTGAATAGGCATCCGTTTCGCATCAGGGCCAAATTTCGGTCCGTTGTCAACAGGTTCCCCTAAGACATTAAATACTCGTCCCAGAGTATCATCACCAACTGGTACACTAATTGGTGCACCAGTGTTTTCAACTTCCATCCCCCGTTGAAGACCATCAGTACCGTCCATGGCAATTGTTCGAACAACACCATCACCTAATTCCAAGGCAACTTCAGTTGTTAAAGTCTTACCATCGCTTTCCTTAATCTTCAAAGCGTCATTAATTTCAGGAAGTTTTTCATCTAAGGGAAACTCCACATCAACAACTGGTCCGATAACTTGTAAAACTTTACCAGAACTCATGTTGTTTCCTCCTACGTTAGAAAAATTATTCTTGAGCAGTCATCCCACCAGTAATTTCTGTAATTTCAGTGGTAATTGCTGCTTGCCGTGCTCGGTTATATTGCAATTCGAGAGTAGAGATAATGTCATCGGCATTCTCTGTAGCTGAACGCATTGCATTTGCACTTGAAGAGTGTTCTGATGTTTTAGCATCAAGAATCGCTCCATAAATCAAACTTTCCGCATATTGGGCAACCAATGCAGAAATGATTTCTGTATCTGACGGTTCAAATTCATACTCTGCTGAAACATGAGCAGTACTTACATCAGAATTATTTAATTCTGTGTTTTCTTGTACTTCACTTCCATCATCGAGTAATGACTTTTCAGTAATTGGAAGTACATCGTGAGTAATAACATTTGATGTAATTCGGTTAACATAATGACTGTAAACCATATACATTTCATCAAATACCTGGTCACTGTACATTTGAACAGCAGTCTTTACAATACTATGAACTTCCCGATAGGTAGGAACATCGCTAACGCCTGAATATTCGTAAACGACATTCATGCCTCGCTTCTTAAAGAATTCTGTTCCTGTTTTACCAACCGTCAAGAATACGGTGTTGTCTTTATCAAGATTGTGCTTTGCCATCAAATCTAACGTTTGTTTGATAATATT
Source organism: Limosilactobacillus agrestis (assembly GCF_014145585.1). Taxonomy (GTDB): domain Bacteria; phylum Bacillota; class Bacilli; order Lactobacillales; family Lactobacillaceae; genus Limosilactobacillus; species Limosilactobacillus agrestis. The sequence goes on from NZ_JACIVF010000035.1 coordinate 97,792, forward strand.
ACTATTATAACTACCAACCAAACCCCGGTCAGACGTAATTACAAGCACCCCAGTCTTTTTAACTGCGCGCTTTTTAAACAGTGCAGCGTAAACATCATCTTGCGAAGCTGCAGATGTTGCGCTGTGAGATTTAACCAGATCAGACAACATTTGCTTAACCTTCTCAGCATATACTTCGTAGGTCTGAGTGTGGTGTTGAATTTGATTCAGTTTTGCGGTTGAAACCATTTGCATCGCCGAAGTAATCTGACGCGTACTCTTAGTGGAATCAATCTTATGTTTAACTGCAGCGAGTGAAGCTGGCACTAAATCTCACCGTCCTTTCGACTAATCATCATTAACTATTTTTCTTCAGCGACTTGCTTTTTAGTTCCTTGAAATGTTTCAGAGAACTTAGCAACAGCATTTTGCAAGTCATCGCCTTCTGGTAGCTTACCAGTCTTCTTGATGGTGTCGTAGAGGTCTTGGTGGTTAGCATGCATATAAGCAGCCAATTCACTTTCATAACGTTGAACATCTTCAATTTCGACCTTATCGATGTAGCCATGTGAAAGAGCAAATAATGTTACGACTTGTTCTTCTACTGGCAGTGGATCATGCAATCCCTGCTTCAAGACTTCCATCGTCCGTTGACCACGAGCCAATTTAGCCTGTGTAGCTGCATCAAGATCTGAACCGAATTGCGCAAAGGATGCCAATTCATTATATGAAGCAATATCCAAACGCAATGTACCAGCAACTTTCTTCATTGCTTTAATCTGAGCGTCACCACCAACACGAGAAACTGAAGTACCAGCATCGATAGCTGGACGTTGCCCTGCATAGAATTCATCTGAATCTAAGAAGATCTGACCATCAGTAATAGAAATAACGTTAGTAGGAATATATGCAGAAACATCACCAGCTTGTGTCTGAATGATTGGTAAGGCGGTCATTGAACCACCACCAAGATCATCAGACAAACGAGCAGCACGTTCTAGTAACCGTGAGTGAGTATAGAAAATATCACCAGGGTAAGCTTCACGACCAGGAGGACGACGAAGAATTAATGAAAGTTCACGATATGCATCCGCTTGTTTTGATAAATCATCATAAACAATTAGAACATCTTTACCGTTATACATAAATTCTTCACCCATCGCAGCCCCTGCGTATGGCGCAACGTATAACATTGGAGCAGGATTTGAAGCACTAGCTGAAACAACAATTGTGTAATCTAATGCTCCATACTTGCGAAGAGTTTCAACACTAGCCCGAACAGTTGATTCCTTTTGACCAATAGCAACGTAAATACAAATTACGTCCTGGTTCTTTTGGTTAATAATGGTGTCTAACGCAATGGCAGTTTTACCTGTCTTACGGTCACCAATAATCAATTCACGCTGACCACGTCCAATTGGAACTAAGGCATCAATAACCTTAATACCAGTTTGAAGTGGTACACTAACACTCTTACGCTCCATAACACCTGGAGCTTTATGTTCGATTGGACGAGTTTTATCTGTTTTAATCTCACCAAGACCGTCAATTGGACGACCTAATGAGTCAACGACCCGTCCTAATAATGCATCGCCAACGGGTACTTCCATGATTCGACCCGTCCGCTTAACGGTGTCTCCTTCGCGAATGCCTGTGTAATCCCCTAAAATAACAATACCAACATCATTACTTTCGAGGTTTTGAGCCATTCCGTAGACCCCGTTATTAAATTCGAGCAACTCACCAGCCATAGCATTATCTAAGCCATCGGCACGAGCAACACCATCACCAACATAGGTAACAGTACCGGTTTCTTCGACAGATACTTTGTCTTGGTAGTTGGCGAGTTGTTTTTTGATGAGTGAACTGATTTCCTCAGTTTTAATGCTCATAAAGGTCTCACCTCTTTGAAAAAAGATATATTTATCTAACTAGTAAACGACGAATTTGCTTAATCTTTGAGCTGAGACTACCGTCTAATGTCTTATTATCAACATGGACAATAACCCCACCTAAAATTTCTGGATCAACATGTTCTGTTAAGGTAACTTCATTAGCACCAAAACGTTTTGCAAGATTAGCCTTAAGTTGATCCTCTTGTTGTTTATCGAGTTGGATCGCTGTGGTAACGTCAGCATGCATCCGTTTCATCCTACGGTCATACCGCCGTTCAAACTCATCAATAATTGCGACCATGCAGTCAATACGGCCGTAATCGAAAACCATTTGAATTAAGTTTGCAACATACTTTGAAGCACCTTGCTGTAACTCTTTAATCAATGATTTCTTTTCATCAAGTGACAGTTGAACTCCCGCAAGTGCGGCGTCCAATCCCTCGTTGTCCTCAAAGACTTGGCGTAAAGCAATCAATTCTTGATAAGTTTGATCGAGTTCGTTATCAGCATCGACCAATTCAAACAGTGCTTTCGCATAGCGATCAGCAACTGTCTTCTTATCAAGACTCATGTTCTACCAACCCTTCAATATAAGAATCGATCAATTCTTTTTGATCGTCTGCCTTTAATTCTTTTTGGATGAGTTTGGAAGCAATCTCAATAGATAAGTTTGCAACGTCATCCTTAGCACTATTTAATGCATCGCGACGTGCTTGCTCAGCATCTTTTTGTGCTTGTTGCTTGAGAGCTTGGGCATCTTTTTGCGCCGTTTCAACAATCTGTGCTCGCTGAGTTTCCCCAGACTTTTTAGCATTACTTACAATATCAGCAGCTTCTTGCCGTGAATTTTGTAACTCAGCTTGTCGCTTTGCAGCCATCTTTTCAGCACTTTCACGTGAACGAGCAGCATTATCAATGTCATTAGCAATCTTATCTGCACGTTTCTTCATCATATCTGTTACTGGTTTCCAAGCAAAATGCTTAACTAATAGCATTAAGATGATAAAAGTAACGATGTAGAATACTAAGTCACCAATGTATAAACTGTTTGATTCAGCTAACACACTGTTTACAAACATCTATTGACACCTCCTTATCTTAAAATAAAAAACTTAAAATAATTACTTGTTCATAACAAGGAAGCCAATAACGATGGCAATAATAGGCATGGCTTCAATCAAACCAACACCAATAAACATCGTTGCTTGTAATCTACTTTGTAATTCTGGTTGACGTGCGATACTGTCAACTGTGTGTCCGATTAAGATACCGTCACCGATACCACCACCGATAGCGGCACCCATAGCCGCGAGTCCTGCAGCAATTGCTCCTAATGCCATTTTTAAATTCCTCCTTAGGGATTATTATTCGGAAATCTTCCGAGAAATATAAACCGTCGTTAATGTTACAAAGACATATGCCTGAATTGAACCGATAAATACAGAGAATCCTTGCCATGCAAGTTCCAAAAACAATCCTGGAATAATGGTTAGGATCCCATGTGAGAATGCCATATTAGCAATCAAACTCATTAAAAGCTCACCGGCAAAAATGTTACCAAAAATACGGAGACCAAGAGTTAAGAAGTTAGCAAAATCTTCGATAATGTTAACAGGAAGCATTAAAGTAAATGGTTTAGTGTATCCTTTCAGGTATCCACCAAGGCCATTATTCGCTACTCCCGCAGCGAATGATAATACCATTACCATTAAAGAAAGTGTTAACGTAACAACTGGGTCTGCCGTTGGACTTCTAAGTATTTCAGCCCCGTTCCAATGAAATTGGAAAATCAAACCGAATTGGTTAGCAAAGAAGATGAAGACAAACAAAACAAAGGCAAAGAAACTATAGTGACCTTGCTCGGATGCTGGCATCTGACTTCGCACAATTCCATTAGTGAAATCTACTAACCATTCAAATACGTTTTGTGCGCCAGTAGGCTTCATTTGGATCTTTCGTGACATCCCGTAAAGAGTGAAGAACACGATTGCGTAGATAATCAGTCCAGAAACAATGTTCGTAGTATTGAACGTGAGTCCGAAAAGCTTAAAAGTTAAAGCATCACCGCCCATTCATATTCCACCTCTTTCCTTATAACAATAATTTGGCTTGTAAATTGGATGAACGTTGCAAAGAAAACGAACTACCCCAAGTTACGAATGTTAATATATCATTAATTTCGTTAAAATTCAAAAGAACATTAGATTTATATATACCTACTAATCAGTTGCTAAAAGCAGGAAGAAAGCGCTTCCGTTGCTTTGATAAACTTTTTATTACAATCTGTTTTTTTCACGACCTCTCAATTTTTTTGTTTCGTTATCAAACGAAAAAGCAAAGTAAGAAGAGAGTGTCCTCCTTATCTTACTTTGCTTAAAAATTCAAACTACATTTCACTTTTGGCTTTTTGTGGAAGGATTAAATTCATTATTATCCCGAGGACAGCTGCAACAGCTAATCCAGAGAATTGATATTTTCCTAATTGAAGGTAGGCATTTCCAATCCCAATTACTAAAATAACCGATGAAATCATTAAATTTCTTTTTTCATTAAAATTAATCTTATTTTCAATCATCACTCGCAAACCACTAGAGGCAATCACCCCAAATAATAAGAAAGAAATTCCACCGATAACCGGTGAAGGGATCGATTCAATCAAGGCGCTTAATTTGCCAATAAAACTAAAGAAGATGGCAAATACAGCTGCTCCAGCAATAACGTAAACTGAATGGACACGCGTGATTGCCATTACCCCAATATTTTCACCATAACTAGTTACGGGCGGTCCGCCAACGAATCCGGCAATAATTGAAGCCATCCCATCTCCTGCAAGCGTATGGTTCAAGCCTGGTTCCTTGAAGTAATTTCGTTCAGTCAACTCATTCAGAACCATAATATGACCCAAGTGTTCTGTCATGGTAACAAAGGCGATCGGTGCCATACTCAAAATCGCACCCCAGTATAATTGAGGATGATAATCAACAAACGGAATCTGAAAGTCGGGCAAACTAAACCAATGTGCATGCGCAACTGAAGAAAAGTCCACAATTCCAAACAAGACCGCAATAATATAACCAGCAACAATCCCCATCAAAATCGGAATTAGACCGAGGAATCCTTTAAAATACATATTGAAGATAACTGTTATTGCCATCGTAAGCATTGCGACCGCAAAAAAGCGTAAATCATAATGGCCAGTAGCTGAATTGATGGTAGCATCTTTAGCGGCTGTTCCTGCTAATGACAGCCCGATTACAACAACAATCGGACCAACAACAATTGGTGGCAGAATGCGATCAATCCATTGTGACCCAACCAGCGTTACAATTACTGATACGATTAAATATACGCACCCCACTGCAATAGTCCCCTGTGCAATTCCCGGATAACCAGTAGTTTTCATTAAGGCCATCATTGGGACAACAAATGAGAAACTCGATCCCATATAAGCCGGAATCTTATGCTTAGTAATGAGTAAATACATCAGGGTCCCTATCCCTGAACTAAACAAGGCAATTCCTGGATTTAATCCTACCAAGATTGGGACTAAAACAGTGGAGCCAAACATAGAAAACATATGTTGCAAGGATAGACCAAACCACTGCCAAGGAGCTGGCCGTTCGTCTACATCTAAAACAACATTATCACGGTGCGCCATATAAATCCTCCTAAAGAAAAACGACTTTGGAATTCCTGCTCCAAAGTCGTCTATTTTCCTACCCAATCCTAACTGTGGAAAGAGCAAGGAGAATTTATCCGTACCTTTGAAGCCTCACAGGACTCCGATTAAAGGTCTAATTATAAGTTATTCGTATGTTACTTTGTTTTAGTGTAATTGTCAATAACAGATTTACGACGCTTTGTCATCACCCAAGCAGTCATGGGAACAGTGATCAATACCCCGATGAAAGAGATCAGGATTTCAATCATCTCTGCCACAAAGATTTTATTATTCATAATTGTGCCAAAAGAATAATGGAGACCTAAGAACCAAATAAATAGTGCTAAGAATCCACCAAAGAAGCCAAAGAAAAGCGTATTGAAAGTTGTTCCAATAATCTGTTGTCCAATCGCCATCCCACTATGAATCAATTGACGATTAGTTCTTTCGGGATGATTCTCAAGAATTTCCGTCAGCCCAGAGGAGATTGCCATTGCTGCTTCCGCAATTGCTCCGAGAGAACTCAAAATAGTAGTAGTAACAGAAACCTTGAAATAACTAATTCCAATTAAAGTTGACATCCCTTCTAACTCATCGCTATCTTCTGTTCCAAAGCCTTGTACCATTGCCCAGTGCTCAATAATAAAGATCAGCACTAAAATTAAGCATACCACGATGAGTGAAGCATAAAATGCCGTCACGGTTGTCCGCAAATCATCTTCTCCCATGAAAATGGTTATCGCTAAAATTGTAATCCCAATAGTCACGGTTACAAATAAAGGGGGAACATGAAACGCAACTAAAATAATTGCAAAATATAAAAAGCCAAAATTAAGAAGCAAACTCAAAAAAGCTGTCCAGCCCTGTTTTCCTCCCACAAGGACCATCAAAATTAGCAAGACCAAACCAAGACCCGTAATTGTCGTCATCTTTGCACCTTCTTTCTTAAGAGCAATGCCCCAAATAGACTTACAAGGGGAACTGAAAGGACAATCCCAATTCCACTAATCAGGCTCTGAATAGTCCCTAAGCTCATATTCATTGCATAGGTATAGCCCCACGAGTTACCGTTTTTGATATACAAAAGACTACCAGTAAAAGTATCCACCATAAAAATTAAAAATAAAACATTTATTAACGGTCCCATAATTGACTTACCGACATTACGGCCAGAGATAAATAACTGTTTGCGGGTAACAGCAGGATTTAACTGTTTCAACTCAAAAAGAGTGGCGATAATATCGCTTGATTCATCCATTACCGCCCCTAAAGACCCCAATAACGTTTCAGCTAAGAAAAGTGGACGAGGAACCTGCGTAACATATTCCATTGATTCATAGTAAATTCCCCGCTCATGAGTCCATATAAAGACAAGCATACTCAATCCCAAGGCCACAAACGTCCCAATAACCGTTGCCGCAAAAGTCGCCAGCATCTTTTTACTAAAGCCAAGAACTAATAATAAGCTAATAAACGTAAAGATTATGGCAAGCATACTAAAAAGCATCATAATATGTTGACCATTTTGTTTTAAGTCAATCTCAATTGCAATTATAAATAAAAGAGCATTAATTACTACACTTAAGAATGCAAATAAGCCTGAACGTCCCATAAGCAGAAGCAACATCAGGACAACCAGCCAAAGTAAAAAGACGATTACTGTGTCACGCTTAAAGCCATTAATATTGGCTGTTAGTTTTCCGCCCCGTTTACGCAGCTGGGTCAAAAACACTTTATTTCCCACCCGATAATGTTGATCCATCGGTTGCGAATCACTATATGTATTTTGTACCGTTAATTTTTGTCCGCGATATTTGCCATTCAATAATTTTACTTGGAGCTCCTGATTATATTGATGGTCAACATTGTCAAATTGGTCTTTCACCCTTTGCCTACTCACGGTTTTTTCGCTAGTTACTTTAGCGATTGGTTGTTGGTAGAAGCGCTCATTATGACTAGTAAATAAAAGCGCCCCCAACCCTACTACTACCAAAAGAATTAATAACCAGATCCTTTGCTTTGTCCAGTATTGCTTAATCACAACTTTACATCCCCTTAGTACAGCAAAACTATTGCCATTTTACTCTTAACAAGATCTAAAAAAAGGATTTAAGAAAAATCTTTACTTTTCCTAAATCCTTTTTTAGTTGGCTATTAACCATTCTTGAACTAACTTTTTTACCCCGATCATTGAATCACAAGTTGTAATCGCCTGTTGATAGAGTTTCTGACATTTCTTGCTATCCAATTGTTTCATCATTGAACGCGTCCGCAAAATAGAACTAGCACTCATTGAATAAACATCTAATCCCATTCCAATTAATAGTGGTAAGGCATATCGATCCCCTGCCATTTCTCCACACATCGCTACAGTTGTATCATGAGCATGCCCAGCATCGATAATGTGCTTAATTAATTTTAAGAAAGTCGGATTTAGAGGCTGGTAGAGGTACGAAACTGAATCATTCCCACGGTCCGCCGCAAAACAATATTGAATTAAATCATTGGTTCCAATACTAAAGAAATCAATTTCTGAAGCTAAGCGATCAGCATTTAACGCAGCTAATGGAACTTCAATCATTATTCCAAGACGAACATCATTGCCAATCCCTGGATGATCGACAGCTAATTTCTGCTGTTCCTCATAATATATTTTCTTAGCTGCTTGCAATTCCTCAAGCGTGGTAATCATTGGAAACATAATATTAATCTTCCCAAATTCGGATGCACGAAGTAAAGCCCGCAACTGAGTCCTAAACATTTCTGGCCGGTCAAGAGCAATCCGAATAGCCCGATAACCAAGGAATGGGTTCATTTCTTTAGGTAATGGCATGAATTGAAGTGGTTTATCTCCCCCAATATCTAAGGTCCGAACTACTAACTGTTTCCCATTTAATTGCTCAACAGCTCGACGATAGGCATTAAACTGCTCTTCTTCAGTTGGGAGGTGATCGCTTTTCATATAAAGAAATTCAGTTCGAAATAGGCCAACACCATCAGCACCATTTTTTATTGCTGACGAAATATCCACTGAAGAACCAATATTAGCCGAAATTTTATACTGCTGACCATCAGCGGTTACTGAAGGCTGATTAATCATTTTTTTCCACTGCTGACGGACATTCATAAACTTATCCGCAATTTGTTGGTATTGTTTAACATCGTTTATTGATGGTTCAACAATTACATTACCTTCAAATCCATCAACAATTACTCGCCGACCATTCTGAACTTTTCTAGTGATGTTATTACACCCAACGATTGCCGGAATCTGTAAGGAACGAGCCATGATCGCTGCATGACTAGTACGTCCCCCTAAATCGGTAATAATTCCCTTAACAAAATGACTATCCATCTGTGAGGTATCGGCTGGACCAATTGAATGAGCAACTACAATAACAGGATGATCTAATTCACGTAAATTAGGGAGCTTCTTTCCTTCTAATTCCGCTAAAACCTGGTCTTGAATATTTTGGAAATCAGCTGCTCGCTCTTGCATATATTCATTTCCAGTCATCGCCTGAAGGGTTTTAATCATCTTAGTAATTACTTCTGCAAAAGCCGATTCTGCATTTAAGCGTTGATTGGCGATCCGGTTTTCAACTTGTTTAATCATTTCAGGATCATTTAAGATTGCAATATGAGTATCAAAAATTGCCAAATCTTCGGCATTAATCCTATCAACAAGCCGCTTCTTGGTTTCTCTTAATTTCTGAATGATCTTCTCAAAAGCACTATGTAATCTTGCTTTTTCACTATTGGGGTCACTAATATGATATTTTTCAAAACTAAGATTAGGCTTCGTTAATAAGTAAGCAGGTGCAATTCCCACCCCATCACTAGCTGCGATTCCATTAATTTGAGTCCCCATTAATCAATTCCTCTTTTCTGGTATAGTACCTATTATACGCGAAAGCCTTTTCAACACAAACCCAAAAAATAAAAGCAAGATTTGTGAAAGCTAAACAGTTTTCTACAGATCATGCTTTTAATCTTTTAATTATCTACTTAGTACCAAAAAGACGGTCACCAGCATCGCCCAATCCAGGAACAATGTATCCATCTTCATTAAGATGATCATCAAGACCTGCTGTATAAATATCAACATCTGGATAAGCATCACGTACAGCCCTCACTCCTTCAGGGGCTGCAACTAAACAAGCAAATTTCATGTTCTTTTCTGAGCAACCGCGCTTCTTTAAGGCTTCGATTGCCATCATTGCTGAACCACCAGTTGCTAGCATTGGGTCAACGATAAATAATTGCCGTTCTGTAATATCATTAGGTAACTTAACAAAGTATTCATGTGGCTTTAATGTTTCTTCATCACGGTACATTCCAATAAAGCCAATTTTAGCTGCTGGGATAAGATCAGTCATCCCATCAACCATTCCAATTCCTGCCCGAAGAATTGGAATGATCGCTACCTTTTTACCCGCTAATTCCTTCTGAGTCGTTTTAGCAATTGGCGTTTCAATTTCAACATCCTTTAATGGCATATCACGTGCAACTTCATAAGCCATTAAAGTTGAAATTTCCTTGACTGTTTCCCGGAAAAACTTTGTCCCAACATTTTTATCCCGAATCATTGTTAGCTTGTGCTGAATCAATGGATGATCTAACACTTCAAATTTACCCATGCCTATATACACTCCTTTGAATTTCTTCACTATTCTACCAAAAAAATCAAGTCATGACAAAGGATCATAACAACTTTTTATGTTCTAGTTTTTTAGTTAATCGGGTACTTTGTGGTTAATTCATGTACACCTTTTGCTACTTCTTGTAGCCCCTCTTTATCGGTTGGATTAGTTAAAACTGTACTGATTAATTCAGCGACTCTTTGCGCATCCTCTTCCTTAAATCCACGGCTTGTAATAGCAGGAGTTCCAATCCGTAAACCACTTGTGATAAATGGACTCCGTGGGTCATTCGGAATAGCTTCCTTATTAGTTGTAATGTGGACACGGTCAAGAAGATTTTGCGCATCTTTTCCTGTTAAACCAGTCTTAGTAAGATCTAGAACGAGAAGGTGATTTTCTGTTTTTCCTGAAACTACCCGAATCTGTTTACTAGCATTAAATACTTTTTCCATTGTTTGAGCATTTTTTACAACTTGTTGGATATATTCCGAATATTCCGGTTGTAAATCTTCATAAAACGCTTGAGCCTTACCCGCAATTATATGTTCCAGCGGTCCACCTTGAATTCCCGGAAATACTGCTGAATTAATTTTCCGTCCCAACTCAGTTGATTTAGAGAGGATCATTCCTCCCCGCGGACCACGGAGAGTTTTATGAGTAGTAGTAGTGACAACATCAGCAATTGGAAGTGGACTTGGATGGACACCAGTTGCTACTAATCCGGCAATATGGGCCATATCAACCATCAAGTAAGCCCCAACTTCATCAGCAATATTACGAAATGCCTGCCAATCAATAATCCGACTATAGGCAGAGGCCCCCGCAACGATTAATTGCGGTTTGACTTTTTTAGCTAAATCCATAATTTCATCATAATCAAGCTCTTCAGTATCTGGATTTAGGCCATAGCCATACGTTTTATATAATTTTCCACTAAAGTTAACTGTTGCGCCATGAGTTAGGTGCCCACCAGCATCCATTCCCATCCCTAAAATCACATCTCCGGGTTTGAGGAGTGCTTGATAAACTGCCATATTAGCTTGTGACCCAGAATGTGGTTGAACATTAACATATGCTGCATTGAATAATTTTTTAGCATAATCAATTGCTAATTGTTCAACTTGATCTATAAACTCACAACCACCGTAATACCGCTTATTAGGATATCCTTCAGCATACTTATTTGTTAGAACTGATCCTTGCGCTTCACGAACAGCATCTGAAACGATATTTTCGGAGGCAATTAGCTCAATCGTATCTTGCTGGCGTTGTTCTTCATTTTCAATAGCTGCCCATAGCTGGGGTGATTTTTTACCATAGTTCATTTACAACATCTCCTCTAGTTATAAATAAAGAGGCTGGGAATCTACTCAGTCTCCTTATTATTTTATTGAGATTTTAAGAGTGGTACCTCTTCCACTCCGTTCTCTTATTATTTTACCGCATTACTATCAAAGTGCATACCACCGGCAGACTTATTCAAACGATTCATGTATGCGCCCCCTAAATCATGAGCTGGGAAAGCTTGAGTAACAATTGCTTTAACATTAGGTTGATCATCAAATTGTCGTAAGCCATCAAATAAACGAGCACTGGCATCTTCAACATTCTTCCCTAATGAAAATTGAATGGCGTTCATCGGTAATACTTCTTGTTGGAGAACCTTTTCTTCAGCCATCATCCCAACATCAAATGGCTGTTGTCGTATCCATTCAACAACTTTATCCCAATCAGCATCTTCATCAACAATGTATACTTGAGCCTTAGGGGCATAGTGCTTGTATTTCATTCCGGGAGCTTTAGGAGTTTCATTTTTTCCTACTTTGTGATGATTGAGGTCAATTGACCCAATCACTGCTTCAATGTCCTTTTTTGTAACAGCACCAGGACGTAAAATTACAGGATGATCTGTTGACATGTCAAGGACAGTTGATTCAACTCCTACCCGTGTCGGACCATTATCCACAATTCCAGCGATTTTACCATGCAAGTCATGATAAACGTGTTGGGCGGTAGTTGGACTCGGCTTCCCAGAAGTATTAGCAGACGGTCCCACCAGTGGAACACCAGCTTCTTCAATTAAGTCAAGAGTTGGTTGACAGTCTGGATAACGAAAGGCAACAGTTTTTAAACCACCTGTGACGGTTTTTGAAAGTGCTCCCTTCTTAATTTTCAAGATAATGGTTAAAGAACCAGGCCAAAATGTATCCATCAACTTTCGGGCATTATCAGGAATCTCGGCAGCATACTTTTCAACCATTGCAATAGAGTTAACATGAACAATCAATGGATTATCGCTTGGCCGTCCTTTTGCTAAATAAACATTCTTTACGGCTTTTTCATTGGTTGCATCAGCCCCTAATCCATAAACAGTTTCAGTTGGAAAAGCCACTAATTCACCACGCTTAATCGCAGCTGCTGCCTGGGCAATCTCACCATGTCGAAAAATCTTCGTATCCATTCTTACTATCTTCCTCCTGCGTTTGAAAAATCCCATGCGTGTATCATCCTCATTTTTCCTGCCACATCATGTCGTGGGCATATCTGTGCGTGTTTATCGGTTTGATGTAGTAATTCTTGAATTGACTCTTCTTGATCATAACCAGTTTCACCAAATATTTGACCAGCCGTAGTTAAATACTGCCCTGCTTGCTTAAATAAACAATGATAGAATCCTAAACCGTGTTCACTAGCAAATAGGGCCATGGCTGGTTCATTTTCAAGGACTGCTTGATCAATTTTACCCGTATCATCCGGGTCAATATAAGGCGGATTAGTCACAATTAAATCATATTGCTGATCAATATTTTCAAATAAATCACTTTTAATCAACGGCAATTCTAGGTTAAAGTTAGCCATATTTTCCTGAGCAACAGCAAGCGCAGCGGTTGAAATATCACTTAGGCTTACATGCCAGTTTGGCCGTTCAAGTGCAAGCGTAATGCCTATTACCCCACTCCCCGTCCCTAAATCAAGGACCTTTAATGGACTAGCAGGCATTTCTTGCAATACCCAATCAATTAATTCTGCTGTCTCAGCTTCTGGAATCAAAACATTTTTATTAAGCTTAAAGGTTCGGCCATAAAACGGGGCCTGCCCAACAACATATTGAGCAGGCTCGTGATTAAGCAATCTTGTTATAGCATCCTTCCACCAGTCTACTTCGTCAGCTGGCATCTCATCACGATTATGTAAAAGTAAGTGAGTTGCATCCCAACCATGGGATTGCTGAAGTAAAAACTGAGGAGCACTTGGATCAATATCTGTTCCTTGTAATTGTTCTTTTGCCCATCGCTGCGCCATAAAATAGTTGGTCGGTACGCAATTACTCATTCCGTAATTGCTCCAACTTTTGTGTTTGGTCGGCAACAATCAATGCTTCAATAATTTCATCGAGATCACCAGCCATAATTTTATCAAGCTTGTTTAACGTTAAGCCGATTCGATGATCTGTTACCCGGTTTTGAGGGTAGTTATACGTACGGATCCGTTCTGATCGGTCACCTGTACCAATCGCATCTTTCCGCTTTTGGTCATAAGCGCTTTGTTCTTGTTGTTGATAATAATCATAAACCCGCGACTTCAAAATTCGCATTGCCTTAGCCCGATTTTGTTGTTGTGAACGTTCATCTTGCATTGCAACAACAATTCCGGTTGGCAAGTGAGTCATTCGAACCGCAGATGAAGTCTTGTTAACGTGCTGACCACCAGCCCCACTTGAACGGTAAACATCAACCCGAATATCTTTGGGATCAATATCAACATCTACGTCTTCAGCTTCTGGCATTACCCCAACAGTCGCAGTCGATGTGTGAACACGGCCTGCTGATTCGGTAACCGGAACCCGTTGAACACGATGTGCACCGTTTTCAAATTTAAGCTTAGAATAAACTTTATCCCCAGTAATCATTAAGGCAATTTCCTTAAAACCACCGACTTCAGTTTCATTTCGATCAACAACTTCTACTTTCCAACCTTGCTTTTCAGCATAGTGAAGGTACATGCTATAAAGATCAGCAGCAAATAGGCTTGCTTCATCCCCTCCAGCAGCTCCACGAATTTCCATGATAATGTTTTTATCATCATTAGGGTCTTTCGGAATTAATAGCACTTCAAGTTCTTTTTCCAACTGTGCTTGTTCTTCTCGCGCTTCTGTTAACTCCTCTTTAGTTAGGGCGGTTAAATCATCATCATTAGTTTCACGCAATAGTTCTTCATCATCACTAATAGTTTGGGTGACTTGTTTATATTGATTATATTTTTCAACTGTTTCACGTAAGCTTCCTTCTTCTTTTGAAAGCTTCATAAAACGTTGCGAGTCGGCAATTACTTCTGGATCACTGATCAATTCATTTAATTCATCATAACGATCGGCAACCGCTTGAAGTTTATCGAAAATTTCTTCCATTTCCATTCTTGATTATTCCTCCTATTTTTTTAATTGGGGATGAAAATAGTGCTTCCGGCATACTGGGTAATATGATTCATTTCCCCCAATTTGGACTTGCTCACCCTCATATACTGGTTTACCATTATGAATCCGTAAATTCATCGTAGCTTTGTGGGGACAGAACCAGCAAATTGTTTTCATCTCTTCAATTTTGTCAGCATAGATTAGTAAATACTTTGAACCTTCAAATAATTCATTACGAAAATCATTTTTTAGTCCAAAAGCCATTACTGGAATATTTAGCTCATCAACAATTTTGATTAATTGTAAGACATGCCCTTTCTTTAAAAACTGTGCTTCGTCAATCAGGACACAATATATCTTACGGTCCATCTTATTAACGTAATCGTAAATATTGGTGTCATCCATAATTGGTTTTACTTTACGCTCTAGGCCGATCCGACTGGCGATAATTCCGCGACCAGAACGATCATCGACGCCACTCGTCATTAAAACAACCGGCTTCCCTTGTTCTTCATAGTTATGGGCAACCTTTAAAATATCAATCGACTTACCAGAATTCATTGCGCCATATTTAAAGAATAGTTGTGCCACTACAATTGCTCCTTTTTGTTTGCATAGTACTCTTCATTATATCCAAAAATTTGTGTCATTTAAATACTTCTACATTAGGAAAGAGTTTTTTTACATTGAATAACTTTAATCTTATAATAATTTCAGTTTAATAACTTTCTTTTTGTTATCGTAAAGTTTAAAATTAAACGGTAATTTTAATCATCACTATTGTATCACTTACAATTGACACGAAAGGAATACATATATTCATGACAGTTCGAAGTTCATTTGCCGAATTTGCCGGGCGGTCAAGCTACTGGTTCCTCCATACTTTTATGAATGGAGGAAGTTCCCTTCCAGGAAAACTAACCTTAAAGCTTGATCCAAATATTCTCCAAGCCTTTAGCAAAAAGTATGACCTTGTTATTGTAACAGGGACTAACGGAAAAACATTAACCACCGCGTTAAGTGTCCGCGTTTTACGGGAAAAGTATGACCAAGTTCTTACTAATCCGACTGGTTCTAATATGGAGCAGGGAATTGTAACCACCTTTATTACAGCTCCCCGTCCAAAGAAAAAAGGCTTGGCCGTCTTAGAAGTTGATGAAGCCAATGTAGTTAAGGTATGTAAATATATCACACCAATCGCCTTTGTCTTCACTAACATCTTCCGTGATCAAATGGATCGTTATGGTGAAATTTACACCACTTATAACAAGATCTTAAAAGGTGTTAAGTTAGCACCAAAAGCAACCATCATTGCGAATGGGGATGAACAGCTCTTTAACAGTAAAGACTTGCCTAACCCAATCATCTATTATGGCTTTAACCACGAAAAAAAAGAACTCTTTAATGCCCCAGCTAACACTGATGGGCTCCTTTGTCCTAAATGTCAGCACATTCTCAAATATCGGATGCGAACTTATGCCGGTTTAGGTAACTACTTCTGTCCAAATTGTGGTTTCCATCGACCAAAATTAACGTATGCTGTTACCAAAATTGATAAACTTACCCCAACTCATTCAACTTTTGAAATTGATGGACAAAAATATACCATCGGGATTGGTGGTTTGTATAATATTTATAATGCTCTTGCCGCATACTCGCTTGGCCGTTTTCTCGGAGTGAGCCAAACACAAATTAAAGATGCTTTTGAGTCAGACGAACGAGTATTTGGCCGGCAAGAAGTGATTAATATCGATGGAAAACAAGTTACTTTGATCTTAGTTAAAAATCCAGTTGGCCTTAATCAGGTTTTAGATATGATCGAGACGGATGACAAGCCATTTAGCTTTGCCTTCTTACTAAATGCTAATTACGCTGATGGTATTGACACCAGCTGGATCTGGGACGGTGACTTTGAAAAACTTACCCAGCATCAAATTCCTCAATACATGACTGGAGGAGAACGCTATAAAGATATTACCACCAGATTAACAATGGCTGGAGTAAAAGATATGTGGCATGAACCAGATCTCACCCAGGTAATTGATAAAATTAAGGAAATGCCAACTGAACATGTCTATATTCTGGCAACATATACAGCCGTTCTGCAATTGCGAAAACAATTAGCAGAAAAAGGCTATATCAAAGGAGGAATGGACTAATGGCAAAATATCACTTACACCTCGCCCACCTTTACGGCGATTTATTAAATACTTATAGTGATGTCGGCAATATCATTGCCCTTCAATATTACGCTAAACAGATGGATGCCGATATTGATGTCAAAGTCATTAGTATCGACAACGAGTTTAATCCGCAAGATTTTGACTTAGCCCTTTTTGGTGGTGGTCAAGATTACGAACAACTTGTCGTTTCCAAAGATCTCCCAAACAAAAAAGCGGGGATTGATCAATTTATTAACGATGGCAAACCTTTTCTTGCTATCTGTGGAGGATACCAGCTTCTTGGTCACTACTATATCGGTGCTGATGGCAAAAAGATTCCAGGACTGGGCATCCTTGATCACTATACTTTAAGTCAGGATAATCACCGTTTCATTGGTGACATTACCATCAAAAATGAAGAAAGCAATCAAGAATACCATGGTTTTGAAAATCACAACGGTCGCACCTTCTTAGGAAAAGGTGAACGGCCGCTCGGGAAAGTAATTTCTGGTAATGGGAATAACGGTGAAGACCATACCGAAGGGGCAATCTACAAAAATACTTATTGCTCGTATTTCCACGGTCCCATTCTTACAAGAAATGGTGAAATTGCTAAAAAGATTCTTTTAGCAGCTCTTGAGCATAAATATCCCGATGCAGACTTAAGTAGGCAAAAAGCTCTAAAAATTAAGCCTACATTTTAATTAAGGTGACAAACAGTGAATCAAACTATAACATTTGTATTTACCATTATTTTTTTGCTGGAAAGTTTTTGGGAAGTCCGTCTTTTCTCCCAACTTCAAGCACTAGCCATCCAAAATCCAACTAGAATCCCACCACGCTTTGCAAAAGTTATCCGTTTGGAGCGTCGTTGGAACTGGATATCTTGGATTCTAATCATCTTATTATTTCTTACTTCATCAAATTTCACGATTTTATGGGTAAGCCTAATCACATTGATTGAAACCTATGTTGTCTGGCGAATGGATAACATGAAAAGTAAAATGACTAGCGAAGACTAGGATGCAAAAAGGGATGAGATTGAAGGAAAGTAAAATGCCTTCTAATCTCATCCCGTTTATATTTTAAAAATTAATCTTTCCAGTAATAATCAACATAAGCGCAATCACAGCTGCTAAGGCGATAATCGTTGCCAACCATTTCTCTTTTTTGCTCATCTTATTAGGAGCGCCAGCAAACAACGGTATTCCTAGTGCAAAAATAATCGCACTTGCAAATACATATTCAAGTCCTGAAGCGACTAGCATATAGACAGAATATATAGAGGCTAGCGTAGCAATAACCTTAAAACCAAGACTCATCTTTTCGCTAATTGCTAACTTCAAGCCATATAACGCAGAGAGCAAGTAAGCAACTAGTGTCATTGTCGCAGCCAAAGTATAGGCAATTGTATAGGCCATTTGAAGTTGTGGAAGCAGTAAAACCAGTAAACATACTTGCATAATAATTGTATATACAATTAAGGCAAAACCTGGAACACCATGGTGGTTAACAAATTTAAATGCTTGTGGCATATCCCGATCATAACTGGTTACATATGCAATTTCAGGGCCAATCATAAACCAACTCAATAATGCCCCTAATAGTGAAATCAATAAGCCTATTTTAATAATAAGGCTGCCCACTATTCCTAATGCCGTATGACGAAGAGTGGCTGCCAGTGGAACCGAAGTCTGACTAAGTTCTTTAGCAGGTAGAATTCCCATTGGAATGAGAGAGATTGAGATATAAAGGACCAGTACAATTACAAAGCTAATAATTGTTGCCAATCCAACATCTCGTGGCTGTTTTGCCCGACGTGACATCGAAACAGCCGCTTCAATTCCAACAAAGCACCACACAATCGTACTCATTGCACCACTAATCTGGTCCTTAAAGGCTACATGCGCTTGATTAACAGCAAGTATCCTTGTCCAATCAGGGACATTAAAAACATGCGGCTGAAATGCAAAGACACCAACAATAACAACTAATAAAAGCGGTAAAATCTTAATAATCGTAATGACTGCATTGAGAATACTTGCTTCACGGACACCAAACCATGTAATCGCAGTGTATCCCCATAGAATAATTGAGCCCCCGATAAAACACATTAATGGCGAAAGTTGATGCGTTCCGAGCATACTATTTAAGGTCTTAAAGAAAAGTGAGATAAAGGCAATATTACCAAAGACCGCCCCCATCCAATATCCCCAAAAGGAATTAAAACCAATATAGTTGCCAAAACCTTCTTTTGCATACGTATAAATTCCACCGTTCATCTCCGGCTTAATAACAGAAAGCTTGTAAAAAACTAGCACTAACATCAAAATTCCAAAGCCACCAATTAACCATGCAGTTAATGCCGCCATTGGATTTGCTTTCAAAATCAAATCGGTCGGACTATTAAAAATTCCACCGCCAATAATTGTTCCTACAATTAAGGTGATTAAGAGGAAGAGATTTAACTTTTTTTCCTTCACCTTAATCACCTCACTTATAAATATTCTTTAAATGTGGAATAATTATACATTATTTACCTAGCCAATGGCAATAGTTCCGTTAACAACAAGCCAAATTGCAATGATACTTAAGATTAAGATCAACGCTATTGTCCACTTTTCAGCAGTTGTAACTTTACGATTGTTTTCTTTACATGCTAAGTAGTAAATGTAGAATCCAGGAATAAAACTAATTGAAACTAATAATACTTCTTGCCATCCAGCGAGGAACATACATGCGAACATGAATGCAGCAGAGAGCAAGCCAATTGTAAATTGTCCCCATTCCTGGTGTGCGGAACTGTATTTCATTTGGTAAAGGCCAACAAATAAGTATGAGAATAAAATTGCTGCACTACATAAGGAATATGCGAATTCATAGGCTTTATCAGTGAAAAGCAATGAGAACAAAAAGATTGTTTGTAATACCGCTGTAATCATTAAGGAAGCAGTTGGCGACTTTTTGGCATTAACCTTTCCCCAAATTTTTGGCATTGCC
Source organism: Limosilactobacillus agrestis (assembly GCF_014145585.1). Lineage (GTDB taxonomy): Bacteria > Bacillota > Bacilli > Lactobacillales > Lactobacillaceae > Limosilactobacillus > Limosilactobacillus agrestis. Next base: position 117,546 of record NZ_JACIVF010000035.1, read on the forward strand.
TTATCATCGGCAACTAACATTGTTGTTTCGGCTGGAAGCATTGTCCAAGAAAGCCAGGAAACAATTGTCGAGATGATTAAACCAACATTGATTAAAATCGAGCCCCAATTACCAACAGTTGCTTGAAGAACATGACCGATAGCTGGTTGCCCCATCCCAGCTAACTCTGCCCGCGTTAATGCACCATAAGGCAAAATTGAAATTAATACATAAATAACTACTAAAAGGCCAAAACTAATAAGAGAAGCCTCACGAGCGGCTGTAAGCGACTTAGCCCGACTTGCCATAACAGAAGCACCTTCAACACCAATAAATACCCAAATTAATGTCATTAAGGTACCTTTCATTTGTTCCCAGACAGAACCAGTTGTGGTACCGCGAGAAGCGTTATTAGCAACCCGTCCCCAGAAATCTGCTGTAAACATTCCAGCCTTAAAGCAAACAACCATCATTATAATGAAGATAACTAATGGTAAGACCTTGCAAATTGTTCCAATCATATTAACAAAGGAGGCACTTTCGACACCATTGTTAACTAAGATTGTCAATAGCCAACAGAAGATGATGGCAATAATAATCGATGGCAAATTTTGACCGCCTTTAAATGTTGGAAAAAACGTCCCAATTGAGCTCATCAACATAGTAGCAAAAGCAATGTTTCCTAGCCATGCGGACAACCAGTAGGACCATCCAGAAATAAATTCACCTAATGGTCCAAACCCAGCACCAGCATATGAGAAAATCCCTGAAGTAAGATCTGGGCGCTTCTCAGATAAATTATTTAGTGAGAGAACTAGCATTAAAAAACCAATTCCAACAAAAATCCAGGCCAATAATGCAGGTCCCGGTGCCGCCGCTGCTGCTACATCACTAGTGATACCAAATATTCCAGTACCAATACATGAACTTACAATTAAGGCGATTAATTCGCCTCTACCAATACCTTTTTTTTGTTCATCCATAAATAATTCCTCCTATGTAGTTTATGAATGCATGTGTTGAATAATCAAATCATAGACCATTTTAGCGTCATCATTATCTTTACTAATGATAATCAAGGTATCATTCCCAGCAAGCGTACCCACAACTTCTGGAATATCAAGTTCATCAAACATTCCAGCCAAAATCGTCGCATAACTAGAATTAAGTGCAGTCTTGATTACATTCATAAATTGAACAGTTTCAATTGTCCGCACATTATCATGAATTCCTTGGTATAATCGCTCAAAATTATGTTCTGGCGTCACATGAAGTTGAACATAGTGAGTGTGACCATCGCCATCATTTGCTTTAACAATGTTTAGCGCATGAATATCTCTCGAGATTGTCGCTTGAGTTGTTTCGAAACCTGCCTCAGTTAACAACTTGAGCAATTCTTCTTGTGTTTCGATTTTACGGTCATTAACCACTTGTTCAATATATTTTCTTCTTGCCTTTCGATTCATTCGTGTCCCCTTCTTATCAAGTTGATTACACTAAAATGATACAAGAAAAAGCAGCAAAATTATACCCTTTCTAAATTGCTCAGATAAATTTGCTGCTTTTATTATCTTATTTATTTCTTGAGATCTTCACGAACAATTGGACATGACATGCACCGTGGACCACCACGACCTCGTGATAATTCGCTTGAACGAACCTCGTGAACGAGAATACCATGCTTACGCAGCAAATCGTTTGAGACATAGTTCCGATCATAAGTTACAACTACACCAGGGGCAATTGCTAGCGTGTTAGAACCGTCATTCCACTGTTCACGTGGAGCAATAATTGGGTCACCGCCACCAGTAGGAATCAAATCAATTTCTGGCTTATCAAGCGCCTTCTTCAAAATTTCTTTAAGGTTTGTTTCATGAGTAATTGAAATTTCACCATTATTACCGGGGTGCATAATGTATGCATCAACATGTCCGCCATCACGTAAAATTGCTGGATGAACTGTGAATTGATCATAGTTAATCATTGTAAATACAGTATCAAGGTGCATCATTGCGTGATTATGAGGAATATGAATTGCAATTACTGTATCATAATTAGATTTTTCAAAGAGACTTTCAGCTAATTCTGTAATCGCCTTAGCAGATGTCCGTTGGGAAATACCAATTGCTAATACATGGTCACTAAGAACTAATTCGTCTCCACCTTCAATCCGGCCTTCAGGATAACGATTGCGCCATACCTCAACACCCTTGTCAGCAAAACGCTTATTGTGCTTAATGATGTACTCAGTAAAGAGAGATTCACGTTGACGAGCCTTAAAGGTCATGTGATTAATGGTAATTCCATCCCCAATACATGCCTGTTGATCACGAGTAAAGTATGCATTTGGCATTGGATCCATGTAGAATGGGTAATCTTTGTCTTCTGCTAATTCAGCAAGTGAAGCATACTTAGTTTTAATCTCATCTTTACGGACACCAGCAATAATCTTGTTAACCATGTCCTTAGTACTGAAACTAAGTAAAAATTCCTTTAAGCCGTCATGGATTGCTCCAGCAGCATAACCAGATTCAGCAATGATCTTTTCAAGAAATTCATCTTTGATATTATCATCTGCTAGTGCTTCTGTTAATAAATCTTCAAGATACAATACCTCAGCGCCATTATCGCGTAATGTTTGGGCGAAAAGGTCATGTTCTTCTTGAGCGATCGGTAAGTATGGAATGTCATCTACGAGCATCCGGTGAAGAATTTCAGGATAAACATTTTCAATTTCCTTACCTGGTCGATGCAACATAACTGTCTTAAGCTTTCCAATTTCTGATGTAACGTGAATTGGACTTTGCATACAATATCACTCCTTTTTGAAGTATCACTTGACTACAACTACATCATATTATTTTATGTAAGCGTCGTCAAATACCGTCAAATCAATATTTAGTGAATTATATAAGCAGAAGTTATTAATATAAACTATCGACAGCTTTTATACATTTTGCGAACGCAAAACGCATATTCTGCGAAAGCGCTTATTCAATTAAATGAATATAAATTTCACAAAGTTTTTTCTTTTTCTTTTAAATAGATTGCGAAAAGTTGATCCCGCGCATCTAAAAATTCTTGGTTTTTAGCGCTGGGATGAACACGGTTTGTCAATCCAATAAAGCCTTGATCAGTTTGCCGATCTAGCACCATCCAAGTTCCCGTAAATCCAGTATGACTAATCAAAGAATGATGATCTTTAGCATGAAATAGTTTCCACCCAAGAGAACGGCTATGTGGGCCAGGAATTCGGGTTTGATCTGTAAAAAGTAGATTGGTTGTTTCTACATTAAGAAGACCATTTAAATTCTTTTCAATAAGTGCATGACTAAAAATTTCCAAATCTTGCAATGATGCAAAGAGGCCTGCACATCCACAGTTTTCTCTCAAAATATACCCTTTAGGATCATGGGTTTCTCCCCTGATTACGCCACGTTTCTCTTGTACCTCTGTTGGTACACAGTCAGCCGGGTGCGGACTAAATGTCGCCGTTGGCATATTTAATGGTTTAAGGACTCGTTCTGTAATAACAGTTTGGATTGGTTGCTTATAGATTTGTTCAATAATCCATCCTAAATATAAATAGTTCACATCAGCATATTTAATTTGGTGGTTCAAACTATCCTCTACATGCATTTTCGTCAACAAAGCCTCCTTTAGTTCAGGAGCACTTAACTCATTACGATGTGGGATATAACCAGCAATCCCAGAAGTATGAGTAAGGAGGTTACGAATAGTTGGTCGGTCATCATTAAATTCAGGTAAATACTTCATTATGTGATCATCTAAAGACAGCGCTCCTTGCTGAATAAGCATGGCAATCACTGGAACTGTGCCGATTACCTTTGTTAGTGAGGCAACGTCATAAAGCATATCCGGTTTTAATATTTCCGTATCGGGATAAATTTGCGCCATCCCGGTTACTTCCTTAATCGTCTGTTGATGATCAAAAATTAAATAGCTAACTCCCGGAACGATCCCTTCTTTAACCATTTGATGTAACTTGGTAATTGTTAAATCGTATTTATTCATTGTCTAATTCACTTCCTCAATAAAGTTTATTTTAACGTAAATTGGGTAAAGGAAAAGTATCTAAGAAATTATTAAACGGAATTGGTCAACTATGACAAATAAGTTAAAAATATTACAAAAATATTTCAAAAAGCTGTATAATGTGGTTGTAATGATTTTATAAAAATAAGAGAGTGAGGGGTCATTAAAATGATGAAGATGACAAATAAGGTTTTAGCAAGCTCGTTAGTAATTTTAGCCGCCCTAGGATTAGCTGGATGTACGAATAGTGCAGCTGCTCCAACAAAAACATCTACTTCTGCAACAAAAGTAAGTCAACAAATAAGTAAAAAGGCCGCCTCCTCTACTAGTAGTGAAGGAACAAAGAATCAATCCTTCACATCTACTAGAGCACAATCCACCTCTTCAATGAGTGCCGATTCAAAGGTAGCAGTATCTAACAGCCACCAAAAATTAACTAGTCAAGCGACTAAAGTTCCAAATTCACCAGTAACTAATAGCCAATCAGCAACTACCAATGCCAACTCGTCTACACAAAACGACCAACAAGTCCTAACAAGTTTTGTCAAGACTAGTGGTGTTCAAGAAGATGGTAATCATTATTACATGACTAAGAATAATCAAAATAATAATTATCAGATTGAAGTTCGCAATAATCAGGGTGGCGATCCAAATATAGCTCACCTTACTGGCACCTACCAATATGACCCCGCTACAAATCAAATCCATGAAATGAACCCCATTACTGGTAATTATAATAATTAATATTTTTAACTTAAAAGGGAGTACAGAGGGAAGTTACCATCATCGGTTTCTTACTTCTGTACTCCTTTATTAATTCACTTATTTAAAATAATCTTTAAATGCCGCAAAGATTCCTTTTTTATTTCCCGTTTTATCATCATCGTTAGACTTCTCTTTTTTGATTGTTGATTCTGACTCACCATTGCTGTGAGGGGTTACGGCTTGCAATTTCTTTAAGGTAATGGTATAGGTCTGGGTCCCAGCTAAGAAATGATGATCTACTGGAAAAGGATTTTCATCGAGGACATAACCATCATCTTCAAATAATTTAATTTGAGACGTTGGATCATAGTCAAATTCTTCTCCAGTTATTCCAGTGAGCTCTTTGGAAGTTAATTCTGTACCAGTTTGGTCAATAAACTTAAGTTGAATTTTAGCCGCCTGTGGAGTGTAAACAATCTTTTCACTCCGATCACTTGCATTTTCATCAATCCGTTCAGCAGGAATTTTAGGCGCATCATATCCATCAATTGGTGTTGGAACGTATTCAGGAATAACTCCTTTGCCTTGCTCTTGCCAAATGTCACTACCAATGACTTCATCATGAACTCCGTAACGAGCAACAATTGCTTCTTGCGTTACAACTTGTTGTGTCTTATCAGGCATTGTAATCTGGATGGTTCGTGTGACGTGATGTTCCTTCTTTAAGGGTGTAGTTTGGTGGGTAAGGTAAACATAATATTGTTGTTCTGGACTACCAGCAAAGTATTGCCCCTTTAATGCTCCTTTATCGGCCTTAAATAATTTATATCCGGCATCTTCAAAATCCCGTAATTTATTATTATACGTCTGTCCTTCTGCAACATTTAATTTTTGGGTCCAGTCATCAATAATCCGACCAGTGGAAGGCTTGACGATTGGCAATTGATCATCAGGGACATCAACGTAGAAAACAGTAATTTGTTGTGTTTGTAAATTTTGTTTACTAATAACAATCTTATATTCTTTATCTTGACCGTCGTCTGTGGCCATTAAGCGAGCGTTTTGCGGCATTTCATTATCTACAACCACATATCCTTCGCTGGCAAGCCGATCAGTTTCAATTGTTGTTTTATGACTGATCAAATCGCCAGCAAGTCCTGAAACTGTTTGCTCCTCAATTTTATTTCCTGCTTCATCGACATATTTAATCTTGACACTAACCTGTTTGGGATGATAAGCAACATTAATATCACTATCTTTTGAAATTAGTGATATTGATTCAGCCTTAACATTTTTGCTTGTATATCCAGGAATATGTGGTGCGGTAACAGCCGGAAGAGTGGCCTTACTCCAATCACTCCACGTTTTTTTATTAGTTGTTTTATCAATAATTCCAAAGCGCTGAATTTTTCCGGTTTGCTTAATAAGCTGCTTGGAACCACCTGGCATATTAAAAGTAATTGTTCGTGTTACTTGGTGGTCTTCATCGATCTTTTCAATTTTATGAATAAGGTAAACATAATAATCTTTTGTCGATTGTCCACCGATATATGTTCCTGACTTAGCCCCTTTTTCATATTCATAAATCTCAAAGCCATTTTCTTCACCCCAGAGTTGGTTATGATAATCCTCATCACCTTTACCGGTAAAAGTCTGGGTGCGATTTTCAAGAACTTTTCCATCGCTTGGTTCCAAGTCATCTTTTGTTTTATCAGGAATATTAACTAAATCAACATAGTAAACATTTATTGTCTGTTTATTTTCAACCAGTCTTACCTTAGCAGGTGAGGTGATTAACATATCATTATCCTCACTCCCGTTAAGGAAATAACCAATAATAACATTATAATCGCCGGCCGTTGCATCTACCAATTTAGAATCATCAACAATAAACGTTTGCTCAGGACTAACCGGAAGCTCTTCATTAGTTGAGGATAGGCTCCGAACTTTTTCAATAGCTCCAACTGAATTCCAATCATCTTTTGTCTCGACTTTAAGAGTAAATGATTTAGTAATAAGGAGTTGATGAATAACGACATAAGGAATAAAGTCAAAGTTTTCGAAATCAAGATAAGTAGGTTGCACCAAAAATGCAGAAGCACCCATTAACTTTCTTCCCGTCTTATCAACATTTACTGAAAATCCTTTTTCTTGAATTACGCTTTGAATAGCAGCCAACTTAAAGAAGTATTGACCACCTTGCCACATTACATTATCACTAGCAGTATCAAACGAAATATCTTCATTAAAGTTACTGATTACATATGGCACCTCACCCAATGTTGGCATCATCTCTTGGACATCTTCTGGAAATAATTGATCACCATCTTCAGTTCGGCTAAGTGCCATAAATGGGATATTTTGATAGTCGTCATGAGCAAAAATAGGGGTACTTAAACGGAAATTCAATCGGGATGTCGTGTGCTTATTAACTGTTAAGTCATAAAATGCATATTCATTTAATTTAAATTCCTCTTGAGTATTAATATTTGCTACATTTGTAATCTTAAAAGGAAACTCAACGCGGTAAGAGCTGCTTGGCAATAAAGAACCAAATACCATAACTGCCGTTACTTTTTCCCAACTAAAGTCATCACGTTGCTTAAGGGTATCAATAGTAGAATACTCTCCTTCATGTCCTTGATAGCTATAGGTAATATCGAATCCTGGGATCACATTTCCCTTTTCATCCTTATACTCAAGGCCATCAAATTCATTAACCCGTGCCCCATCAAGGACAACTTGGGCTGTTCCTTGTTTACCTTCAAATGTAGGAAGCGTATAGACAACTTCAACCGATTTAGTGGTTTCTGTATTATTCTTTAAATGACCATATCCACTAAAATCAGTAACTGCTCGATAATTAACTAATGCTGCTGTTTCATTCATTGAGTTACGACTTACAAGCGAACGCTCCTTAACCTGACTTTCACCATTAGTTGCTTCTAAGTAAGTCCCATGTATTAGACCGCCTAAATCATCAATTAATTTATATTCACCTAATGATGGATTATTTTTTATTACTGGTTCTCGGCCGTTTAATTTTTGTTGTTGGGCTGCAAAATTAGGTGCCGCTTCAAGCATCTTTTTTAGCAATGGAGTTTTATTAAGTAAAGCAATACTTGAAGCAGATTCATCCCCTAGTTTTATTTGTTCGCCAATTGTTTCCGCTGGAGCAAGTTCAACACCAATTGCCTCATCTTTTTTGATCTCATCTGTATCAAGCATCTTTTTTCTCCCCCTTAAATACTTTTATAATTCGATAACTATTATTTAGTATTGAGTATAATATACTTCATTTTTATTTCAATACTGATAAAGCGCTCACAAATATATTTTGCTTAATTTTTACTTTCCATCATTGATGTATCAACGTTTACCCATTACTAGCAGTAATAAAAAAGAACAAAAGAATAATTTTTCATATGAAAAAAATCATCTTCTATTCTTTTATCATTAGATATTTGATTACAAACAAAAATTAATATTGAGGACCCTCACTAACATAGCCATTATTTTCTTGATTATAGGCTGGAGTACTTGATTCTCTTGCAGGCGTAGAGCTATAATTGGCAGACCTATTTTCTTCCCCATTGCCATTGTATCGTTGATGAGGAGTGTAACTTCTTGAGGATCCCCCATTATTAGATGAAGCTGCTGTCGCGTTATTTGAAGAACTTCCACCATTACTTCGCGTAGTTGAAGTCGTAGAGCTAGAAGACGAGGAAACTGTACTACTTGATGAGGAAGCTACAGAAGAAGAGCTGGAACTTATCGAACTACTACTTGATGAACTTTCTTGAGTATTATCATTTTCCTTAACCTTAAGCTGCTTAGTTACCTTTTGGTCACCGCGTTCTACGATAATATCATAAGTGCCGGCTACATCAAAAGTATAGGTATGACTGACTAAAGATTCTCCGTCGCTTGCTTTAAACGTTTTAACGATCTCTTTACTCTTATGACCACGGATCGTCAAAGTTGTTTGAGGAGAAACCTTAAACTTAACCTTTGCTTCACCATTATCATTTAAGGTAACCTTACGATCAAATTGAACCGAAATCTTTCCCAAATCATCATTATCGGAAGCAGTGTATTTAACATTTTCAGTCTTATCCGTTTGAGCTGACTTTGCTTCTTGGCGATGTGAATGAATGCTACCGAAAATTATTCCCCCAACACAAATTACCAAGACAGCGACCAATGTCCAGTTAAAAAAAACACGGCCCCCACTTACGAAATTATTACCGTTGCGGTTTTTCCGCAACTGAGAAAAATATTGAGCGGCTAAAATAATAATCACAATAACCGCTAATACTATCATTAAATTCATTACTCGCATAATTAACTCACCAAATCCATCCTATTATTTTTAATTACACAAATTTATCATAGCATTAATTAAACCTTTTCTTAATGCTTTCCCTAAATTTGTAATATAAATATTAACCTTCTCAACAAGGCGGTTGGCTAAAGCATAGAGCGGTGATTAGCATGGCAGCTGATCATTATTTAGACTTAGCCTTGAACCTTGTAGTTATTTTCTTCGATATCTTAATAATATTCGTATAAATAAAGAGGCTGTTGAAAAAACAAAGTTTTTTCTCAGCCTCCAATCATATTCACCCGCACGGGGATCGAACCCGTAACTCCGCCTTGAGAGGGCGACGTCTTAACCAATTTGACCAGCGGGCAATAACGTACAAATAGAAGTATACGTTACTTTTATTTTTTCGTCAACTTAAAATCAAATTAATTTAATATTCATTTTCAGTATCAATCAGGATCGACTCCGCCAATAAAATTTCATTATATAACTCAAAAAGATAGTCACGTCGATTCTCTTTTTGCGACACCATATCAAGGTACTGTCTTTCTGCTCTAAATGCCCAGAGTAAGGCTCGTTGTTCCAGTTCCTTTTCCTGATCATTGAATTCCGGATAGCGACTAGCTTTAGCCCATTGACGCCAAAAGTCCGCAAATGAGTTAGCACTCTTTTGATCCCGTAAATCATACACAACACTTTCTCTAATTTTTTCTGGAAGGTATATTTTTTCCACTGCCTCTAGTCCTTCCTTAACCATTTCTTGTCGTAAACGCTGAACTTGTTTCCCAGCCTCCTTACTTGACATATCATGGTCAAGAATAAAACGAAATGCAATTGACGGCACTACCATACTCAAAATAATAACAAGCATTTCTGCTAACACAATCATATCAAATTGTGCAGGGCTAACATTATTGGTAATCAAATATACTAAAGCTAGAGTTACTGCCCCATGAACTCCCCCCAGGGCAAAAATTATACTTCCTTTATTCCCCATCTTTGATAACAGTCCATAGAAATAACGAGCAAGGAGGTTAGCAAGATAAAGTAAAATCCCAATCATTATCCATTGTGAATTTGCATTTCCAATAATTAAGTCATCGCGAATGATCCTTACAACCAATACTCCTAAAATAACGAAGACGGTATTATTTAAAATTTCCCGGAGCAAGTTTAAAAGTACTATCCCGTTATGAAATTGGCGGGGCGTTATAAACCGGCTTCGGACACTCTCACTATTCTGCATTAACCCAGCACAAACCACCGCAATAATCCCAGATACCTGTAGTTCCTCAGCAATAAAGTAAATAAAGAACGGCGTACTTACAAATAATAATATTTGAGCATTATAAGCACTATGGTTAATTCGTCCTAGAAACTGCCGAAAACTAATCATCACAAGGGCTGCCACAATACCAATAATTATTCCACCACCAGCCGATCGTAGAAAATCAAGAAACGTTTGTTCATAATTAAACTGACCATTTTTCACCCACAGTGCCATCGCTGTTACGAGGATAATACCAGAAGCGTCATTGAATAATGATTCCATTTTTAAAAGATTTTCTTGTCTTTCAGGGACAATTAGCCCCTCTGAAACAGATTCGGTTGCCGTAGCATCAGTCGGTGTACTTAAAGCACCCATCAGAAACGCTAGGGCCAGTGGAATTCCCAAAAGAGATACACTAAAACCAGCAAATACTGTTCCAACAATCACTAAAAGAACAGCAGTTTCAAGGATTTGTCGTAACCTTTTACCGATTAGATTAATTCGTGTTGATTGTCCCTCAAAATAAATCAACGGAGCTACTATATACATAAATACTTCTGTGTGAAAGGAAGCAACACGATCATTAAAAAAAGGAACTAAGCCAATAATTAAGCCAACAAAAATACTAATATAATTAATTGAGAAGTGCGAAAAAAAACTAGAAATAATACTACTTAGAATTGCCGCTACCATTAAAATAATCGTTGATACAAGCACTACAAAACTCTCCCTTTATAGCAAATAAGCTGTGACATCTTTTGTCGCAGCTTAAATCGCCCTATTCAAATGATAATTCTAATAAATATACTTTCTTTTCTGGAATATGACAAGTAGTCGCCCAAACATCATGGTAACTTTTCTTTGTTCCATTGGTCATTGAAAAATAACTATCAAGAAGGTCACCATTCTTTGCCACAAAAGCAATTGACAAGCGATTAACCATGAACCGATCAACAGGGAAATAAAACGCAGCATTAGCTATCTTTAACGAATCATCAAATAGAATTATAACCGTATTAGTATAACGTGGTCTAATCCTTTTAATTAACTCTGGATGATGCTTTAATTTTGTCAAAACATAATAAATTGAATCAGAATTACTAGCCATACTCTTCCCCTCACTTGACTGTAATTATAACAAATAGCTCCCTTATCAACAAAAGACCTACTAGATTAGCTAGCAGGTCCTTTGGCAAAAGTTGGGCATACTGGTCTCGAACCAGTAAATTATGGATTCAGAGTCCACTGCCTTACCAGTTTGGCGAATGCCCAATAAAATAAATCTATAACGATATATACTATACATGGAAGCGACTTAATAGTCAACTCTTTTTTATCAATTCTCCTCAGCACGCAATCGTTGGTGTTGACGGTCACAACGCCATTTGGTAATTAAATTGATAAATGGATGACGCTTGAAATCGCACCAATAATCAACATCAGCCCAAATTTGCTTTTGGGTCCACTTGCCATAATCATGATGTAAGAAATTATAGTTTTTCAATGTTGACTGTTTTTTCCAAATAGTTGCCATTATAAATTGGCTTCGTGTCCGTTGCACAGTTTTTTTTATCATTACTGGGTCAACTGCTTCTACCCCTATTACTTTTGCCGTCCCAATTGGCGGAATAGGCTGACCACTTGGTAAGTACGGCGCTAAGGGAACATTTATCAATGCGTCAAGAATCACCTCTTGCCAATTCTCTCGTGTCTCATAACGATGCATTAAGCCAGGCTCAACATCATTTGCAATTAAGTAATCACGTGTTTTTCCACAGCTTAACTGGGTATGAACTAAAAATGCTGTTGCCATCTCAAATCCTCCTCCCTCATTTTATTAATATTTTACCGCAAAACGCCTTTACTTTGTGTAAAATATAACAAAAAGAAAAGAGGAAAAGTAAACTTCTTTTCCATTCTTTCCTCATCATCTAATTTAAGCTTGAACATCGTTATCCCCTGCAATCTTAGCTTTATTTAGTAGCAAAGAAGAACTAACAACAGAGACAGAACTAAAGGCCATCGCAAGACCGGCAAGTTCAGGACTAAGCGTAAAACCAACAACTGCAAATAATCCTGCGGCAATCGGAATGCCAATAACATTGTAAATAAGCGCCCAGAAAAGATTTAACTTAATCCGGTTAAAGGTCTTCTTAGAAATATCAAGAGCGCGAACAACCCCTTGCAAATCATTCTGAACAAGGACAATGCCACCAGAGTCAATTGCAATATCAGTTCCTGATCCCATTGCAATACCAACATCAGCCGTAGATAACGCTGGAGCATCATTAATTCCATCACCAACAAAGGCAACTGTTTTACCATTATCTTGAAGCTTCTTAATCTGTTGTGCCTTATCATTTGGCATTACTTCAGCAATTACCTTATCGATATCTACTTCATCAGCAATTGCGTGAGCTACCCGCTTATTATCACCAGTTAACATCACGGTCATTAAGCCACGTGCTTTTAACTCCGTAATTGCATTTTTTGAACTTGGCTTAGGGACATCTTGAATAGCAACTAAACCGATTATTTCCCCATCAAGGCCTACGTAGACAACTGTCTTAGCCTCATTTTGTAATTTTTCAGCCCGTGATACCATTTCCTGGGAAATATTCACATCAACTAACAGACGATTACTACCAACAAATGCTATTTGACCATTATATTTTGCACGCACCCCCTTCCCCTCAACTGCTTCAAATTTATCTACTTTTACCGGTAAGATCCCTTTATCCTTAGCCTTTTGAAGAATAGCTGATGCTAACGGATGCTCTGATGATTCCTCGAGACTAGCAGCAATTGTTAATACTTTTTTAGCGTCTCCAATAATATCGGTTACGACTGGTTTCCCGACCGTAATTGTTCCAGTTTTATCAAACACAACGGTATCTATATCACTTACTTCTTGGAGAACTTCACCATTCTTGATAAGGACACCCATCTTGGCACTTCTGGCGGTTCCAACCATTAACGCAGTTGGGGTTGCTAAGCCTAACGCACATGGACAAGCAATTACAATTACTGAAACAGCAAATAATAACGCTTGAACAAATGTTACATCAACAAAAGAATACCAAATCATAAACGTCAAAATAGCAATAATCATTACCGCTGGAACAAATATATTTGAAATTTTATCTGTTAAGTTCTGAATAGGGGCATGACTAGTTTGGGCTTTTTTTACCAAATCAACAATTTGAGCCAGCATCGTATCAGCCCCAACCTTTGTTGCCTTAAAAGTAATGGTCCCATTATTATTAATTGTTGAACCAACAACAGTATCCCCAGCTTTTTTCATTACTGGCATACTTTCTCCAGTAACCATTGACTCGTCTAAAGAGGTGACCCCTTCAAGGATTGTTCCATCTACAGGTACCTTTTCACCAGGCTTGACCCGAATAAGGTCACCAACTTGTACTTGGTCAAGTGGTACTTTGACAAACTTGCCATTTTTTAAAACTTCAGCATCTTTTGCTTGAAGTCCAATTAACTTACCCAGAGCATTAGAAGCATTGTTATGCATTTTTTCTTCCATGGCATCCCCAAGTAAAACAAAGACAGTAACAAAAGCAGCACTTTCAAAGTAAACTGCCCTACCAGTTATCATCGCAAAAATACTATAGAAATAAGCGACGGCCGTTCCAGTTGCAACTAAAGTATTCATATTTGCGCTATGTTTCTTAAATGCAGCAATCGCGCTTTTCCAATACGGAAATGCTGAAATTGCCATAATAATGGTGGTAGTAATCAATGCTATCCAATTATAGCCAGGCATCATCCAATGAAAAGGCATTGCAAACATTTGTATTAACATTGGAAGTGACAGCACAAATGAAATCCAAAATCGCTGAATATTTGAAAGCTTCATTACTTTACAACAACCTTTCCATGAAACATATCCATTCCACAAGCATAGCTATAAGTTGCGGGTTTATCGGTTGGAATATCAACAGTAACCTCTTTTTTACCATCTAGTTTTTTATCAATACCAAGGTCTTTAAATACAATTTGATCCATACATCCCATATTTTCAGACGGAATAAACTTTATTTGTGCAGGTTTCCCTTGTTTGAAAGTAACCGTCTCTGGCTTGTAGCCGTGATTTTCTGCATTAACAACAACTTTTTTAATTTGACCTTTTGAAAAAATACTCATTATTTAACAATCACCTTTCCATGAAACATATCCATTCCACAAGCAAAATTAAAAGTCTGTGCTTTATCTGTAGGAATATTAATCGTTGTAACCTTCTGTTTTGTTAAATCCTTATTTACCCCAAGTTGTTCAAAAACAACATGTGATAAACAAGCCGTTGAATCACGCATATCAAAGTTAACTTGCGCCGGAATTCCCTTTTTCAGAACAACGGTTGAAGGGGTGTACCCACCATTAACGACAATCGTTGCCGTTTGTTCATCATTAATAATAGTCGATTTTCCAGCTACCTCTGTATGTTTTCCAAAGAACCACCAAACAATAAATGCAATTAAAAGTAGTGCAATGACTATAACAGCAATCCTCAACGTTCCCACCTTCTTTCGTTTACACTTGTAATCATACCATAAGTACAGCATACTATTAAAGTTTACAATTGTCAACAATAAAGAAAAGATATTAAACAATGGACGTTTTTCTCTTTTTTAATTAAAATTTGAGTACTAGGGGGTGGAACTGATTAAGAAGTCTAATTTCTTATTAACCTTATGTTACTTATTACTCTTCGGCGGAATTATTTACTTTTATCAAAACAATTCTACTTTTCAAGAACAATTTAATATTGGTATTCATAATGCCCAAGTGCTTACTCAATCGTGGCTGCATCGAATAACTGGTAAAGAAGTTGCAACCCCAATTAAACAAAATGCTGATCAGCAAACCGGAACACAAGATACGCCCACTGATGCACGCTGGCAACAAAACTCTGCAACGATTTATATCAATATCAGTAATCCAGTATTAAAGAATGCGACAGAAACTGCCATTACTCAATGGAATAATACTAAGGCATTCACCTTTAAGGTCGTTAATGATAAGGATGCAAATATTAGTGTTTCTGCTGTTAATGATCCAAATAATGGCGCAGCAGGCCTTACTAATACAAGTATGAATTCTGCAACCGGCTATTATCTCCACGCAACAGTAGAACTAAATTCATACTATCTATTGAATCCGGCCTTTGGATACTCACAAGAACGAATCGTAAATACTGCTGAACACGAATTAGGACATGCAATTGGTCTACAGCATACTAATAAAATTTCTGTAATGCAGCCCGCCGGATCATATTATTCTATTCAATTGCGGGACATCCAAGCTGTTAAAGCTTTATATTCACGAACCCCGCAACCTAGCATCGCTGAAGATAATCCCCATAGATAATCATAATTAATCTGACTAGCTCACTCTTCACAGAATTGGTATGGTAAAATGAAACAGTAAATCTAATAATTGGAAAGAGTATTTTTATGTCAAATAAAAAAGTTTTAGGTACAGCGATGATTATTACTGCCTGTACCTTTTGGGGTATTTCAGGGCTTTTTGCGAAGGCCCTTTTTAATGTTAGTAGTTCAATTACATCAATGTGGTTAACGCAGGTCCGAATGGTTTCAGCTGGAATTATTTTAGTCTTATTGAGTCTAATTCGCGGCGAACATCCCTTTCAAATTTTTAGGGATCTGCATTCCGCGTGGATCATCTTTGCATATGGTGTTTTTGGGTTAGTTCCTGTTCAGTATGCCTACTTTATGGCTGTCCAATATGGGAATGCTTCGATC
Source organism: Limosilactobacillus agrestis (assembly GCF_014145585.1). GTDB lineage: Bacteria > Bacillota > Bacilli > Lactobacillales > Lactobacillaceae > Limosilactobacillus > Limosilactobacillus agrestis. The sequence continues at coordinate 133,663 of NZ_JACIVF010000035.1, forward strand.
GCAACCATTCTTCAATTTATCGGGCCTTTTTTTATCATTGCCTATCAAGCTATGTTTCGACACCTGCCACCACGACGAATTGAAATTATTAGTGCAATTATCGCCTTTCTAGGTGTCTTTATTATCGCAACTCATGGTCAATTTAACCACTTAGCAATGACGCTTAGTGTTTTAATATGGGGATTAATTTCTGCAATTGGTGTTGCAACTAATACCTTAATTCCACAAAATATGCTTCGTGAGGGTCGGGTTCCTTCATTAATTATTACGGGGTGGGGCCTACTATTTGCCGGATTAACCTTAGTGCTTATTCATCCTAGTCAACCACATATCCCTAATGTTCCTTCAGTTTGGTTATATGTGTTAGGAATTCTAGTAATTGGGACCTTAATTCCCTTTCAGCTAGCTAACAATTCATTAAAATATATTGATGCAACTACCTTTAGTCTAATGGATGCATTTGAACCCTTATCAGCGACGATCGGTTCAGTCCTCATTTTTCATTTACAAATGACAAGTACAGACATTCTTGGGTCGGTTTTAGTTATCGTTGCAGTACTTGCAATTAACATTCGTATTCCACAAAAAAGTTAAAGAGTAACTAAAAAAGAGAGGCTGGGAGAAAACTTTTGTTTTCTCCCAGCCTCAACTACTTTTATGAACAATAGAAAGATAACGTGGAACTAGCTTCGCGTCACCACAAGGCTCGAGTCTAAGTACGAACGATAATCAGCCTGTGCCGTGCTAATCATCATCCTAGCTTAGCCACCCGCCTTGTCGAGGAGGTTATTTTCCACTCTCTCTTTTTAGTTATCACGAATAACTGTCCCAACTTTACCAGCAAGAGCGTCATCAAGGCCATCTAAGGAAGTAATTAATGCTTCTCGTTCTGGATGACCTTCAACAAATGAAAGACATGCCTCAATCTTAGGGAGCATGCTACCAGCAGCAAACTGTCCTTCTTTCATGTATTTCTGGGCTTCTGCAACGTTTAATGTCTTAAGCGCTTTTTCATCCGGCTTTCCATAGTTAATATAAACATGATCAACAGCAGTTAAAATAATCAACTTCTCAGCATCGATCTTGTCGGCCAATAATGCACTTGAACGATCCTTATCAATAACCGCTGGAACTCCTTCAAGTCCTTTATCAGTGATGATCACAGGTACACCACCGCCACCACCGGCAATAACAAGCTTGTCAGCATCAATCAACGTTTTAATACTATCAAGCTCCATAATCTTCATTGGTAGTGGAGAAGGAACGACTTGACGATATCCACGTCCAGCATCTTCTTTAAAAGTGTAGCCCTTTTCTTTGGCAATTTCATCAGCTTGTTCTTTAGTGTAGAAATCACCAACTGGCTTTGATGGATTTTCAAAAGCAGGATCATTGGGGTCAACTGCAATTTGCGTCACAATCGTTGCCACACTCTTATTCATCCAACGGTAGTGTAATTCATTTTCTAAACTTTGTTGCAAATGGTAGCCAATATAACCTTGGCTCATTGCACCACACTCTGGAAAAGGAAAAGCAGCAGTCTTACCGTGTTCGGCAGCAAAGTTCATTCCTAAGTTAATAGCACCCACTTGTGGACCATTACCGTGACTAATAACTACTTGATTTCCGGCAGCGATCAACCCAATTAATGAGGAAGCAGTATTCTTTACTAACTTTAATTGTTCTTCAGGTGATTTGCCCAGTGCATTTCCCCCTAAAGCAACGACTACTTTAGCCATAGTAAATGCCTCCTAATTAGTTTTGTTCACCCAAAGTTGCAACCATCACAGCCTTAATAGTGTGCATTCGGTTTTCGGCTTCACGAAAGACAACTGAATGCTCACTTTCGAATACTTCGTCAGTAACTTCCATTTCCTTTAAGCCAAATTTCTTTTCAATTTCCTTACCAACTTCAGTGTCGAGGTTGTGGAATGCAGGAAGACAGTGTTCAAAGAGAACATTAGGATTTTCAGTAGCCTTCATAACATCCATTGTTACTTGGTAAGGCTTAAGAAGGTTAATCCGCTTTTCCCACATATCATCAGATTCACCCATTGATACCCAAACATCAGCATAGATTACATCCATACCTTTAACACCTTCCTTGATGTCATTAGTAACAACAATCTTAGCACCAGTCTTGGCAGCAATTTCGTTAGCCTTATCTAAGGTTTCCTTAGTTGGTTCCAATTCCTTAGGAGTAACAACGTGGTATTCCATCCCCATTACGGCGGCACCAAGCATCAATGCGTTTGAAACATTGTCTTGACCATCACCAACAAAGGCAAACTTGATGTCCTTGTATGGCTTCTTCAAAACTTCGTGAGCGGTTAAAAAGTCAGCAAGTACTTGTGTTGGGTGGTCTTCGTCAGTTAAACCATTCCAAACTGGTACACCAGAATACTTAGCTAAAATTTCAACATTACGTTGGGAGAATCCACGGTATTCGATTCCATCAAACATTCCACCAAGAACTCGTGCAGTATCCTTAACAGATTCCTTGTGACCAATGTGTGAACCTGATGGGCCAAGGTAAGTTACATGAGCACCTTCATCCTTAGCACCAACTTCAAAAGAACAACGAGTACGAGTAGAACTCTTTTCAAAAATTAAAGCAATGTTCTTACCCTCAAGATTCTTGCCTTCATAACCAGCATATTTTGCCTTCTTTAAATCTTCAGCAAGGTTAAGTAAGTATTCCATTTCCCGAGTGTTGAAGTCTGCAAGAGTTAAGAAACTACGATTACGTAAATTAAAAGCCATTTTTATTTCCTCCTAAGGTCTTAATACAAGTACTATAATAGGAGAAAGTTTCAAAATACTTCAAAAAAATTCCATAAATAGCAGAAAAAAGTTAACTATTTTTTGCATCAATCTCTTTATTCACAATGATGTAAGCGGAAACAATAATACGTTTGCAAATTAGCAACTCTATTGTCTAGTATCTTCACAAAGAGTAAAATAAAAAAGTGTTTCGAAATACTTCAAATAACATCAAGAAATCGGTGAAAATACATGAATTTTTATATTTTAGATAATGATAGTAAAATTATTCATTTATTATCCAATATTATTGAAAATGATTTTAACAATACTGTTGTTGGAACCACCTCTAGTCCGCAACAAGCTTATGACGATGCAATGCGTCTAGGAATTGATATCATGTTTATTGATTATGCAATACCCGAGATGGATGGGGTCCAACTTATCCAAAAAATCCAGGATAGTCACCATTATCCGCACTTTATTATGACTGCTCAAGCAATTCTGCCCTCGGTAAAAACAAGTGCATATCAACATGGAATTGATTTTTTCATTGAAAAGCCAATAAATATTGCAGAGGTTAAATCTATTATTAAACTAGCCGCACAAAATATTAATATGTCCAATCGTCTTCTTCAAGTTTTAGACCTTGTGAGTGGTGCAGCTAAAAATAATAACACAGTTACGATTAGCGGTAAAAATAAGAAAAAAGAAAATGCTCAATCTATTTTACGTTTTCTCGGTATCACAGCTGGAAACGGAGCACCAGCGATTAACAAACTTATTAACACAATGATTGAGCGCGAGATTAGTTTTGATGAGGTTAATTTTGAAGAATTTTTCCAATGTGATGGGCATGGTAAAAAGATAATTTTCCAACGGATTCGGCGCGATATAAAAACTGGCCTTAATAATCTCGCTCACATGTGTATGGATTATCCAGAAAACGACATTATTCTGGAATACGCAAATAACTTGTATGAATATAAAAATGTCCATAATGAAATTTTATTTCTTAAAGGAGAACGCAATAGCAGCGGGCAAGTATCACTAAAACATTTCTTTAATGGACTCGTTCAAGAAATAAATTAAAATACTAAAAATAATAAGAGTGGAAAATAACCTTCTCGACAAGGTATGGGCTAAGCTAAGGGGATGATTATCGTTTATGCTTAGACTCAAACCTTGTGGCGACGCGAAGCTAGTTCCACGTTATCTTGCTATGGTTTGTAAAAGCAGTTGAGGCTGAGAGAAAATCCCAGCCTTTTTGCCATTTTAAAAATACAACCTAATCAAAGTGCATTAACTGACTGGTTTTTGAATATCTAACTATTCTTGCATAGAAGGATCAAAAATTCACAAAGGTTTTAATTCTATCTTCTTGTTTTATGGCATTATTTTAAATGCAAAATCTTAAATTCTAAATAACACCACAAGATAATTAGTAAAATACTGTAAGCGGCAGAAAGCCACACTACATATTTAAAAAAAGCCAAGATATGGAATACAGTTAATATTTGAAGGCAAATTGTTAAAACAATCCATACTACTAAATGATCTTTTACTCGATCACGATGTTCAATTAATTCTTCTTTTTTCATAAACATACTCCAGATAAAAGGAGAGAATAGCCATATCATAATAGCTATTCCCTTCTTAATTATATTTAATTTATCCTAATTGTTTTTATCCATCTTAGCCCGTAATTCTTTGCCAATTTCTTCATATCCTGGCTTACCAAGTAAACCGAACATATTTGTCTTATAAGCTTCAACACCAGGTTGGTTAAATGGATTAATGCCATTTAAGTAGCCAGAAATTCCCATTGCAACCTCAAAGAAGTAAATAAGGTAACCTAAAGTATATTCATCTTCTTGTGGGATATGAACCGTCATCACTGGTACCCCACCATCAGTATGAGCAGCAACTACTGCTTCATAAGCTTTAGTGTTAACATAATCCATTGTCTTACCTTCCAAGTAGCCTAAACCATCAAGATTATCCGGTTCAGTTGGTATCTCCATGTCATAATTTGGTTTATCGAGCTTAACAACAGTTTCCATTAAGAAACGACGCCCTTCTTGAATGTATTGACCAAGGGAGTGGAGGTCGGTGGTGAAATTAGCAGATGAAGGATAAATTCCCTTTTGGTCTTTCCCTTCTGATTCCCCAGCTAATTGCTTCCACCATTCAGCAAACATCCGCATGTTAGGCTCGTAGTTTTCGAGCAATTCTGTTTCATAGCCCTTACGATAAAGAATATTGCGGTAAGCAGCGTATTGGTAAGCTTCATTCTTAGTTAAATCAGGATCAACATAATCCTTTTCCGCTTGGGCCGCCCCTTCCATCAACTTATCAATATCCGCACCAGAAGCAGCAATTGGTAAAAGACCTACTGCAGAAAGAACTGAGTAACGTCCGCCAACCCCATCAGGAATAACAAAGGTTTCATAGCCATGAGCATCTGCTTCAGTCTTTAAGGCACCCTTAGCCTTATCAGTAGTAGCGTAAATCCGCTTATTAGCTTCATTTTCCCCATACTTCTTAATTAAAAGGTCCTTAAAGATTCGGAAGGCAATTGATGGTTCAGTAGTTGTTCCTGACTTTGAAACAACATTGATTGAGAAGTCTTTGTCACCGATTAATTGGATTAAATCATGAATATAAGTTGAACTCAAGGAGTTACCAGCAAAGACTACCAATGGAGCTTTCCGGTCTTTTGCTTTTTGAGCTTGATAGAAAGTATTGTGCAAGAAGTCGATCGCCATTTGGGCACCAAGGTAAGAACCACCAATTCCAATGACAACTAGGATATCAGAATCACGTTGAATCTTATCAGCGGCCTTCTTAATGCGGGTAAATTCTTCTTTATCATATTCAGTCGGTAAATGGAGCCAATCACGGAAGTCGGCGCCAGCACCAGTACCATTTCGTAATTCATCATTAGCGGCGTTAACCATTGCTTGCATTTCGCCAAGTTCGTTTTCATGAACAAATTGCTTTAATGCGCTACTGTCAAATTTAATGTGTGTCATTCCAATAGCTTCTTTCTTTTTTATTTTAACAATTAAATGATAGCGGATAATGAAGTCGGTTTCAATCAGAACTAGAAATTTTTTCTTATTAATAAAATTGAAAACTTAGGATTAGTTAGGTATACTGAAGGCACATTTAGTATCCGCTTACATAATTGAAAGGAATAATTATTATGGATCAAAATACTGAAAATATGTTAGCTGGAAAACCTTATCGTCCTGGAACACCAGAACTCGATAAGTTTTCTCATCTTGCTCATCGTCTTTGTCGTGACTATAACTTAACAACTGATGAAGATATTGTTGAACGCAAAATGATTATTGATCGTCTCTTTCCTCAGCACGCTAATGAAATCTACTTTCAAGGACCCATTCACATTGATTATGGCCGTTTTACTAAAATAGGTAAGAACTTCTATGCTAATTTTAATCTTACTATTTTAGATACCTGTCCTGTTACCATTGGTGATAACGTAATGTGCGGCCCAAACGTCTCAATCGTTACCGCAATGCATCCCCTCATGTATCAGCAACGTAATATTCGTCAACAAGTAGACGGCCAGTTCGATGATGTTGAATATGGCAAACCAGTTACAATTGGTGATAACTGTTGGCTCGCAAGCAATGTAACAATTTGTCCTGGCGTAACGATCGGTAATGGTTGTGTTATCGGAGCAGGTACTGTCGTTACTAAAGATATCCCCGACAATTCGTTAGTACTTGGGGTTCCAGGTAAGGTTATTCGTCCTATTACTGACAAAGATCGCCTGAAAAATTACCCTTATTAAATAATAATTTCGATATTAAAAGACCTTCATCAAAAATCCGATGAAGGTCTTTTTTAGTTTATTTTTAATATAATTTAAGCAAAAATAGTTAAAATACTTCCGGCAACAATAAAGATGATTCCGGCGATCGTAAATGACATTTCCCGTCGAGTTTTGTGTTCATGAAGAACTAAGATACCACCAATTGTTGCAATGATAACGTTCATTTGTGTGAAGACAAAGGCTGTATTAATTCCGAGTGCCCGTCCAGCAAAAATATAAGCTAAGGCAGCAATCCCCCAAGAAATACCACCCCAGATATTGAGGTATTGTTCCTTTTGCTTAAAGGAATCGATATTTCCTGAACAAATAGCATAAATAATGGAACCAAGTAAAATACCAAGCATTTCTGGAAGGAAGATTCCTAAAGAACTATCATTAGCAACCATTGGCATCTTAGGGAATGCTGAATAAACCCAGTAACCAATAGAAGTAATTAATAAGAAAAGAAAGTTCTGAACAGTGATTCTCTTTCCGCTACTTTCATCAGAAACAGAGGTCATCAAAGCACCGACAATAACAATTGCTAAGGCGATGAAACCAATAGTAAGGGCCCGTGCTCCGCGCCATTCACCAAAGATAATAACCCCAATTAAAGAATTACCAACTAATTGGAGCACCGTTGATAGTGGAATAGTGTTTGAAACACCCATTCGCTTAAATGAAATGAATTGTCCAATCTGACCAATTGTCCACAGAGCACCACATAACACTGAGAACCAGAATCCAGTCGTTGTAACGGTTGGATGACCAAAAATAAATGCAACTAAACCAACAATCGTAGCACCGGCTCCAATACCAAACATTTGGTTAATTGTTGAACCACCGATCTTACCAGTGATCAGCGGCATAATTCCCCAACCAATCGCAGGGATTAAAGCAAGTAAGTAGTTCATAAAAAAATTCTCTCCTATCAATCCGTAATAATATTACGAAATATAAGTATATCATACGGTAAACGCTTTCGCAAACGCTTTCTTCAGATTTATTTAACCCATAAGAATTGGTCTACAAAAAAGAATTACTTCCAGTATCAACGTTAATGCGCTTCGTTTAAATAATTGGCTTACTTTTTATCTTTATTATTTGTAGGTTGAATATTATGAGGAGCATATTCACGATCAGGGAAAAAGATCGTAAATGTTGTCCCTTTACCATACTGACTTTTTACGTCAATTTTTCCTCCATGAAGAAGAACCAATTGACGCACAATCGCAAGTCCTAACCCTGATTCACCATACTTAGTATTCATCCGTGAACGATCAGCTTTATAGTACCGTTCCCAGATGTTTTCAAGCTGTTCAGAAGTCATCCCAATTCCATTATCTTGAACTTCAAATTGACTTCCTTTTTCCACACGTTTTCCCCGAATATCAATAATTCCATCATCAGTAAATTGGATTGCGTTTTGAATAATATTAAACATAATCTGCACAAACCGGTCATAATCTGCATATACTCGTAAATTCTTTTCTACATCTAAATGCAGAGTATCTTTCTTTTCTTTTGCCTTTTTTGATAACTGCTCTCGTAAATTTTCGAGGACTGCTGATGCATCAAACATTTTCCGTTCCATCGCAATTTGATTAGTGCGAATCTTTTCATAATCTAAATTATCATTAACCAAGCGAATTAACCGCCGTGTATCGTTTTGCATTAACTGGATACTATGTTTTTTATCCTCTTCCGGAATTGCATCATATTGCAACCCTTCAAGAATTCCATTAATAGTTGTTAATGGCGTCCGCATTTCATGGGCTGCATTCGCCATAAATTGTCGTCTTCGCTCTTCTTGACGGCGAATTTCTTGCTGTGATTCACGTAATGAAGCAGTCATCTGATTAAAACTGCGTCCCAAATCGGCCACTTCATCTCGCCCATTATCATCCACTTCAACGTTATAATTTCCACGCGCAATTTGGTGAGTAGCCATCCGTAATCGGTCAATTCGTTTGGTAATTGACCGTGCCAAGAAATAACTAACTGCAAGCGTTACAAGACTGGCTGTTAATAATGCCATTACTAAGTTAATCTTTATTTGATGCATATTTTGTTCAATTGTCGAGACAAAGGTTGCAATTGAAACTACCGCAATCATCTTTCCCTTATAGAAATATGGACGTGAAACTTCTGTCATTCGTGGAGAAACACCTTGTGATACCCGTGAATTAATTTTAGGGGTAATTAGTTTGGTGCAAACAGTTTCGCCCTTTTTTAACCTTTTCCAATCACTTTTACTCATACTCGGGGCAAAACCATTACTAGCAAAGATTTTCCGTTGTGTTGTATCGTAAATAGCAAAGTGAACATTTTGACGTGTCAAAAGATTGGCATTGCTATTTAATGATTCTGTAGCAAACCCTTCAAAGCTTTGGGTTGCCATATTGTAACGAATAGAATCCTGAATTAAACTATCAGAATAACTTTTCAATTGTTGCCACGTATTATGATACATGGTGTTGTTAGTCACATTTATAAACGAAATACTAACAATCACCATTAATGTCAAAATAATCGCAAAAAATGAAAGCATCAACCGATACATTAATTTCATTAGTCGTTACCCTCGTCATCAAATTTATAACCGACACCCCAAACAGTCTTAATTACTTGTGGTCCAATGTTTTCTAGTTTTTGCCGCAACTTTTTAATATGGGCATCAACGGTTCGTTCGTCTCCATAATATTCATAATCCCATACTAATTGTAAAAGTTGTGAACGGGTAAATACCTGACGTGGCTTCGAAGCCATTGTCTTTAATAGATCAAATTCCTTCGGTGTTAAGTCGGCAACCGGTTTTCCGTATAAGAATACTTCTCTTGTCTTAGTATTAATCTTAAAGTTCTTTGTTTGAATATCGAATGTATCATCACTATCAGAAGCTTGAACATCCTCAAGCTTGTTTAGATGCGTTCGCCGATAGAGGGCCTTGATTCGCGCAATCAAAGTAATTGTACTAAATGGTTTAGTTACGTAATCATCTGCACCGATTTCTAGTCCTAATACCTGATCACTTTCGGTATCACGAGCTGTCAACATAATTAAAGGAACTGTTGGTGATACCCGCCGAATATCTGCTGCAACCTGCATCCCATCCTTTTTAGGAAGATTAAGGTCTAACAAAATAATGTCCCATTTATGAGGATCAGCATTAAACTTTTCTTCTGCTTCAACGCCATCATAAGCAAATTCATATTGCCATTTTTCTTTTTTGAAAAACATTGCCATCATTTCACAGACAGAATGGTTATCCTCAATCATTAATATTTCCATTTACTTCATTCCTTTATATTTTTCTGAACTCTATTTACTAATTTTCATATGAGGGATACCATCTTACGAGGCTCCAACAATTATACTCAACTATTAAAAAAGACTGCCACAAACTAATGACAGTCCTTATAGGCATATAGTGGAGATGACGGGAGTCGAACCCGTGTCCAAGCATATCGCCATTTCAATCTCTACGTTCATATCTCAACTATTTAGATTTCACTAACCAAAACGCCGTTGATCAGGGCAACCATGATTAGCTAGCTTGATTAATCTCTTCCTATTACTTCAAACGGGAGTAATAAGCGTAGTCCACTCATTATAAAACCCATTACCGCATCATGGACGAACCCGGAATGGATCTACGCGCGCTACTTGTTAGGCAGCGTATGCGTAAGAGTTTGAATTATTGTTTGCAGTTATAATTTAAAACTGAGCGTTTTTACGAAGACGCAACCTTCGAAACGCAATTGAAACTCGACCTATACCTGTCGAATCCATAAACATCCCCATAAGAGGTACACTTATTATACCACATTTGTACAAAAAAGCGAGACTATGAAGATTACCTTCTTAGTCTCGTTTTGCTTTGTCTTAGTAATGCAGGTTAAATTTTAGTACCAGCCGTTAGCTTGCCAGTGAGCCTGAGCATTTTGCCATGAACCATAACGACTTGCAACGTATTGGTCAGCAACCCGTTCTTGGTTAGCTGCTGAGTAGTCACCGTTAAGGTATGATGCTGATAGTTGGTACTTACCAATGTATTGACCGTTAGTAGCACCGTAGTTACCACCAGATTCACGAGCGGCAATCCAGGCCTTAGCAGCAGCTTCTGAACCTGAAGCATTTGAAGTATAGCTTTGGCTAGCTTGACTTTGAGCTTGTTGAGGTTGTGCTTGTGTAGCTTGTTGAGTAGTATTATTATCAGCTACATTTGCATTAGCTGCATTTTGAGCGTTGTATTCTTGAATTTCACCATCGCTCTTGATGATTAACTTTTGACCAACGTAAATCTTGTTAATATCTTGAATATTGTTCTTCTTAGCAAGATCATTGATCATACTGTTGTCTTTTGCAAATTTGTAAGAAATACCGGAAAGTGTGTCACCACTTTGTACGGTGTAGATAGTGTCGGCATTAGCAACAGTAGCCGTTGCACTAACACCTAAGGCCACTGCACCAAGAGTAGCAGATACTTTAGCAAAGTTTTTCTTAGAAATCATAAATTAAACAACCATCCTTTATTATTTAACAAATTATCTTTTCCGTTTCAACACCCTATATACTACACTCTTAATATTACTAAGCTGTAACAACACCATTTCTATTTACTACTCTCCGTTGGTTTTTTGTAATATTTTGTAACATAAGTTGGCAATTAATATGATTATAGAATTGGTAACTCCTTGTGCTAGTTAGCTTTTAGGGTCCCGTAACTTTTATTGAAAAGTCATTAAACATTAAATAAAAAAGAGTGTTTTTTTCGCGAAAAATTCATATTTACACCAAAAACACTCTTTATTTTACTTTTTATGGCATTCTTTATTACAAAAGTGTTGCAAAATAACGTTCGCAATACTTTGCAACCCCATCATTATCATTTGTATCCGTAATTGCTGTCGCTACTGCCTTAACGTTCGGGAGACCATTTTTCATTACGATCCCTTGAGCCGCTGCTTCAATCATTTCAAGGTCATTATCAGCATCCCCAAAGGTCATTAAGTTACTAAAATCATCCCCAAAATGGTCCAGTAATGCCTTCAAGCCAACTGCTTTATTTAAGTTTTTGGGCAAAAATTCCATAATCATGGCCTGTGATTGGACTGCGTGATAATGTGCCTTAAGATCGGCTGGCAGCTCTTTTATAATAGTAGATAATTTTTCTGGTGTGATTGCCATTACAGCCTTACTATAAATCGTTTCAGGTACATCACGCATTGGTAAAGTTTGAAATTCAATATTCTTTAAGACTGTCCGATAAATTGACCCCGGATAGTCATTTAATTCATATACTCGTTCAAAGTCTAAAATATTGAGTGGAATCTTTTTACTTTTAACATAAGAAAATAGAGGGGCTAAATCACTCTTTTTCATCCCTAATTCAAAAAGATGTTCGCGTGATTTATTATTAATAACTAATCCGCCATTAAATGTAATTGTATAATCTTCTGGATCAGTTAACCCAAGCTGTTCAATGTATGGCCAAATTGCATTAATCGGTCGTCCGGTACAAAGCACTACCCTAATTCCCCGTTGGTGTAATTGCTTTAGAACCCGTTCATTACGTTGACTTATTTCTTTATTACTATTTAAAAGCGTATTATCAAGATCTAACGCAACCATCTTAATCATATTCTTATTCCCTCTTTCGGATTTTACCCTGAATTATTTGCTGATTAAAGTCTTCAAAAAGTGTTAAAAACTGGTCCGCACGCTCTTCGCCATAAATTTGAACCCAATTGGCAAACCGGTAATTAATCCTTTGCCAAATCTTTCTTTCAACATCCCTACCCTTTTTAGTTGCAACTAAAAACATCCGGCGTCGATCGGCTGGATCAGCTTTTTGTTCAACGTATCCCTGCTGAAAAAGGACTTTTAATTGGCGAGAGACAGCACTTCTTGTTACCTGTCGCTGCTCAGCAATATCCATTAATTTAATGTTAGGATGGTTAATAATTTTTCGCAAAATCAAAAATTGTTCAAAAGATAAATTATATTCACTAGCTGGTTCGGAAATAAAACTTTCGATTCCCTTTAGTCCTGTTAAGTAAATATTGATAGCCTTATCTAATAATTGATCTTCATGTGCCATTACTAATCTCCTATTTTTCTGTTAATATCGCCTTGGCAATTAAACGTGCAAAATGATCATTCCCGCTTGGTCCCATATGCACATTGTCACTTGCAAACCAATCAGAATGTCCTTGACTCGCCTCATTCCAATCGACCACATGAATATTCTTATGCTTTTTTGCCAAATCTTTAATTTCCTTATTAACTGTCTGTTGCCATGGTTTAGTTGGAACGTGAGCAGTTACCCAATAGATTTGATGTCCAGAGCCAATCGAACTTAAAATATCATTTAACGTCTTCTGCGTCATAGGGCCATTTGTTCCCAAGTTTAAGACAACGATTCTATTTAAATGTCCATCTGCCTTTAATTGCTTAATAACATCAGGAGCTGCGGATCCTTGACGCCCAACTTGCGCATCAACATAAGCATTGGGCATTAATTTCTGGATACTATCTGCGGCATCTGCCATTACAGAGTCACCGATAGCCGTTACTTTTAACTTTTGCGCAGCTTTAATTTGCGCAGAAGTTAAATCATACTGCTTCTGAAGCTTTGAAGTATTACCACTAGCCTCAGCAACATTGTCACCTTTAGCAATCTTCTTATTATGTTCTTCAGCAGCCTGGTGATTTTGTTCTATTCGTTGTTGAACTACTGTTTTCTTTGGTGCCCGATTTGGCTGACAAAAACCAATAAACGCAATGACAACAACTAATGCACTTACCAATATTTTTGTCCCGCTTTGCCAACTAAAACGATGCGTTTCTAACACATGCTGAAGATCAGCTGGTAATTTTGACCACTGATACTGAGTAAATGGTCGCTCAATTAGCCGGTAAGAAATTTCACTTACTACTAAAATAATAATAATTTCTACTAACGCATTGAGGAGTGGATGGTTGCCAACTTTAATTAACCGTTCATAAAAAATCATCACGGGATATTGATAAACATAAATCCCATAAGAACGCTGACCCACCCAATGAAAAACCGGGTTTGTAAACCATTTATTCATCCCTGCTCCTGGATGAATAATCGTAGCCATCAATACCATTCCAATAAGACTATAGATAAACATTCCGCCCCGATAGGTAAATGGAGACTGACCATTCAATGAGAAAAAGCCACCAATTGTTAGTATTGTTGCAAGAATCCCTATAAAATTAAGTAAATAGCGACTATTTGTTTGCAGGTTGGGTCGAAGTCGATTTAATGGCCATGCTAACCCTAACCACGATCCAAGTAAAAGTGAAAAGGCTCGAGTATCAGTTCCATAATAAACCCGGTTAATATTTGCCGGGTCATAAAGAACGGCCATCTCTATCGCTGATAGTACAGCTAATATAAAAACTACTCGCCGGACATTTTGCAGCTTTTTAAAAAATACAAATAACAAAGTGATAATCAAGGGCCACAGAAGATAAAATTGCGCTTCAACCCCTAATGTCCAGAGATGGGTAAAAGGTGAGGTACCACCAAACTGATCAAAGTAGGACTGCCCGTGACTGATTTCCCACCAGTTATATATCCAAGCTAAATTAGTAATGATTACCGCCCGAATGTTATGGAGTAACTCTCGTGCAAATAATGTAATATACGCTGTCGTTAAAATTAACATCGCAATTAATGTCGGATATAGTTTCCGAAATCTCTTTAGGTAAAAATGCCCTAAATTAATATGACCACCATATTTAAGTTGCCGACTAAACTGATAAGTTACAAAATATCCAGAAACCAACAGAAAAAGCGGTACTCCTAGATAACCACCCATCAAGATATTGGGCAATAGGTGGTAAATAATAACTCCTAAGACAGCTAATGTTCGCAAGCCGTCTATTCCTGTGACAAAATAGTGCGACCTCATCCCCTGTGATGGATTAAAATTTGGCTTCATTGCCTAACCTCCACATTTTTATATTCAATTTTAGCACTACCAAATAACTTAGCTTTCTTCTTTATCCAATATGATTTTCTTTTAAGATTGCTTGAACAACCTCATCAACCTCTGGGGGACGCTTCCATTCTTCCCAATGATCCATTGCTTCAGTTTGCATCTTATAGTGCGTATTTATAAAGTGCTCATATTTAATAACATTTTTAGAATGAGGAATATTTAATTCTAAAATACGAACTTCTTTAATAAAATTGCGTTCAGCCGCTAATTCTGCACGACCATTTTGAACCATATTACCAATTTCATAATATTTTGAGCCGTCATTACGGGTAATTTCTTCAATTAATGTTAACGTTTCGTGTTGTTCTTCCACGGTGTCCTTCCCCTTTCAATCTTTATCATTATAGCGAGTTTAAATAAAAAAATCACCGTCTAAAAGACGATGATCGGCATAAGAGAGAAAGAGAATTGATTAGAAGGTAATTACTTTATACCTTACAACTTTAATGTTAGCGCTTCCAGTAAAGTAAGTCAATCCTTTTATTAAATAAATTCAAAGAAAATATCAAATTACTTTTTAAATAAAAAGAAGTTGAAAAACTAACTAAAGCATTTCTAACTTCTTTTATAATTTTATTGAACTGTAACAGATTTTGCGAGGTTACGTGGCTTATCAACATCAAGTCCCTTACCAAGACTAGTATAGTAAGCCAATAATTGTGCTGGAATTACACTGAGGAGTGGTGTTAACACTTCATCTACATCAGGAAGAATAAATGTATCGTCTTCTTTCGCAAGGTGACGAGAAACAATTGTAATTGCATTTGCACCACGAGCTTGTGTTTCTTCAAGATTGCTCCGTGTTAAACCAGCTGTCCGGTCCTGAGTAATAATTCCAATCACTGGAGTCTGATCTTCGATTAAAGCGATTGTTCCATGCTTTAATTCACCAGATGCAAAGCCCTCCGCTTGAACATACGAAATTTCCTTTAACTTCAAAGCAGCTTCAAGAGAAACTGACCAATCCATTCCCCGACCAATGTAGAAGGCACTTTGAGATTTAGATAGGTAGCGAGAAGCAATTTCTTCCACTTTCTTCTTACTGTCAGTAATTGATTGCATTCCATTAGCAACTAATCCTAGTTGGTGCTTTACATCAAAATCTTTGGCTGCTTGTTTATCCATGTAAACACCAACTGCTTGAGCAAGGATAGCCTCTACAGCAATTTGCGCGGTATAAGCTTTTGTTGAAGCCACAGCGATTTCTGGACCAGCATGAAGTAATTCAGTATAGGTTGCTTCACGAGAAAGCGTTGATTTATCAACATTTGTAATTGTTAAACTTGGCCAGTTATGCTTATTAACATTAACAAGTACTTCCCTACTATCAGCAGTTTCTCCACTTTGACTTAGGAAGATAAAGAATGGCTTCTTAGAAAGCAGTGGTTGTTCGTAAGCGAATTCTGATGAAATATGAACAGAGGTAGGAATACCACATAGCTTTTCAAAAATCCGTGCACCTACTAAACCAGCATGATAACTTGTGCCGGCCCCAACAATGTAAAGGTGGTCAGCATTCGCCATGTCTTTTAACAGATCCTCATTAATTTGTGCTACATCATTGTTGCCAAAGTATTCTTGAACTAACTTCCGCATAACGGCTGGCTGTTCATCAATTTCCTTTAGCATGTAGTATGGGTAGGTGCCCTTATCTGCTGCATTAGCGTCCATATCAACCTTAAATGTTGGCCGTTCAATTTCACTACCATCAAAATCTTTAACAGTAACATGGTCCGGCTTAACGATTACTAACTCGTGGTCACCAATTTCCATAAAGGTATTAGTTTCTTTAATCATCGACATTGCGTCTGAACCAACCATGTTGTAACCATCAGTAATTCCAACTAATAATGGACTCTTATTTTTAGCAACAAATAATGTATCCGGCTGTTCTTTATCCATCAATACAAATGCATACGAAGAATCAGGACTGATCAAACGAAGAACTTTGAGTAAAGCTGCTTCTGTTGACATTCCAGACTCAACTACAAATTTATCAACTAATTGAACAATTACTTCTGTATCAGTTTGACTAACAAATTTAACGTCAGATAAGTATTCTTTCTTTAAATCAGCATAATTTTCAATTACACCGTTATGAACTAAGTAGAACCGTTCGTCTTTAGAGTATTGAGGGTGAGCATTGGCCTCATTTGGTTCACCGTGAGTAGCCCATCGCGTATGACCAATTCCTGCCAAGCCATGAACTTCTTCCCCAAGTGCTGCTTCTAAATTAGCAATTCGACCTGGCCGCTTAACAAGATAATCATGCCCCTGTTGATCATTAACATAAACTCCCGCAGAGTCATATCCACGATATTCAAGACGCTTTAATCCATCAATCAGAATTGACAAACTCCTGTCAGTTCCAGTAACTCCAACAATTCCACACATAATTAAATTCCATCCTTTAAATAAAATTGGTATAGATAACTAGTAATTATTACTAAATCTAATCAACTGTATTGTATAGTACAGTTTTTGGATTACCTTGTCAATCATTTTATCCAATTGGTCTATATACTTTAAAATTTATTAAAAGATTAAAAAGCATGAATGGGAAATAACTACTTGGGAGCAATATAAAGCCAGTTCCCCGTTATCTTGCTATCGTTCATGAATAGCAGTTGAGGCTGAGAGAAAAACAAACGTTTCCTCTCAGCCTCATCGTAAAGTTATTTTACTTCTAATTCCGCACGGGCAATATCACCGATTCGTTCAACATATTCATGAACCAATTCTGGAGTAGCTGCTTCAGCCATAATTCGTAAAAGAGGTTCTGTTCCACTAGGGCGAACAAGGACCCGTCCGTCTCCGTCCATTTCTTTTTCGACTTGCGCAATGGCTTCCTTTAATTTTTGATTTTCCATCGCAGTAGTCTTGTTTGCTACTTTAATATTCAACAACTCTTGTGGATAAGTTGTTACATCACTTGCTAATTCAGCAAGTGTCTTGCCAGAATCTTTAACTACAGACAAGAGTTGTAGTGCAGTAAGCATTCCATCACCAGTCGTATTGTGATCTAAGAAAATGATATGACCTGATTGTTCGCCACCAAGGTTATAGCCATTTTTTAACATCTCCTCAACAACGTAACGGTCACCAACTTTAGTCTTAACACTCTTTAAATTATGTGCCTCCAAGGCTTTGTACATTCCCAGATTACTCATAACAGTTGTCACAACTGTGTCTTTCTTAAGTAAACCTTTCTTATCCATATACTTACCACAGATATACATAATCTTATCACCATCAACAATATTTCCTTCGTTATCAACAGCAATACAACGGTCACCATCACCATCAAATGCTACTCCAAGGTCTGCATCATTTTCCACAACTGCTCTTTGAAGGCTCTCTGGATGGGTCGATCCACAATTTAGATTAGTATTTAAACCATCTGGTTGATCATTAATTGGAATAAAATCAACGTTCATATCAGCAAAAAGATTGGAGATAAAGCCACTTGTTGCACCATTAGCAGCATCAACCACCACTTTTAACCCTTCAAGATCATTTGAAACTGTTTGTTCCAAGAAAGAGGTATATTTTAATGCTCCCTCATGATAATCAGCAACTGTTCCTAATCCAGCATCAGATGGACGTGGTAACGTATCCTCTTCAGCATCAAGTAATTGTTCAATTTCATACTCTAGTTCATCAGATAATTTAAATCCATTATCCCCAAAATACTTAATCCCGTTGTATTTAATGGGGTTATGACTAGCAGTAATCATTACTCCAGCATCAGCTTCCTGTGCACGAACAAGGTAAGCAACCCCTGGAGTAGTTACAACCCCCAACCGCAAGACTTCAATACCAACAGATAATAGTCCAGCAATCAAAGCATTTTCTAACATTTCACCTGAAATCCGAGTATCACGAGCAACTAGCACCTGAGGCTGCTTCCGTTCTGAATGGCGAGTAAGAACGTATCCTCCCGCGCGCCCAACCCGGAATGCTAATTCAGGACTTAAGTCTTGATTTGCAACACCACGAACACCATCAGTTCCAAAATATTTTAACTTCATTTCACTTCTCCTCTATACGTACCTTTATTATTAATTTCTGCTACTTGAACTTGAGTTTTCATTACTTATACTACTTGATGATTGGGAAGTTTCAGAGAAAGAAGCTGAAGAGTCATTTGGTGAAGTCGATCTTGAACTACTCTTTGTATCTTCACTCTCTTCACTGCCACTCCTACTTGATGAATCATCACTCGAACTACTGCTCTGTGAACCTGCAGAAACAGGAATTGAAACATTAGTAGTAGTTGGTGAAATTACCACATTAAGGGTTTGTCCATTCCGATCAACTGCTTGTAATGTTACCTGTCGTGTAATATTATCCTTTGCATCACGAGAAACCGCCACAAAAGCAATAATTCGATTTACCTTATTAACTTCATCTCGAGAACCAGTAACTTGAACAGTTTGAATATCACTATGTGGTTGCCCAAGCTTATAGCCATTATCCAAATCCTTATTACTCAAACGAACAGTTACTTTCATTGTAATTGTCTTCCGTGGTTGGATATTCACATTAATATATTGGGGTTCAATTTTAGAAGTTAACTCTGAGTTTAACCCGCTCGTTTTTAACTTTACTCGATGTTTACCAGGTGTCAAGTCAGATAAATCTGCATATACCTTAAAATTCTGAGTATTAGAGGTGGTTGTAACCAATGCGGAAGGACCAGTTACCTTAACTTTAACATATTGCGGATACCCGCTAACAATGTATCTATTATTATCAATTGTTACATCAAGAGGCATCCTCAGAGTAACGGATTTATTTGACATTAATGCACTACTTTGATTATTATTTCGGGTATTTTGACGAAGAAAGCCACTTTTACTCCCATTTACATACATGAATAAAAAGATTGCCAGAATTAACGAAATAATTCTCAAAAACCATTTCCGCCGAAAGAAGCCTTTAGTGTTCTTGCCCATGGCGGCCACCTCCTCTACGTTGAAACTTAGCATAAAGTTCTGTTACCAAGTTTTCGTGTTGGGGTTCATGCGTATATAATTGAGCACGCAAGAACTTTAGGTATTCATCCCGTGACATATTGCGAATTAATTCATTGTCCTTCGTAATTGAAACTTCTCCGGTTTCTTCTGAAATAACAATTGTCAATGCATCTGTCACTTCACTAATTCCAACTGCGGCTCGATGCCGTGTCCCTAATTCTTTAGGAATCAATTTACTATCAGACAAGGGAAGATAGGCAGCCGCTACCGCAATCCGATTATTTTTTATAATAACTGCTCCATCATGTAAGGGCGTATTAGGAATAAAAGTATTAATGAGCAACGCACCCGAAATATCAGCATCGAGTGGAATACCAGTTTCAATATACTCTTCTAGCCCAGTCTTCATTTGAATACTCATTAAAGCACCAATTCTTCGCTTTGACATGTACTGAATCGCTTGGTCTAACTGCTTAATCACATCTTCTTCTTTCTCATTTGCTGTTTGATTATGAGTTAAGAATGTTCCCCGCCCAAGGTGTTCCAATCCTCGCCGAATTTCTGGCTGGAAGATAATAACAATTGCAATAACACCCCAGTTGATAATTTGATCCATTACCCACGAAACAGTACTTAACCCAACATACCAACTAACAATCTTAACCAAAATAATGATCAGAATGCCACGAAATAGTTGGACAGCTCTTGTACCACGAATCAACATTAATAACTCGTAGATTAAAAACCAAATTACTAAGATATCAATTAAGTGAATCAGATTCTGCCACGTTAGAAGCGAAATTATAAACTGCATCGCATTCACCATCCTCTAAATCACGTTCATATTATATCATTTCATTCCATGTTTAGCCTAATCTAGAAAAAATTACTTTAAAGTTTTAAAAATAAATAAAGGCTCAGCTGATTAAATAACCGCTGGGCCATTAATATTAAATTATTTCCTGGGAAATTTTAGTGTTCTTGAACTTCATTTGGATGAGCCTTTTCCCAACGGTGCTCTGTCCAGAAGTAAATAGTAATAAGGGCAAAACAAATTGCTGGAACGATGAATGATAACTGCATTGAACCAGTTAAATCGGATACACGTCCTTGAATTGTCGGAACAATTGCACCACCAATTAAGGACATCACAATAAATGCTCCACCGGTTTCGGTATACTTTTTTTCATGAATTTGATCAAGCGTATGAGCATAGATAGTTGGCCATTCTGGTCCAAAGAAGAAACTAGTTGCGATTGCCGCAATTACCGCTGTAATATTAGGAATAGTAAAGGTAATTACTAATGAAATTGTTCCAAGTAATGAGAACCAAGTTAATACCTTAGTAATTGAGTAACGATCAAGGAACCAGTTTGCAACTAACTTACCAAAGAACCAAGCAATGTAACTGTAAATCATGAAGGTTGAAGCAGCCGCATCAGAAATATGAGAATCAAGACGTAATGCTAACCGAATAGTAAATGACCATACAGTAGTTTGCATCCCAGCATAAACAAACTGACAAAGAACCCCTTTCATGTACCGCTTATTGTGGAATAAGTAGTTGAAAGTTTCACCAAGTGATGGTTGCTCCTCCTTCTTTTCAGAACCGGTTGAAAAGGCCTTTGCGCGAGGCATTTTAGTAATTGCCAATACAATAAAGATAATGATTAAAACAATCAAAATATACTTGTAAGGCTGCAAAGTTAATTGAAGCAAGTGTTGATTATAAGCTTCTGCCTCAGATTTTGACATCTTAGCAACCTTATCAGCAATATTTCCACCTTCACCAAAAATAAGGTACTTACCAAGAACGATTCCCATGATATCACCAAGAGGAATCAAAACATTAGCAACATTTAACCGTTTGTTAGCAGTTTCTTTTGGTCCAAACATCGTTGCATATGTATCACAACTAGTTTCAAGAAAACTTAAACCAATGGCAATCGCAAAAATAGCAACTAAAAACATGCTATAAGTAGCAACATGTGAAGCTGGGAAAAATAGTCCACAACCAATAATATAAAATAATAGCCCAATAAGAATTGCTAATTTATAAGATGTCTTTTTAATAAGAATTGATGCTGGAATGGCCATTAAGAAATAACCACCATAAAAGGCACTTTGAACAAAGGCCGTTGCAGTATCATTTAAGGTAAAAACAGTCTTGAATTGAGTGATCAAAATATCATTAAGACTAGCTGCTGCTCCCCACAATGGGAAGATTAAACATAAAATAACAAATTGGAACATTGGTGTTCGGCTTAAGTATCCATCAGAAAGCTGAACCCAACTTTGTCCATTCTCTTTTTTTACTTCATTTTCCATAAAAAAACTAACTCCTAAAATTAAAATGTTACGCCTGATTCAAGAATAATGTTTGAGTAAGGCGTCATTTCCCCTGTCCGAATAAAGGCATGGGTCCTAGCAAGGCTCTTCTTAAGCTCACTATGAGGCATAAAGGCAATCTCAACATCTGGCAATGCCTTTTTGATATTTTCAAGTTGCTCTGGATTTTGGATTTTGATTTCTTCAGCTAAGTAAATTTTTTGAACCTTCATTTCCTTAAGAACGTTATTTAATACGTCCATAAAGCTTGGCAATTCTTTATCAACGGCCAAATCAATCTTCTTAGTACCAAATGGAACAGGCATTCCTGCATCACCAATGGATAGCCAATCCATGTGACCCATATTAGCTACGACGGCTGAAACTTCTGAATTAATAATCCCTGTCTTCTTCATGATAATACTCCTTAATTTTCTGCCAATGCTTTTATAACTGCATCATGATCTGGAATAGAAGGCATTGCTCCCATTTGCTGAACAGTTAAACTAGATGCCCGTTGTGCGTAAACAAGGGCCTTATCAACATTTGACAAGTCTTTTTCTAATTGTGAACTCAACGCACCAAGGAATGTATCACCAGCTGCAGTAGTATCAACTGCCTTAACCTTAAATGCCGGAACAAGTCCATGAGATGTAGGTGTGGAGTAAAATACTCCTTTTGAGCCTAAAGTAATCAAAAGGTGCTTAACTCCTCGTTCACGGAAATAATTGGCACTCTTTAACATTGATTCTTCATCAGTAATTTCAATCCCTGTTAATAAGGCACATTCACTTTCATTGGGAGTGATAACATCTGTATATTTTAATAATTCCGGTAAAATTTCATGAGCCGGTGCCGGATTTAGAAGAGTAGTAACCCCATGTTTTTTAGCTTGCTTGAAGGCATCTAAAGTAACTTCTTGTGGTGTTTCAAATTGACTAATTAAAAAGTCAGCATCTTCTAAAACATCATCAATACCGGCAAGAACATCAGTGGTCATTGCCTGATTAGCACCACCATATACCATAATGTCATTTTGACCATCGGCATCTAAAGTGATCGCAGCACTACCAGTACCATGTAACTCATCAGTCATGATGTGATGCGTATCAATATGATCATCACCTAATGATTCAAGCATATAGGTTCCTTCCTTATCAGAACCAACAGCACCAATAAAAGCCGTTTTGGCACCAGAACGGGCTGCTGCAACTGCCTGGTTAGCACCCTTACCACCAGGAGCAGAACTCTTACTTACTGCTGAGATGGTTTCACCAGGTTGAGGAAATCGATCAACGTGATAAGTGGTATCAACATTAATACTTCCTAAAACAACTACATTATTGCTCATAAATATACTCCTTACTTTGTGAATTTTTTCAAGAATGAGACCTAATTATCCTATCATATTTTGAAAGTGATTACAAAGCTATTTTTATCAGCCAGTGAATCGCTATACTTCAAAATCCTTTGAAATCACTTTTTATTCATAATAATAATTTTTTAATGAGCAATTTGTGAGATTTTTCATAATTAACAAATAATAAGGTGAATCAAGTTACGTTTTTCCTTTTTGGCGACACCTAACTATAGGTTAAATTCATTCATTACTTCACTATCTTTAAAATAATAAAAGTGCAAGCTTATTAATAATCTTTTAATAAACTTACACTTTATAATTTTAATCCTGCCGACCGATAATTCTTACTTCGGTCTCAAGGTTAACGCCAAATTTCTCTTTAACCGTCTTTTGAACATGATGGATAACATTTACATAGTCTGCAGCAGTTCCATGATCAATATTCACGATAAAGCCAGCATGTTTAATCGACACCTGTGCACCACCTGAAGTATACCCTTGCAAGCCAGCATCATGAATTAATTTTCCAGCATAATATCCCTCTGGTCGCTTAAACACACTTCCGCATGACGGTAAATCTAATGGTTGCTTAGCTTCTCGCCGTTCATTTAACTCATCCATTCTTGCCTTGATATCATCATACTTGCCCGGTTCCAAAGTAAACGTGGCATCTAACACAATTCCGTTATTATCTTGAATACTGCTATGCCGATAGCCAAAGTCTAATTCTTCATTTGTAAGCTGTTTGATCGTTCCATCGGGGAGCATTACGGTTACTTCGGAAACTACATTTTTAGTTTCCCCACCATATGCACCCGCATTCATGAAGATAGCACCACCAATACTACCAGGAATCCCAGCAGCGAATTCTAAGCCACTAAGTTCATTATCCCGAGCAGCTTCTGTTGTTGCGATATAAGATGCTCCTGCCTGTGCGGTTACCTTATTATCATGAACTTCAATTTTATTAAGTCGTGTAAGAATAATTGTTAAATCGTCTACACCACCATCGCCAACAATTAAATTACTGGCATTTCCTAAAACAGTTAACCCCATTTTATGCTCACGGACATAATCAACTAGCTCTTTTACTTGATTAACTGTTTCGGGAAAAGCCAACCAATCAGCCGGACCACCTGTTTTAGTGTAGGTATATTTCATTAATGGTTCATCTTGTTTAATTTCAATATCAGGAAATTCGTTCATCAAATTAGCCATTCTCTATTTCTTCCTTTTTATATTTACTTTCAAGAGATATTGTATCATTTTTCGAAAGTAAAAGTTTTGAAAAATAATTTGTTGATTGTAAAATGAAATTATCAACTTTCGCAAGGAGGATGCATGATGAATTTTATAGCAATGGACTTTGAAACTGCTAATGGCAAGCGTTACAGTGCATGTTCACTCGCACTCACAATCGTTCGTAATGGAGAAATTGCTGACGAATTTTACACCCTAATTAATCCTCATACCAAATTTTTTTGGCGTAATACACAAATCCATGGCATTCATGAACGGGATGTCCAAAATGCACCTGATTTTCCAGAAGTATGGGAACACATCAATCAATTCTACACTCCTGATAAATTAGTAATTGCCCATAATAATCGTTTTGATAATAGTGTTTTGAAGGATACGTTAGAACATTACGATATCGCAGCCCCTGCTTATCAGACACTCGATACGGTTGCTTCAAGCCGCCAGCTGATTCCAGGATTAACAAATTATAAACTCAATACTGTCTGTGACGCGTTAAATATCGACCTCCATCACCATCATAACGCTCTTGATGATGCCCAGGCCTGTGCTAACATTCTGCTTTATCAAAGTAAGCATTTTACCCCACAACAAATTCAGCCCTTTATCAATTTAATCGGCTAAAGGAGAAAATCATGACAAATATTAATCTTAAAGGCGGAAAATTAAGCCTCAAACAACTTAATACTATTTTTGAAACTATCCCTATCGAATTTGATTTCATTGATGAAAATGATATCATTCGTTGGTCATCTGCAAATTATCATCGTTTATTCAAGCGTACCGATGCAGACTTAGGTAAACATGTCCTTGAGGTCCATCCGGGACACAGTCAAGGGCATGTTAAACAAGTACTTCACGATATGCATAGTGGGGATCGGGATTCGATTAGTATTATGATCAAGTACCACGATCATCCAGTAAACATTGCTTTTTATGCTTTACGTGATGATCAAAATAAATACCTCGGATGTATAGAGGTAACACAAGACGTTAGTAAACAGCAAACAAAGGGATCTTTCTGGCGAAACATTATGCAAGTATTACATAAAAAATAAACATATGTACAAAGAAAGAGGAAATAATGGCTTACTTTTCCATTGTTTCCTCTTTTTTATTATCGTATTGCATTTGCAGGACATTATGCCCCTGTTCAACCGTTTTTCCTGTTGTAACAAAGTGTAATTGCTGATAAAGCTTAATTGCCGGAATATTATTCTCAAAAACTGTCAGAACCAAATTTTCTAAACTACTATAGGTATTAAACCAATATTCTGCTTCATCGACTAATAAGCGACCGATTCCGTTTCGCCAATACTTTTTCCGTACCACGACTCCTAATTCACCGGTTGTCGGTTGATGATCTAATACCATTACAGTAACCATCCCCACAATCTCTTCGCCGAGCATTGCAAGCAAAATAACACAATCATCAAATTGATTGATTAAATCGATGTTTGTTGCTTCCTCTTCTTTACTAATTTCATTTAAATGCGGTACTAATACAGCATCACTCTCATTTGCAGTTGTCCGTAAAAAATGCAAAACAGCTCCTGCATCTTCACTTGTTGCCAACTTTACCGAAATTTCATCTGCCATTATTTCACCACGCTTTTTACAATCTGGTCAAAATGAGTACCATGAGGGGCAAATTCTAAAAGCCGGGTATTATCATCATCTGTGCGCTTAAAGTGAATGGCTAAAAAATCAGCCGGTAATTCATCTTCAACATATTTAGCCCACTCAACAACAGAAACACCATCACCATCAAAGTATTCTTCAAGCCCTAAATCTTCTGCTCCCCCATTTTCTAGGCGGTATACATCCATGTGATATAACGGAAGACGTCCATCTTGATATTCATGGATAATTGTAAAAGTAGGACTTTTAATGATATCAGGAATTTCTAGTCCCACAGCCAGTCCCTTCGTAAAAGTAGTCTTTCCTGCTCCTAAATCGCCATCTAAGACCAAAACATCCCCTGCAACTAACTGACGACCAATTTTCTCTCCAAGAGCAATTGTCGCCTCGCAATTCGTTAACGTTAAGCTTTCCATAGCATTCTCTCCAAGTTTAAAATTCTAGCCTTATTGTACCCATCCCATGTTTAAAAAGCAAAAAGAGAGGCTGAGAAAAATAAAAGTTCTTTTCAGCCTCTATTATGTTCAATTAAATTTTACAATGCTTGAGCTGCGGTAATCATGGCAACCTTATAAGCGTCATCCTCACTGCATCCCCGTGAAAGGTCAGCAATTGGAGCATTAAGTCCTTGAAGGATAGGCCCCACTGCTGTAAAACCACCAAATCGTTGTGCAATCTTGTAGCCAATATTACCTGCTTCTAGACTTGGGAAGATGAAGACATTGGCATGACCAGCAACTTTTGAATCAGGAGCTTTAAGTGCACCTACTGATGGGACAACTGCCGCATCAAATTGTAATTCACCATCAGCTGGTAAGTCCGGATCCATATCATGAACTAACCTAGTCGCATCGGCCACTTTAGTAACCATTTCACCCTTCGCTGAGCCCTTAGTTGAAAAACTAAGTAACGCAACTTTTGGATCAATTTCAAATAAACGAGCTGTTTCTGCACTTTGAATTGCTACTTCAGCCATTGTTGGAGCATCCAATTCAATATTAATTGCACAATCAGCGAAGATATAACGTTGATTACCTTTAATCATAAGGAAAGCACCACTAATTCGGTGTGCACCTGGCTTAGTTTTGATAATTTGTAATGCCGGCCGAACAGTTGCTCCGGTTGAATGAACAGCACCAGAAACCATTCCATCAGCCTTGCCCATGTAAACAAGCATGGTTCCAAAGTAACTGACATCTTCAAGCATCTTTTGAATTTCTTCAGGAGTATTCTTTCCCTTACGCCGTTCCATTAATGAGTCAAACATTGCTTGCTTATCGTCTTCTGGATAAGTTGCTGGATCGATAATTTGAAGGCCAGCAAGATCAAAGCCATTTTTACTTGCAACTTCTTTAATTGCTTCTTTATCACCAAGCAAAATTGGCTCTACTAAGTCATCTTTCTTCAAGCGGACAGCAGCCCCTAAAATTCGCTTATCTTCACCCTCTGGGAAAACAATTGTCTTATTTTGTCCCTTAATCTTTGCAGCAATCTCATCAAATAATTCCATAATGCAAGTACCTCCTTATGGTCACTAAACATTTTAAAGTTGTGACTAGCAATCACATCTTTAACGATAATTTGGTTCGGCAGGCAGTTGCCAATCAATTGGCTGTTCTCCCATTGCCTGAAGTGCTTCGTTTGTTTTAGAAAATGGTCGAGATCCAAAAAATCCACGATTAGCAGATAATGGACTCGGATGAGCTGATTCAAGAACAATATTTGTCTTTGTATTAATTAATTGTTTCTTATTTCGAGCAGCCCGTCCCCATAAGATAAAGACAACTGGTTTAGGACGTTCAGATAAAGCATGAATTGCCGCGTCTGTTAATTGCTCCCAGCCATGTCCACGGTGAGAATACGCTTGCCCTGCTCGCACTGTCAAAACCGAATTTAATAAAAGGATGCCTTGGTCAGCCCACTTCTTCAAATAGCCGTGATTTACCGGTGTACAACCTAAATCACTTTGCAACTCTTTATAAATATTTTGCAATGAAGGTGGAACCGGTACCCCAGGTAGTACTGAGAAACTACACCCATGAGCTTGGTTTGGTCCATGATAAGGATCTTGACCAAGGATAACAACCTTAACCTTACTAAAAGGAGTCCATTCAAATGCTTCAAAAATATGATGCATTTCCGGATAGATCGTTTGATGGGTATATTCTTCTTTTAAAAAATTATGCAGTTGCGCATAATATGCACTTTCAAACTGGGGTCTTAACACTTCCCACCAGTCATTATGAATTAATTGTTTCACGATTATTAGCACCTCGCCTATTATTTTAGCATAATTAAACATCATCATGGGATAAATTGGAAGCGTTTTTTAACTTAGAAGTTTCTTCACCAAATTTACTAAGAAGCTGGTAAAATAAGAGATAGATTATCAAAGAATGGTGGTGGCAAAGTGCGACAATTATATATTCGCGATCGTTCAAGTGATTTACATGGAACGACCGTCATTCGCGATAAGAACGGTAAATCGTGCTATCTTCTTGTCGGTAAGTGGGGGATGAGGTACGATGCCCTATCATTATATGCAATTGATGGAGCCTTATTAGCTGAAGTAAAGCAATTAACTCTTGGATTGTTACCCAAATTTGCATTATATCTTAATCGGCAACGTGTTGGAACAATTGGGAAAGGGCTCGGGTTTGTTCAACGGGTTATTTATATTCGTGGGATTAACTGGATCGTTGTTGGTTCACCATTAACAGGTCGTTACCGTGTTTTTTCCGGTAGTCACTTAGTTTTTTCAATTCAACCAGTTAAACTATCAAGCGGTTATTGTCATGAATTAAAGGTAAACAAAGAAGATGATGAACCACTCGCAATCCTCATTGCTAGTATTCTCAATCATTTTGCCCGCCGAAGTGAACAAGAACCGCTATTAGCACGGTTGATGAAGCGTTCCCCTAAGCTTAATACCAGTATGTCATTTTCTATTAGTAACCAGTTAAACTTTAACTGTAAAGAACGAAAAAACAAATAGATTTTAAAATGAAAGAGGCTGAGAAAAAACTTCTGTTTTCTCTCAGCCTCAACTGTATTCACGAACAATAGCAAAATAACCACAAGGCTCGAGCCTATGTACGAACAATGATCAGCCTGTGTCGTGCTAACCATCGTTCTAGCTTAACCCACCACCTTGTCGAGAAGGTTATTTCCTACTCTCTTTCATTTTAGTAATGTTTCATAACTCGCTCAATTTCACGGTTTTGTTCACGACGCTTAATTGCTTCACGCTTATCATATTGGTGTTTACCTTTGGCTAGACCTAACAAGACTTTTGCATAGCCACGTTTAATATACATTTTTAATGGAATGAGGGTAACTCCTTTATCCTGTAAGGCTCCTCCAAGCTTATTAATTTCCTTTTTGTGTAATAGCAACTTACGATTTCTTAACGGATCTTGATTGAAGTAAGTTCCATTATCATATTCACTAATATGCACATTCATTAACCAAGCTTCACCGTTACGAACTTGGGCAAAGCCATCTTTCAAATTAACCCGGTGAGCACGAACAGATTTTATCTCCGTCCCCGTTAAAACTAATCCTGCTTCAACAGTATCCGTTACAAAATAATCATGACGTGCCTTTTTATTTTGTGCAATTAAGTTATCATTATTTTCTTGATGGGATTTTTTTGCCATAATATCCCTCCCCGCTCTTAATGGTGGCGACGAACGCCTTCATGATCACGTGAATTATTGTGGTGACGAGTTTGTCCTCGATTTATTTGACGATTATTTTGACGTCCATTTTCTTGGTGAGTTCGACGCCATTTTCCTTGAGTATTCCGGTAATGGTTACCGCTAGCATTCTCATGATGAGAATTATTATTGGCACGTCCCTTGCGGCCACGACCTCGACCCCGATATTCATCATTATGTGGAACCCGAATCTTTGTCTTTGGCGCTTCTTCAGGGTTAACAATTTCAAAATCAACTTCACGAAGATCTTTATCTGCCCGAACTAACTTAACCTTTATTGGTTGACCCATTTGGAAAATTCGATGAGAGTTTCGTCCAATCAAGGCCATGTGTTTTTCTGAATATTCATAATAATCATCATTCATGACACTAATATGAACTAACCCTTCAACTGTATTTGGCAATTCTACAAATAAGCCAAACTTCATTACTGAACTTACGACGGCATCAAATGTTTCGCCAACATGATCTTCCATGTATTCAGCTTTCTTCATACTGTCGACATCACGCTCTGTATCAATTCCCCGCCGTTCGGTAACAGAAGTATGTTCAGCAATTTCCGGAAGCTTGTCCCGCCAATAATCCTTAGCTGGTTCGTTTTTACCATGTTCTTCGTACCATTTAATCAAACGGTGAACCGTATCATCTGGATATCGCCGAATTGGTGAAGTAAAGTGAGTGTAGTATTTAGCACCCAAGCCAAAGTGACCTAGCTCCTCATCTGAATACTTAGCTTGCTGCATACTACGTAACATCATTACTTGAACCATTTGCTCTTCAGGAGTACCAGCTACGTCCTTCAATACTTTTTGAAGCATCCCCGGCTTAACATTCTTAATATCACCATGGACATCAATTCCAAATACAGCCAAAAAGTCCACAAATGACTTAATTCGTTCACTATCTGGTGTCTCGTGGATCCGATAAAGGAATGGAACACGTTCCTTAAAGTAGTGTTCAGCAACTGTTTCATTAGCAGCTAACATAAAGGATTCAATCATTCGTTCAGAAAGTCCCCGATCCCGTAGTTGAATATCCGTTGGGTGCCCCTTTTCATCCACAATAATTTTTGCTTCAGGAGCTTCAAAATCAATAGCACCACGTTTTTTCCGATTTTTAAGCAACAATTTGTGAATCTTACCCATTGTTTCAAACATTGGAACAAGATCTTCGTATTGTTTCATCGTTTTAGCATCATGAGACTCAAGAATCTTATTAACTGCTTTATAAGTCATTCGGGCATGTGATCTCATCACACTTTGGAAGATTCGATGATTAACAATTTTTCCTTGTTCATCAATTTCCATTTCACAACTCATTGCAAGGCGTTCTTCACCTGGATTTAGAGAACAGATTCCATTCGAAAGCCGCTTAGGAAGCATTGGAACCACCCGATCAGTTAGATAAACCGATGTACCGCGTTTAAATGCTTCTTGATCAAGCGGTGTGCCAGGTTTTACATAGTGAGTAACATCAGCAATATGGACCCCCAGGTGATAGTGTCCATTATCCATCTTCCAAGCTACAACCGCATCATCCAAGTCTTTTGATTCAATTGCGTCAATGGTAACAAGTGGTTGATCAGTAATATCCACTCGTCCCTTTTTTTCTTCTGGGAGAACATGAAGTGGAATCTTATTAGCTTGTTCCATGACTTCTTTAGGGAATTCATGCGGAACATCGTGAGCATAAATTACTGACATAATATCAATGCCCGGTTCATCTTTATCCCCAATCACTTCAGTAACGGCCCCCGTCATTACTTCCGGTGCTTCGTCACTAGGGTAAGTCTCAACAGTAGCTGTTACTACTTGGCCGTCAAGCGGTTTTAATCCCTTGTCCGTTACATAAAAATGATACTGCGATAATTTTTTATCTTTAAGCAAAATTTCACCAATGTAATCATCACCGACAGTTTCTTGCTTAAATTCACCAACTACATTTTCATATTTATGTTCAACAATCCGAGTTACTTGACCTTCTGGACCCTGATCACTACCAGTTTTTGCTGGTCGTAATACTTTAACTTCTACTTGATCTCCATTTAATGCATGCAAGGTATGATCAGGATTAATATACATGTCTGGAAGATCGGGATCATAGTCTACAAAACCAAACCCCTTATCGTTACCATGGAAAGTCCCAATAAGTGGTTGCTGTTTAATAATTGCTTCGAATTCACCACGATCAGTTACTTGAACTTTTTTCTCTCTTTCCAATTGAGCAAGAGATTGAACGATCGGTGTAAATTGCTCAGCATCATCCATTCCTAATTGATGAGCAAGTTTTTCTGCTGAGTAACTCACACCTGCATTATCTGTTAAATGTGTTAATATTTTTTCTTTTAAATTACTTGTTGTCATTAGAAGACACCTCGAATAAATTTTGTAAATATTTTCCTACATCGGTAAATAATTGACGATGAGCAGTATTAACTGTTAATAAGTGAGTAGCGGTTGGATAATAATGATAATCAACTGTAACTCCATCTGCTTGTAATCTTGTTTTTAATTGAAGTCCAGACGCTGGATCAATCAGCTCATCTGCGCCTCCTTGCGCAATAAAGAATGGCTGATGAATCTGATCTAAGTGGTCACAAATTTGATGCGTCATTATTTGGATTTGTGCTAGTTGCTTGGGGAGTCGCTCAGTCAATTTAGCAACCCTTTCTTTAATAATCAGTGGATTGATTTTTTGCTGACGGTAATACTTTGCTGCAATCTTAGGGAAGTATTCCGGAACATTTGACTGTCCCCAGCTGGTAATCGGGGACGCGAAAACACCACCACCTAATAATTGCGGATCATTCTCAAGGGCCCTTGTTGCTAGTAAACCACCGAGTGACAAACCAAAAATTGCAATTTGATCAACTCCAGCATCTCGTAAACGAAAAATTGCCATCCGGGTATCATCCCACCAATCATCGGGGCCATTGCTTTCTAGCACCTTTCGTGGGTCTCCGCCATGACCTCTTAAAAGCGGCGCAAAGACCGTGTAGCCTTGCCAATTAAGGTATCGTCCTAGCATTCGAACATCATTCGTATTTCCTGTATATGCATGAAGCAAAACAACTCCATATCGTCCACTATGGGGAAAGAAAAAAGATTCACCAGTATACGTTATCACTACATCATCCCCTACACTCCAACCGTAGCGTCAAAAAAGCCTCCTGGAATCACAATAATTTCAGGAGGCACTTTAAATTTAATGTGACGAAACGTAAATCATCGCTAATGCCAGAATAAAGAAGAGTGCTCCACAAATTGTTGTAACAATCTGCATAACAGCTTCAAATCCCCGCGCTTTACGACGTGAGAATAAGTCACCCGCACCACCTGTCAAAGCTGACATTGCATCATTATCGTTTTTTGCTGGTTGCATCATTACACAAGCAATTAATACAACGCAATCAATTAAGAATAAAGTCATTAATGTGTTATACAAGGATTTTTTCCTCCTAATACTTTCACGCTTTTATCTTAATTATCATATCATATTTATTGTTCTATTGCTATCCTTGTGCATAATGCGCGGCTCGACTTATCTTATGGTAAGCTTGTCTAGTAGTTGCTGAATTAGCCCGTAATATTAACGTATCACCAGCTTGCAGCCTTGTTTGACCATTCGGAATGATCTTTTCTTCTCCCCGATAGACAACCATCACAATGCAATCAGTTGGCCATAGAAAATCCTTTATTTTACAACCATCCAATTGGGCTCCAGCATAAATAGTAATCGACATCGTAACATCCTCTTTATGACGTGCCGGTTGCGGATTATTTCCAATAAAAGCGTTAAACATTGCTGTATATACTGGTTCACCGTGTAACGCATTCACAACAAGATAAGCTACCACAGCTACCAAAGCTAATGGCATTAAATGCGCAAGTGAACCAACCATTTCAGTAATTAATAAAATAGCAGTAAATGGCGCCTTACTAATACATGCAAAGTAACCTGCCATTCCATAGATAATAAAATTAGGTAAATATCGAACCGGCATTAATCCCACACGAACCATTAACGCACAATAGACTGCGCCTAAAATAGCACCAAGAGTTAAAATTGGCAAGAATATCCCCCCTGGTAATTGCGAACCATAACTAACCATTGAGAATACAAAGCGAAGAATAAAAAGCTCAACAAAAAGCGCCAAAGAAAATGGTAAGGAACGTAAAATAATGATTAATTCATTTCCTCCGCCCAGTGTAATTGGAAAATACCAGGCAATAGGAATAACCAGTAAAAACGGAATAATTGGATAAGCAATAGGGGATAGTTTAGGAATCCGTGCCATCCAACCATTCAAATGCAAAATAATAATTTGATAAAGGCGCCCTAAGATACCTAATAAAATACCGAGCGCAATCAAATGCCAATAAAGATTATTAGGAAGCATATGATTATAAGGAACATTCAAAACCGGTCGTAAGCCAAAAAATTGCATTGAAACCATATTAGAACATAGTGAACTCACAAATGTCGCCAACCAAATTACTGGCGAAAAATTATGGTACACTTCTTCTAAAATAAAGATCGTCGCAGCGATTGGCGCATTAAAGGCTGCAGATAGCCCTGCTGCTGCTCCACTTGCGATCCCTATTTGGCGATTGAGGTGTCCTACTTGGGCTTTTTCCTCTACTCCTTGCCCAATTGTCGCCCCAAGTTGAATTGATGGTCCTTCACGTCCGAGATATAATCCAGATCCAATGGCGAAAATCCCACCAAGAAATTTCCGCCATAATACCGGCCACCATTTTTCATCAAACTGATTAGTTAACTGGCCTTCAACCTGTGGAATTCCAGATCCTTTTATCTCAGGATAAGTTTGAGCTAACCATCCTAACAGTAACGCTAAAATGATTGATCCAATCGTCCACGGTATTAGCCATAATGGATGAGAATGAAAATATGTAAAACTTGCTGTTACTAATTGCAAAAAGTACTGAATTATAAGCCTAAATACACTAACTACTAAACCAGTCAGCATTCCAATAATAATTGCTCGAATTAGCTGGTTGAACTGACTATATCGATGAAATGCAGCTTTTCTACTCTCCATTGTTTTTCTCCAATTTATTAAAAGTCTACATGCCATTGTACTACATGCGCTTAGCGAGACGAAATTAATTTTAAAATAAAATAGAAGCTAAGGAGTTTTCCCCGCTTCTTGTTTATTTTCTTATACTTTTTCATTTTTTCAAACCATGTCGAACAAGGTATACTGCAACTGCTAGTATCAATACTACCGCACCAACAATAACCGAAACACGTGTATCAGGATTAATAAACATAAAGATGACAATCACAATTAACATGAGAAACGCAAAGTAATTAGAAAATGGATATAATGGTAGTTTAAATGGATGATCAACCATTATATCTTTATTATTACGACGGAAACGTAATTCTGCCAGTAAAATTACAAACCATGGAATCATTCCAGGTAAAACAGAAGAACTGAAGACAACCACGAACATATCAGCAGTTGAATGGTTATACGTTGCCGAAATCATATCAATAATAAATCCAATCAAAATACCACCGGAAATACCAAGGATGGCAGCATCGGGAACGATCCGCTTTGAAAGACGGCCAAAAATCTTAGGTGCGTTTCCTTCATGCGCTAGCTTAAACAGCATCCGACTTGAACTATAAATACCTGAATTAGCACCGGATAGGGCTGCAGTTAACACCACAAAATTAATAATTGATGCTGCAGCTGTAATTCCTACCTTAGCAAAAGTAGATACAAACGGCGATCCAACACTACTTAATTCATTCCAAGGATAAATTGTTACAATTACAAAAATTGCGCCAACATAGAAAATTAAAATCCGGAATAAAACAGATTTAACAGATTTAACAATTGCTTCTTGGGGATTTGCTACTTCACCAGCAGAAATCCCCAGCAATTCGATTCCCTCATAAGATCCAACGATAATTGACATTGAAAAGAAGAAACCGCTCCAGCCACCAGTGAAGAATCCACTGTGAGACCAAAGATTACTAAAACCAGTTGGGTGACCGCCATTCCCAAAGCCAAAGAAAATAATCATAAAGCCAAGTAAGATCATAAAGATAATAGTAATGACTTTGATCATCGCAAACCAAAATTCAAGTGACCCGTATGCCTTTGCACTTGCTAAATTAGCTAGTACTAAGAAAATAATAATGACAATTCCAGCTACCCAAGTATGAAGATGGGGCCACCAATATTTAAGATATTCAGTTGCCGCTACTACTTCGGACATTCCTACAACAATATACTCAAACACGTTAGCCCATTTAGCAAGATATCCAGCTACTGGATGAACATATTCAGTTGCATAATCTGCAAACGAACCTGTTCCCGGATTAATGTAAATCATTTCTCCTAATGCTCTCATAACAATATATAAAATTAAACCAACAAACGCATATGCGAGTATAACGGATGGTCCTGTCCACTTGATTGTAGATGTTGCCCCCATAAACAGTCCAACACCGATCGCTCCACCAAGAGAGATCATTTCCATCTGACCAGCAGTCATCGAACGATTAAGTTCTGGTGCCGATTTTTTCATTTGTATCAGTATCCTTTCACTATATTTAACTCTTAAAAATTATATTATATTTCATACTAAATTCCAACGCTTCTTTCTCATTATTTTCTAATCTAAATAACGAAATCATTTTCGACATTAATTAAATAACCTCTCGACCAGGGAGATGGCTAAGCTAGAACGATCATTAGCACAGGATAGGCTGACCTTAAACTCGAGCCTTGTAACAACGCAAAGCCAGTACCACGTTATCTTGCCATTGTTCCTGAAAATAGTTAAGGCTGGGAGAAAACAAAGTTTTCTCCCAGCCTTTTTTGTTTTTTTACTAATGCTTAAAATTAACGATTTTCGATATCTTGACGAGCTTGTTGACTCAAGTTGTAGAATGAGTGAATACCCTTGTATTGAGCAACATCACCAAGTTGATCTTCAATCCGCATTAATTGGTTGTACTTAGCAAGACGGTCAGTCCGGCTCATAGAACCAGTCTTGATTTGTCCAGCGTTTGTAGCAACAACCAAGTCAGCGATAGTAGTATCTTCAGTTTCACCAGAACGGTGTGAAACGATGGCAGTGTAACCAGCTTCCTTAGCCATTTCGATAGCTTCAACAGTTTCAGTTAAAGTACCAATTTGGTTAAGCTTGATTAAGATTGAGTTAGCAGCACCCATTTGGATACCCTTCTTCAAGTAATCAGTGTTAGTTACAAAGAAGTCATCACCAACAAGTTGAACCTT
Organism: Limosilactobacillus agrestis; assembly: GCF_014145585.1. GTDB lineage: Bacteria > Bacillota > Bacilli > Lactobacillales > Lactobacillaceae > Limosilactobacillus > Limosilactobacillus agrestis. The sequence continues at coordinate 170,875 of NZ_JACIVF010000035.1, forward strand.
CTTACCTAACTTATCAGTAATAGTTACCCAATCATCCCAGTTGTTTTCATCAATTGGGTCTTCAACAGATACTACTGGGTACTTTTCAATAATACCGGATAAGTAGTTAATCCATTCTTCAGTGGTGTATTCTTCACCAGTTGACCAACGAAGCTTGTACTTCTTGTCTTCGTCGTTCCACAATTCTGAAGCAGCAACGTCAAAGGCAATAGCAATGTCCTTACCTGGTTTGTAACCAGCATCTTCAATAGCCTTGATTAAGTATTCGAATGGTTCTTCATTGTTAGCAAAGTCAGGAGCAAATCCACCTTCGTCACCAACAGAGGTTACTTTACCAGCAGCTTCCAATTCCTTCTTCAAGGCGTGGAAAGTTTCTGAACCCCAACGAATAGCTTCACGTACAGTTGGTGCACCAACTGGCATAATCATGAATTCTTGGAAGTCAACCTTGTTATCTGAGTGAGCACCACCATTAATAACGTTCATCATTGGTGTTGGCAATACATGAGCGTTGAATCCGCCAAGGTAGTTGTAAAGAGGTACTTGTAATTCGTCAGCAGCAGCCCGAGCAGCAGCTAATGAAACAGCTAAAATAGCGTTAGCACCTAACTTACCCTTATTTGGAGTACCGTCTAATTTAATCATTGCCTTATCAATAGCGATTTGGTCAGTAACTTCCATCCCTACGATTTCCTTAGCAATAATGTTATTTACGTTTGAAACAGCCTTTAAAACACCCTTACCGCCAAAACGGTTCTTGTCGCCGTCACGTAATTCAACAGCTTCGTGTTCACCAGTTGAAGCACCTGAAGGAACGATACCGCGGCCTACACCACCGGCTTCTGTGTAAACTTCTGCTTCAACTGTTGGGTTACCACGTGAATCAAGGACTTCACGTGCATAAATATCTGTAATGAGTGACATTTGATGAATCTCTCCTCTGTTATTTATTTGGAAAGCAATTCCACTTAACATTGTATTATTTTACACAATTAAAAACAAGCATTTAACAGCCTAATGGTGAACTAATTGTAAAAATGTTTCTGGATTTAAGCTAGCTGCTCCAACTAAGACACCATCAATATCATTTTTTGCCATTAATGCATTGATATTAGAAGTAGTCACACTTCCCCCATAGAGAATTCGCACATTATTTGCAACTTCATCACCATACATATCACTAATTGTCTGACGAATTAGGTAACACCCCTCCGCTGCTTGATCTGGATCCGCACTTTCACCTGTTCCAATAGCCCAACTGGGTTCATAGGCAACTGTAACATGACAAATTTCATTATTGGTCAAGCCGTGAAGATCTGCAAGAATTCGGCTTACTACCCAATGCACTTTCTTTCCAGCAATTCGCCGACCCATAGTATCATCACAGCAAACAATGGGACATAACCCATTTGTTAATGCTGCTTTTACTTTCTTATTAATTAATTCATCGGTTTCGTTAAAGTAGGTCCGACGCTCAGAATGTCCTAAAATCACATGATGGATTCCTGCTTGGTACAAAGCATATGGACTTGTTTCACCGGTATAGGCCCCCTCATTTTTATAGTAACAATTCTCTGCCATTATTTTTAACGGGGATTCTTCAGCCACTTTAACCATCGGTACTAAACAAAGGGTGGGACCAGCAATTGCCGTTTCAATTTGGTCGGCTGGTGGAAGTTGATTTTTTACTTGTTTAATAAAAGAAACAGCTTCTTGAACATCCTTATGCATCTTCCAATTTCCAGCAATAATCGGCACTCTCATTATTGACCCTCCCATCTACTATTCTAGTATTAATACCAAGATACGGTAAGAGGCCGAGAAAAGCAAAAATTTTCTCAGCCTCTTAATCAACATTTATAAATAGTTAAACTTTAATTATTTATCAGAAATTGCGGCAATTCCAGGTAATTCCTTACCTTCAAGGTAAGTTAATGATGCACCACCACCAGTTGAAATATGAGTAAGCTTATCAGCAACACCCAATTCCTTAACAGCAGCAGTTGAGTCACCACCACCAACGATTGTTGTAGCATCTGTTAATGTACCAAGGAACTTGCCAATTTCAAGGGTACCCTTAGCAAAGTTTGGCATCTCAAATACACCCATTGGTCCATTCCAAACAACAGTCTTAGCATCTTTTAATACGTCCTCAAATTCCTTAACAGACTTAGGACCAATATCAAGGGCCATCCAACCATCATCAATGTCACCTTCAACAACCTTAGTATCAGCATCATTGTTGAACTTATCAGCCACTACGTTATCAATTGGCAATACAATCTTATCGCCAGCTTTATCTAAAATTTGCTTAGCAACGTCAATCTTGTCCTTTTCAACAAGGGAGTTACCAACTTTGATCCCCTTAGCAGCGTAGAATGTATAAGCCATTCCACCACCGATAATAATCTTGTCTGCTTTATCAAGAAGGTTATCAATAACACCAATCTTGTCAGAAACCTTGGCACCCCCAAGGATAGCAACAAATGGGCGTTCAGGATTATCTACTGCATCACCTAAGAACTTGATTTCCTTTTCCATCAAGTAACCAGCTGCCGCCTTGCCTGGCATGTTAGTAGCAATACCAACATTGGAAGCGTGTTTACGGTGGGCTGTACCAAAGGCATCGTTTACAAATACATCACCAAGAGATGCCCAGTATTTACCTAATTCAGGATCATTACCAGATTCACGCTTTACATATTCACCATCTTTAACATCCTCATAACGAGTATTTTGAACAAGCAAAACATCCCCGTTTTTCATGTTGTCGATAGCATCTTCTAATTGCTTACCTTCAGTAACTGGAACAAATGTTACTGGCTTGTTTAGTAAGTTAGAAAGGCGCTCTGCAACTGGACGAAGAGAAAGTCCCGGCTTATCTTCTTCCTTTTTAATCCGACCAAGGTGAGAAAATAAGATTGCTCGACCACCATGATCAATTACATACTTAATGGTTGGTAAGGCGGCAACAATTCGATTATCGTCCCCAACAACACCATCTTTAATTGGAACATTAAAGTCAACCCGCATTAATACTTTTTTGCCTTCTAAAGGAAGGTCTTCAACAGTTAGTTTAGCCATTGTATTACGTCTCCTCTTCTTTTGATAAAAAAGGTGGGCGGAGTAATCCTCCTCCCACCTAAATCAAATTAGTTTAATTTCGCTTCAAATTAAAGAGTAGCAAAGTGAAGCAAAGTCCGGATCATGTTACTAGTAAAACCGTATTCGTTATCGTACCAAGCAACAGTCTTAACTAATTGTGAACCATCGTCACCTTCCATAATTTCAGTTTGAGAAGGATCAAATACTGAACCATATGTTGAACCAATAATATCAGTTGAAACAATTGGATCCTCAGTGTAACCGAATGCTGGATTAGTAGCTTTCTTCATTACGTCGTTAATTTCATCAACAGTAACCTTCTTGTTCAAAATTGAAACAAGTTCAGTTAATGAACCATCAACAACAGCAACCCGCTGTGCGTGACCAGAAAGCTTACCGTTTAATTCAGGAATAACTAACCCAATAGCCTTAGCGGCACCGCTTGAGTGAGGAATAGTGTTTACACTTGCAGTACGGTTGTTACGCATCTTCTTACCACGTGGACCATCAAGAATAGCTTGAGTTGATGTAAATGCATGGATAGTAGTCATAGTACCAACCTTAACACCAAATTCGTCATTTAAGACCTTTGCCATTGGTGCAAGACAACTTGTAGTACATGAACCAGCTGAAACAATAACATCATCCTTAGTCAAAGTATCAAGGTTAACACCAGGAACAACAGTTGGGATGTTACCAGCAGGTGCTGAAATCAATACCCGCTTTGCACCAGCATCAATGTGTGCTTGTGACTTTTCAGCAGAAGTGTAGAAACCAGTACATTCAAGGACAAAGTCAACACCATCGTTCTTTACCCAAGGAATGTTACGAGCATCCCGTTCAGCATATACAGGATATTCCTTTCCATCAACAACAATACCGGTATCAGTAGAAGTAACTTCACCAGGGAACTTACCATGAGTTGAATCATACTTAAGTAAGTATGCCAACATAGAAGGAGTAGTCAAATCGTTAATTGCAACAACTTCAATATCATCTGTATTGAGTTCATGAATTCGACGAAATGCTAAACGACCAATACGGCCAAAACCGTTAATACCAATTTTTACAGTCATACTGCAAATTCCTCCTTTAGGAAAAACATAATTAGTGTACTTGCTTAGTTTATCACATTACATCAGTATCGCAACCATCAACCATTGTAAGTGACGCAGTAGTAAAGTCTAAGCAGTAGTACAACTCCTACGGTACTTATGATACCATCTTCAAAAAAATTGTCTATTCAATCACAGCATTTTTCTTATGTAAGCGTTATCTTCATTAAACTTTTCAAATAATCCTTGCAATCTCTTTATATTTAAGATATTATAGTATCTGTTGACGCGCCCTTAGTGTAATGGATCGCACGTGAGATTCCGGTTCTCGAGATCCGAGTTCGACTCTCGGGGGGCGCATCTTTTATGAGGCTGATGAAAAAGCTTTTTCATCAGCCTTTTTTATTTTTTAAATATTACGGAACTAATTTTGCGTCGTCACATCGTTGTTAATCTTCACTCACTTTTTTAACAATTCAAAAAGGTCTCCATCATTCGAAATCAATCGAATAATTGGAGACCTTTTTATTTGGTTACTTTAATTTTGAATTATTTTCCATTACACCATCAAGTAAGCCGTAATCTACTGCTTCTTGTGCTGTTAAGTAATGATCACGTTCAGTATCAGCCTGAATCTTCTCAATAGGTTGCCCAGAATTCTTAGCAAGAATACCGTTGAGCATCTTCCGTGTTTTCAAAATCTCAGTAGCAGCAATTTCAATTTCAGTTTGCTGACCTTGTGCTCCACCAGATGGTTGGTGAATCAATACTTGAGAATGGGGTAAACCAAAACGCTTACCCTTAGCACCTGATGATACTAAGACACTTGCCATCGAAGCAGCCATCCCAATTACAATTGTTTGAACATCGGCCTTGATAAAGTTCATTGTATCGTAAATCGCCATTCCTGATGTTACAACACCACCAGGCGAGTTAATGTATAAGTAAATGTCTTTAGTTGAATCTTGCGCATCAAGGAATAAAAGTTGCGCAACAATTGAATTTGCCATTTCGTCTTCAATTGGACCTGAAAGCATAATGATTCGGTCCTTCAGAAGCCGTGAGTAGATGTCATAAGCACGTTCACCACGAGATGATTGCTCAATGACAGTAGGTACTAAATTCATAATATGGCCTCCTTAAATAAATTAGCACTCGTTAGACTAATATGCTAACGGATAATAATACTATACTCGATTGGTCAAAAAAGGTCAAATATTTTAACTATTATTTAATATTTTTTTGCAAATTATTCTTGGATATTTATAACTAAATCAAAAAAACAAGGCTAAAAGTTCTTCAAGACCTTGTTTTAGTGAAAATTCAATTCTTTTTGTCAGAATCAACTATCTTTTCAGCACGACGTTCAGCAATAAAAATATAAACTAATAATAGAAATGCTAGTGCTGAAGCAGTATATAAAACCATATTACTTGCAAGCCAGCCATATTTGGCTACCAAAATACCAATTAAGGCAGTTGCTAACGTTTCACCAAAAATGTATTGGAAAAAGCCCATAAATCCAGTTGATGAACCTACTGCAAATTTAGGAACTGCTTCATTAACCATTAATCCAACCAATGTTAATGGAGCATAAATTAAAGTTCCCATAATAAAAAGAACACTTACGATCAAAACGTGATTGGTACTAAAGAAATACGTTGTCAAACAAATAAATAAACCAATTACACATAAAATACAAACAATAGCTCGACGTCCTTTTAATGCATCGGAAATTGCTCCCATAATAATTACTCCAGGAACCGCCGCAAGTTCAAAAATTCCCACTAACCATTTTGCAAAATTAGTCGTAAAGCCTTTTGATTCTACAAGATAGCTTGGGATCCAACTCATAATCCCATAACGAACCAAATACAAGGACATTGATGTTAGAGTAATGGCCCACACAACTTTATTCGTCAAAATATATTTAACAAAAATTTGTGGTAAAGTCAGACTTGTTTCTTCTGAATCAGATTCAGTTCCGTTTTCTAAAACAACTTCATCTCCAGTATATTCAGAAATACTTGGTAACCCAACACTAACAGGTCGGTCAGCGCCAACTAATAATACAAAAGCCGCAATAATCAGCGAAACTACTGAGGAAGTATAAAAGACAGCAGAAATGGAACCTGAAAACATGAACGTTGCTAATTGTACAACGGCAACACAAGCAAAGGCCCCCGCATTATGAGCGGAAGACCAAATCGAGTAAATTGCTCCCCGGTGTTTCTTCCCCCACCATAATTGAACAGAACGTTGACATGCTGCGGCCCCCATCCCTTGAGCAATCGACATAATCAGCATTAGAAACATCATCATATATAGACTACGGGTAGAACCTAAGCCAAAGTTAAGCAATGCAGAAATAATCAATCCTGTTGCTAAATAACGGTTAGTATTACTTTTATCACTTAGTGCCCCCATAAATAATTTTGAAATCCCATAACCAATCCCAAAACATGAAAGCACCATTCCGATATCGGCAGTAGTAAAACCATACTGCTTCATAATTTCATTTTGCTCGGTTGTAAAAATTAAACGAATAATATAATAGCCAATGTAACCGATACAAATCGCAAGTAAAACTCCTAACTGATGCCAACGATACGAACTTTCAACCCTATCAGCAGGAACCTTTTGCTTCGCCACTGGAGCCGGTTTTAAAAACTCAAACATACTATCACCTCTTTTATAAATAGCACCCGTTGTAAGCGCTTACCTATATTTTAACATACAAAATATAGCATTAGTGTAGAAAACATCAAAACATTATTTAAAAAAGCCATCTTATTAATACTTTAGTTTTTGCTTGTTATAAAAAAATAAAAGCTATGCACTAAATTGCATAACTTTTACAGAATGAATTAATTACTTTTCTTCAGCTGGCTTTTCTTTAGCCCACTTACGAATAGCTTCGATCTTCTTTTCTTTTAATGCTCGCTTATACTTTGAAGCGACTGGGCGACGGCCTTGTACGCCGTATGGATGTGCTTTACGCATGTTACTTTGCCTCCTTTAATATTAAACGTAAATTAATTAACGTTCCAATTATACCGGTCATTGTTTTAAAAAGCAAGTCTCCCTTGATCCAAAACAACTATCCCGTGAATATTCTTTCTAAGAATTAATAATTTATTTAAATTTGATAAACGATTATCTTCGCGATTGCATTAGCGATCCCAGCAATTAATCTATACCAATTTATGCAAAATCCACATAAATGCCATCATTATAACAATTGACTTTTAGACCAATTGTAGTATGATACAAGGTGTAGATAAAAGAGCACAAAGGTATAAGGTCACGGAGGATTTTTATAATGTCAGTAAATAAATTAAACGTTTTTAACGCTACCACAAATTGGAATGAATTAGATCAAGAATGTGCTGCAGCTGAATTAGTGCTAATTAGCGAAAGTATAAATAAGAAATAAAATTCACTTAAAGAAGATAAAATAAAACCTTTGAGGGTAAGAGAGAAAACTTTTTTCTCAGCCTCAAAGGTTTTTTATTATTTAACCTGCGATGTACGTAATTCATCAGCATAAGCATTCAATTTACGTAGGCGATGATTAACACCGGACTTTGAAATTGGGCCACCAGGAACTAATTCTCCTAATTCCTTTAAGCTAACTTCTTGATGAGCTAAACGTGTTTCTGCAATTTCACGCAACTTATCAGGTAAGCTGCTAATTCCCACTCGTGAATCAATAAATTCAATATTTTCAATTTGACGCGTTGACGCATTCGCAATCTTATTTAAATTAGCGTTTTCACAGTTTACTAATCGGTTAACTGAATTCCGCATATCTCGTACAATTCGAACATTCTCAAACTGGAGCATTGAGTTAGTTGCACCAATTAATGACATAAAATTAGCAATTTTTTCTGCTTCTTTCAAGTAGACGATAAAACCACTACGGCGAGCGGTTGTCTGGGCATTTAGGCCAAACTTGTTCATCATCTGAGCAATAATCTCATTATGTTCCTCATAAAGGGAGTATATCTCTAAGTGATAGCGAGAAGTTTCAGGGTTATTTACTGATCCTCCCGCTAAAAAGGCACCTCTTAGATATGAACGGACCATCCATTCATCCTTGAGCATTTCTACAGGTACTTGTTCTTTAATTTGATAATTTTGTAAAATACCAAGATCATCTAAAACATGTTGTGCATGATAGCGTAAGCGAACTATATATTGGTTATTCTTTTTTAATTTCATTTTACGACGAACAACAATTTCGCTTTCTACCCCGTAAAATTGTTTTAAGAGTGAATAAATCCGTCGCGCAATTGCCGGATTTTCAGTCTGAACATTCAAAACCAACTGATGGGCAGCAATGCCAATCGACCCGTTCATCCGGATAAGGGCCATCAATTCTGCCTTTGCATTATCCCGATGAACAGTAATTCCCGTTAACTCCTTCTTTACTTCACTTGCATATGACATCTGGCATCAGTCTCCTTACTCGTGAACTTGGTGAAGTCGATTCATTAATTCTGCTACAACTTTATCGCGATCATGGAAGGCACCATTGTCCTTCAACCTTAGAAAATTCGAACTAATTACGCGACAATTCTGTGCTCGTAGTCCTTGAAAATCATGCTTAACTGGTTGAGAAATTTCATTCCATTCTTGAAAATCAAGGTAATTTTCTGGAACAGGTTGAATATTGACTAAGACCGTATTAATAAAGTTTTTCCCAAGGTGATGGTTTAATACTCGAACATGATCAGCATCTGTAAAGTTATCTGTTTCACCTTTTTGCGTCATAATATTGCAGATATAGATAACTTCGGCCTTACTTTCACAAACAGCCTGCCCTACCTCAGAAATCATCAGGTTTGGCAAGATACTAGTAAATAAGCTTCCAGGGCCAAGAACAATTTGATCAGCATTCTTTATTGCTGTTATAACCTCTGGCACAGGACGAACAGGATGACCATCATTATCTTTAGAAGGTGTTACCCAGACACGTTTAATTTGCTTATGGGCGGCCGAAATTTCTGATTCACCACTTAACTTTGTCCCATCTGTAAATTCAGCATTTAAAGTCAACGGTTCATTGGCAACAGGATAAATATGTCCATTAATCTTCATCATTTCTGATAACTCTTGAACAGCGGTAAAAATACCACCCTTCATTTCAGATAAGGCAGAGATAATTAAGTTACCAATCGCATGACCAGCAAAGAACTGATCACTACTCTTAAAACGGTATTGAAAAATATCAAGTTCGAGATCAGGTAATTCTGATAACGCAACTAGGACATTTCTAATATCTCCAGGTGGGACCACATTAATATAATTTCGTAAGATTCCTGAAGAACCACCATCATCAGCTACCGTTACTACCGCTGTAACATCAACGTTTTGATCTCGCAATCCACGAAGAACAACTGGTAGACCCGTTCCCCCGCCAATCACTACAATCTTTGGTTTATGCAACATAATTAAAACTCCTCTTTACTTTGCCTTCTCAATATCGCGATGGTAAGTATTTACTTTATATCCCTTTTCTTTTAAATCAGCGGATAATTTATTAGCAATAGTTACCGACCGGTGTTGACCGCCCGTACATCCAATTGCAATTGTCAAACTACTCTTACCTTCCTTAATGTAACCCGGAAGAGCAATTTCTAAAAGAGAACGTAAATGTTGGTAAAATTCCTTCGCCAACGGACTCTGCATAACATAATTTTGAACAGCTGGATCATTTCCCGTTAAGTGCTTTAATTCTGGAATATAAAATGGATTAGGGAGGAAACGAACATCCATTACGATATCTGCATCAAGTGGTAATCCATATTTAAACCCAAATGACATTACTTCAACATAGAAGTCGTTATCTTCACCATGTCCGAATAATTTATTAAGCCTTAACTTTAGATTTCGTGGCGTCACATTAGTGGTATCAATTACTATATCTGCTTGACTCTTAAGATCAGTTGAAAGCTTCCGTTCTAATTCTACCCCATCAAAAATCCGACCTTGCGGAGATAAGGGATGAGAACGCCTTGTTTCTTTATATCGTGAAATTAACGTAACATCATTAGCATCTAAGAAGAGTAATTTCACATCTAAATCAGACCGTTTTTTTAATTTTTCAAAGTTTGGCAAAACCTCATCGTAAAATCCACGAGAACGCATATCCATTACCATGGCGATTTTATCAAACTCTCCTGAATCTTCTATCACATCAACAAATCGCTCTGCCAATCCTGGAAGCATATTATCAATTACAAAGTATCCTAAATCTTCTAAGCTATGAACAGCAACGGTTTTCCCCGCACCACTCATCCCGGTAATAATTACTACTTTTAATTTTTCCTCTACCATCACTAGTTCCTCTTTTCGCCTACAGCTACCTAATCATTCTATCACATCAATCCGGGTGTGTCTTATTTGAGTAATAAAAAAAGGCCAAGTCAATCTTAGCCTTAAACATCAATGCATTCGTCGCTGATCCATTCGTTTAACAATATATAGGATCGGTAGCCCTACTATGACAATTCCAGCAAAAAGGATTACACCAGCTGGGTCATTCATAACTTCACTCACTAAGACAAAGATCCCACCAGCAATCGCAATAATTGGAACTAAGGGGTAAAGCGGCGTACTAAATGGACGTGGTCCCTTATTTCTATGTCGTAAAATAAAGATCCCAAAGAATGCTAAAAGATAGAAACAATAAACAGTAAATACACATAAATCTGACAAGTGATCAGGGTCAAAGAAAAACATCATGATCGTTGCAAGAACAATAATAAACATCGTTGCGACTACTGGTGACTTACCCTTTGGCGTGATATATGCAAGATAGCGCGAGAATGGTAAATCATGACGACGCGCCATTGCATATACAATCCGTGGAAAAGTAATCATTTTTCCGTTCAAAGTTCCCATCATCGAAATAATAATTCCGGCTGACAGTAATTTTCCTCCAATTGCGCCAAAGGCTTTCACTGCTAAATATGCAGTTGCATTTTCCCCGAGCCGATGAATGGTATTAACAGGAAGAAACTTAAGAATACCGACAGTAATTAAAGTATAGATAATAAGGACCGTGGTAATCCCTAAAATAATAGCTCGTGGCAATAATTTTTGGGGATTTTTCATTTCTCCCCCAAGGTTTGCGATTAAAATCCAACCATCATAACCAAATAGGGTTGCTAAAACTGCTACCCCAAAGCCACCAGTTGATTGGTGAATTTCGGTAACTGTTTGACCAAAAGCATCTTGATGTCCCCAGAACAAACCAAAGATAATAATTGCCGCAATTGGAATCATTTTTCCAGCAGTTGTAATAATCGAAAAAATTGCACCAACTTTATTTTCAAAAAGGTTCATTACTCCAATTGCAATCACAGTAATCACTGCTAAAGGTATCCGCCATTGGGTTCCTAAGCCAAAGAAGTTTGCCATCAAAATACTCATAAATCCAGCAACCGAAGCAATAATTGCCGGTCCATAAACAATTACCTGCATCCATCCGGCCAAAAATCCTAAAAGGCGACCGTATAAGTTTTCAATATATACATATAATCCTCCAGTATATGGCATCTGGGCACCTATTTCCGCCACTGTTAATCCCCCGGTTAAAGTAATAATTCCACCAAATACCCAGGCTACAATCGCAAGAGTAGATGTACCAGCACTATCAAGAACAGATCCTTGTTTAAAGAATATCCCCGAGCCGATAATTGTTCCCACAACAATCGAAATAGCGGACCAAAATCCAAGTGACCTTTTTAATTCGTCTGTTGGTTGTTGATTCATCATCATTCCTCCATTCTTAATATTAGGCAAAATAAAAACCCGGGCCATCATTTATTAATGCAATTTGGTCGTGCCAAATGATTAATAGAGAACCCGAGCCTGTATAAACCTATTGATTGGGTACACCAAAATCACTCAGCCTTAATGGAATCAGAGGCTGAGGAGGAAGAAAACTGTTGATTTTGATTATTAAAAAATAACATTTTGTTTCCTCATTTCGTGTACTTTAATTTTTATTAGAATACCATTAGAGGTATTAGATTGCAACTACTTTTTCTGTTTAGCTACTCGTTCTTCTTCCCACTTTTGATCACGTTCCAGCATCCCTTTTAAATATCTACCAGTATAGCTGCTCTTTACTTCAGCCACCTGTTCCGGCGTTCCGGTGGCTACAATATTACCACCGCCAGCTCCTCCCTCAGGGCCAAGATCAATTAACCAATCCGCTGATTTGACAACGTCTAAATCATGTTCGATTACTAAAACAGTATTACCAGCGTCAACTAAGCGCTGAAGAACTGTTAATAAGCGCTTAATATCATCCATGTGTAATCCCGTAGTCGGCTCATCTAAAATGTAAAAACTCTTCCCATGAGATTGCCGGTGAAGTTCGGCAGCAAGTTTCATTCGCTGCGCCTCCCCCCCTGAAAGAGTAGTTGCTGGTTGTCCAAGATGAACATAACCAAGACCAACATCTTCAATGGTTTGTAGTTTACGCTTAATTTTAGGAATCGCGCTAAAAAAGTCAAGAGCCTCAGAAACAGTCATATTAAGAACCTCAGAAATGTTCTTCCCCTTATATTCTACTTCAAGGGTTTCTGAATTATAACGGGTTCCATGGCAAACTTCACATGGTACATAAACATCTGGCAAGAAGTTCATTTCAATTTTAATAATTCCATCCCCGTGACAGGCTTCACAACGTCCACCCTTAACGTTAAAGCTAAAACGTCCCTTAGTATAACCACGCATTTTAGCTTGATTGGTTTGGGCAAACAATTCACGGATATCATCAAAGACCCCCGTATAAGTTGCAGGGTTACTCCGTGGAGTACGACCAATTGGAGATTGATCAATATTGATAACCTTTTCAATGTTTTCAACTCCACTAATCGACTTGTACTTACCAGGTTTTGCCGAATTATTATTCAGTTTTTGTGCTAAGACCCGTTTTAGAATCATATTAACAAGGGTTGACTTTCCTGAACCAGAAACCCCCGTTACGCAAATAAACTCACCAAGTGGAAAATCAACTGTAATGTCCTTTAAGTTATTTTCTGCTGCTCCTGTAATAGTAATTTTCTTACCGTTACCTACTCGACGCTCTTGAGGCACTGGAATAAATTTTTTCCCTGATAAGTATTGGCCAGTTAACGACTTCCGTGATCGCATAATTTGCTTAGGAGTTCCGGCAGCCATCACTTGACCCCCATTTTCACCGGCTCCAGGACCAATATCGACAATGTAATCGGCTGCACGCATGGTATCTTCATCATGTTCTACAACAACAAGTGTATTGCCAAGATCACGCATGGCCTTTAACGATTCAATCAAACGGTCATTATCACGTTGATGAAGGCCAATTGACGGTTCATCAAGAACATACATTACTCCTGATAAATTAGAACCAATTTGGGTTGCTAACCGAATCCGCTGAGCTTCTCCTCCTGAAAGAGTTCGAGCTGAACGACTTAAAGTTAAGTATTCAACTCCAACGTTTTTCATAAAGGTTAATCGATCAATGATTTCTTTTAAAATCGGCTTAGCAATTTCATTTTTTTGTGCAGAAAGTTTGATGTTCTTGAAGAATTCAAGAGAATCACTAATTGGTAAAGCAGAAACTTCACCGATATTTCGCCCATCAATCTTTACTGCTAAGGCCCGCTGATTTAACCGATAACCATGACAAACCGGACAGGGAAGCTCAGTCATATACTTTCTCATTTGTTCCCTTGTAAAATCTGAGTTAGTCTCCCGGTATCGTCGACTGATATTATTGATGACACCTTCAAATGGCACATCGACATCCCGAATGCCACCAAAGTCATTTTCATAATGGAAGTGGAATGGTGTTTCACCATTACCGTACAAAATCTGTTGCTGTTGCTTTTTTGACAACTTATTGAAGGGAGTATCCATATCAATGCCAACCGACTTGCAGAATTGTTCCAACATTTGTGGATAGTATTGCGATGAGATTGGATTCCAAGGAACAATTGCACCTTCTTTTAAGGTTTTTGTTTGGTCAGGAACCACTAAATCAATATCTACTTCAAGTTTTAATCCTAAGCCTTCGCACTCTGGACAAGCACCAGTAGGAGCATTGAAGGAGAATAAACGTGGCTCTAATTCACCAACTGTAAAACCACAAATGGGACAAGCATATTGTTCAGAAAATGGAATTGGTTTTCCTCCAATCACATCAGCAATCGCATACCCATCGCTTAAGCGGAGAGCCGATTCAAAGGAGTCAAATAGCCGCGACCTAATCCCCTCTTTAATGATGATTCGATCAATCACGACATTAACCGTATGTTTTTTATTTTTATCTAGCTCTGGGACTGAATCTAGGTCATAAGTTTCACCATCTACTTGAACGCGGACAAATCCTTCACGTTTAATCGTCTCAAAGACTTTCTTTTGTGTTCCCTTTTTGTCACGAATAACCGGCGAAAGAATTTGAAGGCGTGTCCGTTCAGGCAATTCAAGTACCCGATCTACCATTTGTTCTGGGGACTGACTAGTAATCGGAATATTATCGTTCGGACAGATTGGCGTACCAACCCGTGCCCATAGCAAGCGTAGAAAATCGTTAATTTCAGTCACTGTTCCGACCGTTGAACGTGGATTATGGGAAGTTGTTTTTTGGTCAATTGAAATTGCCGGAGATAAACCGTCAATTGAATCAACATCCGGCTTATCCATCTGGCCCAAGAATTGTCGTGCATAAGCCGATAAACTTTCTACGTAGCGCCGTTGCCCTTCCGCATATAATGTATCAAAAGCTAAAGAACTCTTTCCAGAACCTGATAAACCAGTTACAACAACTAACTTGTTTTTTGGAATAGTAATATCAATATTTTTTAGGTTATGAGCCCGTGCCCCATGAATTATGATCTTATCATTTGCCACGAAATAATCCCTCCTTATTTCTTTACTTTTGTCTTTAGTTCCATTATCGTATCACGAAGCGTAGCAGCTTGCTCAAAATCAAGGCGCTTAGCAGCAGAACGCATTTGCTCTGTTAATTCATCAAGCATCTTTGCTTGGGCCTCTTTATCCAGTTTTGCAAAATCTTTGTCAGTAAATTCAGCACTATTATCTGTTTCGGTTTCATCCGTTGCTTTCTTAGTAACAGTAATTGCTTCTTGAATTGGCTTAATGATTGTGTGCGGTATAATATGATGTTCTTCATTGTATTTCATCTGAATTGTTCGCCGTCGCTTTGTTTCATCCATTGCCTTTTGCATTGAATCAGTGATGGTATCAGCATACATAATCACTGCCCCATTTTCATTCCGGGCAGCTCGCCCAATCGTCTGAATAAGGGAACGTTCATTACGTAAAAAGCCTTCCTTATCGGCATCAAGAATAGCTACCAAAGATACTTCTGGAACATCTAACCCTTCCCGCAAGAGGTTAATTCCAATAAGGACATCAAATTTACCAAGTCGAAGATCCCGAATGATTTGCGTCCGTTCAAGAGTTTTAATATCACTATGAAGGTATTTGACCTTTAACCCCATATCCTTTAGATAATCCGTAAGGTCTTCGGACATCTTCTTTGTCAGGGTCGTAACAAAAACACGTTCATTTTTCTCAATACGTTTGTTTATTTCACCAACCAAGTCATCGATTTGCCCCATTACCGGGCGAACTTCGACTGTTGGGTCAAGCAACCCAGTCGGTCGAATAATTTGCTGAGCAACGTGGTCTGTTTGTTCCATTTCATATGGACCAGGGGTTGCAGACATATATACAACTTGATTAACATGTTTTTCAAATTCTGGTAATTTTAATGGTCGATTATCAAGAGCACTCGGTAAACGGAACCCATAATCAATTAACATTTGTTTCCGTGCACGATCTCCATTATACATTCCTCGTACTTGCGGCATAGTTTGGTGAGACTCATCAACAACTAATAAGAAATCTTTAGGGAAGAAGTCTAATAAGGTATAAGGAGGTTCACCAGGCTTTCGGCCATCCATATAACGCGAATAATTTTCAATTCCATTGGTGTAACCCATCTCTCGCATCATTTCAATATCATAAGTTGTTCGTTGCTGAATCCGCTCTGCTTCAAGAAGCTTTCCCTCATCAGTAAACTTCTTTACCTGTTTCTTCATGTCAGCTTCAATTTGTGGCAACGCCCGATCCATGACTTCTTCATTAGTCATAAAGTGCGTAGCTGGAAAGATAGATACACGATCCCGGTCGCCAATCACCTCGCCTGTCAATGCATCAACTTCACGAATCCGATCAATTTCATCCCCAAAGAATTCAATCCGCAATGCCCGTTCATCACGTGATGCAGGAAAGATTTCAACTACATCACCGCGAACACGGAAACGTCCCCGTTGAAAATCAATATCATTGCGATCAAATTGAATATTAACAAGGTCTGTCAACAATCGATCACGTTCAATTTCTTGACCAACGCGCAAAGAAAGAACACTATTTTGGTATTCACGAGGATCCCCTAATCCAAAAATACTAGAAACCGAGGCAACTACAATTACATCATTTCGTTCCAGTAAGGAAGTGGTGGCAGAGTGTCGAAGCTTATCAATTTCATCATTAATTGACGCATCTTTTTCAATATAGGTATCACTAGATGGAACATATGCTTCCGGTTGATAGTAGTCATAGTAGGAAACAAAATACTCAACTGCGTTATGAGGGAAAAATTTTTTCATTTCACCATAGAGTTGCCCAGCTAAAGTCTTATTATGGGAAAGAATCAAGGTGGGCTTATTAACGTTGGCAATTACATTTGAGATTGTAAATGTTTTTCCCGTTCCTGTTGCCCCTAATAAAATTTGAGCCTTTTCACCATCTTCAATTCCCTTGGTCAATTGATTAATTGCTTGCGGCTGATCGCCGGTTGGTTTGTACTCTGACACTAGTTCAAATTTTTTATCTGGTTGCCGGTAAATCAAAAGAAATTCCTCCCTTACGTCGCAGTCAAATAAAATAAAGTGGAATCGCAACTTCATAAATTACCGCATCCCACTTATCACTAACTATTTATTATTTACTGTTATTAGTTTATCACCCAAACATGTATTCGTCTATAAATTTACAGTAAAAAAGTGAGTAGAAAATAATCTCTTCAGCGAAACTATTTTCACCCACTTCTTCAAATAATTAATTTTATTTATCATTTAACTATGCCGAAAGTAACCAAAGTAAAATTGTAAGCCCGCGGCAACAACATTAATCCAATTTAAACAAATAAACCATGGAACAAGATTAGCATTATCAAAATGGGTTACTCCATAAAATACGGAAAAACCACCAATAATCGCAATAAGATTAAGCCAGGCACAGAGTCGCCGCATTACAATATCTCTTGGTCGACTCAATTCCCAGATAATATCAACGATTAACCATAATACTAAAATTGCAAATGTCCCTGCAAATAAACTTGGTGTCATCCTAGCCGCCTCCCTTTACCTTGTTAGCCTTACCTTCTACTTCTATTATAAGAAAGCGTTTGCAAAAATCAACTATTTGATAAAAGGGAAGTCTAAAATATAAATTATTGTTGAATAATTTGTGTAGTAATAATCGCTAATTGATTTTTCGCATTACTATCCGCATTATCTTTTAATAATTCAGGCAAAATCTTCTTAAGGAAATACTGGACACTGGTCATATCACGAAAATCCATAATTGCGGTCAAACTTGACTTATAGATATCCATATAAACAGGTTCAGGATTGCCTTTTTGAATTTCACCAAATGATTCATACATAAGATCGATCTTATCAGCAACCGCGAGAATTTTACCTTCTAAAGTATCATCCTTTCCTTCCGCAAATCTTCGTTCATAAGCCGCCCGGAACTCAGCCGGAATCTCAGATTGAATAAAATTTTCTGTTAGTGATTTATCAACCCGGGCTAACATTGAACGTAATTCAGGGGTAGCATACTTCACCGGCGTTTTGATATCACCAATAAAACGCTCTGTATAATCATGATTAAGGGCTTTTTCATATAAAGAACGCCAATTAATTTCATTTCCAGACTGTTCTTCAATATCACCAAGCATTTGTGCTGCTTGAGTTACTTTAAAAGAATGGGCAGCCACATTGTGTTCCTCAAATTTAAAATATCCTGGAGCACGGTTAATCATTTCAAGATCACTTAAACTTTTCAGATATTCATGCATTCCCATGGTAAATTCCTCCCCAAGAAATAATTAATTTGTACAATCATACAATTTTTTGGTGAAATTTCAAGAAAGAGGCTGGGAGAAAACTTTTGTTTTCTCTCAGCCTCAACTACTTTCACGAACATTAGCAAGATAACGTGGAATTATCGTCACCACAAGGCCCGAATCCAAGTATTGAACAACAACCAGCCCGTGCCGTGCTAATCATTATTCTTGCTTGACCCACAGCTCTGTCGAGAAGGTTATTTCTCCCTCTCCGCAGTTATTTTTATTCTTCAGCAAATTCTTGTAAAGCCTTTTCGAAATTAGCTAATTTTTCATTTGCTTTATCTAAGGTATCGGCACTTGTACCAATGTAGAATTTAAGCTTTGGTTCAGTTCCAGATGGACGAATAGCAATCCAAGTATCATCATCAAGAATGTAACGCAATACATTTGATTCTGGGATACCTAATTCACTTACTTTACCATCAGCTGTAGTTTTAGTCCCATTAGCGAAGTCTTCTGTAACTACTACTTGGTGACCAGCAAAATGAGTTGGCGCTTCTTCTCTGAACTTCTTCATTAAAGCCTTAATCTTAGCTGGACCATCAACACCAGCATAAGTATTAGCAATTGTCTTTTCACGGAAGTAACCATACTTCTTAAACAATTCTTGTAAGCCATCGTAAAGGGTCATATTACGACTACGGTAATAAGCAGCAACCTCAGCAAGTAACGTTAAGGATTGGATAGCATCCTTGTCCCGAACAAATGGCTTAATAAGGTAACCATAACTTTCTTCAAAGCCGAACATAAAGGTATGATCAGCTTTTCCAGTCTCATATTGATGAATTTGGTCAGCAATCCACTTGAAACCAGTTAAAACATTGATCATATCAACGCCGTAACTTTCTGCAATCTTAGCAGCGAAGTTAGTAGAAACAATTGATTTTACCGCAGCAGCATTCTTTGGTAAGGTTCCAGCTTGTTTATGCGCCTCGAGAATATAGGCAAGCATGATGGAAGCAATTTGATTACCAGTTAGCAATTGATATTCACCATCTGGTTGACGAACTGCACATCCAAGCCGGTCAGCATCAGGGTCCGTGGCGATCAATACGTCTGCACCAACCTTTTTGCCAAGAGCAATCGAACGAACAAAAGCCTCTGGGAATTCTGGATTAGGATGTTCCAAGCCAGGGAAGTCACCATTTGGTTGTGCTTCGGTTGGTTCCATTTCATAATTTGTAAAACCAGCTTGGCGTAATGCACGTTCACCAAGCATTCGGCCAGTTCCGCATAATGGGGTAAAGACAAACTTCATATCCTTACCGTATTCCTTAGCTAATTCGGGATTAACAGTTACACCCTTGGCATTAGCAAGGTATGCAGCATCGACATCTTCACCCATGATTGTTTCTAAACCATTGTCCAGCATTTCTTGTTCATCAGCTAAAGCAATATCAAAAATATCATCAATCTTACGGATATAACCTGTTATCATGTCAGATTCTTTAGGGGGCATCTGCCCACCATCCTCACCGTAAATCTTGTAACCATTGTATTCCTTAGGGTTATGACTAGCGGTAATCATGATCCCCGCATAAGTTCCCATGTGACGAACTGCAAATGACAATTCAGGCGTTGGGCGTAAATTATCATAGATGTAAACCCTAATCCCATGAGCACCTAATACCCGAGCAGCATCATGAGCAAATTTACGAGAGTTGTGACGAGAATCGTAACCAATAGCGACTCCCCGTTTTTTAATATCATCACCCAATGAATCCATTAAAGTTGCCAAACCTTCAGTTGCTTGCCGAACGGTGTAAACATTCATCCGGTTAATTCCTGGCCCCATTAATCCCCGCATTCCTGCAGTTCCAAATGATAGTGGACCGTAAAAGGCATCTTCAATTTCTTTATCGTCGCTCATTGCAGCTAATTCTTGCTTTAAGTCTGGTTCAAGATCTGTTCGTTCTTGCCAAACCTTATAAGTATCTTTCCAGCTCACAATAATGTCTCCTTTATGTCATACTCTGCTTTTTAGTATACCGCATAAAATGTTATCTGTCGCTTTTTACTTAAGTTTTTACTAAAGTTTTACCACGGCTTGGCATTTGAAATATGAGGTAAAATTTCTTGCTGTTTTTGCCGTTGGATTTGGCGTTGCTTAACACGTTGAGAATATGTTGCCATTAACATCTTTTGTTCTTCAGTTTCTGGAATTAATTTATTAAATGGCATTTGCTTTTCAGGATCAAGAATTACAAAAGTCATAAAACAATAAAAGCCGAGGAATCGTTCGCCGGTCATCAAGTGCTCACCAATTATCTTTGCAAACACTTCAATCGATCGCTTACCAAAGCCTGTCACATAAGCTTCCATACACATTGAATCTTGAAGGTCAAACGGTCGCAAAAATTGGATCTCATCCATTGCCGCTGTTGCAACCGTTGTTCGAGCTACTCGCATCGCTGCTACTGAGGCCTGTCCATCAATCAATTCCAAGATCCGTCCACCATATACTGTTCTATGTTCGTTTAAATCTAAATTACGAACCCGATGAATTGACACTGCTAAGGTATCACTGCATTTGATTGCATCCATTTAAAGTACCTCCTTAGTCATTACTATATTAAATTTTAGCAAATCATTAGCGGTCATTGTTAGATTTTTGAAATTCACTAACTAGGCCTAGATAATTGCTATTAATTCCTAACCATTTTTTCTTAATACCTCGTAAGGTACCATCCTTTGGAAGGGGGCTAAGAGCAAAAAAGGAGGCTAAGAGAAAATTTTTATTTTCTCTTAGCCTCAACTACTTTCACGAACATTAGCAGGAGAACGCGGAACTAACCCCATGTCGCCACAAGGCTCGAGCCTAAGTACGAACAATAATCAGCCCGTGCTGTCCTAATCTCCTGATCATCGTCCTAGCTTAGTCTGTTCCCCCACTCATTTTGTTAATCCATCGATTTAATATATTGGTAAACTTGTTGTCCAGCAATTGCACCATCACCAACAGCGGTTGCAACCTGTCGTAATGGTGTTTCACGAACATCTCCAATAGCAAAAATACCTGGTACTGATGTCTGCATTCGTTCATCCGTCTTTACCCAACCCTGATCATCAAGAATATCTAAGTTCTTAAAAGCAGCTGTCATTGGGAAATTACCAACATAAATGAAAACACCATCCGCAGCTATTTCACCATCTTCGCCGGTCTTATTATTATGGGTTTTAACCCCAGTTACTTTAATATCATCCCCAAGAATTTCAGTCACACTAGTGTTAAAAACAAACTCCATCTTATCATTATTCATTGCTTCTGCTTGAATAATTGGTTCAGCCCGAAGCTCATCACGACGAACAAGAACTGTTACCTTAGAAGCTAATTGAGTTAAGTAAACTCCCTCTTCAACGGCCGCATCACCACCACCGACAACAATAAGGTGCTTTCCTTTAAAGAAGGCGCCATCGCAAACTGCACAGTATGAAACACCACGGCCACCAAACTCTTCTTCACCGGGGACATTGAGGTGGCGTTGATCAGATCCAGTAGCAATCACAATCGCCTTAGCCATGTAAGTTTCATCCATATCAGTAGTAACTTTTTTTAAGTCACCATCAAGTTCTACTTTAGTTACTGTACCATAGGCATACTCTGCTCCAAATTGAGTTGCTCCATCATACATTTGCTGAGCAAGTTCGGGACCTTTAACACTCTTAAAGCCAGTATAATTTTCAATTTCAGCAGTATTATTCAAGTTTCCGCCATAAATTCCACGATCAAGCATTAGGACAGATAGGTTAGCACGAGATGCATACATAGCAGCAGTCATCCCTCCTGGACCAGCACCAATAATCACAACATCATATTGCTTACTTTCAGCCATTTCTCTCTTCCTCCTCGAATAATCTTTTGCTATTCATATCATACCGACTTTGACTCTTTTTGTCTATCATTTTGCTTACTTTTTACTAGTAAAGTATTTATTAAATGGGCATCATAACAAGTAACATATCCTTTACAAATAAAAATAAACTCTCAAGATTCGTTATAGGGATCTTGAAAGTTTATTTTTGTTAAAAGACTAATACTAGCCCTTACTTCTTAGAATTATTTTGCTTATCTTCGGCACTAAGCTTTGCACCTAATTCCTTAATGTATTCACGCAATTCATCTTTAACTTGTGGGTGTTCCAAACCATATTCAATGTTCGTCTTAACCCAGCCAAACTTATTACCAACGTCGTAACGGTCACCCTTGTATTCACGAGCAAATACCCGTTGTGTTTGGTTCAAAGTATCAATCGCATCCGTTAATTGAATTTCGCCGCCTTTACCTGGCTTAGTCTTTGCTAATACATCAAAGATTTCTGGAGTAAAGACATAGCGACCAATAATTGCTAAATCGCTTGGTGCATCTTTTGGAGCTGGTTTTTCAACGAAGCTAGTTACGTTATAAAGGCCTGGCGTAACTTCCTTGCTAGGGTTAATCACACCATACTTTGCCGTATCTTCATGAGGAACCCGCATAACAGCAAGAGTTGATGCGCCGGTTTGGTTATAACTTTCAATTAATTGCTTCGTTAAAGCTTCATTCTTGTTGTTAATGTTATTAAGGTCATCCCCAAGCATAACAACAAACGGTTCATCCCCGATAAAGTCACGCGCAGTTAAAACAGCGTCCCCTAAACCACGTGGGTGAGATTGACGAATGAAGTAAATATTAACATCAGTTGTTTCTTCAACCATCTTTAACATCTCGTCCTTGTGCTTTGAACGAAGATTATCTTCCAACTCTGGATTAGAGTCAAAATGGTCTTCAATAGACCGTTTATTCTTTCCGTCAACAACAACAATATCTTCAATTCCTGATTTGCGCGCTTCTTCAACGATAAATTGAATTGTTGGCTTATCAACAATTGGTAACATTTCCTTTGCCAATGCCTTTGTTGCAGGAAGAAAACGAGTTCCTAAACCAGCAGCAGGAATAATGGCTTTTCTAACACGTTTCATATTTGTAAAACCCTTTCCATGTTTCCATTTCTCTCAATATCCATCCTTTAGCATTTTACCATATTTATTCGTTTTCTGAAGTAAGATCTCGGTTCATTAACTGAGAAATTGCAGATTTGATATCTTCGCCTTCATACAAAACATGGTAAAGGGCTTCGGTAATTGGCATCTGTACTTGACGCTTGCGACTTAATTCGTAAGCTGCTTTGGTAGTATAAACCCCCTCGATAACCATTCCCATATTATCAATTACATCTTGAAGCTTTTTCCCTTGCCCCAATTGATAACCAGCACGCCAATTTCGAGAATTTTTACTGGTAGCAGTAACAACCAGGTCACCAACGCCAGAGAGACCAATAAAGGTCATCGGGTTAGCACCAAATGCAACCCCCAAACGACGAATCTCTGCAAGGCCACGCGTAATTAGGGCAGCTCGGGCATTATCATGATAACCGAGTCCTTGGATAGCACCAGCCCCAATTGCAATAATATTCTTCAAAGCAGCCCCAAATTCCGCACCAATCACATCATCATTAGTGTAAACCCGGAAATACGAATTGCTAAATAGTTTCTGTGCCTTCTTTGCACTGGCCAAATCCTCACATGCAGCGGTTACAGCTGTCATATCTTTAATCGCCACATCTTCAGCATGACTTGGACCTGATAAAACAACAATTGCCTGACGATTTTCAGGAGAAATATCTTCGCTAAGCATTTCTGATGGCCGCTTATAAGTATTTTGTTCTAATCCTTTCGTCGCGTGGATAATTAACGGCTTTTGGTGTAATTCTGTCAAAATGGAATTTAATTTCTTAGCCACTTCCCGCAAACCCTTTGTTGGAATTACAATCAGTACCACACTAGCTCCCTTAACAGCCTCTTTCATGTCTGTTGTAGCTGTTAATTTATTAGAATAAACAAAATCTTTCATATAGCGAGGATTGGTATGTTCAGTATTTAATTGCTTAACTTGTTCCTCATTACGAGACCATAATGTAACATCGTGGCCATTTTCTGTAAGCATGTTTGCTAAAACACTGCCCCACGAACCAGCACCTAAAACAGCAATTTTTTCTGCCATAATTCTTTCTCCTTATCCAATTAAATTAATCTTTATTTACCCCGTTATCATACCACGGAATTTTTTTATGACGTCGAATTATTAGTATCACTAATGCACTAACAAAAAATACTACCGAAAGTAACTGTGAAATACGAATGTCGCCAAGCATTAAACTATCGGTCCGCATTCCTTCAATAAAAAATCGTCCAAACGCATACCACATCACATAGGTTAAGAAAATTTCACCGCGGCGAAATAAGTGTTGTCGATGACGAAGTAACACTAACAATGCAAAGCCAGTTAAATCCCATAATGACTCATATAAGAATGTTGGAATTCGATAGTGCCCGCCAATATACATTTGGTTTATTATCCAATTTGGAATATGCTGAGCTACTAAATGCGCCCGAGTAGTCATATCTCCAAATGCTTCTTGGTTCATAAAGTTACCCCAACGACCAATTCCTTGAGCCATGATAAGCGTTGGAGCAATAATATCCATCATCAACCAACTAGATAAATGACGATAATGGCAAAAGACAAGTAAAACAATAAAACCACCTAAAATTGCTCCATATATCGCAATTCCACCATCCCAGATCGCAATAATCTCACTCGGATGCTGAGAATAGTAGCGCCACTGAAACACTACATAGTAAATTCGGGCGCAAATTATCGCAATCGGGAGCGCCCATAGAAGATAATCATAAAAATCATCTTCAGAAATCCCTTGTCTCTTTCCTTCGCGAACCGCTAATAAAAGAGCAAGTACCACTCCGCTAGCAATAATTATGCCATACCAATGGATAGTAAATGGACCTCCTTGGAATGCAATTGGGTTTAAGGCCGCTTTTATTCCTTGATTAGCCATCTAGTTTGCCGACCCCTTGTTAGTTTTACGATCACGTTCTGAATTTTGCTTAATTAATTGATTAAGGTTTCGATCAAATGTTTCCGTAGCATCATACCCCATTGTCTCAGCCCGATAATTCATTGCGGCTGATTCAATAATAATCGCTAAATTACGACCAGTTTTAACCGGCACAGAAACTTTAGGGACAATAACCCCTTGAATTGTTTGGGTATCTCCGCGGTCACCAAGTCGGTCAAACTGTACATCGGGCGTCCAGGTTTCGAGATGAACAATCAAATTAATTTGATCGGAAGGCATAATTGCCCCTGTACCATAAAGCGTAGAGACATCAATAATTCCAATCCCACGAATTTCCATTAAGTGTTTTAAAATTTGTGGTGCGGTTCCGACCAAGGTCTGTTCATCACGGGCGTACACTTCTACTCGATCATCAGCAATCAACCGATGCCCTCGCCGAACAAGTTCTAGAGCTGTTTCACTCTTACCAACTCCCGAATCTCCAGTAATCAACACACCAACCCCACTTATATCAACTAATACACCATGGAGAGATTTTCGTGGTGCCAAACGTTCAAGTAAATAAGAGGTCATGTTACTTAAAATTTGTGAAGAGGTTAAGTGCGTTCCCAAAATTGGAATTTTCGCATCTTCTGCCGCCTTCTTTAGCTCCTTCGGAATCGGCAAATTAGTTGATATAACAAAGCATGGTGTTTGCGGCATACACATTTTTGTCATGTATTCCTCACGTTGCTCATGAGTTAAATCTTTAGCAAACGAGGTTTCAGTAATTCCTAATAGCTGAATCCGTGCTGCAGGATAATGCTTGAAATATCCTGCAAATTCAAGTGCTGGCCGTGAAATATCACTAGTTGTTATTTTACGTTGGAGGTAATCCCCTCCTTGTAAGACTTTTAACCGTACCTTATCAACTAATTCATGCACCGTTACATTGTTGGGCATTTTTCTCCACTCCTTTACAATCTATCCTCGTGACTTGTGATAACTGCATTGAAAATTGCCATGATAATCGCAATCAACATCGCGGCGCCAAATGATGAAAAATGAAAGTTTGCCGATCCGACAAGCATTGATGTTAGTTGTAACATTATCCCATTAATTACAACACTAAAAAGGCCAAGGGTTAAGATATTGATTGGTAACGATAAGATTACAAGAATTGGCTTAATCGCAACGTTTAAAATTGCCAAAACAAAACTTGCCAATGGTGCAATCCAAGCGCTTGTGATATAAAACATCCCTGTTCCGGCAAATAAACCAGCAAGGGCAA
Organism: Limosilactobacillus agrestis; assembly: GCF_014145585.1. GTDB lineage: Bacteria > Bacillota > Bacilli > Lactobacillales > Lactobacillaceae > Limosilactobacillus > Limosilactobacillus agrestis. The sequence continues at coordinate 197,449 of NZ_JACIVF010000035.1, forward strand.
TAAAAAGGATTGTATCAATCAATACTCGTTTCCAAAATTCCATCATGATCTTCCATTTCTTTTAATGTCTTTCTCCTCGACATTCGTTAATGTACGTCGAGAACGTTGATGAGGCTGTTGAGATGTTCTTTGCGATTCACCGAAGGACTTCAATAATCCTAGTAAATCGGGCTTTTGTGGATCAGCAGGCATTATTATTATCAAAATAATGTAAATAATAATGCCCGGAACAAAACCAGTAAAAATAGTCAGTAAGATATATAAAATCCGCAAAATATTCGGTTGAATTTTAAAATATTGGCCAATTCCGCCAAATACTCCTGCAATCATCCGATCTGATCCTGAGCGAGTTAACCTTTTATGCTGACTTTCGCGCACATTACTCACTTCCTTTCAAGCTAAATTAATTATTGGGGATTCTTTTGACTAAGTTTCCATTGTAAAAAGGCATCAATAAATGGATCAAGATCCCCATCCATTACGGCTTGTCCATTATGAGTTTCATAGCCTGTTCGATTATCCTTAACCAGGGTATAAGGATGAAAAACGTATGACCGAATTTGCGAACCCCAACCAATATCAAGTTGTTCACCCTCAATTTCAGCCCGTTGTTTAGCTTTCTTCTCTTCTTCTAGCTCATACAATTTTGATTTTAACATATTCATTGCGGTCACTCGGTTTTGAAGTTGGGATCGTTCAGCTTGCGAAGACGTTACAATCCCCGTCGGAATATGAGTAATTCGAACGGCAGATTCCGTTTTATTAATATGCTGACCACCAGCTCCACTAGACCGGAAAGTATCAATTCGTAAATCTGATGGGTCAATATTAACTTCAACGCTATCGTCTAACTCTGGCATTACATCAACCGAAGCGAATGATGTATGCCGCCGACCTGCCGCATCAAATGGAGAAATTCGTACAAGCCGGTGGACTCCTTTTTCACTACGAAGATAGCCAAACGCATTATGCCCTTTAAATAACAACGTAACACTTTTAATTCCTGCTTCATCACCGGCTTCATAGCTCGCTGTTTCTACAGTAAAACCATGCTGTTCACCCCAACGAACATACATCCTTAGAAGCATTTCACCCCAATCCTGAGCTTCAGTTCCACCCGCTCCTGGATGAATTTCTAAGATCGCATTTTTAGCGTCATATTCTCCATCAAGAAGCTGTGTCAACCGGTACTGTTCTAAGGCCTTTTGCGTTTTTGTAAATGCTGTTTCAAAATCACTTTGTAAATCATTGTCCGGTTCCTCCGTGAGCAATTCAATTGATGTTTCAAGATCGCTAATTCGATCACGTAAATTTACAAAAGTATCCCGTTTTTCTTTTAAAACATTATTTTCTGCAATAACTTTCTGTGCCTGCTCGTTATCATTCCAAAAGTCTGGTTGCGCCATTTCTTGTTCAATTTCTGCAATACGCTCATCTAGTGCATCGAGGTCAAAGAGACCTCCCGAAGTGCGTAACTTCTTTTTGCATCGATTCTACTTGTCTTTTTGCTTCACTTAATTCCACCATCAAGCCTCCGTTATACAACAATACGGCAGCGGTACCGCCATGGGTTACCTTACTGCCGTACCTAGTAGTAATTAACAATTAATTAACGTGTTACGTTTTGCCGAATTTCTGACTTCATGAAGAGTCGAGTAGTTTCATACTCAATATCAGCAATCATTTGTTCAAACATATGATAACCAGCTGTTTGATATTCAACTAATGGATTCAACTGCCCATATCCACGCAATCCAACGGACTGCCGGAATTGGTCCATGATGTCAATGTGATCAGTCCAGTGTGAGTCAACCACCCGCAAAATAACAACCTTTTCAAATTCAAGCATCTGTGCTGGATCATAAAGCTGCTTTTGCTTTTCTTTATAAACTTCCTGGGCAAATGTCATCAAGTAATCTACCATTTCTTGAGGTGATTTACCTTCCAGATCCTTAACCGTAATGGTATCAGGTTTGATTAAGACTTCCTCTGCAAAGTCAACAATTCCTTGTAAATCCCAATCTTTTTTGTCCCCAAGAGTATGTTGATCAACCTCACGCTGAATTGTTCGCCTAAACATTGGCATAAGAACCCACTTCAACGACTTATCCTCAGTGATAATTTGCTGCCGTTCTTTATAGATGATTTCACGCTGTTCACGCATTACATCATCATATTGAAGAACATTCTTCCGGGAGTCATAGTTGTTACCTTCGACCCGCTTTTGGGCTGATTCAACTTGGTGTGTTAAGAAACGACTTCTAATCACAGCATCTTCGTCATTAACTTTCATCCGGTCTAAGAAGGCCTTGATCCGGTCACCACCAAATCGCTTCATCAAATCATCTTCAAGGGATAAGTAAAATTGTGATAAACCAGGATCTCCTTGCCGTCCAGAACGTCCACGAAGCTGATTATCAATCCGCCGAGATTCATGTCGCTCAGTCCCAATAACTGCAAGCCCACCAATTTCACGCACTCCAGGGCCTAACTTAATATCGGTTCCCCGTCCAGCCATGTTGGTAGCAATCGTTACTGCACCTTTTTGACCAGCATTTTTAACAATTTCCGCTTCCTTTGCGTGATTCTTCGCGTTTAAAACAACATGTGGGATATTTTCTTTATCAAGAAGTTGCGACAAATATTCAGAAGTTTCAACGGCAACAGTCCCCACTAAAATTGGTTGTCCTTTGGCATGAAGTTTCTTAATCCGATCTACAACAGCCGCAAACTTACTTTGTAATGTTGGGTAAAGTAAGTCCGGCTCATCTTTTCGCTGAACAGGGCGGTTAGTCGGAATAGTGATCGTCTCCATGTTATAAATTTCACGAAACTCTTCTTGTTCAGTTTTAGCCGTACCAGTCATTCCCGCAAGTTTATTATACATTCGGAATAGGTTCTGGTATGTAATGTTAGCCATTGTCTTGTTTTCTTCTTGAATCTCGACACCTTCTTTAGCTTCAATAGCTTGGTGAAGGCCATCTGAGAACCGCCGACCTTCCATTACCCGTCCGGTAAAGGAATCCACAATTAATACTTCCCCATCTTGGACCACGTAATCCTTATCTAAAAGCATGATATAGTTCGCACGCAAAGCCTGATCTAAATGGTGCGTTAACGCTGTATTTTCCGGATCATATAGATTCCTTAAGTTAAAGTATTTTTCAGCTTTTTTAATTCCTTCATCAGTTAATGAAACTGTCTTTGATTCAAGGTCAATCTTGTAATCAACATCTTTCTTCAGTTGCTTAACAAACCGGTCAGTCTGTTTATATAACTTCGAAGTTCCAGTTCCCGGTCCTGAAATGATTAATGGTGTCCGTGCTTCATCAATTAAGATGGAATCCACCTCATCGACCAAAGCATAGTTTAACCCACGTTGAACTTGGTCTTCTTTGTACACCGCCATGTTATCACGAAGGTAGTCAAATCCAATTTCACTATTAGTAGAATACATAATGTCGGCTTTATATGCTTCTCGTTTTTGATCAGGGCTCATTTCTGAGTTGTTAACACCAACAGAACAGCCAAGCCAATTATAAAGCTGCCCCATTTCGGTAGCATCACGTTTTGACAAGTATTCATTAACTGTAATAACGTGAACCCCTTTCCCAGAGATCGCGTTAAGGTACACAGGCATGGTTGCAGTTAATGTCTTACCTTCACCAGTCCGCATTTCTGCAATATTACCTTCGTGAAGCACAATTCCACCCATGATTTGAACATGGAAAGGATATAGCCCTAGGACCCGCTTAGCACCTTCACGAGAAACCGCGAATGCTTCTGGTAACATATGGTCCAAGGATTCCCCTTTTTTATAACGTTCCCGAAATTCATCAGTTTTTGCCTGAAGTTGTTCATCAGTCAATTCAGACATCTGTTTAGCATAACTCTCTACTTTATTTGCTATTTTGTTAATTCGCCGTAATTCACGACGATCGCTTTCTATCCATTTTTTTAGAATATTGGCCATAAAAGCGTCCTTCCTACTTTCTGGCTTAAGTCCAAAATCAATAAAAAAGTACTACTCAAGCCAATTATATTTTTTACTCTAACCATAATATTTTACCACGTTCATGGTATAAATAAAAATTATTAATATGGATATTACAAGGTGGTCATAAGTTATATGAAATAAAAAGCGCCAATGATCTCTCATCCGCGCTCTCCATATTGGCATCGACTATTCAGCTTCAATCAAGCCATAACGACCATCATTACGGCGATAAACAATGCTTGTACCATTAGTTTCAGCATCTTGGAAGATAAAGAAATTGTGTCCAAGCATGTCCATTTGAAGGACCGCTTCTTCAGGGTCCATTGGCTTTAATGAAACTTGCTTTGTCCGTACAATCTTTAATTCATCATCTTTTTCCTCTACACCATCATTGTCAGATGGGATGAATTCAAGGTTCTTTAAGCCCTTTTCCCGTGATTTACGGTTAACCTTCGTCTTGTACTTCCGGATTTGCCGTTCAAGCTTATCTGTAACTAAATCAATACTTGCATACATGTCATTAGAAGTCTCTTCTGCCCGCAACGTTAGGTATGGAAGTGGAATTGTTACTTCAACCTTGTACGTCCGGTCTGGATAAACTTTTAAGTTCACGTGGGCGGTAGCTTCAACACTATCTTCAAAGAACTTTTGAAGCTTACTGATTCGCTTTACAACATAATCACGAATTGATTCAGTAACTTCGACATTTTCACCACGAATATTGAACTTTAACATTGTACATCTCTCCTTTCAGCCAAGCAATTGCTTGATCTGATATCAGAAGGACCACTCTTCTCATATCCTGTTTTTATTATAGATTAGTTTGGGTTAATTAACAAACGTTATTAACATATCTTAAGAAGAATTTAACGTGCTAAGGAAACGCTACCAATCTCTTTACAGCCAGCTTGTTTAAATAGCACGGCTGCATGATATAGCGTCCTACCTGTAGTATAAACATCATCAACTAAAAGGACCCTTTTATTAATTACTTTTTCTGGAGATATAAGTATAAATGGTTGCTTAGTTGTAAGTCGCTCTTCCTTTGTCTTACTCGATTGCGCTACTTTTGAACTAGTCTTAGTTCGTAAGAGCGGTTGATAAGGTACTTCCCATAATAAGCCAATAACTTGATTAAAACCTCGTGTTTGCATCGTTCCAAGCGTTACTGGAATTGGGACAATTAAGTCTGCTTCTTGTTCATTAACCACTTTACTAAATTCGTACTGAAATACCATTCGTAAACGATAATCCCCGTTAAATTTATAACGTTGCATGTACTCTTTCATCGCCTCGTTATACCGATATAAGCCCCGCTGATGCAAGTTCCAGCCATAAAATTTTCGCCAAGTCTGACAATCTGAACATAAAAGGCTATTTTTAATAGTATTTTCTTTACCACATCCGGCACACCCCCTATTATCCCAATACACGAAGCCTTCCTTACATTTAGCGCAGATTACTGGCATAATAATTTCTCGAAAGCTAAAAATATCTTTCAAAGTTAGTTGAAAAGACATTTTCTTATTGCAAAGGAGACAGTCCATCGATCAACCTCTTTCCTTTTTGGTTCAAATATTTTACCTGGGAAACAGCCTGACTAACTTGTCGACAGTTACAGTTAATCCAGAAAATAACTCGTCCAGTTGGTCGACTTCGCGCGCGGCCAGCACGACCGGCAATTTGTACTAACGCTGATGAAGAAAAAACTGGATCATCGGCCCCTAAAACATAGACATCAATTTCTGGAAAAGTAACTCCCCGTTCAAGAATAGAAGTCGTGACTAAAAAGTCATAATCACTATCACGCATTTTTTGTACCTTTTCTAACCGCTGCGGATCACTTGCATGAACAGTAGCAAAGTGGAAAGTTGTAAAAAAATGCTGTAATGCAGCTTTGACTAATGCTAAATCAGCAATATGAGGAACAAATAACAAAAAGCGGTGGCCTTCTTTTAGCGTTTTCTGCAACTGTTGAATAACTTGCAGGGGTAATTGCTGGCGTTCTAATCGTCGCCGCCATCCAAAAGCTAGTCTAACTTTTATTTCTGGCAGTAAATGCCCATGATAACGAAGAGGTAAATAATTAACAATCAATCGTTTATTTTTGATTTCTCGGAGCAAAGTATCTCCTGGAGTCGCGGTTAAATATAGACATCCTCCATTCTTTTTTATTGCTTGCTTTGTTGCATATAATAACGAAGCATTAGCAGCGTACGGAAAGGCATCTACTTCATCAATAATTAAATTATCAAAAGCATGATAGAAACGAAGTAATTGATGAGTTGTACAAATAGTCAATTGGGCATAATGATAAGGTAATTCTTGTCGACCATGTAAAAGAGCAATATCACAATTAGCAAAAGCAGCTTTTAAACGGGGAAATAATTCTAAACAGACGTCTACTCGCGGAGAAGCTATTCCAATTCTTTCACCACGCTTAATTGCTGCCGTGATTCCTTCAAACATCATCTCAGTCTTTCCGGCACCCGTTACAGCCCATAACAATTGCTGAACATGGTCAGCCATACCCTGGGCAATTTTTTCTGAAGCTTGTTGCTGAAGAGACGATAATTTTCCTTTCCATGTCAACACCGGTTCGGTAACCGTAAATTGATTTGGCTCTGGAACATGATAAAATTTATTTAACGTTGAGACGCGCCCAAGATTAATACAATGTGGACAATAAAACTCTCCTTGTGGCAAGGCGCCCATCGATTTTTCTGTAACATGATTGCAGCGATAGCACCTAATATTAGTAGTGCCAATCTTAATCGTTGGCAATTTTTGGATCCCTGATTGTATCACCTTATGACGCGGAACTAAGACTCGTCGCCCATAATAATTGTCTAAATCCATTATTTACCTCCTACTTTATATATACGTAAATTAATTAAAATCGCACGAAGGAAGTTTAAAAATGACAGAACCATATTTAACAATTGCTAAAAACACCACTTATGAGCAAATAATTAAAAAGTCACGATTTATTTGTTCTATTGCTCGTGTCTCCTCAGAAGAAGAAGCCCAACAGTTTGTTGCCAGTATTCAAGCGGCCAACAAAAAAGCCACTCATAATTGTTTTGCATATATGATTGGTGACAACGACCAAATCCAACGAGAAAGCGATAATGGTGAGCCAAGCGGAACTGCGGGAATTCCGATTCTTGAATCACTTAAACTAGCAAAGATCCATAATGTCGTAGCAGTGGTCACCCGTTATTTCGGCGGAATTAAGCTAGGTGCGGGCGGTCTCATCCGAGCATATAGCAACACAACTACCGAAGCCATCCACCAAGCGGGACTCGTCCAACGAATTAAGCAGGCAATACTTAAAATCACTGTTACGTATGCTCTTCATGATCCCCTTCTTTACTATCTCAAGGAAAACAATCTCGAAGTTGCCAATGAAACATATGGCGTTAACGTTGAAACAAGTATCTATGTAAATGAAATGGACTTAGAAGATGTCAAAGAGAAGCTCATTAATCGTTTTAACGACCAGCTTCAAATAGCTGAAGGCGATCAGCGTTTTAATGAAATTCCATACTAAAAAATTCAGGTTAGATTTTTCTAGCCTGAATTTTTTAGTATTTTATTTTTTCACACTCCGATAGTAACTTATCCAAATTATAATACAAAAAATCGTTAACATTCCAAATGCTTCTTGGGTCCCAACTGCAGTAGAAATGCTTCTAGTCGCGTGAAGATGACTCTGATTGGCCGCAACAATCATCGCTACCAATGAAGTACCAATTGCCCCTGCAAATTGCTGAAGGGTATTAAGAATTGCATTTCCTTGTGATTGCTTTTCTTTACCAACAACAGTTAGTGCACCTGTCATTACGCAGCCCATGCACATCCCCATTCCACCCATATAGAGAATATAAACTAGCGCAATAAATATATTTGTTAAATGTCGTCCAGAAATCGTAAAAGCAATAAGCGCAAGTAAACACAACGAAGTACCAATCAAAATAGGCTTACGAGCGCCAAACTTATCTAAAATTTGTCCTCCTAATGGTGCAAATATCGCACCAACAAAACCAGCTGGGAGGACAATCAAGCCAGCTGTCATTGCACTATTACCATTTACCAATTGAATATAGTTTGGCAAAAGGAACGCAAATCCTAAAGAAATAAGTTGGGTTAAAAAGAAACCAAGAACATGCCCAGAAAAGTTTTTATTTCTAAACAATCGCAATTGTAAAATTGGTTCTTCTAGGATTAACGAACGCCAAGCAAAAAGGCCCATTCCTAAGATCCCAATTAACAATGCGCCACCAACTGAAAAGGTCATGAAGGCTTGATTTCCCAGGTTACTAAACCCTGTTACAAAGCCACAGAACATGAAGACAATCATTAACATACTAAAGATATCAATCTGGTGTTTTTTAATCGGTGATTTTTGGTTAATACCCCATTCACCAAGCACAAATGAAATAATTAACAGCGGAATTAATGAATAAAATACCCACCGCCAATTAAGCTTGCTGGCAACGATTCCACCGAAAGTAGGACCGATCGCTGGAGCAACTCCAGTAATAAGATTACCAATTCCCATCATAAAACCAATTTTGCTTGTTGGAACTTGCTCCATAATAATATTAAACATCAATGGTAATGCAATCCCAGTTCCAATCCCCTGAATTGCCCGCCCAACTAAAAGCAACCCAAACGACGGCGCCAGCGCATCGATCATTATCCCACCAATAAAAAGCAAGTTTGCAACCGTAAAAAGCGTCTTTGTTCGGTAGGAGCTTTTCAAAATTGCCGATAGGGGAACAATAATTGCGACTAAAAGTAAATAAATGGAAGTCATCCACTGAACCTGATTAGTAGTAATTGAAAATTCACGCATTAGGATCGGAAAAGTTACATTCATTGAAGTTTCAACTATCACGCCACAAAATGACATCAATCCAGTTGCCATAATTGCTGCAACAACTTTTACTGGAATTTTTTCAGTATTCGTACTCATTATTTCTCCCCTATCATCATTGATAAGAATCGTTTTATTTTCGAAATGTCCTGTTCACTAAAATCTGCTTTTAATTTCTCTTCGTATTGTGTAATATACGCACTTACATCTGAGGATAATTTTTGTCCTTCTGCAGTAAGCGTAACGATTTTTTGACGGCGATCTTCTGGTGACGGATAACGTTCAATCAAATTTTTCTTTGCCATTCGTTGAAGCAATACAGTAGTGGTTGATCTCTTTATTCCAAATTCATTTTCAATCTGGTGTTGATCACAACTATTTCCCGGGAAATGTGTTAAAAAATCAATAATCGACATTTGCGTCCCTGTCAATCCATACTGCTGCGCAAATGCATTCATTTCTTGATTCATTGCATTGTTAGCTTGTTTTACTAGACGACCTATTAGCAATTTTTATCTCTCCTTTTGTTAGTTGGCTAACAAAAAAGGATAATATGATTTAGCTTATTAGTCAATTAAAAAAAGAGACTAGGCTTATGTCACCTAATCTCTTCAATAAGCTTTATTTAATTATCCTAAAATCATTTCAGCAATATCAAGGACAATGATAATCCCTAAAATACTGCTTAAAAGCACTAAAATTTTTCTCGTATGCTGATCTTTTGATTGCAGTTTTTCCCAATTCATTCCTGCATACGCAATTAGGATCAAAGCACAGCCAATGATACCGTATATTCCAGAATGAAAGCCACGATTATCAATCGTATAACTTGCTGCCATAAAAAGGCCAACTGCAAACAAAAGTCCCCATAGTAGTTGCTTTTTATTCATTAAATCAATACTTTCTCTCTAATAAACTATTCTTGAAGGTGGTAATTATAACTAGCAACAATAATGTTCTCGCGGGAATTCAATAACGCCCGCAAACGAACACTAGTCTGATTATGCAAGGCCAATTGCCATGGATGTTTAGGAATAAATTGAGGAACAAGAACAGTGGTCGAATAATTTCTTGCTTCCGCCCGCTTGGCAATTACATCAACGAAACGTAATGTTGGTTTAGCGATCGAACGGTACGAAGAGTGAATATCAACGAAACGAACATCTGGATATTCAGCTTTAAATTCATTTGCTGTTTTATGCTCTTTTCCTGGATTTTCATCAAATGAAACATGCATAGCGATGACATAATCACCAATTGACCGTGCATAATTGATTGCACCACGAGTTACCCGCGTTACATTACCAACTAAAACGATCACCGTTGCACCATCGTAATCATGTAATTGAACCTTCGTCTTTTCAGCAACTCGTAATTGAGCAGCTACTTTTACATAGTGCCGGTGAATCGAATGGAACATCCACAAAAGCAACGGCATAATAATTAAATATGGCCAAACATTTGCAAAGTGTTGCCAGAACAAACAAATAACAAGGATAAATGAAATCAAGGCCCCTACTAGGTTAATAAAGGCTTTCCCTAACCAGAAACCTTCCCGTTCTCTAAACCAGTGAATGATCATTCCAGATTGCGATAAAGTAAACGGAACAAATACCCCCACTGCATAAAGCGGAATTAACATATTCGTCTGACCATGGAAGATCAAGATTAAAATAATTGCGCCAATTGCCAACAAAATAATTCCATTGGAGTAGCCTAACCGATCACCACGATCCATGAATGCGTGAGGCATATATTTATCCTTTGCCATATTAAAAGCAAGAATTGGAAAGGCTGAGAAACCAGTATTAGCAGCGACTGCTAAAATCATTGCAGTTGAAAGTTGCAATAGGTAAAAACCTAGCCCATGTCCGCCAAAGATTTGCGCGGCCATTTGGGAGAGAATTGTTGTCCGTGAATTAGGAACTACCCCCAGATAAAAGCTAAAGAAGATAACGGCTATAAAGAAGAAAGCTAAAATTGCACTCATAATTGCCAAGGTAGTCGAGGCATTCTTTTCCTTAGGCTTATTAAAGTTAGGAACAGCATTACTTACGGCTTCCACCCCAGTTAAGGATGACGAACCAGCTGAGAATGCGCGAATAAGTAAAACAAATGACATTCCTGATACCGGTGTTCCATAATCGACAATTGCCCGGTAATGAATATGACCAGTGGCAATATTATAGCCACCCCACACTACCATCACAATCATCATAACAACAAAGAAATACACCGGAATTGTGAGGAAGTTTGCACTTTCACTCATTCCCCGTAAATTCATAAACATGATTAAAAGAACAATAATGATCCCGATTGGAATTGAAAATTTATATAGAGCGGGGACTGCCGAAGTAATTGCTTCGACTCCAGATGTCGTTGAAACAGCCACTGTTAACATATAGTCAACGAGTAATGATCCTCCAGCAAATAATCCTCCATTACTTCCCCAGTTCCGTGTGGCAACAACGTAAGCACCACCACCACTAGGATAGGCATGAATGATTTGTTGGTATGATAACGTGATAGCTAACAAAAGGACCAACACAACGGCCGCAATCGGGATTGAATACCAGATTGCTGCTGCGGATAAAGTTACCAGAACAGTTGTAATTTGCTCTGGTCCATATGCTACTGACGATATTGCGTCAGAAGAAAGCATGGCTAATGCTTTAAATTTAGTTAAGTGTGTTTGCCCTTCATCAAGGGTTTTTAACGGTTTCCCGATTAAAACACGTTTCAAATAGCGCCACATACTATTTCTCCTTTGATTTTTACACTTTTTAAGTAGGTGACAATACTACAATTTATTCTTTAATTTTGCAACCTACAAATATATCTATTGATCTTTTTCTGGCATCTTTACCTTGGCATTAACCTTTTCTGCTGCGGGATCGATTTCTTTCATTCGACTAGCCACAGCCCACCGGTAAAATCCTAGCGAACAGATGATAATAACAATAAAATCCCAGGGGTACTTCAACCAATCCTTACCGCCAAATCCTTCACTCCCAATATAAGAAATTATTGAAATAAAAACAAGATAAGTCAGCATCCAATAACTATTGCGTAAATCACGTAGCCCTGATGCGTGATGATACTTAATTTCATAATAAAGATAGATTGGTAAACCTAATAAAATAACCCCAATTACCTGAACTGTTGTCGGCCACATTGTCCAATAAATTGAAAGACTCGTCAAAATAAACGCAAATGGCGCCAACCAGGACATAAAACGTGGATGGAACGGTCGCCTTAAATTAACATTCATTTTACGAAGTGACATTACAGTAACCGGTCCAGTAAGATAAGCAATCAAGGTTGAACCAGTGATGACCGTTGCTAACAAACTCCAATTTCTAAAGAGGCTAACCATTACCACTGCTAAAATTAAATCCACAACCATTGCGAGCCGTGGAATCATATAGCGACGTTCTAGCCGTCCCAACCATTGGGGCAAATGCCCGGTATGAGTCATTGCTGCTAATGCTCGTGAAGCGGTAGCCACAAAAGCAACTCCCGTCCCAAACGGTGAAACAAAAGCATCCATATATAGTAAAATTGCAAGCCAGTTCATTCCCAGAAGAATCGCAATATCTGCAAATGGAGACGTATAGTTAATCCCATGCCAACCTTTTTGCGCTAATAGGTTAGGATCGATTGCGCCAATAAATGCAACCTGTAACATGATATAGATCACAGCAGTAATAATCATTGAAATTAACACGCCTCGCACGATATTTTTATGAGGGTTAATCATTTCTCCCCCCATGTTGATTACCGTTTGAAAGGCATCATAAGACATAATAATTCCTGAAATAGCCGCTGCTTCAAAGATCGATCGACTACCATATGGCATAAATGTATTTACGCTATGACCAAAATTACTCGAATGAAAGCCCGTAGCAATAAGCATCCCAATTGTTAATGTTGGTAATAAAATTTTAAAAATTGATATTAAGTTGGTAAAGCGGGTCATCAATTTTACCGACCAGAAATTAATTAAGGTAAAAATAAGCATGAAGCCAAATACAACTAATAATCCAGGAGTCGTAATATTACCGTTTTTCATAAAATGGTGGGTCCAATTAGCCCATGTCCACGGCCACGAACTCATATATTGAACTGAGGCAACTGCTTCCATTGGGACTAAAGTAATTAATGAAATCCAATTAGCCCATGCCGCAATAAAGCCTAACAATGGACCATGGCTATACTGAGCATATCGACTCATTCCCCCGCTTTCGGGAAACATTGCTCCCAATTCAACATAAGTAAGGGCAATGCTAATAATGATTACTGCTCCTAAGAGCCATGACAAAATAGCTGCTGGGCCCGCAACTTTTGCGGCAGTTCCGGCACCAAACAGCCATCCTGAACCAATCAAGGAATTTAAAGCAAGCATTATACCAGAAAATAGCGTTATCTTCTGGAACTTCATTTTTTCCATTTCTTAGTTCCTTTCAGTTATAGTTTGGTTAAAAATTAATACTAATTTACTTTACCACAATTTAAGATTTTTAGATTAACTTTATAGTTTAACAACTTTAACCGGACTACCATTCTACTTTATTATTTGAAGTAAACCTTCTATTCGTAAAATCATAGTGACCGTATTATCGTTTGGATGATACCCTACTCTTCATTTCAAAAATATCAGCATCAATAATAAAAATAAAAACAACTTAGTGCTTCCTATCATTATAGTAAGGTAAACAAAAAATAGCCTCGCTGCCTATTCCTAATTCCATAACTAATTCTTTTAGGTAAACAAATGAAAATTGACTAGTCGATAATCTCTCCTTCAATTTTTTATATCAAGACACTTACTTCCGAAGATCATAGCTACTAATAGCCAACTTTATTTTTAGAAAGAGATTTTTCATGTGAGTAACTTGAGACTTGTGAACATATTTATCTATTTATTCTGCTGCATAAACGAGGAGATGGGTAATAATCTGATAGTTTATTTTTATCATCTAAATATTCATAAACACCGCTCGCGTTCTTTATCATCGGTTTTTTCAAAAAAAGATCCCAACATTTGAAAAACAAACGTTAGGATCTTTTTTGCCCACAAAATTAGATTTTAGTCAGATGATATATTACATCATACCGCCCATACCGCCTTGTGGAGCAGCAGGAGCTTGGTTATTAGCATTTGGATCTGGCTTATCAGCAACAACTGCTTCAGTAGTAAGAAGTAATGCTGATACAGAAGCAGCGTTTTGAAGAGCAGACCGGGTAACCATTGTTGGGTCAACGATACCTGCCTTGATCATATCTTCAAATTTGCCATCTGCAGCATTGTATCCAATGCCTTCTTTTTCGTTCTTCAATTCATTAACAATAACAGAGCCTTCAACACCAGCGTTCTCAGCAATTTGACGAACTGGTGCTTCAAGGGCAGCCTTAACAATGTTGATACCAGTTAATTCATCACCATCGGCATCAATCTTGTCGAGAGCAGGAATTACGTTAATCAAAGCAGTACCACCACCCGGAACAAATCCTTCTTGAACGGCAGCCCGAGTAGCGTTCAAAGCATCTTCAATCCGGTACTTCTTTTCCTTCAATTCAGTTTCAGTTGCGGCACCAACCTTAACAACGGCAACCCCACCTGAAAGCTTTGCAAGACGTTCTTGAAGCTTTTCCTTATCGAAGTCTGAAGTTGACTTAGCAATTTCTTGCTTAATTTGGTCAACACGTTCTTGGATAGCTTCCTTTGAACCAGCACCATCAACGATAGTAGTAGTATCCTTTGTAACTGTAACCTTATTAGCTTGACCTAATTGATCAACAGTAGCGTCTTTAAGACTCATCCCAAGATCGTCAGAAATAACGGTACCGCCAGTCAAAACAGCAATATCTTGAAGTTGAGCCTTACGACGATCACCGAAACCTGGAGCCTTAACAGCAACAACATTAAAGGTACCACGAATCTTGTTTAATACAAGAGTTGGTAATGCTTCACCAGTAATATCATCGGCAATGATCAATAGAGCACGGCCTTCTTGAACAACTGATTGAAGTAATGGCAAAATGTCTTGGATATTACTAATCTTCTTGTCAGTAATTAAAATATATGGATTGTCAAGGTCAGCTTCCATCTTGTCATTATCAGTTACCATGTATTGAGACATGTAACCACGGTCAAAGCTCATTCCTTCAACAACGTCAACACTAGTGTCAACACCACGAGAATCTTCGATAGTAATTACACCATCATGTCCAACCTTTTCCATTGCATCAGCAATTAACTTACCAACTTCTGGATTAGCAGCTGAAATAGAAGCAATTTGTTCAATATCATCTTTTGTCTTTACATCGTGTGACATCTTCTTCAAAGCTTCAACAGCAACTTCAGTAGCCTTATCAATACCCCGACGGATACCAACAGGATTTGCACCAGAGGTAACGTTCTTCATACCAGCATTAACAATTGCTTGAGTTAAAACAGTAGCAGTGGTAGTACCATCACCAGCAATATCGTTAGTCTTTGAAGCAACTTCGGCTACTAACTTTGCACCCATATTTTCAAATTGGTTTTCAAGTTCAATGCTCTTAGCAATAGTTACACCATCATTAGTAATAGTTGGTGTGCCATAGCTTTGTTCCAAAACAACATTCCGTCCCTTTGGACCCATCGTTGTCTTAACAGTATCAGCTAATTTATCAACACCACTGAGCATAGCGCTCCGTGCATCTTCAGAAAACTTAATTTCTTTTGCCATTTATGTCACCTCAAAATTAAATTTGTTATTTAAAAGAGAACGTGAAGGAATTATATTCTTTCTGTGTCTCCTGCTATTAATTTATTTAACTATTCAACGATCGCTACTAAGTCTTTAGCATGAACAACTAAGAACTTTTCACCGTTATATTCTACTTCGTTGCCCGCATACTTATCAAATAATACGCGATCACCTTCCTTAACAGCTGGAGCAAGCTTTTGTCCGTTTTCTAAAGTACGACCTTCTCCAACGGCAATAACCTTTCCAGTAGTTGGCTTTTCCTTTACATTAGAAGCAAGGACAATTCCACCAACTGTCTTTTCTTCTTCAGTTTCAGCTTTTAGAACAACGCGATCTCCTAATGGTTTTAACACGTTAATCCCTCCATCTTGTTAATAAATTTTATTTTTAGCACTCAAACTCTCCAAGTGCTAACTACATGTTTAAATATAACATGTTCTCTTTAAAATGCAACAAAAACACTTTGACTTTTTTTGACCATTTTTTAAAACTTAAGAGATCATACATATAATAAGTGGTCTCTATTAATAATTTAGTAAACAAAAAAGCATTGGTCGAATACTTTCATCAAACCAACGCTCTCCTAATCTATTCAATTGAATCTTCAGTATAATTTTTAATAAAGTAAATTAATGTTTGCAGTTCATTTGTTAAGTCAATGTTTTGAACTTGAACATTTTTAGGTACAGACAAACGGACAGGAGTAAAGTTAAGAATTCCCTTTACACCCGCTTCAACTAATTGGTCTGCCACATGTTGTGCCTTGATTCCAGGAACAGTTAAAATAACAACATCAATTTGTTGTTCCTTTAATTGCTTTACCATATCCTCGGACGGGTAAATTGGAATACCACTTTTGACTGTATTGGCATATTCTGGCTTCGTATCAAATGCCGCACTAATCCGTAAATTGGTATCTTGGTGGAAATTAAAATTTAACAAAGCACTCCCTAAACTACCAACCCCAACCAAGGCAACACTAACTAATGAGTCTTGGTGCAAGATTCCTTTAAAAAACTTTAACAGACTTTCAACGTCATAACCGTATCCCCGCTTACCTAATTCACCAAAATATGAAAAGTCACGACGGATCGTTGCCGAATCAACTTGTACAGCCTCGGAAAGTTCTGTTGACGATACCCGTTGCTTATTTGCGTCTTTCAATACATTTAAATAACGGAAATATATTGGCAACCGTTTTGCAGTCGCGCGTGGAATCTTTTTATTAACCATTTTACTTTTGCTCCTCCTAAAACAAGCCCTTCTCAACCTAGTTTGCCAACTAATAACTATGTTTTTGATAAGGATAATGTTACTAATTTTACTTTGTGAAATTTAAGTATGTGTATATTCTAGCAATTAAACCTTTTTTTGTGAACTAAAATACAAAAATAATTTCAACTTTTTATTTAAAATTAAAAATCTGCTAAAATAAAACCATATTAAATCAACGAATTAAATGAGGTTTCAATATGTTACTTTTACAGACAAATGACGTTGTGCGTCGATTTGGCGCGGACGTCTTATTTCACAATATGAACATGCAAATTCAGGAGCATGGTCGCACTGCGCTTGTTGGGCGCAATGGTGCTGGTAAGACGACCTTGTTAAAAATGATCGCTGGAATCACCGAACCAGATGAAGGAACAATTACGAAGGTTAAGGACTTGACAATTGGTTACCTGGCCCAGGATCAAGGACTCGATAGTCAAAATAGCATTTGGACTGAACTAGATACTGTTTTTGCCCCTCTCCATAAAATAGAAACACAAATTCATGATCTTGAACAGCAATTAGCTGACCTCGACAACTCCGATAGTAATTATCAACAAATTCTTTCGACATATGATAATTTACAAACTGCCTTTAAGAAACAGGGTGGCTTTGAATATGAATCACGCATGCGGGGAATTCTACATGGATTTGGTTTTGGTGAAGATAGCTATGATACACCAATCAATTCCCTTTCAGGAGGCCAAAAAACTAAACTCGCCTTAGCGAAGATTCTTCTGCAAGCACCTGGGCTTTTGATTCTAGATGAACCGACTAACCACCTCGACATGAATGTACTTTCATGGTTGGAAGAGTACCTTAAAAGTTATCAAGGTGCATTACTTATCGTCTCTCATGACCGTTACTTTTTAGATCGTGTCGTCAGTGATGTTTATGATCTCGATAATAAAACGCTCACCCACTACACTGGTAACTACACACAATTTGTTAAACACAAGCAAGAACGGTTACAAGCAGAGTGGAAACATTATGACCAGCAACAAAAAAAGATTGCCAAATTAGAAGACTTTGTTAATCGAAATATTGTTCGCGCCTCAACAACTAAACGTGCTCAGGCGCGACGAAAGCAATTAGAAAAAATGGAGCGGCTTGATCGTCCAGAAACTGATGATAAATCAATTCATTTTCAATTTCATTCTGAAAAAGATAGCGGAAATGAAGTTCTTGATGTGGAGCAGGCAAAAGTTGGTTACGATGAACAGATTCTTGCCGGGCCACTTTCATTTAATGTCCGTAAGCCACAGCGTGTTGGGATTATCGGGCCAAATGGAATCGGAAAGTCAACTTTACTAAAATCTATCCTCCATAAAATTCCGTTAATTAGCGGATCGATTAAACTCGGTGCTAACCTCGATCTCGGTTACTATGATCAGGAACAACAGCAATTGCACCCAAACAAAACGGTTCTGGAAGAAGTGTGGGATGACCATCCAGAAGTGCCTGAAAAAGATATTCGTTCATTATTAGGTAGTTTCTTATTCGTTGGTGATGATGTTTATAAAGTCGTTCATGACCTATCTGGTGGTGAAAAAGCACGACTAGAGTTAACTAAACTCTCATTTAAACCGATTAATTTTCTTATCCTTGATGAACCCACTAACCACTTAGATATCGATAGTCGAGAAGTGCTTGAAAACGCAATTAACGAATTTAGCGGAACTGTTCTCTTTATTTCTCACGACCGTTACTTTATTAATCAGGTTGCTACCGATATCCTAGCAATGGAACATGATGGAATTAAACATTATGAAGGCAATTATGATGACTATCTAGTTGCTAAGGAAAAAGAAAGTTCACCTAAAGCTACTTCGCATAATTCCAACACGATCGCTAAAGCACCAGCTGGTAAGCAGTCTTATCAGCAAAGTAAAGAACAACAGCGCGCTCGCCGAAAAATTCAGCGACAAGTCGATGAACTAGAACAACAGATGGCGGAATTAGAAGAAAAGCAAACTGCAATTCAAGAACAAATGAGCCAACCAGAGATTGCTACGGATATTGGAAAATTAACCGATCTCCAAAAAGAACTTGATGAGTTATCAGCTAAATCTGAAGAAGTTGAACTTGCATGGACAGAAGCAGCAGAAAAACTGGAAGAATTTGATCAAGAAAACTAAAAGAAGAAGCGGAAAGATCCGCTTCTTCTTTTAGTTTTGCCGAAATTTGCGAGTATTTTCTGCAAGGTGAACTAAATTACGCAAGAAGTCGTGAGTTGATGCCTCATAGTTATACTTCTTACCCAGGTCATAAATGTACCCATTAATGTAATCGACTTCCGTTGGCCGATTCTTACTCATATCTTGGTACATCGATGGATAATGAAGCGGGTTGGTGACTTCACTAACATATTTAATCGTTTGCCACTCCTCTTCACGGGTACTTAAGAGCTGGATACCAGCCCGTTCTGCAACATCAAATGCTTCATTAATTAGCTGTTTACCAAGCTTTTCTGCACCATCATAATCGATAAATTGTCCCATTTGAATCTCAAAAAGCGTGCAGATTGTATTAATGACAGAATTGAAAACTACTTTTGTTAGGAGGGTACCATAAAAATTATCATTAAGATGGGGATTAATATTCGCCGTGGTAAAGTCCTCAACAATTTGTTTTACTCGCTCATCTGGTTCACCGACTTGAGGCGCTAAGTTGATCGAACCAGCACCAGGTTTACCAATAAAGTCCACATCTCCCGCCTTATTAAGGACTGTGCCGATTAAACAGGTACCGGCAACGACATGTTCTTTAGGAAAATAGTAGTTAATTTTTTCAATATGTCCCATGCCATTCATCCCCGAAAAAACATATTGATGGTCAGGACGGAAGAAATGAGCACTGCGTTGTAATAAATCACTGAGCGTCATCTGCTTGGCAAAAACGATAAATACATCTGGATCACCATCATATTCTTCTGGAGAGTAAATATTAATTGGTACAAGGTGACGATTCTCATGGTCCCGAGAAACATAAACCCCACCCTGCTGTTTAATAGTTTCAACTTGAGGAGCCCAGTTATCAACAAAATCAACCTTCGCACCTGCCAGTCCTTGAAGCAATACGCCAAATCGTAGCCCCATTGCCCCTGCACCTAAAACCGTATATTTCAAAGCCATAATCTTTTCCTCCCTAATTAAATAAATTCAATTTAGCAATCCGCTCAACGGCTTCCGTTAATCGCACTGGTTCAATCAAAAGGCCAATTCGCACATAACCTTCACCGTGTTTACCAAAGCCATTGCCTGGTGCTACTGCCACACCAGCTTTGTCCAATAACAAATCTGCAAAACTTTCACTGGTATAACCCTTTGGAACCGGCATCCAAGCATAGAAAGTACCCTGGGGAGTGAATGCGTGCCAGCCAATTTTTTCGGCCGCATTAATAAAGGCATTCCGTCTTTCTTCATAACGGCCAACAATTTCGGCAATTGCCTCATCTCGTTGTGGCAGCGTTAAAGCATCAATAGCCGTTTCCTGTAAGGCAGGAAAAAGGCTAACGAATAAGTGGTCTTGAATTAAGTTTAGTGCTTCAATAATATCCGCATTACCAACCGCAAATGCGATTCGCCAGCCTGCCATGTTAAATGTCTTAGAAAAGGTATAAAATTCAATCCCCACATCTTTAGCACCTGGTGTTTCCATAAAACTAACTGGAGCTTGACCGTCAAAGCCAATTGCGCCATAGGCAAAGTCACTAATAATACCCACATGGTACTTTTGGGCCCAGGCAACTAATTTTCGATAAAACTCGGAAGTAGCTACAGCACCAGTGGGATTATTAGGATAGTTAAGGTAGAAGAATTTAGCACGTTGAGCCACCTCTTCAGGAATTGCCTCTAAATCTGGTAAGAAATTATTTTTTGCTAATAATGGCACTGTTTCAAAATTAACTTCTCCTAATGCCGCTCCGGATAAGTAATCTGGATAGCCTGGATCAGGAAGCAGGAAAGTGTCGCCAGGATTCATCAATGCCCATGGCAATTCTACAAGCCCAATCTTGGAACCGCCTAAAATTGCAACTTCTTTTTCTGGATCAAAATCAGCTCCATATTTTTCAAAATAAAATTTTGCCGCCGCTTCTTTAAATGCTGGCAATCCCCGAAATAGTGAATACTTATGAGTTTGCGGATCCGTCACCCATTTTTGCGTGCTCTTAACAATATAATCTGGCGTTGGCTTATCAGGATTTCCTTGGCCAAGATTAATAACATCGACCCCTTCACTTATTTTTTTATTAACCTTGGCAACTAAATTGGCAAAAAATTGTTTCGGTAAAGTGCCTAATAATTTAGATTGTTCAAAATTCATCTTTTCCATCTCCTTCTTAATGATAAAGACTTGGTCGACGATCCTTAAACACCGGAATCGGTCCCCGAACCTGTGCTAACTGTGCTAGGTCAATTACTGCATAACTTACTTGTTCAACTTCTCCTGCATCATGGATAATACGGCCAAGCGGATCAATTACTAATGAATGGCCATTAAAACTATTCTCTAAATCTGTCCCAACACGATTGGCCGCAACTACAAAGGCTTGATTTTCAATTGCCCGTGATTGAAGCATTATTTGCCATTGTTTAATCCGTTTGCTTGGCCATTCTGCTGAAAAATATAAGATGTCAGTTCCATAACGAGCAACTGTTCTAATCCATTCAGGAAAACGTAAATCATAACAAATAAAGCTTGCACTCGGAACTCCAGCTAATTTAAAATAATTTTCTTTTTGCCCAGCTTCTAGATATTGGTCTTCATTCATCAATCCAAATAAATGCACCTTATCGTAACTGCTAATTAGATTTCCCTTTTGATCATAAACATAAGTGGTATTAAAAAAAGAATGTCCACGTCTCACCGCTACTGAACCGCCAACAATGTTAATTTGATTTTTTAGCGCTAACTCACTAAGGAATTGTTGCGTTTTTTGACCATTTTCATCTGCCACTTCTGATAATTGGTCTAAGGCATAGCCCGTATTCCACATCTCTGGCAAGACAACGATATCTGCATGATGATTAGCAGCTTCTTCAATTGCTTGTTTAGCTTTTTGATAATTTTCAGCAGGATTTCCTAATTGAATATTAAGTTGCGCTAATGCAATTTTTCGTCTCATCACTTTCACCTCCATAAAAAATACCCGTCCTTAACTTAAGTAAGGACGAGTATTTTCGTGGTGCCACCTTAATTTACTATCCACTCACATGAATAGCCTCAGGAAGTTCATAATAAACTTCGATACTTGATAACGGATACCAGCCGACAAGCGCTTAGTTTTCCCTCACGCTTGTTGTATTTTTTAAGACCATCTTCAAAGCAACTTGTAATTTTCTTCCACCACCCGAAAACTCTCTTAATGCTAAATTACTTTTACTCTTCTTAAACGACTAATATTTAATTGTTGTCCGTATTCTAATTTATTTCTAATCTTTTGTCAATCTATTTTTAATTAAACTCCAAAAATAATTAGTCTTGACAAAAGCTTAGTATTTCAATTAAAATTTTAATTGTAGATAAAAGTAGGTCAGTCCAGGAACGATAGTCATCGACTGCAAGCTATCGCCAGTACCGAAGCCCTGCTACAACTTTAATATATTCTAATAATAAAATAATTTAAAAGTGTAAAGTGCGTCTTTAAACGAGAATGGTACCGCCATAATTGGTGTCTCGGTTAAGGGCGCTTTTTGTTTTTTGAAAGGATTCTCTATGACTCATAAAATACAAAAAGTGGTCGTTAAGATTGGGACGAGTAGCCTTGTTCTCCCTAATGGAAAAATTAATTTACGAACAATCGACCAACTCTCATTTGTCCTTGCGACATTAAATAATCAAGGACACCAACTTATTCTTGTTTCCTCGGGAGCAATTGGCGTTGGTCTTGCAAGTTTAGGATTAACAGATCGCCCTGCCAAAATCGAACAACAGCAAGCCTTAGCATCTATCGGCCAGGCTGCTTTAATGCGAATCTATTCGCAACGATTTTTAGATTATCAAACGCACGTTGCCCAACTTCTCCTTACCCGTGATGTGCTCACTTACCCTGTTAGTCGGCAACATACGCTTAATACAATTAATACTTTACTTCAGCAAAATGTAATTCCGATCGTTAATGAAAACGACCCAGTGTCAGTTGATGAGCTTGACCATTACACTACTTTCAGTGACAATGATGAACTCTCTTCTCAAGTCGCGATTGCCATTGACGCAGATGAACTAATCATTCTTTCGGATATCGATGCCCTTTATGACAAAGACCCTCATAAATTTCCTGATGCACAAATAATTAAAGAAGTACCAGTCCTAACGCCAGAAATAGAGAACGCCGCAAGCGGTAGCAGTACCAGGTTTGGCACCGGCGGAATGGTAACTAAATTACGGGCGGCTGCCACAATGATGCAAGCAGGCAAACAAATGATTTTATGCAATGGTCGTGATCCTAAAATTCTTTTTGATATTTTTGATGGTCATACTATTGGTACTCATTTTGGAAAATAGGAGTGACGATAATGAACCAAGACTTAATCGCAATTGGAAAAAGAGCTCAAATTGCTGCGAACAAACTAGCTTTAATGAATACTGCCACCAAAAACAAGGCATTGCTTCAATTGGCAAATGACCTAATTAAAAATAAAAAACAAATTATCACTGCCAACCAACACGATTTGGCAGCTGCTACCCAAATGCCAACTAAATTTACGGATCGGTTAATGGTCAATTCCCAACGCATTGAGGACATGGCTAACGGTCTCCGGATAATCGCTGACTTGGCCGATCCCACTTCCCAAATCGATAAGGGGTGGATTACCAAAGATGGATTGCAAATTCTTCAACGGCGCGTACCATTAGGGGTAATTGGCATTATCTTTGAAGCACGACCAAACGTAACTGTAGACGCGACCGGCCTCACATTTAAGAGTGGCAATGCAGTTATTCTACGGGGCGGAAAGGAAGCTATCCAGACTAATACTTCCTTAGTAAAAATTCTTCGCGAATCATTACAAAAACAACATTTACCAATCGATGCGGTTCAACTTATTACCGACACTAGTCATGCAGTTGCTGATGAAATGATGAATCTCACTGACTACATTGATGTCTTGATTCCACGAGGGGGCCGAGCCCTTATTCAGCGGGTTATAACAACAGCCACAGTCCCAGTTATCGAAACCGGTGCTGGTAATTGCCACATTTATATTGATAAGGATGCCGATTTAACAATGGCAACCAATATTACTGTGAACGCAAAAGTGCAACGACCTTCTGTATGCAATGCCGCTGAAAAACTACTTATCCACCGCGATGTTGCCGCTGAATTTCTTCCTGTCATTGCCAAAGCTTTAATGGCACATGGAGTCCAATTACGCGGTGACGAAATGGCTTGCCAACTAGTATCAACTATCCGCCCCGTTACTGATGAAGACTGGAAGACAGAATATAATGATCTAATTATGGCCGTAAAAATTGTTGATTCCCTCGATGATGCAATTAACCATATTAATCACTACAGTACCCATCATTCAGAATCAATCATTACAAACAATATTACCCGGGGACGTTACTTCCAACAGGCAATCAATTCTGCCTGTGTTTACGTCAATGCCTCTACCCGTTTTACTGATGGAGGTGAATTTGGCTTTGGTGCTGAAATTGGCATTAGCACTCAAAAGCTTCATGCCCGTGGACCAATGGGATTACAACAATTAACAACAATTAAATACGAAATTACCGGTAATGGTCAAATTCGCAAATAATTTAGGAGGTTTTTTAAATGAAAGTTACAATTATTGGTGTTGGAAATATGGGGACCGCAATTATGAAGGGATTAAGCCATACGAAGAATTTTACCCTCAGCGCGATGAACCCTGTTAATCCACGTGTTACTAGCCTCGCTGAGAAGCTCGAATTTAAACTCGTTAATACAAATAGTGAAGTAGTTAACCTTACACCCGAGATCGTAATTTTGACTACTCCGGCCCCTATTACAACCGCAGTCGCGAAAGAATTAGCCGTCCTTAACGACCACACTATTTTTATTTCTGCCGCTGCTGGAATTACTCACGCAGACTTAGCAAAAGTTCTTCCTAATAAAGAAATTGTAAATATTATTCCCAATACACCAGTTGAAGTTAATGCTGGTACAATTGGCGTTGCCTTACCAACCGGAATTTCTGCTGAAGCAATTTCAAAAGTAATGACTGTTTTAAATAGTCTTGGTGATGTCATTGAAGTTCCAGAACGCCAACTAGATATAATTGGTGTTATCGGGGGATGTGGCCCTGCATTTGTTGATGTGATGATGGACGCAATGAGCGATGCCGCCGTCAAGCATGGTCTCGATCGCCAAACCGCATATGAAGTTATTGCTAGTATGGTAAAAGGTACGGGAACACTAGCCTATGATAGCAAGCTTGCCCCGGCATTATTACGCGATCAAGTAACGTCACCAGCGGGTACAACAATCAAGGGCGTGGAAGCATTGGAAAAAAATGGTTTCCGTTACGCCTTGATGGATGCCGTTGACAAAGCAAATGGCGAATCATAAAACGCAAAAAACTGCAGTTACGTTTATAAGAGACAAAGAGCGCAGTATAACAATGGCCTCCAGTGTTCGTGTTTCCGAACACTGGAGGCCATGACTTTTTAGTTATGGTTATTATTTATTCTGAATTCGATCAAACATCAATCCTGGTACGGCATTCAAGTCTAAGCCTGCTCGATCGCCATGTTTGTAGTTAACATAACCAGCGGCCCCAATCATTGCAGCATTGTCGCCACATAATTTCAATGGCGCTTGCAACATAGGGACATCAGGATGAAATTCCTTCATATCACGGTCTAAACGAGCACGGAGACCATGATTAGCAGCTACCCCACCAGCTAAAATCAGTTGCTTTACTGGGTAATCATCTAACGCCCGCATTGTTTTTTCAGCAAGCACGTCAATGACACTTTGTTGGAAACTGGCTGCAAGATCATATTTATCCAATTTTTCCCCACGTTGGTCTGCGTTATGAACAGTATTGATGAAAGCACTCTTCAACCCACTAAAGCTAAAGTCATAATTATCTTCTTTTTCCATTGCTCGTGGAAAATTAAAAGTATCTTTGCCTTTAGCTGCCCATTCATCAATCGTTTTTCCTGCTGGGTAATTAACTCCCAACACACGACCAATCTTATCATAGGCTTCACCGGCAGCATCATCACGTGTTTCACCAATAATTTGGTATTCATGTTCTGATGGCATATAGACTAATTCTGTATGTCCACCGGAAACTAATAATGCCATTTGTGGATATTTAAACTCTCCAACATAGCGTGCGGCATAGATATGACCAGCCATGTGATTAACCGGAACTAACGGAAGATTATGAGCCCATGCGATCGTCTTCGCTGCTGTTACTCCAATTAATAATGATCCGACTAATCCTGGACCATATGTTACCGCAACAGCATCTAGGTCATTATAGTCTACCTCTGCTTGCTCTAACGCTTCATTTGTACACTTGGTAATTTGTTCAATATGATGGCGACTAGCTACTTCTGGTACTACTCCACCGAAACGCTGATGACTATCGATTTGCGTTGCAACGATATTGGAAAGGATTTTAGTTCCATTTTCAATTACGGCAACACTTGTTTCATCACAGCTTGATTCAAACGCTAAGGTTAATGTGCGTTCTGTCATAATAAAATACTTTCACCTCTACCTAAGTAAGTTTGCTTGCATATCAACGGCATCTTCGTGATTGTCTAAGTAATAACGTGGTTTAATATGCTGGTTACGAAAGCCTAAACTTTCATATAAGCGACGAGCTGATAAATTATGCACTCGTACTTCTAAACTCAGCGAATGTAATTTTAAATGCCGGGCATAGTTTTTGGCAGTTGAAATAAGATACGTTCCAATCCCTCTATTTTGGTAACTTGGTGTAATGCCAATATTCGTAATATGCAAATCATAATGATACCAATCAATTGCCGTTCCCATAAAACCAACAATTTGCTGATCCTCTTCGATAACTAAATAGAGTCGATCACACGGTCGTTGTAGTTCAATACGAAAAGCAGCATAACTCCATGGTGCTTTTCCATAGATTCTTTCTTCAATTTCCACCAAGGTTTGAATATCTTGCTCCTTTGCCATCCGGACCATATACTGATGACCAGATATCATTACTATTCGTCGTGTAAAATCAAGGATCGGCCGTTTAGTTGGATTGGTCGTATTGACAAACCATTCTTTAAACTTCTCGAACATAATTCTTTCTTTTTTCTCCAGGATGAAGTTTTTGCCAATTAGCCTCTGCCTCAGTAATCCGTAAATAGTGTGGAACAAAGAGGTCAATCTCATTAACTGGTTCCTTCGTTTCACCAGCAAGAGCTAATTGATACGTTGACGGAATACTATAAGATCGTGGCAAAAGGGTCACATTGGCTGGCAATTGATCATATTTGGCCTGGATCTTATCAGTCATATGACCTACTAAAACAACTTGTTGATCTAATTTTGCAAGTTGTTCTAGTAAAACATCAATCCCTAGATGCTGATCTTCTATTTTATTTACTAGCTTACCATTTTCCCACTGGTAAGCTCCAGCAAATACATTTCCCCGTCGTGCATCAAAGAAAGGAACAATAATTGCTGATGATGTTGGAACCACATTACGTGCTAACACTGCTAAACTTGATACGCCAACTAAGTCAATTTTTTCAGTATCGGCCAATACTTTAGCTGTTGTAACTGCAATCCGTACTCCCGTATAAGATCCTGGTCCCTGTGCAACCACTACTCGATCAATATCTGTTGGCTGCCACTGAACTAACTCAAATAACTTACTAATTGCCGGCATTAAATAAATACTATGATTGCGAACCATATTAAGGGTCGTTGTTGCCAACAATTGCTCATCATCAACCAACGCTATGCTCATTGGGTGGTTGGATGTGTCGATGGCTAGAATCTTCATCTTTTATCAATCCTTTCAATCATCTTACATCTTATCACACTGGATCGGCTTTGACTTCTCTTTTAATTTTTTTGTTTATTTACGACAAAACAGGCCCCAGTTTTTTACTGTGACGTGTACCCCCAGAGTTGGAAATCAACTCTGGGGGTATTTTATATGACCAAAATTAGCGTTAAAACTAAACTTAAAGCTGTTGAAGAATATGC
>NZ_JACIVF010000036.1 GCF_014145585.1 Limosilactobacillus agrestis
TGATTCAGATGCGCTTACCGAAGCACTAGTTGATTCACTGCCACTTACTGAAGCACTAGTTGATTCGCTGGCACTTACTGAGGCACTTGTGGATTCACTGGCACTTACTGAAGCACTTGTGGATTCGCTGGCGCTTACTGAAGCACTTGTGGATTCACTGGCACTTACTGATGCGCTAGTTGATTCACTCGCACTTACTGATGCGGAAGTTGATTCAGATGCGCTTACTGAAGCACTAGTGGATTCGCTAGCA
>NZ_JACIVF010000037.1 GCF_014145585.1 Limosilactobacillus agrestis
GTTACATTGATTGGAGCTGGGTTTTCTGAACCAAATGTAATTGATGTTGGATATTTACCACTAATTACCCAACCTTCTGGTACGTGGTTCGCAATATCAGTATTTACACTTTCACCAGTCTTACCATTTACGTTGTAATGACTGATTACCTTACCAGCTTTATCAACATAGTTGATTAATTGAGTATGATCTGCCTTCTCGTAATCTACAGTTACAGTAATGTTGTTTACTGGTTCACCATTTGCTAAGCCTGATTGTGCTGCTACATAATCCTTACCATC